>JAZQQX010000015.1:0-95401 GCA_045629325.1 Bacteroidaceae bacterium | reverse complement strand
TCTCAGTTTTATACTTGCCAACTTGTTGCGCAAACCCTCCACCCTCAACTTTTCTCGCATAACTATCAGCAATACAATATCTTATATCAGTTGAGGGTTGCTCCAACCCTCAACACCCCTCAACCCATAGTATTTACTGGGGTTTCCGAGGATTTAGTTGAGGGTGGAGGGTTTTGATTATGTAAGAAGAACAGGAGAGAATGACCATCGGCATATACCATGTTTCAGCAACGCCCATGCCTTGTTCAAACGCCAATTATGCCACGAGGTGGTGAGATAAACAGGGAGTAAACTTACTTTCTTGCCCAACTACAGGGTAAAAACATGTGGAATTTTGTGGACTTTTGATTTTGGTCCACATAAGTCCACATGCCGTTTCTTGCATTTCGCCCTTTCCTGTTGTATCTTTGTAGGGTCACAGAGAGGGCGGGATGGCGAGCAAGAGCACTATGCATGTACAGCACAACGACTGTCAAGATTTCTCCTTGCGCTTCTTCTCCACAGTTGCAGTCCAGATGCTCCGTTACCACCTCACTGCTGATCGCGCTCGTCATAAGCATGACCGAGCGTAGTCATACGCATGGCAAGGGTCAGTCATAAGTATGACAAGGGCGAGGGACCACAGGGCTTCGAAGCAACCATATACCGAGAGAATGAACCAGATCAGCCACTGTTCGCTGTAAATATATTTCAGCGTACACAACTTAGAAAATGACAACCGCAATGCAAGCACATCACACCACACATGCCCCGGCAGGCAGACGAATGGCCACAACAGAAACGAGGCTGAAAGAAGAAAAGCAAAAGAAGAAAAGAAGTTCCCCCCCCACACCCCCTTTATAGAAAAAGAAGAAAATGGAAAAGAAGAATGAGCAGAGCAGAGCAGTAATGCGCACGCGCACATTGCAGTTTGCTCCTCCTACCTTGAAGGAAGTCATTGCCTACCATGCCGAGAGGAAGGTGGAGAGCTTTGAGGCGGAGGAGTTCTTTGACCAGTACGAGACGCGAGGGTGGTGCCTCAAGGACGGTTCGGAGATATTCGACTGGAGGGCTTTGCTCCGGCAGTGGGTGAGACAGCGCAAGAACGACTACCTGCTACTCCAGAGGGCTGCCGAGCAGAAGGCGAAGGGCAACTACCCCACGGCACGCAACTTCGAAAGGGAGAAAGCGCTACGGCAGGCGAAGGAGATGGAGCGGCAGCGGCTCATGGCCGAGGAAAGGGAGCGTGAGCAGCAGGAGCGAGAACGGGCCTACGAGGAGCAGAGGAAGGCGCATGTGAGCTACGAGGAGTACCTGAGGATGAAGGAGAACGGAATGCCGTGACCAACTAATAAAACTAAAACTTAACTATGAATGCTTAGTTGACTATTTATTAATAATGTATAGGAAAAGTTTGTTGTATTCGCATAAAAGTAGTACCTTTGTATCGTTTTAGGTAGAAAGACTATGGTACAGCACTTCAAATTCGGAAATATACGCCAGATATTGTGCATGATGATGTTGTTGCTTTTCGTCTCCAGCGTGAACGGACAGGAACAGGAAGATAGTGTGCAGGGGGGCGATTTGCGTGAGGTGAGCGTGGGCGCCATGAGAAGAAGCCGCCATGACGGCAGTATACAGAGCCGCGAGGTGATAGGCAAGGGCGACTTGATCAGGGCTGCCTGCTGTAACCTGGGCGAGAGTTTCACCAATAGTGCCTCGGTGGATGTATCTTATGCCGACCCCACGACCGGAGTGCGTCAGGTGAAGTTGCTTGGCTTGAGCGGAACTTATGTGCAGATGATGACCGAGAACATCCCCACCTTCCGCAATCTTGCCTTGCCATACGCCCTGGGCTTCGTGCCCGGAACCTGGATGCAGAGCATACAGGTGAGCAAGGGGGCTAGCAGTGTGAAGAACGGTTACGAGAGCATGACGGGGCAGATCAACATCGAGTACCTGAAGCCCCAGAGCACCGCTTCGATGCATGCCAATGCTTATGTTGATAGTCGTCTGCGCCACGAACTGAACCTGGATGGCAACAGTCACCTAGGTGGTGAGGACAGCCGGTGGAGTGGGGGATTCATGCTGCATTTCGACCAAAGCACGATGGAACGCGACATGAACGGCGATGCCTTCATGGATGATCCGAAAGGTCTGCAGGGCAATGGCTTGCTTCGCCTTTCGTACATCTCTCCTCAGTATGTCATGCAGCTTCGCGGTAGTATGCTCTACGACAACAAGGAGGGTGGACAGGTGAAGAACGCTCCATTGCCAGAGGCCTTCCCTGCTCCCTCCGAGAGATATACCACGGAGAGCGAGAATCTGCGTTGGGACATGCACCTGAAGAATGCCTACATCTTCAATCCCGAGAAAGACGGCAACATAGCCCTCATCACCAGCGTCAGTCAGCAACATTCCGACAACCGCTTCGGACACAAGCTCTATGATGTGGCGGAGACGGATGTCTATGCTTCGCTTCTGTTTGAGGAGCAGTTTACGCCATTTCACCAGCTTTCGGCAGGCCTCAGCCTTCAGCATGACGGCTTTGCCCACGAGGTGACTGACATTTTCCTTACCCCCGACGAGACAACCTTCGGCGGCTATGCGCAATACACCTATACGCTGGACGAGAAACTGACATTGATGGCAGGTCTTCGTGCGGATCGCAGTTCGCTGCATGGTGCTTTTGTCACCCCTCGTGCCCACTTGCGCTGGAAGCCTGCAGAGTGGTTCACCATGCGTGCCAGCATCGGCAAGGGCTATCGCACACCCCATGTCATGCCGGAATATCACTACCTGTTGGCCAGCAGCAGGACATGGGATGCCACCGCGCTGAGGGAGGTTCCGCAGGAGGAGAGCTGGAACATGGGAATGTCATTGCTGTTTCAGATTCCCATCGCAGGACGACGGTTGGAGGTGAATGCCGACTACTACTATACGGATTTCCAGCAGCAGCTGATAGTGGATAGGGAGACGCGCGGCAAGATCAAGTTCTATGCGCTCGATGGCAACTCCTACAGCCATTGCCTTCAGGTGGATGCCACCTATCCCTTCTTCCCTGGTTTTGAACTTACGGCAGCATGGCGTATGAACCATGTCCGTACCACCTACGAGGACGGCCGGTTGCGCGAAACTCCCCTGACCAGCCGCTGGAAGGGCTTGCTCACGGCCAGTTACAAGACGCCTCTGGAGTTGTGGCAGTTCGATGTGGCCTGTCAGTTGAATGGCCCTGGCCGAATGCCTGACCCGGGAGACAATTCACAATTGGCTACGCCGAGCTCTTCGACCTTCACAATGCACGATTCACAATTGGATGGGTTGTGGACACGCGAATACAAGGCCTTCCCTCAACTCTCGGCACAGGTATCGCGCTTCTTTCGCTGGGGTAGCATCTATGCTGGTGGCGAGAACCTGACGAACTTCCATGTCATGAATCCCATCGTCAGGGCGGACAACCCCTTCGCCTCAGGCTTCGACTCCAATATGATCTGGGGCCCTGTGCATGGTGCTATGGGATATGTGGGTGTGAGGTTTGAAATGTAGGGCCAATTGAAATGGAAAATTGAAAATTGAAAATTGAAAATTTAAACGATATGAAAAAGCTTTTATTTGTGGTTGCCCTCGTAGCAACAACCTCATTGAGTGCTAAGGATATCCGCACATTGATTGTAAAGCCTACGCCCCAGATGCACTGTGAGAACTGTGAGAACAAGATCAAAAAGAATGTACGCTTTGCTAAAGGCGTAAAGAACATCCGCACCAATCTGGAACAGCAGACTGTCACCATAGAGTATGACGCAGAGAAAGGCAGTCAGGAGAAGATCGCCAAGGAGTTTAAGAAGATCGGCTTCGATGTGAAGGTGGTAAGCGAGAAAAAGCTGGAAGAAAAGAAAAAGTAATTCATAATTCACAATTCACAATTCACAATTCACAATGGACAATTCACAATTCACAATGTACATGCAAAATTGGGGCTAAATGGTGATGAAACTATGCAATTTGATTATGAATTGTGAATTATGAATTGTGAATTGATAATAATTTGTAATTTATTTGCTTTCGTCAATGTAAATTCGTAACTTTGCAGTTCAATCCCTCTTAAAAGGATGGGTATTCATTAAGTAAAAGGTAAGAAGTAAGATATGAAACACCAACTTAGGAGTGCAGTTTGCACGGAAGGTCGCCGTATGGCAGGAGCGCGTGCCCTGTGGGTGGCTAATGGTATGAAGCGTGAGCAATTTGGCAAGCCCATTATTGCTATAGTCAATAGTTTTACCCAGTTTGTTCCTGGTCATACACATCTGCATGAAATCGGTCAGATTGTGAAGGCTGAGATTGAAGCTCAAGGCTGCTATGCAGCAGAGTTCAATACCATTGCCGTAGATGATGGTATCGCTATGGGACACGATGGTATGCTTTATTCACTTCCAAGCCGTGACATCATTGCCGACAGCGTAGAGTACATGGTCAATGCTCACAAGGCAGATGCCATGATTTGCATCTCCAACTGCGACAAGGTGACTCCCGGTATGCTGATGGCCGCTATGCGCCTCAACATACCCGCAGTCTTTGTGAGTGGCGGTCCTATGGAGGCAGGTAAGGTGAATGGTGAGAATGCCGACCTTATCACAGCCATGATTAAGGGTGGTGATCCTACCGTGAGCGATGAGGAACTGGAGGTTGTAGAGCACAGCGCATGTCCCGGTTGTGGTGCATGTTCAGGTATGTTTACCGCTAACTCCATGAACTCCCTGACCGAGGCCCTGGGTTTCTCGCTTCCAGGCAATGGTTCTATACTTGCAACTCATGTTAATCGTGTTCAGCTCTTTAAGGATGCAGCAAAGATTATCGTGAAGAATGCATTCGCATATTATGAAGACGGCGACGAGTCGGTATTGCCTCGTAGCATTGCTACCCGTCAGGCCTTCTTAAACGCCATGACGCTTGATATCGCAATGGGTGCATCTACCAACACCGTGCTTCATCTCCTTGCTGTAGCTCAGGAGGGTGGTGTTGACTTCAAGATGACCGACATCGACCAGCTCAGTCGCAAGGTGCCTTTCTTGTGTAAGTTGGCTCCCAACTGGCAGAAGTATAGCATCCAGGAGGAGAACCGTGCCGGTGGTATCCTGGGTATCATGGGTGAGTTGGCCAAGGGTAACCTTCTCGATCTCACTTGCAAGCGTGTGAATGGTGCTACCTTGGGAGAAGATATCAAGAAATACAGTATAACCGGAGAGACTATCGATCCAGAGGCTGATCGTATCTATCATAGTGCACCTGCCGGTAAGTTCTCTACCAAGATGGGTAGCCAGGATACACGATGGGAAAGCCTCGATACCGACCGTGAGAACGGATGTATCCGTGACATAGAGCATGCTTATACCAAGGATGGCGGTATGGCCGTACTCTTCGGTAACATTGCTCAGGATGGTTGTGTGGTTAAGACTGCCGGAGTAGCTCCCGAACTGTGGCACTTCGAAGGTCCTGCTGTGGTCTTCGACTCTCAGGAGGATGCTTGTGAGGGCATTTTGGGTGGCAAGGTCAAGAAGGGCGACTGTGTAGTGATCACGCACGAAGGTCCTAAGGGTGGCCCCGGTATGCAGGAGATGCTTTATCCTACCTCTTATATCAAGAGTATGCACATGGGAAAGGAGTGCGCTCTCATTACCGATGGCCGTTTCTCTGGTGGTACAAGCGGTTTGAGTATCGGTCACATCTCTCCTGAGGCTGCCAGTGGTGGTAACATCGGTAAGATTAAGGATGGTGACATCATTGTTATTGATATCCCCAGTCGCTCAATCAATGTGAAGCTCAGCGATGAGGAACTTGCCGCCCGTCCTCAGCAACCACTCAAGCGCAACCGTGTGGTCAGCAAGGCTTTGCGTGCTTATGCCCAGTCTGTAGCAAGTGCTGACAAGGGTGGTGTGAGAATAATCGACTAATTCATAATTCACAATTCACAATTCATAATTGAAGGTTGCGAAAGACTTCGATTGTGTTTTTTGAAAGGTTGATTATGAGAACGAATAATTACGAATTTTGAATTATGAATTCTAAGTTAATAAGTGGTGCAGAGGCTATGATGCGAAGCCTTGAAAATCAAGGGGTAGATGTACTCTTCGGTTATCCTGGCGGTGCTATCATGCCAACCTATGATGCACTCTTTGATCATAAAAATACACTCAATCATATTCTTGTTCGCCACGAGCAGGCTGCCGTTCATGCAGCTCAAGGTTATGCTCGTGTGAGTGGCAAGGTGGGTTGTGCCATCGTTACCTCTGGTCCTGGTGCTATGAACACTATCACTGGTGTGGCTGATGCCATGATGGATTCGACCCCTATGGTTGTCATCTGCGGTCAGGTGGGTGCAGCCATGCTGGGAACAGACGCTTTTCAGGAGGTTGATGTGGTGGGTGTCACCCAGCCTATCACCAAGTGGAACTATCAGATCCGCCGTGCAGAAGACATCGCGTGGGCTGTAGCTCGTGCTTTCTATATTGCCAGCAGCGGTCGTCCCGGTCCTGTCGTTCTGGATTTCACTAAGAATGCCCAAACAGCCATGATTGAGTATCAGCCTCAGACGGTTGACTTCATCCGTAGCTACAACCCTGTTCCTGCTACTGCAGAGGGTGCTATCGAGAAGGCCGCTGAGATGATCAACGAAAGCGTGAAACCCTTCATGCTCGTAGGTCAGGGTGTAGAACTTGCAGATGCTCGCGAAGAACTTCTTGCTCTCTGTGAGAAAGCTCAGATTCCTTTTGGTACCACCTTCCTGGGACTTTCGGCTGCCCCTACTGATCACCCACTGAATATGGGTAAGTTGGGTATGCATGGCAATTTGGCCCCCAATGTGATGACCAACCAGTGTGATCTGCTCATTGCCGTAGGTATGCGCTTTGACGACCGTGTGACAGGCAATCTGAAGAACTATGCCAAGCAGGCCAAGATTATACATTTTGACATTGATCCTTCTGAGATCAATAAGAATGTAAAGGTTGATCTGGCAGTGTTGGGCGATTGTAAGCAGACGCTGGCAGAGGTTGCACAGTATGTGGACAGCGCAACGCACAACTCATGGATAGAGGGATTCAAACCTTACGATGAGAAGGAGTATAATAAGGTTATCAATCCTGCGTTGAACCCCACTGATGGTCCTTTGCTGATGGGCGAAGTGGTAAGAAAGGTTAGCGAGGCATCCAACAACGAGGCTATTCTTGTGACAGATGTAGGCCAGAACCAGATGTTCGGTTGTCGTTACTTTAAGTTTACCAAACCTCGTTCGGTGGTAACGAGTGGTGGCTGTGGTACTATGGGATTTGGTATCCCTGCAGCTATTGGCGCCACATTTGGTGCTCCCGACCGTACCGTATGTATGTTCTGCGGTGATGGAGGTTTCCAGATGACTATTCAGGAACTTGGCACCATCATGGAACAGCAATGTCCGGTGAAGATGATTCTCTTGAACAACAACTACCTGGGCAATGTGCGCCAGTGGCAATATATGTTCTTCAACAAGCGCTATTCTTTCACACCCATGTTCAACCCTGATTATGAGAAGATTGCTCAGGGTTACGGCATCCCTTGTCGCACTGTGGTGGATCGTAAGGATTTGGATGCAGCTGTCAATGAGATGCTGACTACCGACGGTCCTTTCCTCTTGCAGTGTGCTGTGATGGAAGAAGATAATGTTCTGCCCATGACCCCTCCTGGAGGTAATGTGGACGAGATGTTGTTGGAGGTAAAGTAAATGAAAACAAAATACGGAGCTGCAGAGTGTGGTGACTGTAACACCTGTGGCAAATGTGACAGTATGAACGAAACAGAAAAATTTGACGCAGCCGTTCGAGCTGCCGCTTCGATAGACCGCGACTCGTACGAAAAGAATCTCGCACGACAGCGTAAGGCGACCTTGGCAGATGATACGAAGGTGGATGGTCAGCACGAGACTTTCTCACGCAATGCCGTAGCTCGTCGCTCAACGGCTGGCCAGGAAGGTTCTTTGCTCAACCATGAGGGTCTGACCCTTTACACTCTCATCATTTATTCTGAGAACTATGCCGGTGTGCTCAATCAGATAACGGCAGTCTTCACTCGCCGTCAGGTCAACATTGAGTCGCTCAATGTATGCTCATCCAGCACTCCGGGTGTTCACAAGTACACCATCACCTGTTATTGTAAGCAGGAGATGGCGGAGATGTTGTGCAAGCAGATAGAGAAGAAGATAGATGTACTTCAGGCCAACTGTTTTATCGATGATGAGATATTCATCCTTGAGACATCTCTGCTCAAGCTCTCAACACCTATGGTACTGGCCAACCCTGAGATATCCCGTATTGTACGCCGTTATGATGCTCGTATCGTTGAGGTTAATCCTACTTATACCACAGTGGAGAAGACCGGAGTGACAAGCGATGTATTGGAGCATTTTAATTATCTCAACGATCTGGGTTGTGTGCTACAGTTCGTGCGTTCTGGCCGTATTGCCATCACAAAATCTTGCATTGAGCGCCTTGATCAGTATATCGCACAGCGTGAAGAAGAACGAGAAAATTCATAATTCACAATTCATAATGCACAATTGACAGGCGAGATAGTACTTCGTTTGTGGTCTATGAATGAAAGTTGATGATTGAAGGAATATGAGCAACAGATTTCCGAAGATAGAGAAACACCCTTGCTATGTGGAGCCATTTCATGTGGATTTCACAGGCCGTATCTTTATGGGTGTTTTGGGCAATCATTTGCTGAATGCTGCTGGCAACCACTCTCAAAGGAGAGGGTGGGGTATAGGTGCGCTTAATGAGTCACACCACACATGGGTGTTGAGCCGTCTTAGTGTTGAGATGGATGAGATGCCTCGCCAGTATGAGCACTTTGAGATAGCAACTTGGGTGGAGAATGTAATTAAGTTGTTCACGAATCGTAACTTCGCTATCCTCCGTCCTGATGGATCTGCTTATGGCTATGCCCGCAGTATCTGGGCCATGATTGACCTCGACACTCGTAAGCCATGTGACTTGTTGACACTCTATGATGGTGACATTCTCAACTATATCGTAAGTGAGGAAGAGAATATCTGTCCTATTGCGGGTCATGGTCGTTTCCGCTTTAAGGATCCCGAACTTGTACGCACCATAGACACCTATTATAGCGATGTGGACATCAATGGTCATATCAATAGCATCAAGTACATAGAACACATCTTAGACCTCTTCCCTCGCGAAACCTTTGAGAAGGGTCTTAAGCGCTTTGAGATTGCCTACAAGACTGAAAGCTACATGGGAGATACGCTTAGTTTCTACATACAGCCAGTGGATGACAACGAAACGGATGTGGAGGTTCGTAAGAATGTAGGTAGTGAGGCATTGCCTCAAGGTGAGGTCGTATGCCAGGCAAAGATTAGATTTAAATAATTATTAACCATATTAAAAAATAAAAGAAAACTATGGCAAAAATGAATTTTGGCGGTGTTATCGAGGAAGTGATGACCCGCGAAGAGTTTCCCTTGGAGAAAGCTCGTGAGATTTTGAAGGATGAGACCATCGCCGTTATCGGTTATGGTGTTCAGGGTCCTGGTCAGGCATGTAACTTGCGTGACAACGGTTTCAATGTAATCGTTGGTCAGCGTCAGGGTAAGACCTTTGAGAAGGCTATCGCTGACGGTTGGGTACCCGGTGAGACTTTGTTCTCAATCGAGGAGGCTGCTGACAAGGCTTCTATCGTGATGTGTCTGCTTTCAGACGCTGCTGTAATGAGCGTATGGCCTACTTTGCAGAAGTACCTTACTCCCGGTAAGGCTCTTTACTTCTCTCACGGCTTTGCTATCACTTGGAGCGATCGTACCGGTTGTGTTCCCGCAAAGGATATCGATGTTATCATGGTTGCACCTAAGGGTTCTGGTACCTCTCTCCGTACCATGTTCCTTGAGGGCCGTGGCTTGAACTCTTCATATGCTGTTTACAACGATGCAACAGGTAAGGCACTTGACCGTACTCTGGCATTGGGTATCGGTATCGGTTCTGGTTACATGTTCGAGACTACTTTCCAGCGTGAGGCTACTTCTGACCTTACTGGTGAGCGCGGTTCTTTGATGGGTGCTATCCAGGGTCTTCTGCTTGCTCAGTATGAGGTTTTGCGTGAGAATGGTCATACTCCCTCAGAGGCATTCAATGAGACCGTTGAGGAGTTGACACAGTCACTGATGCCTCTCTTCGCTCAGAAAGGTATGGACTGGATGTATGCTAACTGCTCTACTACCGCTCAGCGTGGTGCTTTGGACTGGATGGGTCCCTTCCACGATGCTTGCAAGCCTGTTGTAGAGAAGCTCTATGCATCTGTTAAGTGTGGTAATGAGGCTCAGATCTCTATCGATGCTAACTCTAAGCCCGACTATCGTGTAGGTTTGGAGAAGGAGCTCGCTGCTCTGCGTGAGAGCGAGATGTGGCGTACTGCTGAGGTAGTTCGTCAGCTTCGTCCTGAGAACAACTAATCACCCTTATATATATAATAAGGTATAGGGAGCAACCGTTTGGTTGCTCCCTATTTTGTATTTTGTATTTTGTATGCTCGGCAGGTAATGTTAAACAAAAAGCCCCCGAACCAAAAGGTTCGAGGGCAATATTGTGTTGCTTCTTAAATCTTAATTAGAAGAAGATGTTGCGGTTGTCAACAGCCTTGGCACCCTTGATGATAGGATAGTAGATGCTGTTGATGTTCTCTGCACCCATCTGGAACATATATGAAACGAAGCTTGCATTCTGCATAGCACTGCGCTGCATTTCTGCTTTCTCATCGAATGTCTCAGCAGTAGTGTTCTTCTTGATAGCCTGAAGTGCGTAAACACCAGCGTTACCGCGGATACCAGATACAAACTTACCCTGTGCCAATGCACTTGCAGCACCGCTGACAGCGTTCTCCTGTGCACCGAGCTTCATGATATATGCGGGAGAGCCGAAGGTGATGTGCTGGATGCTATCCTGGATAGCACCTTCCATCTTGGCAATCTCTGCGATGCTCTTAGCACTCTTCATCTTCTCCTGCAACTTAGCAGCCTTCTTGTCCATTACACACATGATGCCACAAGCCTCCTTAACCTTCTCGTTGTCGAGAGAAGCCTTGCCTGCAGGTGCAACGCTTGACAAAATTGCAACTACGAGGTGGTCGCTGTTGCTACCATAAGCCTTAGGATCGAGGATGTTGCCAACCTTGGTGTCATTGTTGAATGCCCAACGAACAACCTCGCGAGTACCAGCTACGCGTGAGAGTGAGCGTGTGTTCTTATATACATTCTCCTTCTGTACCATGTAACCAGCCTTTACAGCCTTGCTTTCAATCTCCTCAGCATTCTTGCAGTTGTTTACGAAGGTTGCAAGCTCGCTCATGTAGTTCTTGAAGGTCTCGGGGCTGAAATCAATCTTGCGCTTGATGATAGCTACATCGTACTTCTCCTCCATCTGGCGACGGTCGGTAATCTGCATCAACAGAATGCCACCATCCATGGTGATCTGCTTGAACTCGCCGGTAGAGCCCAAGATAGCACTCTCAATGTACTCACGATCCTGATCGCTGAGTACTGCACCCTCATACATGTTGCTGGTGATCCAGTGCTTTGTGCCGGGCTGGTTGAAACGCTTAGCAACGCTGTCGAATACCTCGCCAGCATTCAGTACATTGATAATGCTGTCGGCGGTAACCTTTGCAGCTGCGATATCCAAGTTCTGAATACCAATCTCGCGAACCTCAACAGAGTCGGGACGGCTTACACGACCGAGCAGACGAACAATGTTCAGGGTAGTATCTGCGGGATTCATGAACATCTCAGTCTGAGTACCAACTGCCAGTGAATCCAGGCGGTTAGCAGCCTCCATGTCGATACGACGAAGAGTGTTCATGCTCATAGGCATCTTGGTGTAGCTGATGAGAGACTTAGAGAGAGTAACGATGCTGTCGATGTTTGCGTTCTCTGCCTGAAGAGCAGTAGCATAGTCGTTCATTGCATTGTTGAGCTGCTCCTCATCTGCCTCGCTGGGCTTGATGTTAACATCGATGAACTTAACCTCGCGTGACTCATTCAGCGTGTAGAACTGAATCTCCTCACCAGTGCTGGGGTTGCGCCAGTAAGCATTCTTGTACTCATCAAGCTTAGCCTTGAGTTCAGAATCCTCAACCTTAATATCGGTGTCAGCGATGGTAGAGTAGGGAAGTGCTGCCATAACAACATCAGTCTCGTTGGTACGAGCCTCAAAGCTTGCCTTAGCGCTGATGGGGTTGCTAAGTACGAGGCTGCAGAGCAGGTTCTGGTACTTGTCGCTCAAGGTTGCAGTGCGGAGTTCCTTCTCGATGAACAACCATGCAGAGTGGATCATCTCCATCTGTACAGCCTGGTCTGCTGTTACCTGAGCGTTACCCTTCATGTCGTTGTACTGCTTCAAGAACTGCTGCAAAGCAGGGTAGTCGAAGGTACGGTCCTGAGTGATGAAGAGAGGAAGCTGAGTCAACAAGGGGTGAGAACCTTCCTTGATGATAGCTGCCAACTCGTTGTCGGTAACGGTCAAGCCCAAAGCCTTGCACTCCTTCTCAAGAAGGTTCTTCTGTACAAAACGCTGGTAAACCTGCTCACGGATCTGAGCATCCTCATCACCTGTGAAGTTGTAGTCAAGAGGCTTCTGCTGCACAATGCGCAAAATGTTCTTGAATTCCTCAACCTGATTGTCAAAATCAAGTCTGTCCAACACTTCTCCGTTCAACTTTGCTACAGTGCTCTCCTGTTCCTTGGGACCGCGTGAGCAAGTAACGAAACCGGTGACAATGAATGCCACCATACCCAAGCCGATAGCCAGCTGGGCAACCAGATTGCTTCTGATTTTCTGTAATACTGCCATTTTGTTTTGTTATTTTGTTTTGTATTTTTATGCAATCAAATTCCCCGTGAATGGGGAGCCTCCTATGGACTGGGCAAGCGTGTAGGCACACTATGTCCCATAAAATAGCGCACAAAGTTACGAAAAAACTTTCACTTTGCACACATATTATAATAAAAAGTTTGATTTATAACCCATATTATGGCGTTAATAGCCTAACATGGTTGGAGAAAATGCTGCTTAATCGCAACATTTAAGTCTTACAAGCTCAATCTTTGTGGAAGTTTTCTTGATGATTTTTGCTTCCCAGTGTCCAAATTTCACTACCTCGTTGACTTTGGGGAAACTCTGGTATTCGTGAAGGATGAGTCCACCCAGTGTGAGGTATTGCTCACTTTCTGGCAATTCCAGATCGTACATACTGTTGATCTTCTCAATTTCAAGTCGTGCAGAAAGCATATACTCCCCATTGCCGAGGTCAGTAGCTACATAATTGTTGCTGTCGTGCTCGTCCTCAATCTCTCCGAATATCTCTTCAACCAAGTCCTCCAAGGTGACAATACCACTTGTGCCACCAAACTCATCCACGACAACAGCCATGGAGCGTTTCTGCTGCATGAAGATTTTCATGAGCTTGTGAGCGGTCATGGTTTCTGGTACAAATGGCACTTCGCGTATGCTTCCCGTCCATGAGTCGCCTTCCTTCAGTTTGAACATTTCCGAAGAGTGAACATAACCCAGAATCTCGTCAATATCCTCCTTGTAGATGATTATCTTAGAATGGCCCGATTCAACAAAGCGGTTCTTCAAGTCTTCCAGTGTAGTCTCCGTGTCAACAGCATCAATCTCCGTTCGGGGAACGATGCAGTCTCTGACCTTCACATTGCTAAAATCCAATGCATTCTGGAAGATCTTGACTTCGTCGTTGATTTCGTCCTCGTTGTTCACATCCTCAATGTTGCTTTGAATAAGATAGTCCAGGTCAACTTTAGTGAATGAGGTGTCTGTGTCGGTTTTGTTAACCTTCATGCCGAAACATCTCAGCAACAATTTGCTCAATCCACTTGCGAACTTACTAATGGGATATAGGACGATATAAAAAAGCATGGTGGGAATGGCAAAGAATCGCATCACACCATTAGGATTTATCTTAAATATTGTTTTGGGGAGGAATTCTCCGGTTACCAAAACTACGAGGGTACTGATAAGCGTCTCGATGATGAGTTGCAGAACCTCAAATCCCTGTTCGCGTAAGGTGCCGAGAAACCAAATGTCAAGAAGTTGTGCCATCAGCATACCGTAGATGACCAATGCGATGTTGTTGCCAACGAGAAGCGTTGAGATGAAGTTGTTGGGATGCTCGTAGAAGACCGACAGGATTCGGGTTGAGATACCCTTGTTGGCCTCTTTGTCCATCTCAAATCTCAATTTGTTGCTCGACACAAAAGCAATCTCCATACCCGAAAAGTAGGCAGAGAGAATCAGTACGATGATGGTGCTTATGATGATGGAACTAATATCCATATAGTTGTTCGTTAGTGGTGCTATTCTTCGTTTCCCGTTTCAAGTGCACTGTTGTTTTCTGCGTCTTTTGCAGGCATTGCTCCAACAGAATTTGTAACGAAATAGTCAGTCATTTGCTCGTTTGATCTGAAGTCCGTACCGTGCAATTCCCGGTCGGGCATGATAATGTCCATAGGCATGTGATTCCACATGTTGTGTTCGTTCATGTCCCAATATAGTTCTTCAGTCTGGAAGAGTGTTCCTTGTATGTTTTTTACCGTTACGCGACCCCTCAACTCCCAGGTGTTTTGCTTGTGTAGATAGGCCGTGTCAGCTTGCACATACAAGTCTATGTTCATATCCTCGTCATAGCGTTCCATAAAGAAACCCTTTTGAAATGACCATGTTGCGGGGATTGTCGTGTTAAAGATGTGCCATTCTTCAGCTATCAGTTTGTAGCGGATCACTCCTGAGTCGGATATGAGTGTGCTTATTCCGTGTGCATTCATGAAAGGCAATGAGTCGTTGTCGCTTACAGCCGCGGCCGTATGCTCCTTCTCTCCTTCGCACGAGGCAAGAAAGAAGAAAGCCGTGATAAGCAATGAGACAATCAGTCGACCTTTCATGATGTGTAATGATTATTCAATCTTCCACTTCATGAACCAACGCTCGTTGAATGTGACGCCGAGGTTCAGCAGAATGTAATTCTCATTGATCAGATTTTTTGCACTTGCCTTGCGCATCATCCATTCCAAAGACACATTGGCAAATGAGCGTCCACTCAGTCTGCGAGTTTGAAGGGGGAGTCCCATACCGGCAGTGATATGATACTCAGTAGGACCATCGTTTCCATTCACCTTAGTATATGGGGTGGCATAGTTCAAACCTAAGCGATACTTGATGGTTTGAGCATACTTGTCTCTATTAAGAGGGTTGGGGGTGTATTCCAATCCGAGTCTTATGTTTGTACGGTCCAAGTACTGGTCTGTACGCGTTTTGTATGAGATGTCGTTGGTGTTGGTCTCTGCAACGGGTAGTTTGCAACCGCTCCATTGCTCTCTTGTGACATCAGCTCCTACAATCCATTTAACACCGTGAGTCCATGTCACGCCTGCGCCATAGGTGTGAGGCAGGCTAAACGCATTTTTGGCTGTGCGCGAAACGGTATCTGCCGCAGAGGTGTAGCGATCCATCTTGGCATCGCTGTTGATGTTGTGTCCCAGCGAGTATGTAGCACCGATAGTCAGCCAGTCCGTTTTGTTCAGTCGGATGGGGTATTGCAAACCGAGGTCAATCTTGTAAGTGTTGATACTTGCATGGTAGGTGCTGTTCTGCGAATTGTAGTTTGCGCTGACGGAACTACCTTCATAGAAGGTCTGTACCATGTGGTGCTCGTATTCTCCCCACAGATAACTGATATTTGCACCAACAGACAGGTTGGCAAATGGGTTCCATCCAGCACCTAAGTAAATCTGGTGAATGCCACCAGTTCCAGAATAGGATGTCTTTGTGGTGATAGGTTGGGCTGTAGTGAATCCGCTACCCACGCGTCCCTCATTCTTGAAGCTATATCCGATAGTAGAGAATGGCACAAAACCAAAGGACATACCCAAACCACGAGACAGGCGGAATCCTGCGTTCACATTCGAGAGGGAAGTGTTGCGTACATTGGCACTGCTGTTCTGTGAAGACAGATGTCCATATTGCATCGACATGCCCAGGTCAAAGAGGAAACTCAATGAATCGATGGCAGAATATGATGCTGGATTCAGCATATTGACACGATTGCCATTTCTCAATCCTAAAGCCACGCCTCCCATTCCGCGGTTGAATGTCTGTGACTGCTCACTTAGTGTTCCTAACCCATATCGCGAATAGGATGAATTGCTTCCGTTAGACTGAGCCGTTATGTATAATGGCAGAGCCATCAGGCAAGCGAGTATGATCGTTTTCTTTATCATTGTTCTTTATCTTGTTCTTGGGCGTTGTTTTTTTTAGATATCTTTCGTTTGACCTTGCCTCAAATCCTAATTTCTTGTGTTCCACGCTAATATGCTACATAGTCCGCGTGGCACAAGGTAATGGTCTGTAAGGATGATATCCTTGAGGTCGTCACCGAAAGTGAATCCATCTCCTCCTGTAAGAAAAACTTGCAATTGGGGATGTTTCTTCCGGTAGTCTCTAATATAGCCTTCTATTTCAAAACCTAATCCTCGTACCACTCCGGCTCTCATCGCGGTATCGGTGTCGTATCCAATCTCGGGGACCTCACCTTTCACTTCAACTAAAGGCAAAAGAGCTGTATGCTCATGCATAGCCAGCATCCTCAGTCGCAGACCAGGGGCTATGTTTCCCCCGAGGTACTCACCTTCATCGTTGATGAATTCGTAGGTGACACATGTCCCAGCATCCACGATGAGCAGAGGCACACCAGGTTTTAGCGTCATGGCTCCCACTATCGCTGCGATACGGTCGCTACCCATTTCAGGGGGGAAGGTAGTGGAGATGGGCAGGGGGGTATCAGCCTTGAGCCAAAGTATGGGGATATTCAAATCAGCCAGTGCTTTTCGTGCACCTTCACCCACTTTCGCTACCGTACTGACAATTCCCTTTTCAAAGCCATGGCATTGAGCAAAGGATGCTAGTCCAGTCAGATTTTCACTGTCGCTGGTCATCTCTTCAACGGGTTCTCCGTGGTCCATTGCCAAGAGTTTTGCCCGTGTGTTCCCGATGTCAATAATTAGGTCCAATACGAATTAATTTGTTGTAAAGCGCGACAAAGTTACATATTTTTTTTCATATATGTTCAATTTATAGCGATATATCCCGTGTTTTATTTTGATTTAACAGTTAAAGATTGTATCTTTGCCGGGAAATTCTCTAAATTGGCATGGTCCAGACACAGCTGAAATACCATAAAATCTTTCTGCTCGTCCTGTTTTTTGTGACAGGACTGCATCGCGTGTGTGCGCAGACGCCTTATGAGAATTTGCAATTTGATTTGCTGACTTGCTCCCCTGGAACACAGGTTTATGAACTCTATGGACATACTGCTTTGAGGGCAACGGATGGCAAAGGACTTGATGTTGTATTCAATTATGGCGTCTTCGATTTCAAGAAGCCACATTTCGTCTGGAACTTTGTTTTGGGAAAGACGGACTATATGGTCCAGCCCGTACCTTTCGACATCTTCATGATGGAATATGAGCATCGTGGTTCGTCAGTGACGGCTCAACGCATCAACCTGACCGAAAGTGAAGCTCAGCAACTCATGCGCAGTCTCATGGACAATGTCCTCCCTGAGAATCGTGAATACCGTTACAATTACCTTACGAACAATTGTACGACAAAGGTTCGCGACATGATAGAGCGTGCTATTGACGGCGAAGTGAAATATCCCAAGTTTGAGAAAAAGACCTACCGCGAATTCATGCACCAATATACAGACGGACATCCTTGGGCAGAACTGGGCAACGATATGCTTCTCGGTGCAAGCGTGGATACCATATTGACCGATCGGAAGTCTGCCTTCCTGCCGGAGCGACTGATGAAGTTCTATGACGAAGCCGTGGTCTATGATTTAGAAGGCAACTCCAAACCGTTGCTGATAGGTAAGAGCCACCAGTTGATTCGTAAACGCCATGTGCCAGTCGAACCCGAATTCCCTTTGTCTCCCGTGGAGGCACTCTTGTGTTTTGCAGGATTGTGTTTGCTGGTGTTCGGTTGCGAAATCGCATTCAAGAGGATGATATGGGGCTTTGATATGTTGCTGATGCTGGCTTTAGGTGCTGCAGGTGTCTTGCTCACCTTCATGCTTCTCTTTTCAGAGCATCCTTCCGTAGATACCAATTGGCAGGTGTGGCTGTTCAATCCCCTTCCACTTTTCTGCATGCCCTGGGTGGTGTGGCGTGCCATCAAGCACCAGTATTGCCTCTATCATCTTGCCAATATGGCACTTTTGATACTTTTCTTGGCCTTTTCGCCATGGATTCCTCAGCATTTTGCCGTGGTAACTATTCCTTTGGCATGTTGTTTGTTGCTTCGTCCTATAAGCTATTATATCCACTACAGTCGTGTACAGATGGTGCCTAAGCAGGCAACAGATGAGCAAGGGCAATCACAACCCAAGAAACGAGGTGGCAAGAAAGCAGACAAGGCAAAGTAGACAAATTCATGATTCGCAATTCCAAGAAGAATTTTGAAAATTAGATAAATAGACAGATGACCAATTCACGACGATACAAACTGCTCACTTCGTTGGTAGCCCTGATGGCTATCATGAATGCTGAGGCACAGACATCTCCCGAGGTGCCTCGTCTCGTTGTGAATATCATCATCGACCAGTTGCGATCGGACTATCTCGAGGCCTTCTCACCACTTTATGGCGAAGACGGTTTCCATAAGATGATGAAGGAAGGTCGTGTGTATACGCAGGCCGAGTACCCCTTCAATCTGCCCGATCGTGCTTCGGCCATTGCCTCGTTGATGACAGGTGCCACGCCTTACGAACACGGTGTCGTGGCTCAGCAATGGCTCAATCGTACCACTTTGCAACCTGTTTTCTGTGTCGATGACAAGGAGTTCAGCGGTCTGTTCACTACGGAGTCCAGCAGTCCTGCATCTTTGTCAGTCAGTACGATAACCGACGAACTGAAGGTTAGCACTGAGGGAAAGTCTTTGGTCTATTCCATTGCACCATTCCGTGATGCGGCAATACTCGCTGCAGGTCATGCTGCCGATGGGGCCTTCTGGATCAACGACATGACAGGTCAGTGGTGTGGCTCGTCTTATTATGGCTCTTATCCCAGTTGGGTACAGCTCTATGAAGATGGCCAGTCCTTAAAGAGTCGTATCGGCAGTATCACTTGGAATCCCTCCAGTGGTTTGGTGGGTACTTTTAATTATTTTGCTTCGGGTGGTACGCGTAAGCCTTTCAAGTACGGATTCTCTGGTGATGGAAGGTATCGCGATTTCAAGGCCAGTGCCCTGGTCAATGAGGAGGTGAATAATTTTGCAGATCAATGTCTGCGAACCACAGATATTGGCGCTGATGCGGTGACCGACTTCTTGTCGCTCACCTACTATGCTGGCAATTATCAGCACAAGGGTGTAGATGTTTGCCCCATAGAGATGCAAGACACTTATGTGCGCTTGGACAAATGTCTGGCCGAACTGATGAACTTCGTTGAGAAGAAGGTCGGTTCAGGTCGTGTACTTTATGTGCTTACCAGTACGGGATATGCCGATCAGGAGGCCGAGGACTTGACCAAGTATCGAATCCCTACAGGTAGTTTTAGCATCACGCGCGCACAATTATTATTAAATATGTATCTGGTGGCAGTCTATGGTCAGGGCCAATATGTCGAGGCGGCCATGGACAACCAGCTCTACCTTAATCTGAAACTCATAGAAAACCGCGCGCTCAACCTTGCAGAAGTCTTGGAGCGTTCGCAGGATTTCTTGATACAGTTGGAAGGTGTGCGCGATGTTTTCACCTCTGGTCGTTTGACCCTTGGCGCAGGTACTCCCACCATCAGCAAGTTGCGCAATGCCTACAATCCTCGTTGTTCGGGCGACATCCTTATACAGGTGGCTCCCGGTTGGCATCTGATCAACGAAACCACCCATCAGGACCGCCTCGTGCGCGATTCCTATATGGGCTTCCCCTTGATATTTTATGGTTGCAATATACAGCGAGAGACCATCACGGCTCCCGTTACAGTAGATCACTTGGCACCTTTCTTGGCAAAGTGCCTTCGTATCAGAGCCCCGAATGCATGTTCTGCAGCTCCGCTGTAACTTCGTATTCCGAAACCGGATAAAGCCTGTTCTTTCTTATTGGGACCTCCGGTTCAGACAACCACATTATCACATAATCGTAAAAAATATAACAACATATGGGATTTATTGATTTTTTAAGCAAGGTATTTGGCAACAAAGCCTCTCGCGACCTCAAGGCCATCCAGCCTTTGGTAGAGGAGGTGAAGCGCCTTTACCCCCAGATCCAGGCACTGAGCAACGATGAACTGCGTGCCAAGACAGAAGAGATTAAGAAACAAGTACAGGATTCACCTGCCGAATTGCGTCAGCAGATAGCTGAACTGAAGGCTAAGATTGAGCAGACTGAGATTCAGGACCGTGCTCCTCTTTTCCAGCAAGTTGATAAGCTGGAGAAAGATGTATTGGAGCGTCTTGAGGTTGAGCTCGACAAGGTGCGTCCCATAGCTTTCGCTATTGTAAAGAGTACGGCAGAGCGTTTTGCCAACAATGAGAATGTAGAGGTTACAGCTACCGATCTTGACCGTGAGTTTGCAACCCGTTTCGATTTTGTTGACATTGAAGGCGACAAGGCCATCTACCACAACCACTGGGTGGCCGGAGGTAACGATACCCTCTGGAATATGGTACACTATGATGTACAGCTCTTTGGTGGTACCGTATTGCATCAGGGTAAGGTGGCCGAGATGGCAACCGGTGAAGGTAAGACCCTCGTGGGAACCTGTCCCGTATTCTTGAATGCGCTGACCGGCAACGGTGTGCATGTGGTCACCGTCAATGACTATCTGGCCAAGCGTGACTCTGAGTGGATGGGTCCTCTTTATATGTTCCACGGTTTGCGCGTAGATTGTATTGACAAGCATCAGCCCAATAGTGAGGCTCGTCGTCGTGCCTATCTTGCAGATATCACCTTCGGTACCAACAATGAGTTTGGTTTCGACTATCTGCGCGACAATATGGCAACCGATCCCAAGGATCTCGTACAGCGTGGTCACAACTTTGCCATTGTCGATGAGGTTGACTCTGTGTTGATCGACGATGCCCGTACTCCTCTGATTATCAGCGGTCCCGTACCCAAGGGTGACGACCAGCAGTTTGAGCAATGGCAACCTCTGGTAGAGCGTCTGGTAGGTGTTCAGCGCCAGTTGGCCACTCAGTATCTGGCAGATGCCAAGAAAATGATCAGTGAGGGTACACAGAACAACGACAAGAAGATGCTCGAGGACGGTTTCCTCGCACTCTATCGTAGCCACAAGGCATTGCCTAAGAACAAGGCTCTTATCAAGTATCTTTCAGAGCCTGGAATCAAGGCAGGTATGCTTGCTACGGAAGAGATCTATATGGAAAACAACAACAAGCGCATGCCCGAGGCTGTTGAGCCCCTTTACTTTGTTGTTGAAGAGAAGCAAAACTCTGTAGACTTTACCGATAAGGGTAACGAGTGGATGGCTTCACAGGTTTCTGATCCTCAGTTGTTCGTGCTCCCCGACATCACCACTCAGATGAGTGAACTCGAGGCAAGCAATCTCACCAAAGAAGAGCGTATCGAGAAGAAGGATCAGCTCTTTGCGGAGTATGCAGAGAAGAGTGAGCGTGTACATACCATCCAGCAGTTGTTGAAGGCCTATGCCATGTTCAACCTCAATGATGAGTATGTCATCCAGGATGGTGAGATTAAGATTGTCGATGAGCAGACAGGTCGTATCATGGAAGGCCGTCGTTGGAGCGATGGTCTCCACCAGGCTGTTGAGGCCAAGGAGCATGTGAAGGTTCAGGCCGCTACTCAGACTTTCGCAACAATCACTCTGCAGAACTACTTCCGTATGTACCACAAGCTCTCAGGTATGACCGGTACGGCTATCACTGAGGCGGGTGAGTTCTGGGATATCTATAAGTTGGATGTGGTAGAGATTCCTACCAACCGTCCCATTGCACGCGACGATATGAACGACCGTGTCTATAAGACACAGCGTGAGAAGTACAAGGCCGTCATCGAGGAGGTTGAGAAGATGCGCCAGGCCGGTCGTCCTACCTTGGTGGGTACTACCAGCGTGGAGATCAGTGAGATGCTCTCTAAGATGCTTTCTATGCGTAAGATACCTCATCAGGTGTTGAACGCCAAGTTGCATCAGAAGGAGGCCGACATCGTTGCTTTGGCAGGTCAGAGTTCTTTCGGTTCATACACCGTGACCGACGAGGAAGGCAACCGTGTACAGAAGGAAGGCATGCTTGGTGCTGTAACCATTGCCACCAACATGGCAGGTCGTGGTACCGATATCAAGCTATCCGATGATGTGAAGAAGGCTGGTGGTCTGGCCATCATTGGTACGGAGCGTCACGAGAGCCGTCGTGTTGACCGTCAGTTGCGTGGTCGTGCAGGTCGTCAGGGTGACCCCGGTAGTTCTGTATTCTTTGTGTCACTGGAGGATAAGCTGATGCGTCTCTTTGCCAGTGAGCGTATTGCCAAGGTCATGGACCGTCTTGGCTTTGAGGACGGAGAGATGA
The DNA here is from genome assembly GCA_045629325.1 of Bacteroidaceae bacterium. Taxonomy (GTDB): domain Bacteria; phylum Bacteroidota; class Bacteroidia; order Bacteroidales; family Bacteroidaceae; genus Physcousia. The sequence goes on along the minus strand of JAZQQX010000015.1, from coordinate 72,770 downwards.
TCGAGCACAAGATGATCAGCAATAGCATTGAGCGTGCCCAGAAGAAGGTCGAGGAAAACCACTTTGGTGTCCGTAAGCGCCTTCTGGAGTACGATGATGTGATGAACAAGCAGCGTACCGTCATCTATGAGAAGCGTCGTCACGCTTTGATGGGTGAGCGTATCGGTATGGATATTGCCAATATGATCTGGGATCGTGTGTGCCATATCATTGAGAACTATGCTTATGAGAGTATGGAGGAGAGATTCATTGAGATATTGGCTATGGAGTGTCCTTTCACCCGTCAGGAGTTTGAGAATGCTCGTCCTCTTGATGATCTTTGCGAGAAGGCATACGAGGCAGCAATGGCCAACTTCAAGGAGCGCACCTCGGCAATGGCCAATCGTGCATATCCCGTCATCAAGCAGGTATACGAGGAGAAGGGTTCGATGTATGAGAACATCCTTGTGCCCATCACCGATGGTCGCCGTCTGTATCAGATCACAGTTCCCCTGAAGGAGGCATACGAGACTGAGGCTCAAGCCCTGGTCAAGGCCTTTGAGAAGGCTATCCTGCTTCACACCATCGATGAGGCTTGGAAGGAGAACCTCCGTCAGTTGGATGAGTTGAAGCACTCTGTCAACAATGCAAGTTATGAGCAGAAAGACCCTCTCTTGATCTTCAAACTTGAGAGTGTGAAACTGTTCGACAATATGGTGAATGTCATCAACAACAAGACTATCAGCACTCTGATGCGCGGTCAGATACCTATGGTTCGTACCGAGGCCCCCGCTGAAGCTCCCGCACAGCAGCAGGAAGCTCCCCAGCAGGTACAACAGCCTCAGCAACCTCAACAGCCTGTGATTCAGCAGGCTCCACAAGCTCCTCAGTACACTCGTCCCAACTATGGCCGTCCTCAGTACACAGAGAGCCGTGGCGAACTGGGTGATCCCGCACAGCGTGCAGCTGCGGCTCGCGACACCCGTGAGCAACAGTCTCGCATGCCTATGGTAGCCGACAAGTTGCCAGGTCGTAACGATCCTTGTCCCTGTGGTTCAGGTCAGAAGTTCAAGAACTGCCACGGTAAGGGACTATGATAATTCACAATTCATAATTCACAATTCACAATTGGACTAACGAACGGCTGGTCCGATGTGGGTTGTGGATTATGAACGCATTATGCATTGTGAATTGTCAATTATGCATTGTAAATTATATAATTGTGCATTGTGAATTATGAATTATGAATTAACCATCGAGCGTGCCCTTCACAAGGTCATTGCGAAGTTTCCTGCCAGTCAGGAAGCAGTCCTCACGGATATTCATCTGGAGGTTAAACCCGAGTCAGGTGAGCTTCTTGCTTACGACGATGACGACAATGAGTTGACTCGTTGTGTGGTTGAGGAGTGGATTGGTGCAGAGGAAGAGGGTTTCTATGATCAGGTAAGCCCCATTCTTTGCAAGGTCATCAATTCGCTTCGTCCTGAGATCGACCAGATGTCCATCCTTCATCCCTTCTCTTTCGTGTTGGTAGATTCCGACCATGAGACGGTATGTGATATCTACCTGGTCGATGAGGATCAGCAGATCATTGGCAGTCTGCTCGAAGGTTTTGAAGAAGATTTGGACACCTTCTTTGCCAATCTGATGGCGGAGTAAGGATGCTATTGGCAACTTTATTAGTGAGAAGCTAAATAGTTAATCGGCCTCTTTATTCAGGTTTCGATTATTCTATATCATCATCCCTCCTTTTCTGTTTTCTCGTGAAGCAGAATGGGAGGGATTTTTTTATGGCGTGCAAGATACACCACCATAGTCTTATTAATAATATTCACGATATACATAATGCATGTGAATAATCATTTTGACACACACTTTCTATGTTTCTGTGCATTATTGCTGTCAATTCGTAACATAATGTCACGCTAAAGTTAAGAATGTGAAGAAAAACGAGAAATATTTTGCATGTTTTAACAAAAAGCGTTAATTTTGCACACAATTATTGCTATAACTGTATCCGTGCGTTAATAAAGGTAAAAGGATTTAATAAGGTAGGGTGAGGTTAGGGCATAAGGTTAGAAAGAGAAAATACACTAAATAATTATTCATTAACCAAACTAAAAAAACATGGGTAAAAAATTATGGTTGTTCCTTGCTTGCATGTTGATGACTGCAAGCATGGCATTCGCCCAGAAGCAGATTGCGGGTACCGTAGTCGATGCTGAAAATGGCGAGCCCCTGATCGGAGTTGCCGTACGCGTTCCTAACACCAACATTGGTGTTCTGACCGATGTTAACGGTAAGTTCTCTATTAATCTTCCTCAGGGTGAGAAGAACTTGAACTTTAGCTTTATGGGTATGAAGCCTGCTTCTCTGGCTGCCCGTAACGGTATGGTTGTTCGTTTGGAGACCGATACCAAGGCTATGGACGAGGTGATGGTTGTTGCTTTCGGTACTTCTACCCGACAGGCCTTCACCGGTAGTGCTTCCGTTATGGATGCTAAGGATTTGGAGAAGCATGTAACTACCAATGTTGCAAATGCATTGGTGGGTAATGTTACCGGTTTGCAGATGCGTGGTGCAAGTGGTGCTCCTGGTGCAGGCCAGGGTTCTATGAACATCCGCGGTATCTCTTCTATGTATGCTGGTACCGATCCTCTTATCATTGTGGATGGTGCTCCTTATAGTGGTAGCCTGGGCAACATCGCGCAGAGTGATATTGAGAGCGTTACCGTTCTGAAGGATGCTTCAAGTGCTGCGTTGTATGGTTCTCGTGGTGCTAATGGTGTAATCATCGTTACCACCAAGAAGGGTAAGAGCCGTGATGCAGAGATTACCGTTGACATGAAGTGGGGTGCTAACACCCGTGCCGTTCAGGACTACGATGTAATCGACAATGCAGGTACTTACTATGAGACTTACTACAACCAGCTGTTCAACAATTACTATTATAAGAACGGTATGGGTCTGTCTGCTGCTAACAATATGGCTAACAGCACAATGATGGATCACCTGGGCTATAATATTTATACTCTCCCCGAAGGTGAGAATATTATTGGTTTGGACGGTAAGCTCAATCCTAATGCTAAGCTTGGTCGCATCTACAACTATGAGGGTGTTGACTACTATCTGACTCCCGACAACTGGCAGGATGCAGCCTATAGCCGTGCTTTCCGTCAGCAGTATGATGTCAATATCAAGGGTGCAAGCGATCGTGGTAGCTATTTCGCAAGCTTTGGTTACCTTGATGAGGATGGTATTATTCAGTATTCTGACTACGAGCGCGTAAGTGCACGCTTGAAGGCTGATTACCGCGCTAAGAAGTGGTTGAAGATTAGTGGTAATGTTGCATATACCAATTCTAAGACCAACGGTACACCTGGTTTCAGCGGAAACAGTTCAAGCTCATTGATGTACTACACCAGTATGATGGCTCCCATCTATCCCTTGTATGTACGCACACTTGATGAAAGAGGTAATCCTCAGATTGCACTTGATGAGTATGGTCACCAGATGTACGACTATGGTGTAAGCACTGATGTTTACAACGGATATCCTGGTTTGAAGCGTACTTTCTTGAATACTGGTAACCCTCTTGGTTCAAACCGTTATGACCAGAGTTTGTCTAAGGGTGGCAAGCTGAATGGTAGCTTTGATCTTGAGATCAATTTCACCGATTGGTTGAAGTTCAACTATGTAACTACTGCAGACTGGGGTCACACCAACTACAGCTTCGTAAATAGCCCTTATGAGGGTGCAAAGAAGGGTATTCACGGTGAGATTGAGAAGAGCCAGACCGACGCTCTCCGTCTCAACAACCTTCAGACTTTGACTTTCTCTAAGGCATTTGGCCGTCATGATGTAAATGCTGCTATTGGTCACGAGTACTATCGTACAAGCAACACTTATCTCTTTGCTGCCGGTCAGGGTATGTTCTCTCCCGAGATTCCCGAGTTGAATGCATGTGACAACACTCAGTATAAGTCATCTTCTTATACAAGCGGTTACAATGTTGAAGGTTACTTCTTGAACGCTCAGTACAACTATGAGCAGAAGTACTTCGGTAGCTTCAGCTTCCGTCGTGATGCTTCTATGGTATTCAGTCCTGACAACTGGTGGGGTAACTTCTGGAGTATTGGTGGTGCTTGGCTGATCAACAAGGAGAAGTTCCTTTCTGATGTAAGCTGGATTGACATGTTGAAGTTCAAGGCTTCTATTGGTCAGCAGGGTAACGATGGTATCAGCAATTTCCTCTTTACCGATCGTTATTCTCTTTCTCCCAACGGTGATTACACCATGTCTCCTTCTTTCGCAGGTTTGGGTAACTCAGATATTACTTGGGAGACCACCACATCTACCAACATCGGTGTTGAGTTCAATTTGTTCAAGAGCCGTTTGAATGGTGAGATCAACTTCTACAACAAGAATACTGCAGATCAGCTCTTCTGGCTTTCTATCCCCGAGTCTATGGGTACTCGTGGTTACTGGGGTAACATGGGTGATGCTCGCAACTATGGTGTTGAGATCGAGCTTTCTGCTGATGTTGTTCGTACCAAGGATTATGTATGGAATGTATATGCTAACCTCTCTCACAACAAAAACAAGATCACTTCTCTTCCTGAATCAAAGTTCGTAGATGCAGAAAATGGTTACAATGGCTGGGCTGAGAGCGATGACAGCCGTACCATCCAGCATTGGATGGAGGTAGGCGGTAGCATGTACGATGCATTCCTTCCCCACTATGCTGGTGTAAGCGAGCAGGGTGAGGCCCTCTACTGGGTAGGCGAGGATGTTAAGGGTGAGACTGATCGTCCCAGCAAGGAGTATAGCTACACTACAACCAACTTTGAGGAGGCTTCTTACTACAATTGTGGAAGCATGCTGCCCAAGGTATTTGGTGGTTTCGGTACTAATGTGAAGATCAAGGACTTTGAGATCTCTGCTACCTTCGATTATCAGGCAGGTGGTAAGGTGTTTGATAGCCGTTACCTCGGTTTGATGGGTCCCGTAGTCAGCGCTTCTGAGGGTGGTACTAATTTCCACAAGGATGTATTGAAGTCATGGTCGCCCAACAACACTTCTAGTGATATTCCTCGTTTCATGTATGGTGACAGCTATACCAATGCAAAGAGTGACCGCTTCCTTACCAAGGCAAGCTATCTGAATTTCCAGAGCTTCACTGTTAGCTACAATGTTCCCACTACCTTGACAAGTCGTATCAATGTAAGCAATGTACGCCTCTATTGTACAGGTGAGAACCTCTGCTTCTGGTCAGCTCGTAAGGGTCTTGATCCTCGCTACGGTTATTCAAGTATGTCATATCAGAATGTATATTCTCCCGTTCGTACTATAATGGGTGGTGTACAGGTAACATTCTAACATTATAAAGTAGGAGAAAAAAATATGAAAAAGATATTAAATATTGTTTTGGCAGGTGCTGTGGCTTTGGGTGGCCTTAGCAGTTGTATCGAACAGATCAATCCTCAGACTAGTACTGTTACCGCAGAGCAGGCTGGTAACGCTCCTGGTGCATTCAACAATTTCGTGTCAGGTTTGACCAATGGTCTGGTTGGTAATTTCGTATATTCTGGTAGTAGCCAGACCCCTTATGACTATGGATATCCTTCGTTCTACCTCATGCGTGATGTGATGGGTAACGATATGGTTATCGATAGTAGTGATGACTGGTATCAGGTTTGGTACACTTGTCATTATGCTCTTGGTCCTCACTATGCTGTTTGTCAGTACCCTCTGACCTATTTCTTTGGTTGGATTAAGGATTGCAACAGTGTGATTGGTATGTACAAGGCAAGTCCTGATGCATTGAAGGCCAATGGTGCAGGTATTGCTTACTGTATGCGTGCTCTCTTCTATCTGGATGTTGTCCAGATGTATGGTGAGTCAACCTATGCTAAGAATCCCAAGGGTCTGACAGTTCCCTTGCGTACCGACGACAACACCGCAAGCATTCACGAGCCTCGTATGACTTATGAGGAGGCATTTGCTTTCATCCTTTCTGACTTGGATCAGGCAGAGGCTTTGCTGAAGGACTATGAGCGTGAGGATGTTTACACTCCCAATATCAATGTGGCTTACGGTTTGAAGGCTCGCGTTTATCTCTTGATGGAGGATTGGGCCAATGCTGAGAAGTATGCCAAGTTGGCTCAGTCAGGATATAGCATGATGAGCAACGAGCAGTACACCAGCCGTACCGATGGTTTCAACACGCCTAACAACTCTTGGTTGATGGGTCTTACCTTTAAGTCAAGCGATCCCAACATCACTGAAAACGATGGTGATAGCGGTTGGGGTAGCCATATGATTGCTGAGGTTCAGGCATCTGGTATGGGTTATGCTGCCAACTATGGTCGTCCCAAGCGTATTGATGCTCACCTCTTCTCTACCATCCCTGCTACTGATATTCGTAGATCTTGCTACATCGATCCTGCTGTTGATGAGTTGGAGGGTGCAGCACAGGTTGAGGCTTTGGCTGCTTATTCTGATGTACCCGATCAGCTCCAGAAGACTGGTGCTTCTACTGATGCAGGTATCTTGGGTTGTTTCCAGCTTAAGTTCCGTCCTAAGGGCGGTGAGCACAACGACCAGTACAAGGCTTGGACCGTTGCTGTTCCTATGATGCGTGTTGAGGAGATGAAGCTTATCGAGATCGAGGCTGTAGGTATGCAGGACGAGGCTAAGGGTAAGAGCATGCTTGAGGACTTTGCTAAGATCCGTGATCCTAAGTTCGTATATGGCCAGCATGAGAAGGAGGCTTACTACAATGGTGCAACCGGTGGTTTCCGCAACGAGGTATGGTGGCAGCGTCGTGTTGAGTTGTGGGGTGAAGGTTTCTCTACCTACGACATCAAGCGTCTGCAGAAGGGTATCATCCGTAGCTATGCTGGTACCAACCATGTTGCTGACTATCGTTGGAATGTTGAGACCATGCCCCAGTGGATGGTATTCTGCTTCGTAGGTACAGAGGCAGATTACAACAACGCTCTGGTGCAGAATCCTATTCCTAGCCACGAGGTTGGTGATGACCCCGAATATGTATGGTAATCAGGTAATCAACCTATTTTCAATTTATTAAAAAAGAGAATAAAATGAAGAAATATATTTTAATGTCGTTGGCAGCATTGCTGACCATCTCCTTCAGCTCTTGTAGGGAGGAGGAAGGTACTGAGCCCGGAAATGACCCCAAGGCTGTGAGCACCATCTATACTTACACTCCCGAGCTTCCTTACAACTCTGACAATGATGTTCAGATTCGTATTGTAGGCAACAATAAGGTTGAGAATGTTTACTACTTGGCAGAGCCCGCTGCAACCTTCGATGAGAATATGAAGGCAAAGGGTGAGGCTGGTTATATTGACTATGTAATCGAAAAAGGTACAAAGGCTGAGTTCAACGAGGAGAACTTGAAGGATTCTCCTGCTGCTGATGCTGTTATTACCAATATGCTTGGCGAATACATCATTGCAGTCGTTTCTACCTCTGCTTCTGGCAAGAGCCTTGCCACCACCACTTTTGTAGGTTTGGAGTGGGAGGATGTTACCGATGGTTACTATCAGTTTGCTGAAGGTAGCGCTATTGCCAGTGTTGTAGGCGCGGGTGCTGTATATACTGTATTGCAGCATTGCACTACTTCTGGTATGGAAGATGTCTATCGTTTTGTCGATCTCTTCGGTAAGGGTTATAACTTGAAGTTCAATGTTATGCTTAATACTGCTACAGAGACTCAGTATGGTACGATGTGGTACTGCCGTGTTGCTCCACAGCCTGTAGGTCTCAATTACGGCAATTATGGTGGTATCAAGGTTCGTGATATTGCAAACTGGCAGGGAAGTGATTCTTTCGCAACAAATCCCAACTACGGTTTTGCAATGTACGATGACTACTATTGTACTGCAAATGTTCAGTACTATGTATCTGCTGGTAACCTTGGTTACGGTGGAGATGCTTTCCTTCCTATGTCTTACTTTGAAGAGTAATAGTGAAGTCAAGGCTTATGCCTCATGCTAATTAAGACATCTTAATCAGATATAATTCTTTGAAAACTGCATCCCTTCGTGGGGTGCAGTTTTTTTTAATCATTACTTATTTTGCATAAAAGGAAATTATTCTATAACTTTGCATAAAGTATATTATATAATATAAGGTGTATAGGATGAAAAGAATAGTTTCTTTACTCATATTATTTGTTGCGACATGGGGTGCTGTCAATGCTCGTCAGTTGACATCTGAACAGTCTTTGGCCCGTCTTATGCAAGGGCATCATCGTGTTGCTTCGAGAAGTAATGCTTCGCCATTTCAACTGCAATATGTGATAGGCGAGGGCGAAGTGAATTATTTCTATGTGTTCTCTGATCAAGCCCGAGACGAAGCGATGATTCTGGGTGCTGACGACTTGCTCCCCACTGTACTGGCTTATGGACTGAAGTCCTTCGAGGTAAGTGCTATGCCATCTAATATGTGTGCATGGATGGAGCAGTGTAAGGCAGTGGCTCACCGTGTCATTCTGCAGAATACACCTTTAACCTCTCCCAGCCTCTCTGGGGAAATCGTTGAACCTTTGCTCGAAACCAAATGGGGACAGGATAAGCCTTATAATAAGCTCTGTATGGAGAAGATGGGAACCTATGTGCCTTCAGGCTGTGTGGCTACAGCTATGGCACAGGTGATGAAGTATTGGAACTATCCGTCTCAAGGTAAGAGTTTCCACTCCTACCAAACACAAAGTGGAGTGTCGCTCAATGCTAATTTCGCGCAAGCTACCTACGACTGGAACAATATGCTTAACACCTACAGCGAGTACAATGAGGTTCAGGCCGATGCCGTGTCCTTGCTGATGTATCATTGTGGTGTTGCAGTAGAGATGGAGTATCGGGCAGAAGGTAGTGGTGCACAGGAGCATGATGCTGCTGACGCCCTGGTCAAGTATTTTGACTACGACAAGTCTATGCAGTTGCATATGCGCAACCTCTATGGTGATGAGGAATGGCAACAGATGCTTCTCGATGAACTTCGTGAGCGTCGCCCCATCATATATGTGGGAAGTACCAAGAGGGGAGAGGGGCATTGCTTCGTTTGTGATGGATTTGACGGGAACGGCTATTTCCACTTCAATTGGGGATGGGATGGTGTGGCAGATGGATATTATCTTGTCATCGGTGACGATGCACTTCACCCCCTACAGCAAGGAACAGGAGGCAGTGCTGCCTCGAATGCTTATACAGAGCATAATTGTATTATTACTCACATCATGCCCAATCAGGGCACTCGCGATGTAGCGACAAAAATGATTGCTTATGCACTGGTCGATAGCAAACAGGGGCTTGTGCCTGCTTCATTGCTCGATAGAGATGAGCAGACAGAGGTTACTACAGCGAAGCGTGGTGTGGAGTATCTCCTCTCCGGGCATTTCATCAATAGTTCTGCTGTGAAAGTGAGTGTTCTTCTGGGTGCTATCTTCCGTAATACGGCAACAGGTGAGGAGTTCGCTTACGAAGGATATAAGGCGGAAAGATTGCCTATCTACAGCGGATATGTGTACTATCCGGTTCGCCTTGATCCAGTTGCAGTAAACGGTGAATATGAGGTGTATCCTGCGTTTCGTGCCTTGGATGACCGCGGGGCAACATGTGGTGATTGGCAAATCATGCGTTCTCCTCTGACGGATCATAGATATCGTGTGCAGTTGGAGGGTGACTTGCCTATAATGCAAGTTGTTGATGCGCAACTATCTTCTGCCAATGGTTATACTACTGACGATCCTACGCTGTCAATCACTATCAAGGCTTTGCAGTCTTTCACTAATCAGCGTCTGACTATTACCGTGTTTGATGGTGAGAATAGCATCAATGCTTTCCGTCAGCCCAGTTCCACCTATAGTCTGAATGAGGGTGAGACTCTCACACTGCCTGATATGAAACTTCGCAACAATGCTCGTTTGGATACGCCTTTGAAGCAATACCATGTTTATCGTGTGGTTATTAGTTGCTTAGGTACGCCTTATGAGTTGGGCAATATGGCTATGACCCACTTCAGTTTCTATGTAGATAACAATACCTATACTTCAATTCACAGTTTGTCAACGGACGCTGTTGAGACCAATGAAGACTACTTCGATCTTCAGGGACGCCGTGTTGCGTCTCCCTCACACGGGCTGTATATCCACAATGGTCGTAAGATCTTGGTAAAATAAGCAAAGACAATCAAAATCGTAGTTGTCAATTTACCATATACTTTAGGAGGTAATCTTTTAATTATCACTCATATTTACGGGCATACATTCTTTAGTGGAATGTGTGCCCGTAAAGTGATTGATAGGGTGTGTTTTATTTCATACCATTGCATACCTTTCTTTCAGAAAAAAGTTTGATTTTGTAGTTTCACAGTTTCACAGTTTCACAGGATGAGAAAAAATATGTAGGTGAATTAGGGAATAGGTTCCCAAATACGAACCCATAGATTTGCTCATAGGGTTTGGGCAAATTTTCATTATGACACACATGAGGATGAACCGGAATACATGTGCGGTTAGTGGGGAAATCACATGTGTTTTATTCAAACATACATGTGTTTAGTAAAATCCAAAATCAAAGATGTTTGAAATGTATCTTCAATGGGGTTGCTATGCCCTGCGAAAGAGTCATGGCCTATAGACTTTGTGAAACTGTGAAAGTGTGAAACTACAAAATCAAACTTTTTTTTGACCTTTATCGAGAATAGAGGAAGCTATCCCGCCATGTATAATCTCATCCATTATCATATCGTGGTGCTCGCATGGCACTTCCTCAAGCAGCTGGAAGGGAAAGCAGATGCCCATACGATAGGCGTGAGCGATACGGGGTAGGAGACGGTCATAGTAGCCCTTGCCTCGGCCCAGTCGATGCCCCTCTGCATCGAACGCCATACCAGGGATAATGGCAAGGTCGATGGTATCGTAGTCGGTGAAGATTTCGCCCACGGGTTCTTGTATGTGGTATGCTCCCTCGCTGGTGGCACCGGTGTAGTAGCGCAACTCCAGATCATCACCTACCACAACGGGTAGGAGAAGCGTCTTGTCCTTGCATCCGAGTAGCAGTTCGGTGTTCACCTCGTCGGGTAGGGCATGGTACAGCAATACCGTACTTGCTTCCTCCCATAGGGGATGGGCTTTCACTTTGGCACAGATTTCTTCAGAGAGTCTCTTTCGCTCCTCGATGGTGTACAATGCTTTCCTCTCGCGTATCAGCTTACGCAGTTCTTGCTTCATCAATGACATAGATAGGCTACTCTATTTTAGGTCACGAATTACCATGAATGACTCACGAATGATCATAAATATTACCTTACCATAATAGTTCGTGTACTTCCGTCGCGCATCTTGACAATGTGGATGCCCTTCTGGACATTCGTGTTCTGTATGCGTCGTCCGTTGATGTCATAGATGGCGTAGATGTCGGAGCTCTCTGCACTTGCTGTAGTCTCGTTTATTCCATCTCCGCTATCCTCCTTCACGGCATCTATGCCTACGACCATCCAGTGTTTGCCCACATCCTCGCCACTGCTGTAGGTGTAGGTGCCAACGGTGGTGCCCGATGAGAGAGCACCGTTTTGCAGGTCGAGGTACTTGGTGGTTCTGTTCACTTTGATACGGTGGAAATAGTCGTCTATGGGGTCAAAAACAAAGGCCTGGGTGCCACTCTTCTTGGTCTTTGCACTGAGGGCGTAGGACGAACTGCTGTATGTCAGGTACAAGCTATCCTGATTCATCAGTTTGTATGTGCCATCGCCATTGTCTATGAGGTCCCATATCTGTCTGCTGTCATAGCGTGCATCTTCCGCTGTCACCTTGCTCGTGGTTGCTGTCAGGGCAAGGTAGTTGTTGGGCTGGGCTATGATGACAGCCTTGCCTGGCATCCCGTCCTTGTTTAGTTCTGCCACATGGTCTACGGGTATCACGAGGGTCACGATGCTCATGGCAGGCATGGTGATATCCAACTGTCCGTCCTCGTTGAGCTTGAACGACTTGAAACTGGTCATGTTGGTGCTCTCCGTGGTATAGTATCCTTTTATCTTACTTCCGTCTGCCTCGCAGAAGCGTAGTTTGGCACGGTGATAAGCCTTCATGGCAGTGGGATTGACGGCTACAAGCACCATCTCCTTCTCATCGGGACTCAAGGCACAGAGCGTGTTGCGATGCAGAGACGATACAAAGCGATAACCTGCAGGGATAAAACGGCTGAAGTGCTGGCGTACATAGTAGTTCTTCACGCGTGTGGCACTGCTCGGGTTGCTGAAACTGGCTTTCACCATGCACCACTGGTCGTTGTTCTCCTCCACATACTGCCAGTCAATCCATGCATCGGGTACCATGTAGCGGATGTCATCCATCAGTTTCATTGCCATGTTCAGGTTGCCTGCCAGTCCGCTACCACCCGATCCTACCTCGCTCATCCACTGTCTGATACCTAATGAGCGCGACAGAGCCCCCACTTTGGCACGGGTATTGTCATCGGCTCCATAGGTGTGGGTGTTCCACTGACCTATCATCTTGATGATGCCGGCATTCTTGTACGAGCGGAGAGCATCCAGTCCGTTGTGCACGCTGGTCTCGTCGCTTGCAGAAATCACGGTGTTGAGTCCCGACTTCTGCAGGATAGGGTAGAGCACCTTGATGAAGTTGATCTGACTCTGCACATCGAAGTGGCAACCCTCCTGTCCGCCGTTAGCCGACCAGTAACCCGTCATGGATTCATTGAAAGGCTCCAGCGTGCGAAACTCTATGCCATACTCCTCTTTATAGTGTTTGCACACCTCTACCAGGTATTTGGCAAAATCCTCGTAGTATTCGGGTTTCAGGTTGTCCTTCCCACCTTCCACATTGCCAGAGCAACAGCCACTGTAGGTCATCCACCAGGGACAACTGTTGCTGAATGCCTCAAAGATAGCATCGGGACGCTTCTCCTTGATTTTCAGCATGATCTTACGCTGTCCTTCATCGCGCGTCCATATGAAGTCCCCCCCGCGCTTGTCCTGAAATCCTTCCATCTCTGCACGCAGACCCTTACCGTTGCCCATATGGTGCTTCGTACAGTGCGCATTCTGTGGGTCATCTCCGCCACCGATATTGTATCGGAAGATGTTGAAGTTCAGTCCGGTGGGCGATACAAGCCAGTCCACCAACTTGTCTATCTGACTGTCGCTCCATGCTCCACACATACGAGCCCACCAGCATAGACTCACACCCCATCCCTCGGTCACCTGTCGGCGTGAGGCCGGGTTGACCACATAGGTCAGGGTGTCGGCCTTGGGAGCCTGTGTGCTGACATCTGCCAGATACCATTGGTGCTTGGCATCATTTCCGTTCTTGTCGCAGTACACATTGCTTCCCGATTTGGTGTCGTCTGTACCGAGATAGAGATTGTTGGCCGTACATTTGATCTTGCTGTAACTGCCTATGTCCTCAATCTGCCATATAGCATTGCTACTCTCCGAATCCTGCTCAAAGTAGGTGTTCCAACTGCCATTCTTGCTCAGGTAGAGTTGCTCTCCATTGCTATTCGTCTTCACGATGTTCCACTTTCCGTCCGTGCGTTTCTGCAAGGTCAGTTTGGTGGCACGGCTATCCGTACGGTTGAGTATCTGTGCGCGATTGCTCTCACCGCAACTCAGTACCAACTGACTGCTATGCATGATATACTTCTCCTGTGCGGAGATATTGAGACAGGAGAGGATGATTCCGATAATAATTAATAAGGTGGATCGTGTCATGGTCATGTTATGGTTAGGCAAAACACTACTAAGTAAGTGATCCTGATTTTGATCACTCGCTAATGCAAAAATACAATGTTTTTTCCGTATCTCAAGCGAGAATCCACAAAAATTGCCGTTATCTTGCTCGTTTCGCAAATAATCACTAATTTTGCGTGTGAAGAATTATCAATTATAAATTTTCCATTCGCATGTTATTCGATCAAGTAAGCAAAGACATCGTAGAGGCAATGAAGGCAAAGGACAAGGTCCGTCTTCAGGCTCTGCGCAACATCAAGAAGTATTTTATTGAGGCCAAGACAGCTCCCGGTGCCAACGATGAGCTCCCCGATGAGAGTGCCATCAAGATTCTCGCAAAGCTTGCCAAGCAAGGCCGAGACACTGCCCAGCTCTATACGGAGCAAAACCGTCCCGACCTGGCAGAGGAGGAACTGGCACAGGCTCTCGTATGTGAGGCCTATCTGCCCAAGGCTCTCACCCCCGAGGAACTCGAGGCTGAGGTGAAGGCCATCATTGCTGAGGTAGGTGCTACCACAGCCAAGGAGATGGGCAAGGTGATGGGTGTTGCCTCAAAGCGATTGGCAGGCAAGGCCGACGGCAAGGCTATCTCTGCTCTGGTTAAGACCTTGCTCAGCTGATAGAGATAGAGGGTAGGAAAACCACATAATCCCTTTCTAAAAAAGAAAATTGGTGAGCCCCCTTGAGGAGCTCACCAATTCTTTTTAGTAATGGTGAAATAATAACTTCCTTATCATCTATATCAATGTATCTTAGACTCTTAGAAGCTGTAGCCCAGACCGAGACCCAGGATGGTCTTGAACTGTACTCGCTCGCAAGAGTAGCCGTCACGCTCAATCATCACACCGTTGTAGTACTTGAGTGAGGTTGAGAGGGTCATCTGCAGGCACTTGAGGAACTGGTATGAGAGAGCTACATCCCAATCCACATCGAAGTTACCAATGCGACGGTTGTTGTCACGATACATGGGCATGCCATGTCCGTTCTTGCCAATCTCCTTCTTGTCCCAAGCATAGGGAGTGTAGAGACCGAGCGAACTCTGAACCTTCAAGTCCTTATACTTATAGTTGAGTGCACCCTTGAGAGAGAAACCCAGCTCAGAACGGGTGTTCATGCTGTAGCTCTTGTCATTGTTGTCATCGTACTTCCATACACCATAGCGCTCCTTGAGTTTCTGCTCCAGACCGCTTGCTCCGAGTTTTTCTACCTGCTCTGCATCTATGGGGTAGAGATCATCGTGCTTTCTGTTGACACTCTCGCTTACAGAAACCGTGGTGAAACGACCTGCAATAGGAGAAACATAGATAGAGAAGATGTCGTTGGGCTTCCAGTCGATACCGACAGAGATATCGGTGAAGGCAGGAGCGATGATTTTTGAGATGATGGGATTGTTCTCATCCAGACCCTTATAGTCGCGACCCAGGGCAAACTGGGTGTTGAAGCCCATCAAACCAGTAGCATACCAGTTCTTGGCAAACTCATAACCGAGCTTGGTAGAGAAGTTGATCTTATCGCTTGACTTCTGCAACTTGTCGTTGGTCTGGTCGATGTAAGACAAACCATATTCGAGGTCAAGATTGTTGTCCCATGCCAGCTTGTCCTTGTGGTAGAGCAGACGACCGCGTCCGTAAACGACACCATTGACATTGTTGCTACCACCGGCAGCCCAGTTGACGAGACCTGTAGCGGCAGCGTTCAGTCCGGTGACACCCGAGAGTTTCCAGTTCTTCTCACCCGTATCAACCTTCTTCAGTCCATCCTTAGCTGCAGCAGCGGCATTGGCCTGTGACTGTACTTTCGCTTTATCTACTACCTGTGCCTGAGTGGCTACGGTGGCCATCAGCAGGCATGCTGTGAAGATGATCTTTTTCATTGTGATATTTGTATTTTTTTTGTAAAAAAATAAACATAACTTGCTTTCGCGCTTTATCCCTTCAGCTTCTTGAGACTCTCCTCAAGTGCAGCAATCTTGCTCTCAGCATCGGCCTGCTTCTTGCGCTCCATCTCAACAACCTGAGCAGGAGCACTGCTTACGAAACGCTCATTGGAGAGTTTCTTCAGCACACCCTGAAGGAAGCCCTGAAGACGCTTGATCTCAGCCTCAGCCTTCTGAATCTCAGCCTCTACATCGATGAGGTCGCCCAGAGGTACAGCATACTCGGTGGTGCCTGCCAGGAAGCTGGCTGCCGTGTCGTCCTTCTGTGCCACGATGTTGATCTCACCCACAAAGGCAAGCTTCTGGATGAGGCTGTTGTAGGTGGCAAGAGGATTCTCGGCCACACACTGCAAGGTGAGGGTCTCCTTCTGTGCAATGTTCTTCTGATTGCGAACGGCACGGATGCCGGCAATCACCTGCTTCATGATCTCAATGTCGGCAATCAGTTGTTCCTGCTCTGCAGAAGGCACGGGCATGTGGAGCTCCTGAAGCATGATAGACTCGCCGTTGTTGCGATCGTAGATGTGTTGCCACAACTCCTCGGTGATGAAAGGCATGAAGGGATGCAACATCTTCAGCAGTACATCGAAGAAGTGGAGCGTGCAGTCGTAGGTCTTTTGGTCGATGGGCTGGCCATAGGCAGGCTTGATCATCTCCAGATACCAACTTGAGAACTCATCCCAGAAGAGCTTGTAGATAGCCATCAAGGCTTCAGAGAGACGATACTTCTTGAAGAGGTCCTCGCTCTCGTTGAAAGTCTTCTGGAGCATAGCCTCAAACCACTCCGTAGCGATGCGTGCAGTCTCGGGCTGCTCGATATCGGCTGTCTGCCAACCCTTAACGAGACGGAAGGCATTCCATATCTTATTGTTGAAGTTACGGCCCTGCTCGCAGAGGCTGTCATCGAAGAGGATATCGTTTCCAGCAGGGGCGCTGAGCATCATACCCATGCGAACACCATCGGCACCGAAACGGGCGATGAGGTCGAGAGGATCGGGACTGTTGCCCAGTGATTTTGACATCTTACGGCCCAGTTTGTCGCGAACGATACCGGTGAAGTAAACATTCTTGAAAGGCATGGTACCCTGATACTCATAGCCAGCCATAATCATACGAGCCACCCAGAAGAAGATGATATCGGGACCCGTAACGAGGTCGGCTGTGGGATAGTAGTAGTTGATCTCCTCGTTGCCGGGGTTGTTGATACCGTCGAAGAGGCTGATAGGCCAGAGCCAGCTTGAGAACCATGTGTCGAGTGCGTCCTCGTCCTGACGCAAGTCGGCAGCGGTGAGTGCAGGATTGCCACTCTTCTCACGAGCCATCTCAACAGCCTTCTCTATGGTTTCAGCCACCACATAGCCACCCTGAGGCATGTAGTAGGCAGGGATGCGATGACCCCACCACAACTGGCGACTGATACACCAGTCCTTGATGTTCTCCAGCCAGTGACGGTAGGTGTTCTTGTACTTGGTGGGATAGAACTGGATGTCGTCGTTCATCACAGGACCAAGTGCGATCTCTGCCAGATGCTCCATCTTGAGGAACCACTGCATAGAGAGGCGTGGCTCAATGGCAACACCCGTACGCTCTGAAGTACCCACCTTGTTGGTGTAGTCCTCCTGCTTCTCAAGCAGACCCTTCTCCTTCATGTCAAGAGCAATCTGCTTACGGCAATCAAAACGGTCCATGCCGATGTACATACCAGCAGCCTCGCTCAGCGTACCGTTGGCATTGAATACATCGATAGCCTCGAGGTTGAACTTCTCACCCAGCATATAGTCGTTGACATCGTGAGCGGGAGTTACCTTCAGGCAACCTGTACCAAACTCAATCTCAACATATTCGTCCTCAATGATAGGAACAACACGGCCAACCATAGGCACGATGACCTTCTTACCCTTCAACCATGTATTCTTGGGGTCATTGGGGTTGATGCAGACTGCCACATCGCCCATGATAGTCTCAGGACGGGTGGTAGCTACGACAGCATAGCGCTTGCCCTCAGCATCGCGGTGGATAACCTGCTGTTTCACTGTGGGATCGAAGGGCTTGTCGTCATTGCAGATGACAATGGCATCAGCCTCCTCACCATCGGTACTGCCTGCGGGTTCGTCCACATAGTATTTCATATAGTAGAGTTGGCTGTGCTCCTCCTTGTAGATTACCTCCTCATCAGAAAGGGCAGTCAGGGCCTTGGGGTCCCAGTTGACCATACGCACACCACGGTAGATGAGGCCCTTGTTGTAGAGGTCCACGAATACCTTGATGACGCTCTCGCTACGGAGCTCGTCCATGGTGAAGGCGGTGCGGTCCCAGTCGCATGAGCAACCGAGCTTGCGCAACTGCTTCAAGATGATGCCTCCGTGCTCGTCGGTCCATGCCCAAGCGTGCTTGAGGAACTCCTCACGAGTGAGGTCGGTCTTCTTGATGCCCTGCTCTGCCAAGCGGTTGACCACCTTGGCCTCTGTAGCGATAGATGCATGGTCGGTACCAGGTACCCAGCATGCATTTTTACCCTCCATGCGAGCATGGCGAACGAGGATGTCCTGAATCGTCTCATTGAGGACATGACCCATGTGAAGCACACCAGTCACATTGGGTGGGGGGATAACTACGGTGTAGGGCTCACGACCATCTGGCTTACTGCTGAAAAGCTTGTTGTCAAGCCAGTATTGGTACCATTTTCCCTCAACTTCAGAGGGATCGTACTTTGTTGCTAATTCCATTAGTTTTTTGATTGTATTTTTTATTTGTTTAACTTCTTGCTTTTTTCCGGCGAATCAAATTCTCCGGGATATGAACGGCAATTTATATTAGATACCGGGGTACAGACGGTGGTGCAGACTATAAGCAATGCGTGGTACAGACGGTAATGCGAAGACTACTTGATGACTTGCTTGCGTGTAACGATGCTTCCGTCGGACATGTGATACTTCACCACATAGATACCTGGACGGAGTGTCTCGCGAGTGCCAGTCATCAGCATACCGCTGGCATTGATGTACTCAACCTTCTTTACCAAACCTGCCATCTGCATCATGGCATCGGGATCAGTCTCTTCGCCAGGCTCAGGTACACCAGTGTAGATATAGGTATAAGCCATGTTGCTATACATGGTGACGACATTCTCTGAAGCAATGGTGGGAGTGAGCATGTGGTAGATGTTCTGTCCACCATCGGGATAGCGACCAAAGCTCTCCTGTCCATCGTGGAGGTTATAACGAAGCGTGTCGCTCCAGGTCTTGTCGGCAGCTGTAAGGATTACCATGGCATCGTCCTCATTGTCCAACTTGAAATTGGTGTGGATATCGCTACCCTTGATGTCACGCTTGCTGGCCCATACCACGAGATGACCACGGGCGGGAATGATGGTATTGAGACCATCGATGTCAGAAGGAATTTGGAACTTCAAAGGATTCTTGGCCTTGTCGGAGAGGTACATGCCTGCGATATCGATGTCATCGTTGGTGTTGTTGTAGAGCTCAATCCAATCGTCCTTCTTGAAGTAGTCGTTCACATAGACGCTATTGCCAGCACTCACCTCATTGACCTTGACGGGTACATTACCAGAGGCCAGGAGCAGATCCTCGTCGGTCTCCTCTGCAAAGATGGCTTCCAAGTCGAAGTTGCCACTGCTGGGCATCTCAAACACAGGATCGGTGCTTACATATTCGGCATCGTCGGTGTTGGTAGATATCTGCTCCAGACTAGCATCAAAGAACAAGTCGCTGGATGTGCTGTTGCAGTTGTGGAGGTCGACAGCAATGATGTTCTCGCCCTTCTTGAAGTAAGAGGCAGGGATTTCGAGGAAGTCTTCCCGGGGTTCGTTGCCCTCGTACCAACTGCCGTCGTGGCCTTCAGTATGGTTGTTGTATCTGTCGCCCTTCTCACTGTGGTATCCACCTACATCCACGCCGTTGATGTGAACGCGGAAACCGTCGTCCACAACATATGAGAAGAGGAATACATCATCGGATGCGGG
The DNA here is from genome assembly GCA_045629325.1 of Bacteroidaceae bacterium. Taxonomy (GTDB): domain Bacteria; phylum Bacteroidota; class Bacteroidia; order Bacteroidales; family Bacteroidaceae; genus Physcousia. The sequence goes on along the minus strand of JAZQQX010000015.1, from coordinate 53,094 downwards.
AGCCTCGTTCAGTGTGAAGGTCTTTCGGAAATAAACGCAAAGTTTCTTGTCGGAACTTCCACCAATCTTGGTCTTGGAATTGTTGGCCATGTAGGTGCCCGAGTTGCCGTAGCCAAATGGTGCCTGACCATTCTTCCAGTTGTTGCCTGTGGTTTCGGCAGTCCAGTTGGTGTCGTCGAGCGAGCCCGTATTGTAGTAGCTCCAATTGTCGCCTATAGCAATGATAGACTTGGAGAGCGTCATGCTAGATGAGGTCTTCCAACCCATGAACTTGTATCCGGCAGGAGCCTCGGCCTTGAAGGTGATAGGGTAGAAGAGGCCACCCTTGAACTTACCCGTAGGTACATACATGTCGTTCACCAACAGCTTGCCTTCCTCTATGTTGCTACTCAAAGTAACTTGCTGAGCGGGCGTGTTGGTAAGGCCCATGTCTTTGAAGCCTTTGATGTAGTTGATGGCGGTGTTCTGACGCGCTGCATTGAAGTTGTTCTTCAAAGTGTTGGCACGGTTAGTCACATTATTGCTATAGCCTTCAAGCGCCATTGCTGGCTTCAGAATGGCTGCCATCTCATCTACGATAGCTGCACAGCGCTTAGGCTCAAATACCGAACCATTGACAAGACAGTATGTGTCGATAAATTTCTTGCGGAAAGTATCGTTCTTCAACATATTGAGGAAGATGGTGACATGCTCCACCTCCTTGGTCAACTGGCGGTTGTTCCACTCAAAGATGGGATAGAAGGTGTAGGTCTTACGCTCCTTAAACTTCTGGAAAGGATTGCCGATGTTCTGCTCAAACACATTGTCGATGTCAAAAAGCACCATGTGGAACTTGGCACCTTCGCGACGCTCACGGAAACCCTTAAGGTTGTTGTGAGGCCAGTCCCAATTCTGAAGGTTGAACTGCACTGCCATGTAGTTGCAATACTCGTCCATGTCAACCAGGTCGCAGAGTTGCTTCCACACATCTTCGTCGGCTGCATGCCCGGACAAGTCGTACCACTCATCAAACTTCTCGCGTGTACCGCTCATCTGAACATAGCCAGAGTCTACACTCATCTCAAAAGCATCAATCTCGTCGGTGTCGATGCCATAGATGGAGTATCCCAAGGCCTTGTTGCTGGGCTGGCGCATATTCTGCATACCGCGGTACTTACCGTTGACGAACACATGACAGGGATTCCAATCCTGCAGGTCACAGTAGAGCCCCGAACGGCGTACCATCTCATGGATGGCAGCATCCTTGATACGCTCCTGGGCATGACCGTCGTTGCCACCGTTGCGGAGAAGCAAAACCTTATTCTTGTTGTATGGTTTGGTGTCGAAGAACTGATAATCCAACGAATTCAGATCGTAGGTTTTGGTGGCCTTGATCTTGAAAGAACGAGGTGTCTGCTTGCGACTCCATCCACCACTGATGCTGAGGTCAGCCTCTTGCTGGAAGTAGCCGTCGGTGTTGGGCTTGGGATTCTGCTCAATGTACTCAAAACTCACGGGACGGTCCCAGTCCATATTGAAATTGACGGCATAGGAAGTACCATTGCCACTTCGGCCATTGCCACTGCCAGCCACATCCACACCATACTCGTTGCTGGTCATATTCTTCTGGTCGGTCACAACGCTCACGATAGGCAGGGTGTAGTTGCGGTCACGACGGATATATGAGCGGGTGGTCACAGGGCTGGGCAACTTGCCATCCTGGAAGAGACGCCAGCGATAGACGGTGGTCTCGCTCACGGAGAATCTGTAGGTTTCTGCAGTCTTACCATTGGTCAGTGTGGGGGTGGTTCCATCGGTGGTATAACGCAAGGTAGCACCGCTGGGAACCTTGACCCTGACTACAAGGTCGCTGTTCTTCTCAAAAAGCTGACCATTCGTATTTACCTCGGGAGCAGCCAACTGCTGGGTGCAGAAGGTACTTGTGGCATTGGAAGCCGCAGGTGTGGGCTCGGCAGTCCATCCCCATTCATCGCCACCATCTGTGGTGCGGGCCCAAGAAGCACGACCGATACCTTCGGGATACTCTTGTGAGGTGATAAGATTGCCATTCTCATCGGAGATGTACACAGTACCTCCATCACAGTCCAACTTGGTGTTGACCTGACGGTAGGCAAGGCCATAGCGGTTGTTGTGGTCAAACCAGATATTCTTAAAACCATGGGCGGGTACCGAACCAAGATCGTCGGGCATGTGGTATTTCAGCAAGTCGTCGGGATCGTCGCTGACATAGCAACCACCGATATTGATGGCCTTGCTTGTTGGGTTGTAGAGTTCTACCCATCCGCCATAGTTGAACGAAGGGTCCATGAACATATCCACATTCTTGCTCTGGATCTCGTTGATGATGAGCGAACCTGCAGCGATGCTGGCGCGAGTGGTCTGACCGTCATTGGCGGGATGCGCCAAGGTGTTGGCAACCTCAGGACGGAAGATTAAATATGTATGGTTTGCACTGGTCCCGTTCTTTGCCAAAGCAGAACTTGAAAGGTAGACTGTTGCCAGAAAGATTAATGCAAGTTTCAATTTTGTTGTCATAATTGATATTTTTGTAGGTGTGGTTAGTAGGGATAATGCCACTTTGCATAGCAAATTTGGGTACAAAGATACGAAAAAGAAGTGATAGTATGCGCGCGCGTACATAAAAAAATGCTCCAAAGCGTTTGCCTTGGAGCATTTATGGTGTGAATGATAGTCTAAAAGACTATGATTGTTCAGTTATTCGTTTGTCAATATCCGTAGTCTGTCTATCAGAACGGTTGTTCAGTTCTTAGATTATCGGATGGTGACAACCTTGCTTGAACCGTTGTTGTACTGAATGACATAGATGCCAGTCTTGCTACTGAGGGTAGTAGCAGGTACCTTAGTGCCACTGAGGGTATAAACGGCCTTGATGCCCAGTTCGCCCTCACCGTCCTCGGCAGTGATGATGTCTTGGATAGCATCGGGAGTAGCCTTGGGTTGTAGCATGATGCTACGGAATTCCTCTACCTCCTCGGCAGTGATGCCCACCTTCTCAGTCCAGTAGTTCTCAAACTTATCACGCAAAGTCTTACCAGAGAGTGCCTGAATGACAGCAATGCGCTCCTGGATGGTGCCCTTGCTACGGTTGCCTGCGGGTGCGGCAAAACTGGTGAACTCATAATCGTGATAAAGATCGTTGAGGCTGTAGCCTAACAGACCTTCGAGCAGAACAGCGAAGAAACCTGTACGATCTGCACCGAATACACAATGGAAATATACACCACGGCCCTCACGGATATGACCCAGCAAGAATCGGAACTCCTCCTTGATGCGTGCCTGAGTACCAGCTTCGTTCAAGTTGGCAGCGGTATAGTCGTTGGCACCGGCAAAGTAATAGGTGTCGCCGTGCTTGAAACCGAAGCCCGACTTATTGGTCTCGCGGTCTTGATCGTAAGAGTCGTTGTAGCGAAGGTCAATCTCTGCACCGATACCAAGTTCCTTCAGGGTTTCAACATCCTTCTGGTAAGGAGCGTGGAAACCGTTGACCTCTCCACCACGATAGATCAAACCGTACTTGGTGGTAGAGCCGTCGCTCATGGTCCAACCACCAAAGTCGCGAATGTTGTAAACACTCGGCGCATAGAGCTGACGAAGAGGACCCTCTGTGGTGAACTGTCCCTTAACTGCAGTCTGACCACCTTGTGTAAGTTCGAAGTAATAGGTGTTGCCGGGAATGAGATTGGGGATGTAGCAGATAGATGCGCCATTGAGCACATCAATGCTCTTCGACTCGCTCATGTCCTCGTTGGCACTATACTTCAGCACAGCACCTTCTGACTTACCTGCGGGAACGGGAATACCTACAGAGTGAGCAATATCTCGGCGTGCGGGAGCAGGCTGGTTGTAGTTGGATATCTGTGAGTCGGAACTCTGGGTGTACTTGAGGCTCAGGATACGGCGTACCTGATAGTTCTCCAAGTTGACCTTGAAAGTCAGATTGTTGAGGTCGAGAACCTCTACATTCTTGTACAACGCACCAGAGTGTGAGTTGCCGGCATTGTCGATGTGCTGCCAACCGAGTGTTGCTGTAGGGCTAATGAGACCACCGTCCCAAAGCAACTGGCTCTTGTCGGGCGTGATGGCACGAACTACAGTCTGGCCTACTAAGAGGGTGTCGACATCCGTCTCTGTAACGACCATGCAAGGAACACCTGCACGCACCTTGTCCACAGGATAGAGAACCAAACTCTTGGCACTGAAATCAGCTGCTCCTATCTCGTATACTTGCTTGAAGAGTGAACCGGGAATGTCGAAGGGAACATAGAACGGTGTGAGGGTCTCTGCAGTAAACTTCTTGACGAGCTTCACCTCTGCAGGTGTGTCGTCAGTAACTTTTGAGTTGCTCTTGAAGATGATGGGGTTGGGTTCGCCGTAGTACAGGCGGAAGTTGTCCAGAACAGCCCAGTTGTCGTCTCTGTCTGTCTCGTCAAGTTCTACACCCAGAGTTATGTCGCCATCTTCTGTAATCTCCACCTCAATGAAGTTCCAATAATTGCCGGGAGTGAATACATCCTGAACCTTTGACATCAGATGGGGGAATCCACGACCATCAATCGTGCTACCAACATCCTCTGTGCGGGAAATATTGGCAGAAGCCAGACTGCTGCGTCCATCCTCAAAGAGACTCTTGACAGAAACCTTCTTGTCGTTGAGGAAGAGATTGAGCTTGTCGATACGGTTGCCATGCTCAAATTCATACAAACCTTCCTTCCAACCACTCTGACGGTAGAATCCCTGGACCTTCAAAGTGTATTTACCTGCAGGCATGTTAGTCAAAACCTGTGAGAGCTGACCACCATTCTTTGCACCGCTGAACTGCACCACTCCGATGCTATTCCATGCGAATGGCTTCTTGGTGTTCCAACCGTCAAGATTCTTGTCGAAGGTGGCATTGCTGATAAGAGAGGTTAGGTCGAACTGACCGCTTGCGGTTTCGCCATTCTTCATAAGCTGTGCCAGTGCAGACATCGCATCAGCCTTGATTTTCTGCAGTTCTGCCTCGGAGAGGTCTGTTGTGTTCAAAGCGGTCTTGGCTGTCTCGTATGCCACATCAAAGTCTGCGTGGTCTATTGCCTGATTGGCCACCTTCTTAAATTGATTCAAGCTGGCCATGATGTCCTCACGGGTGAGGGGCTCTTCTTCGGGCTCGGGCAAGGTGGTGTCGGAAGAAACATAGGTGAGACGGAAGTTGTCATAACCCACATAAGGAGTGCCGTCGGTAGCATCCTGACGGATACCGATGCGTGCCTTGCCGTTGGTGACAACGAAGAGCATCTCATTCTCATACAATCCTGCGTTGAAAGCCAGAGCGGCATCGCCAGAACTGTTGGGCGCATACTTGCCAGTAGCAAACTCCTTACCCCATGCGCTTGTAGTGCCGTAATCCTCAATAATCAGCTTGACCAGTTTCTCACTTTCATTACCATAGAGATAGGTCTCATTATTGAGTGTCTCTCCCTTGGAGATAGCTGATACCATTGCATCGTGGTCTATGGGGCGGGTAAATGCCTGTGCCTGAAGTTTGTAGGTTCCGTTGGGAAGACCTTCGATGTCCTGGTAGATGTTGAAGGTACCACCATATGCGGTGACGAGGGGATTGGTTGAGGTGGCTTTTACTGCACCTGTTCCAAACTCACCCTGCCAACCGTTCTTACCGTCATCAAACTTGGGATTGACGATGAGGCTCGTCTTATCATCAGAGGCTGCGCTATTCTCAATGATAGCAGCTTTCAGAGCTTCAGCGATGGCTTCAGTCTCCTTGCTTCCGTCACCTTCAATAGTACCATCCTCATAAGCTTTCGTGATATCTGCTAATGCTGCATTCAGGTGCTCGCGTGCCTGTTCGTTGAGTTCGGTATTAGTCGTCTTGTCCAAGGCTTCCTTGACAGTCTTGTAGGTCTCAATGCTGGCGTTGGCATTGGATATGGCAGCACTCAGAGCGTTGTAGTTATCCACATTCACTTTGGCCTTGAAGGTCTCAACAGCTTGGTCAAGAGCTTCCTTTGCATGGGTACTCATCTTACCTTCGGGTACGCTGGCAAGCAGTTCGGCCTGCATCTCTTCCGAGATAGAGGAAATAGGACCAAAGTATTTCAGTTCGAAATTGTCGAATGCTGTCCATGAGTTGGTGCGGGCATCTGCAGGTACATTGATACCAATTCTCAAGGTACCTTCTCCACCAACGGTTACGCGAACCACATTCTTGCTAAACATACCATAGTCGAATGCCTTGCAAGCCTCCACATTAGAGTTGCTGGCTGTCTTACCACCATCGTTGTTGAAATAGGGTACATATCCGTCACCAAATTTCTTGTTGTTGGTATAGAATCCACTTACAGCGAGGTCGTCGGTGAGTTTCATGAGAGGTGTGCTCACCTCGCCCGCGTAGAGTGTGGCCTGGGGCGTCTCGTTGGCATAAGTGCCTGTAGCATCAGTGTTGCTACCATAGCGAGAGAATCCTTGTACGCTAACCTCGTAGATGCCTGCGGGCAGTCCGGTGATATCTTGGTAGATATTCACATTGGCGGTGTTGAATACGAAACCGCAGTAGTCTGCCTCATAACCGCTCGCATAACCGTGATTGCTTGCCTCCATGCCTGTCCATGCGAGTTTACCGTTAGGAGCCGTGTTATAGCAACCGGCATCGTGGCGGTGGAAGTTGGGGCTTTGTATAAGGAAAGTAGCATCCTTTACCTCGTCTGTTTCTGCACTAAGTGCCTCCTGCATCTCTTCCTTTGTGAGAATCTTCCACTGGGCATTGGCGTTTGTTGCATCGGTGAGGTCTGCCTTCACGGCCATGGTAGAGTAGGGAGGCTTGTTTAGGTCTGTTGTGCCGTCGTAGCCCAACAGGGTACTTCCACTGCCGATGGTGTAGAGTCCGTTGCCTAATTCGGTAATGGTGAGCTCTTCCGCACTGCCCAGGGCTCCTGTACTTTTTAGGTAATTGCTGGCATCATAAAATGGTGCCTGAAGCGTGTACCCTCCATCAGTCTTGACAATGGTGAGAGGAGTGCCATGCTTGAAGAAGGTAGCAGTCTGTCCCTTTTCGCTACCGAAGTTGAGCCACTTCTGTGCTCCTACATTGAAGAGGTAGTGTGTACCCCCACTCGTAATGGTTGCCCAACTGGCACTTGCCAGCATTAGGACAGAAACGAGCAATGATAGTCTTTTTCTCATGATGTTGTTTTTGTGGTATTAATACTCGAAAAAGTGTGATGCTCAAAGGTCTGTTGTGCCTTTTTGAGCGTATGAAATGTTTTGGATTGTGTCTTTCTGCAAAGTTAGTTAATATAGTACAAATTAACAAGCATAATTTCTAAAAATCATATCGTACGCAATTATTTTTGTTGAGAGTATCATGTTATTTGCATAGAAATGTGTATATTTGCTTGTGAATAATCAATCATTCGTAGGACAATGCATACAAGAGAAGAAAAAATGGCGGCTTTTGGCCGTTTGTTGGATGTGATGGACGACCTTCGAGAGAAGTGTCCTTGGGATAGAAAGCAGACTTATGAGAGTTTGCGCCCCAATACGATAGAGGAAACCTTTGAGCTGTGCGATGCACTCATCAAAAACGATGAGAAGAATATCTGCAAGGAATTGGGAGATGTGTTGCTACATGTGGTTTTCTATGCCAAGATAGGAAATGAGAACCGGAAATATGATATTGCCGATGTATGTAACCAACTCTGTGATAAGTTGATATTCCGTCATCCTCATGTCTATGGCGATGCCGTAGCAAAAGATGCAGGTGAAGTGCTTAAGACCTGGGAGCAGATCAAACAAAAGGAGAAAGATGGTAATAAGACGGTTCTTTCGGGTGTGCCCGATGCCTTGCCTTCACTAATCAAGGCATATAGAATACAGGACAAAGCACGCAATGTTGGCTTTGATTGGGACAACCGGGAGGATGTGTGGGACAAGGTGAAAGAGGAATTGGATGAATTGCGCGTGGAATTGGATCGGGAAGACAAGGAGAAGAGTACACAGGAGTTTGGTGACTTCTTGTTTAGCTTGATTAATACGGCTCGTTTATATCATATCAACCCCGACAATGCCTTGGAACTCACCAACCAGAAGTTTATCCGTCGCTTCAACTATGTGGAGGCTAAAGCAAAGGAACTGGGGCGCGAACTCAAGGATATGACATTGGCGGATATGGATGCTTACTGGAATGAAGCAAAGGCTTTAGAGAAAAAGTAACAAGCAAATAAGGATAAGGCCATACAAAGAAAGGTAGCCCCAAAAGGCTACCTTTCCTTATATTTGATTTATTTCTTTTGCTGGTTGTTGTTACCACCACCCCATTGTTGGTTGTTGCCACCTCTCCAGGGCTGGTTACCGTTTGGTCTTTGTTGCTGTCCACCCCATTGTGGCTGTTGCCCGCCCCACTGGAGAGGTTGTCTTACCAGGTCGCGGTGGAAGTCGGTCTCGGCCTGCAATGCGATGAATACCTTTTTGGCAGGTATGGCCTTGCACATTCTTGGCACATAAGTCTGCTCAAGTTTGGCAATCTGTACGCTCAAGTTTGCAATCTGGGCAAGGGCATTCTCGTAGTCCTTGTCATTGGCAGGCTTCTTGCGCTTCAGCTGTTGTTGCTTGGCGGTTAGATCGCGTTGCTTTTCCTTGAACTCGCGGTAAATGGGAAAGAATTTGTCCGACTCTTCATGAGTAAGCCCTGCTTTCATGGCGATGTAACCTTCCATTCGTTTGGTAAACTCTTGAGGGTCAAACGCGGGTTGCTGAGGCCTTTGCTGGTTGTTGCCTTGTTGCCATCCCTGAGGGCGTTGCTGTTGCTGTCCATTCTGGGCACGCTGTTGCTGTCCACCTTGTGGCCATCCTTGAGGCCATCCCTGAGGTCTGTCCTGGGCCTGTAGTGGGAGCAAAATGGCAAATAATGCCAAGATTGCGAAAAATCTCTTTTCCATGTCTTCTAAGTTTAGTGTTCCGTAGGGTCCGAAGCCAAATTCAACGCTCAAAATGTCGCAACCCCGCAATACTTGGCTTCTCTGGATGATACGGAATTAATACTCTGTAAGGTAGTATGCAATCTCGTTGTTGTCGATCATTGCATAATCCAACTCGTCGTAGAAGTATGATTCCTCTGATTCAGAGGCGTTGCTTTCAGAGAGATTTGCAATCTCTGTCTGCGAAGAAGCCGTTGCATCCATCTTTCCACCCTTCCATTTGGGGAGCATAACTGTGATTCCAACAGAAGCCACAATGACAATACTTGCTGCTGCGGCTAACCATGCCTTGGGCACAAGGTGGACAAATTTGGTAGGCTTCTTAGCCTGTGGCATAAGGTCTATTCGGGCTTGCAGACGGTCTGCAAAACTCTCAAAATAGCCTTCCGGAACCTTAAAAGGCTCGTTCTTGCCGATGTGCTGTCTTAACTTGTTTTCTTCTATCATGATTGTTCGTTTCTGTTTATTAGATACGATTTCTATGCTTTGGTTTAATCCAGGAGCTTGAAAAAATCCGAAATTTTCTTAACTGCGTGATGGTAGGATGCCTTGAGGGCGCCAACACTTGTGCCCATGATGGCACTCATTTCTTCATATTTCATTTCTTGGAAGTACTTCATATTGAACACGGCTCTTTGTTTTTCAGGCAATTGAGCAATAGCCTGCTGAAGTTGCATCTCAACCTCGTCTCCATCAAAGAACGGATCGCTTTGTAGCATATTTGATACTTCTATGCCTTGAGGGTCCTCGCTGTCGATGCTGGTGTGTATCTTCTTGTTCCTCTCCAAGAAGTTTAGAGATTCGTTGACGGCTATACGGTATAGCCAGGTGGACAGTTTGGAATCACCTCGGAAGTTGTCAAGGCCGGTCCATGCTTTTATGAATGTATTCTGCAACACATCATCAGCGTCGTCATGGATCAGTACCATGCGTCGTATCTGGCTGTAAAGCGGCTCTTGGTATTGTTTTACCAACTGAGTGAAAGCTTCAGCCCGGGTGCGCTCGTCGCTCAATCGCTTTATGAGTGTTGCTTCATCCATATTGTTATCTTTAGGACTACTTTTCTTTCTGAAGGTTTAAGTCCTTAACGATATTTGTTGCTAAAATTGATTCAATATCTTCTCTATTTCTTTGTCATAACCATAGTGGTCGGCGTGCTTTTCCATCTTGCCGGATATGAAACTTGGATAGAGGGAATAATAGTCTATGTAGACAGGGATTGACGGCTTAAAGTAGTGGTTTTTTAGTCCTTCCGCATCAGGTTTCTCTTCTATGAGAGCCTTTCCTTTCTCGCTTAATGGTTTCTTGCCAATAGCGATGCGAAGCAGGTCTGTAGTGTATTCGTCGGGAAAGTCCATGAGGAACAGGGCGAGATCGAGTGGGCGCTCTACGCGTACACAACCATGGCTTACAGCTCTAACACTTCGGTTGAATGCACCAGGGTTGTTGGTGTCGTGCAGATAGACTGCGAAGTCGTTGGGGAAGCGAAATATCATTCGACCTAAAGAGTTGCCTTCTCCCTTTTCTTGTCTCAAGGTGTATATGCCACTTCGCAATTGGTCAGCAGACAAAAGCCAGGGGTGTGTCTCGGTCCCATTCTGATTGTTGATGGCAACGATTTTGTTTCTAGCATAATAACTGCTGTCGTGCAAGTGGTGTGGTATGAGTTCGTTGCGGATGATGCTTGTGGGTATCACCCAATAGGGATTCAACTCCAATCGTGATATTCTACTTTGTAGGAGTGGTGTCTTATGTTTTTGGTCTCCACCACAGATCTTCATGCTGAGCGTTGTGTCGTTTGGAGTGTCAACTGCAATCATTGTGAAGTCAGACAGGTTGACCCATACGAATTTTTCTTCTGTTGGATGCGGGTATCTCCACCTGCTTCTTTCCATGTTGATAGTGCAGAGTCGTTGCAATTCTTCATCTTTTGCATCCTTTGCCTCTTGCAATTCTTTTGCAAATTTATGGTACAGCTTGCCTTGAGGTTGTATGCTCTGAAGGAATTTGCTGAGACTTTTGGCATCCTCAAGTGACTTTAGTGCCACACCAAACAAACTGTCTGTTGGGATGTCACAGTGAATGTCAAAGATTTGTCTGTATCTGGGTTCGGAAGTTTCGGGGGTATCGGGCAGGAGGTTGTTGAACAACTTGTGAGGGCGTACATAGCCATAGCGTTGCCCATACGAATAGCGCATATAGGCTTCGGATAGAAGATATTCGAGGCGACCTTGAAGTGTGCAGACTTGTGATTCCTCACAACTGTCTGGCGCAAGAGCTCTAAGTTCTTTGAGGTTTTGCTCAATCTCCTCGATATGAAAACTGCTACGCTTTAGTCCGTATCTTTCTACCTCGTTTAGGTAGTGAAGCAATGTGTCGGCTCTTTCGTCAATACCGTCCTCAGTGGCCCATAGTAGGTCGGGCGTACTCTGTTGGTAAAATGGTCGGGTGTAGGTGTCGGCATACATCCATCCCTGCTTCTTTGCTATAGTCATGGTGCTGTCTGCCACTTCCCACACGGTTTCTGTGTTGAAAGGGTATGACAACACTTCATTGTCTGTGGGTATGCCCACAAACTGACAAGCCGAAAGAAAAAAAGTAAGGAAAACGAAGGAGATGCTTGCCGTCCAATGATTAGCGAATAGACATCTTGCGTGCAACATCACCAATCTTTAGAATATAACAACCCTTTGAAAGGCTAAGTGTAAAAGTCTTGTCTGCGCTGTCAATGCGAATGCTTTTTACTTTGACGCCTGCCAAATTGTAAATGTCTAAAGTTTCTCCTTCAGCACCACACACACGAACATTGCTACCACTTACGGTCATTGTAATGGTGGTCTCCTGCTCGGGAATAGCCAACATTTCTTCTGCCGATGCACAAATTGGAGCACCCAAAAGGAGTGCGATAAGTGCGGTGATGAACAATCTTCTTCTCATAAATTCAGTCTTTTACAACTTATTCGGTAGCAAAAGTAGTGCATTTTACTGATTATTCCAAATTTTATTGTGTGAAAATGCATTTTTTTTTGTTCTTTATGAGAAATAAATGACTTTTATATCTCTATTACCAGTTTTTCCTTTGCGAGAATTGTATTGGGAAATATCTCTTGGGCTTCTTGAAGTAGTGCATTTTCGTCTTTTATACGCCCGCTGTAATGACCTATGCATAACTTCTTTACCTGGCCTTGCAAAGCTGTCGTTGCGGCTTGTTTGGCTGTACTATGGCATGTCTGTTGGGCTCGCAAACTATTCTCTTCGTTGAATGTTGCTTCGTGATATAGAAGGTCAACCCCTTGTACCCACTCTGCCAGTCTGGGGGAGTATAGCGTGTCGCTACAGTATGCGAATGATCTTGCCTTGTCTGCAGGAATAGTCAGTCTTTCATGAGGTATGACAGTTCCGTCTTCGGTGGTCCAGTCTGCTCCTGCCTTGATGTTGTTGATTTGACTTACTGGTATGTTGAATGCCTGGAGCATCTCTGGGCGGATGTGAGGAAGAGTAGCTTTTTCGCGTAGGAGATATCCACAACAGGGTACCCTGTGGGTAAGTGGAAGTGACCACACTTCAACGCTCCGATCTTCGTGAATCTGTTGGTGTTTTTTTGTGTCAATAGGGTGAAAATACACTGTGTAGTCCATCCCTTCACAGAAGTTTTTGAGTATGCAGTCGATGAATTCGTGCAGTTGTCCAGGAGCGTGGATGTGCAGGTCGGCCGTTCTTCCTAAAAGTCCCATGGTGGAGATCAGGCCGGGCAAGCCAAAGCAGTGGTCTCCATGACTATGTGTGATGAAGATGTGGCTTAAGCGTGTCATGCCTAAACCCATGTTGCTCCATTGCATTTGTGCACCTTCACCGCAGTCTATCATGAATAATTTGCCTCTGAGGTTTATTACCTGGCAGCTTGGGAGATGATTGTGACTGGGTTTGGCAGAACCGCATCCTAAAATGTGAAGCGTCATTGGTTCCATGGTCTTGTGGTTTTTCGGGTACTCTTGATATGGGAAAAAATAAGCCCGCTTTTGAGGGCGGGCTTATTATATATATAAGGTGTGAGGCAAAATTATTCGCCCTGCTCCATCTTAGCCTTCAAAGCAGCCAATGCGTCGATATCGCCCAAAGTGGTGCTTGCAGCCTGATTCTGGATAGCGGGAGCCTCCTCCTTGTGCTGACGGCGAGGTGCAGCAGCTGCAGCAGCCTTCTTGGTCTCAGCACGCTGTACATCTTCGAAAATACGGCTGTGGCTGAGGATGATACGCTTGCTGTCCTTGTTGAACTCGATTACCTTGAACTGCAGTTTCTCGTTCTGCTGTGCCTGGGTACCGTCCTCCTTTACCAAGTGCTTGGGAGTAGCGAAGCCCTCTACACCATACTCGAGCTGTACTACAGCGCCCTTGTCCATCATCTCGGTGATAGTACCCTCGTGGATGCTACCCTGAGTGAATACGGTCTCAAATACATCCCAAGGATTCTCCTCAAGCTGCTTGTGACCAAGGCTCAAGCGGCGGTTCTGCTTGTCAATCTCAAGTACGAGAACCTCAATCTGATCGCCAATCTGAGTGAACTCGCTGGGGTGCTTAACCTTCTTAGTCCAGCTCAAGTCGCTGATGTGGATCAAACCGTCAACACCCTCCTCGATCTCAACGAAGATACCGAAGTTGGTGAAGTTGCGAACCTTAGCAGTGTGCTTGCTCTGTACGGGATACTTCTCCTCGATGTTCTCCCAGGGATCAGCCTTGAGCTGCTTGATACCCAAAGACATCTTGCGCTCCTCACGGCCGAGAGTCAAGATTACAGCCTCAACCTCGTCGCCAACCTTCATGAAGTCCTGAGCGCTACGCAAGTGCTGGCTCCAGCTCATCTCTGATACATGGATCAAGCCCTCTACACCGGGAGCGATCTCAATGAATGCTCCGTAGTCAGCCATAACGACAACCTTACCCTTAACATGGTCACCAACTGCGAGGTTAGCATCCAATGCATCCCAGGGATGAGGAGTGAGCTGCTTCAAACCGAGAGCGATACGCTTCTTCTCGTTGTCGAAGTCGAGGATAACGACATTGATCTTCTGGTCAAGCTCAACAACCTCCTTAGGATCGCTTACGCGGCCCCAGCTCAGGTCGGTGATGTGAATCAAACCGTCTACGCCACCCAGGTCAATGAATACACCGTAAGAGGTGATGTTCTTAACGGTACCCTCTAGTACCTGACCCTTCTCAAGCTTACCAATGATCTCCTTCTTCTGCTGTTCGAGCTCAGCCTCAATGAGAGCCTTGTGGCTAACAACAACATTCTTGAATTCCTGGTTGATCTTAACGATCTTGAATTCCATGGTCTTACCCACGAATATATCATAGTCGCGGATGGGCTTAACATCGATCTGGCTACCGGGCAAGAAGGCCTCGATACCAAATACATCAACGATCATACCACCCTTAGTGCGGCACTTGATGTAACCCTTGATGATTTCCTCGTTCTCGAGAGCGGCGTTAACGCGATCCCATGAACGGCTTGCGCGAGCCTTGCGGTGTGAAAGTACCAACTGACCCTTCTTGTCCTCCTGGTTCTCGATGTATACCTCAACGGTATCACCAACCTTCAACTCGGGGTTGTAACGGAACTCGCTAACGGGGATGATACCATCGCTCTTGAAACCGATGTTAACAACAACCTCGCGCTTGTTGATAGAAATAACGGTACCGTCCACTACCTCGTGGTCGTTCACCTTGTTCAAGGTGCCATCGTAAGCTGCTTCCTGAGCTTCCTGGCTTACCTCAGCGTTTGCACTACCATTAGCATATGCTTCCCAATCGAAGTCTGCCAAAGGAGCGACATTCTTAAAATCTGCCATAATTAGTTGAAAATTAATAAATTAATACAGTTAGACTTTATGTTGATAAAAATCTCGGCTGCAAAGGTACGACATTTTTCCGTGTTGACCAAGTTTTTCTCTCTTTTTCTTTATTTTTACCTTATTTAATTATGCGCGTGTGCGTATATTCCAAAAAAAGGTATTATCTTTGTGCATTGAATTCATTTAAGGTAAAAAAAGAAATGTCTAAGGTTAATTGTATTGGTATCCTCACCAGTGGAGGGGATGCTCCCGGAATGAATGCGGCTATTCGTGCCGTAACGCGTGCAGCCATTGCCAACGACTTTAAGGTAATGGGTATTTACCGTGGTTATGAAGGTCTTATCAACAATGAGATCAAGGAATTCAGTACAGAAAATGTAAGCAATATCATACAGCGTGGCGGAACGATTCTCAAGACTGCCCGTAGCAAGGAATTCGAGACGCCTGAAGGCCGTCAGAAGGCTTATGCCAATATGCAGGCTCGTGGCATTGATGCTCTGGTTGTAATTGGCGGTAATGGTAGTTTGACCGGTGCCCGTATCTTTGCGCAGGAATTTGATGTGCCTTGTATCGGCCTTCCTGGTACCATCGATAATGACTTGAATGGTACAGACCTAACCATCGGTTATGATACTACACTCAATACCATTATGGACTGTGTGGATAAGATCCGCGACACGGCAACCAGTCACGAGCGCATCTTCTTTGTTGAGGTGATGGGACGCGATGCGGGTTTCCTGGCACAGAATAGTGCGATTGCCAGTGGCGCAGAGGCCGCTATTATTCCAGAGGATAGTACTGGTGCAGACCAGTTGGAGCATTTTATTGGTCGTGGTATCAGAAAGAGTAAGAGTTCAAGTATCGTTATTGTGAGTGAAAGTCCCAAGTGCGGTGCAATGTACTATGCGGAGCGTGTGAAGAAAGAATATCCCGAATACGATGTGCGTGTCAGTATTCTCGGTCACCTCCAGCGAGGTGGTTCGCCCTCTGCTGGCGACCGAATCCTTGCAAGCCGTTTGGGCGCAGGTGCTATTCAGGCTTTGCTTGAAGGTCAGCGCAATGTGATGATCGGTATTCGCAACGATGAAGTGGTCTATGTGCCTTTCGCAAGTGCAGTCAAGAGCGATAAGCCAATCAAGAAGGAGCTGATTGATGTATTGGACACTTTAAGTATCTAACGCGTCAGAATAAGTATAGCTTATAACAAGGCCCGGACATGTTTGCCCGGGCCTTCGCTTTTCCGAAGTGTTACATTTTGTCATATATTGATATGGAACAACTTATATCACTGACAGTCTGTCATTCAACCTTGATTTAGGTCAATAATGCTCGATTTTTATGCTAAAAAACATGTTTTTCGCTTGTTTTGAATATTTAAGGCACTACCTTTGCATCGAATTCAAATGAAACCTGGAACGGAAAAGGCGCTCTTGATAGAGTGCGGCCCGGATGGGTTAAACAAAAACACAGCTACCTCAAGCGTGAGGCACTCAGAAAGAAAAAAGTGGGATAGTATGTATGTAAAGCCCACTGAAAACACATTAGGTATTAATTAAAAGGTAAAAAGATTGTAAACAATGAAAAAGATGTTGATTATGGCAAGTGCCATCATGATGGCAACTGCCGCAAATGCACAGCGAGTTGAGACAGAGTCATTCGACAAGGTTATGGTGAATGTGCCTGCACGAGTTCGTGTTGTCCCTGGTGACTCATATAGTGTCAACATTGCAACTTCCGACAGTATCTTGGCGAATTCTATTCGCGTACAGGTGGAAAATGGCATGCTAAAGATTTCTTCAACGGTCGAAGATCGTAAAGAGAATGATAAGGTTTTGCGACTGATCATCGTGACTCCCGTTGAACCTCGCGTAATGGCAGGTCGCAACTATCTGGCCAATACCATCACGGATACTTATCCCTCAGAGAAGAAGGATATGGCTGTGGAAAAGTAATGAGAGTATAAACTTAGGTAATGATTTTATGGAGAGGTTTGTGCCTCTCCTTTTTTTTGTGCACAAAAAAAGAAGCTTAAAAGCTTCTTCTGCGGTGCGTACGGGAGTCGACTGCGTAGCTTGGTGAGCGCCTTGTGTGCGAACAACCCTGACCCATGGGGAGCGGGTGAGAGAAAATAGGCACAAAAAAAGAAGCCTTTAAGCTTCTTCTGCGGTGCGTACGGGACTCGAACCCGTGACCCCATGCGTGACAGGCATGTATTCTAACCAGCTGAACTAACGCACCAATGTTTTTATGTATCTACTTTGTTGCGGTGCGTACGGGACTCGAACCCGTGACCCCATGCGTGACAGGCATGTATTCTAACCAGCTGAACTAACGCACCGTAAAGTATTAGAGCGGAAAACGAGACTCGAACTCGCGACCCTAACCTTGGCAAGGTTATGCTCTACCAACTGAGCTATTTCCGCGTTTGCTTCGTCTTATTCCTGTGGGTAGAGATGGATTCGAACCACCGAAGGCGTAAGCCAGCAGATTTACAGTCTGCCCCATTTGGCCACTCTGGTATCTACCCTTTCATTACTGACTCGCTTGTCCGTAACTTTTTGTGACTCCTGCAGGATTCAAACCTGCAACCTTTTGATCCGTAGTCAAATGCTCTATTCAGTTGAGCTAAGGAGCCATCGTTTTGTTTGTGGGCGTTGACGGATTCGAACCGCCGACCCTCTGCTTGTAAGGCAGATGCTCTGAACCAGCTGAGCTAAACGCCCTTGCTCTCTTTTTCCGGAAGAACTATTGTTCGTTCCTGAAAGCGGTTGCAAAGTTACGCACTTTTTCTGAACTGACAAAATGTTTTTGAGTTTTTTGCAAAAAAAAGTTTCTTTTTCTTTTCTTTTACCCTGTTCTGGCAGGGCGTTTAGGTCTTCCTTGGGCTTGATGTTTTATAAAAATGCACAAGGTTTGTTTGGTATCATCGCAAAAATCTACTAACTTTGCAAAAATAATATAAACTACAAAACCTTTTTAACCTTATTAATATATCATGAAGAGAATATATGCCCTTTGCCTTTGTGCTATACTTCCATCTTTCTTGTTAGCTCAGCGTCTTGTACAATATGTTGATCCAATGATAGGCACGGCTGATCACGGACATGTCTTCGTGGGCGCGCATGTGCCTTTTGGTATGGTCAATGTTGGACCCACTCAGTTGGAAACAGGTTGGGACTGGTGTTCAGGATACCATTATGATGGTAAACAGATTGTGGGTTTCTCCCATACCCATTTGAGTGGAACCGGTTGTTCGGATCTGGGCGATGTGGCTTTGATGCCTACCGTGGGTGAAGTTGAACTTTCGCGTGAGGGATTGGCATCCACTTTCAGTCATGACACGGAAGAGGCTAAGCCCGGTTATTACCGTGTGGTGCTAAACCGTAATCATATCCTTTGTCAGATGACGGCTACACGAAGAGCTGCTATGCATAGTTATACTTGGCCCAAAGGAACAGGCAATGCGCGTATCGTGATAGACTTGAAGAATGGAGTGGGGGATAATGTGACTCATGCCCGCCTTGTGAGAATGGATGAACAGACGGTTATGGGATACCGTATTAGTCATGGTTGGGCTGACGAGCAACATACCTATTTCATTATACAGTTTAGTAAACCTATGAAAGCATGGTTGAGTGAGGGACAAGGCTCTCCCTATGGACAGGCCGTTTTTGATGTAGGACCAGGGGAGACGATTCTCACAAAAGTGGCTCTTTCTCCAACAAGTGAGTTGAACGCTTTGCAAAATCTCGGTGTAGAGATGCCAGACTGGAACTTTAGCGCTATCCAAGAACAGGCATTGCAAGCCTGGGAAACAGAATTGTCTCGTATAGAAGCTACTTTTTCCACGGAGCGTGAGAGTCGTATTTTCTATACATCTATGTATCATATGATGATGGCGCCCCAGACCTGGAATGATGTGACGGGTGATTATCGCGGTGCCGACTATCAGATACATCGTTCGGCCGACCACGAGAATCTTACGACCTGGTCTTTGTGGGATACATATCGTGCTGCTCATCCTCTGGCCACCTTGATTTTCCCCGACCGTATGAGAGACTATGCCCAGACTATGCTTCACATGGCGCGAGAGCGTGGTGAATTGCCTGTTTGGCATCTGATGGGATGTGAAACCTACTGTATGGTAGGTTGTCCCGCAATACCTGTAATGGCAGACATGGTAATGAAAGGCTATGAAGGTTTTGATCATGAGGAGGCTTACCAGGCTATGAAAGCGTCCATGCTGAAACCGAATAGAGGTAAGCACTACTTGGAAGAGCTGGGTTATCTTCCCTATGATGGCACAGAAGGGGAGACCGTAGCAAAGAATCTTGAATATTATTTGGCCGAATGGGCTTTAGCTCAGGTGGCTGGCAAACTGGGTCACAAGGAGGATAGCATACATTTTGCTTCTATTGCCCAAAACTATAAGAAGCTGTATGATCCTCGAGTTCGCTGTATGAGGGCTTTGTCAAGCAAAGGACAGTTTCGAAGTATTGAGGGCTTCAATCCTGGACACCAAACGGGTGACTATACGGAAGGTAATCCTTGGCAATACACTTGGCTTGTGCCTCATGATGTGAAAGGTCTTGTTGATCTTTTGGGTGGCAGACAGGCATTTGTAGGTCGATTGGATAGTCTCTTCACGGCAGACAGCGATCTGGGTGAGAATGCCAATCCTGACATCAGTGGTTTGATAGGCCAGTATGCACATGGTAATGAACCCAGTCACCATGTGTTGTATCTCTATAACTATGTAGACGAGCCCAAAAAGACACAAAAGTTGGTGAGACAGGTGCTTGATGAGCTCTATACCGACCAACCTGCGGGTCTTTGTGGCAATGAAGATGTGGGTCAGATGTCAGCATGGTATATCCTTTCTGCACTCGGTCTATATCAGGTAGAGCCTTGTGGAGGAACCTATCAGTTAGGTAGCCCAATTGTAAAGGAAGCTACACTGAAAGTGAAAGATGGCAACCTCTTTGCCATCAAGACGAATGGCAAGGGATGCTATGTGAAGAAGGTTAAACTGAATGGTAAGGACTATAAGAAGACTTCTATTGACTATAAGGATATTATCTCCGGAGGATTGCTGGAGTTTTGGATGAGCGAAAAGTAAAAAGAGCTTATTTCTTGTTCTCAACCTCTGCCATAAGTGCCAGCATCCTGTCACGCAACTGAGCCGCTTCGATAAAGTCTGTACGCTTGGCAGCCTCTTGCATCTGCTTGCGTAGTTTTTCGATTAGCTTGCGTGTCTCTTCGGGTGTAAGGCGCTGTGTTTCCTCTTGTTCTGCCACTTTGTAAGTTGGAATCTCCGGTTCAATGTATGCGCGTTGCTCGTTTTGCTGGCTCAATTGTGACAGACTCGACATGTTGTGGGCCTTGCGAATGGCTTGAGGTGTGATGCCGTTGGCCTCATTGTAACGCAATTGCTTTTCTCTGCGTCTGTTGGTCTCGTCAATGGTTTGTTGCATGCTGTATGTGATATTGTCAGCATACATGATAGCTTTTCCGTTGATATTTCGAGCGGCACGCCCAACAGTTTGTGTAAGTGAGCGATGGCTTCTGAGGAAGCCTTCCTTGTCGGCATCTAAGATGGCAACCAAACTTACTTCAGGCAAATCCAATCCTTCACGCAACAGATTTACTCCGACCAGCACATCAAACTCTCCGGCCCTTAGTCCTTCCATAATCTTTACGCGTTCAAGTGTGTCAACATCGGAGTGAATATATTTTGTCCGGATGTCGTGTCGGAGCAAGTATTCTGTAAGTTCCTCTGCCATGCGTTTGGTGAGAGTTGTGACGAGTGTCCTCTCATCCTTCTCATTTCGTTGTAGGATTTCCTCCATCAGATCATCCACCTGATTCTCGGAAGGACGAATCTCAATAACGGGATCTAATAAGCCTGTTGGTCGTATAACTTGTTCAACAATAACACCTTCGCTCTCCTCTAACTCATAGTCGGCAGGTGTAGCACTGACATAGATGCATTGATGAACCATTTCGTGAAATTCGTCAAACTGTAAAGGGCGATTGTCCTTGGCTGCGGGGAGGCGAAATCCGTATTCTACCAGATTTTTCTTGCGAGCTTGGTCTCCACCATACATGGCACCAATCTGTGGCACGCTGACATGGCTCTCGTCAATGACCATAAGGAAGTCTTTTGGGAAAAAGTCTAACAAACAATAAGGTCTTGTCCCAGGCTCTCTTCCGTCAAAATAACGGCTGTAGTTCTCAATGCCAGAGCAATGTCCCAGTTCTCGTATCATCTCAATGTCATATGTTACACGCTCTTGAAGACGCTTGGCTTCAAGAGTTTTTCCTATCTCCTCGAAGAACTCCACTTGTTTGGCAAGGTCGTCTTGGATTTTTCTAATGGCAAGTTCCTGTGTCTCTTTGGTTGTTAGGAAGAGGTTAGCAGGATATACGCGATATTCGGGAAAGCTACCCAAGCGCATCATACTTACAGAGTCCACTTCCTCAAGTGATTCGATTTCATCGTCCCAGAATGTCACGCGAAGAATGTTGTCCGAGTATGCCAGCGCCACATCAACGGTGTCTCCTTTCACTCTCACTTGTCCGCGCCCGAGACTTATGTCGTTTCTGACATAGAGAGAGTCCATCAGTTTGCGGAGCAATACATTGCGGTCAATTGTCTGGCCTACCTTCAAATCTATTACATTCTCGTAGAAAGCAGAAGGGTTGCCCATACCATAGATGCAACTTACCGAGCTCACCACGATGACATCCTTTCTGCCAGAGAGTAGGGCACTGGTAGCTGCGAGCCGTAGTTTGTCGATCTCCTCATTGATAGCCAGATCCTTCTCAATGTATGTGTCTGTGCTTGGGATGTAGGCTTCAGGCTGGTAGTAGTCGTAGTAACTGACATAATACTCCACTGCATTGTTGGGGAAGAACGCCTTCATCTCACCATAGAGCTGAGCCGCAAGAGTCTTGTTGTGAGACAAGATCAGGGTGGGGCGGTTAGCGCGTGCTATAACATTGGCGATGGTGAAGGTCTTACCACTACCTGTTACGCCTAAAAGTACCTGCGCAGGTAGTCCTTCCTCCAGTCCTCTGGAGAGTTGCTCGATAGCCTCAGGTTGGTCGCCAGTTGGCTGATATGTGGATGTAAGTTCGAATTGATTCAAGCGAATGGAGTATTGTTTCAACTTACAAAAGTAGTATAAATGCGTGACATATGCAACATATGTGTGCACATATATGTGCGTTCAAATATAAAAAGTTTGTTAATTAGTTGTTCGTCTCACATAAAAGCACTAACTTTGCACCCCAAATGCGTAACATACCAAAAGGTATGGCATTTCACGAAAAGAAAGTAAAAACATAAATGAAGAAATTTCTCATAGTTCTCAGTTGGCTTACCTTGGTGCTCACCTCTTGTGGTGAATACACCAATGTGCAAAAGAGCACAGACTACGACTATCGCTACGAGGTTGCGAAAGCCAATTTTGTGGAGGGGAAATATACACAGGCATCTGCCTTGCTGGGTGATGTCCTTGCTGTGATGAAGGGAACTTCCAATGCAGAGGAGTCGCTCTACCTGTTGGCTCAGAGCGAGTTTTGCGGTCACGATTATGAGGTGGCTTCCACTTATTTCAAGAAATATTATCAGACATACCCCAAGGGAGTCTATTCACAGCAGGCTCGCTTTTACTCGGCCTATTCCCTGTATATGCAAACTCCTGAAGCTCGCCTTGATCAGTCTGCCACACTGGGAGCCATCAAGGAGTTCCAGACCTTTATGGACTACTATCCCGACTCAGAACTCAAGCCTCGTGCACAGCAGATGGTGATGGAACTGCAGGACAAGCTTGTTGAGAAGGAGTACTTAGCGGCTAAGCTCTATTACGAACTGGGTACCTACATGCTCAACTGCGCTTATGGAGGTAGCAATTATGAGGCATGTGTTGTAACGGCACAGAATGCCTTGAAGGATTATCCTTATGCTTCACCCAACCGCCGTGAGGAGCTGTCAGTATTGGTGCTTCGCAGTAAGTATCAGTTGGCTAAGGAGAGTGTACCGGAGAAGCGCATTGCTCGTTTCCGTGATGCCATTGATGAGTATTACAATTTCATGAATGACTATCCGGAGTCAAAGTATACAAACGAAGCAAAGGGTATCCTCAAGGAGGCTGAGCACATTGTGAAGAAGAAGAAAATCAACTTGGAGGAGGAAGAATAAAATTTAGAAAACAAATAATATTAAGATAAAGATATGGATTACAAGAAGAGTACAGCACCCAGTAACACCGTTACTCGTGACATCATGAACCTGTGCGATCAGACTGGTAACATCTACGAGAGTGTTGCTATCATTGGCAAGCGTGCCAACCAGATCTCTTCAGACATCAAGTCTGAGTTGAGCAAGAAGCTTCAGGAGTTTGCTTCAAGCACTGACAATCTGGACGAGGTTTTCGAGAATCGTGAGCAGATTGAGATTAGCCGTTTCTACGAGAAGATGCCCAAGCCCACTCTTATTGCTACACAGGAGTTTGTAGAGGGTAAGGTCTACTTCCGCAACCCCAATCGTGAGAGCGATTTGATGGACTAATCATCGGGGTATGATACAAAGAATTCAAAGTTTATATATGCTACTGAGTGTAGTGGCATGTGTGGTTTGCTTGGCCAGTCCTATTGCAGTCATTGCTGATGCAACAGGTCGTGTGGCCAACCTCTACAATCTTTGGCTCAGTGTCACTAACGGCGCTACTGGAGAAGTGGTGCACAAACTCACCCCGTGGGTAGCAGGTTTTGTGTTGTTAGCTTTGACTGCAACCTTCACCTTATTAAATATATTTATATATCAGAAGCGTGTTTTGCAGATGCGTACCCTTATCTATGGCATGATAGTTCTTGCAGGATACTATCTTGTAGAGGGTGTGCTTGTATGGCGACTTTGTAGTGAATATGATTTCACTTTCCGTCCAACGATGTTCGCCTCTTTGCCTTTCGTGAGTCTGGTGTTCAACTATCTTGCCTTCCGTGGAGTACATAAGGACGAAAATCTTGTACGCTCACTTGACAGGCTGAGATAGATGATAGGTTAAGTTAAGGAATATTTGTTAAGAATAGGAATAAGACACAGGCGTCTAAAATTACAAAACAGGCATGGATTGTTTCAATCAGATCCATGCCTGTTTTTTTTGTCTCTATGTGTCTTTTTTAATAGAATGTTATTTCTTCTTCTTAATATCAAAGAGGTATGATGCCTTGGCAATGATAGCTCCGTGTGAAGACTTGCCAAACTTATCCTTCTTGCTATTGCCAAAGATATCGGACAAGCCA
Source organism: Bacteroidaceae bacterium (assembly GCA_045629325.1). GTDB lineage: Bacteria > Bacteroidota > Bacteroidia > Bacteroidales > Bacteroidaceae > Physcousia. The sequence goes on along the minus strand of JAZQQX010000015.1, from coordinate 28,944 downwards.
TAATAGTAGCGACCCTCCAAAAGGAAATGGCCAATTGAGGTGTTTACTTCCATGCCGGCACCACCTGTGATACCATACTCAAAACTGTTTTTTATGGGAAGGTCATATTGTGCTGTGATTCGATTCGGACGCCTGTTGAGTGTTTCTGCAGTCCATCCTTCAGAACCGTCACTTGTACCGCGTTTATCACTATCACTTAAGTAGAATCCTACCTGTGGACCCAGAATAATGAATCCCATCACACCCTTTTTCTCCTTCCCCCAACCCAAGCGTGCAAGGAAAGGTACCTGTACATAGTTGATGGTTCGCTGGTAAGTGTCCGTACTGGTTTCAATAAGTTCCTTCCAACCCATCTGCGCCAGATTACCCTCCACTTGCAAAGCACAGTAACTACTAAAGTATTTCTCACAAGTGTAGCGGAAAGTTACACCCAACATTCCACCTCCGTGGAAAGTTTGTTTGATAGTAGGATTGAATGTCATCTTGTCAAATACACATCCACCGTTGAAGCCCACGGCAAAATCGTTGCGTATCTCTCCCACTTGAGCCTTGACGGCCGATGTGAAGAGAAGTGCAGAAGCGAATATATAAGATTTAAGCGACATTCTTGCAATAGGGTTGTTTTGTTTTTTATTCTCCTATGTAACTGTAACTCGGTATGGCTGTAGATAGTGGATTTGGGTAGGGTATTAAGACTTATTTTGCCCTAATCACCTCTATGCTACCGGCAGGAGTGAAGTGTACGAGACTGACATTTGTATTGTAATAAGCCTTGCTCTTACCTGTTGTGAAAAGTAGGTCGTGCTGGAGTGGTTTGTAGTTGAGTGACTGTTGTTTGCTTTCGAAGTTGTCACCCAGTTTGGCCAAGCCGTGTAAGAAATAATACCCCATGTCCATACCCATCATACCATATCGGGGAGATGTTTTGATGAGATCGTTGTGGAAATTTGCCTTAAATCTGCGTTCATAAGCTTGTGTGCGCACATCTGCAGAGTTGCGGAAGAAGTTAGTAAACACATAAGTGTCGAGCGCATAGAAGTCTTGCAAGATGCTTCCTTGGTATGTACTCCATTCGGGATAGCCGATAAGCGTGATCTTGATGTCGGGACGCACTTTGGCAAATGTACGCAACTTTTTCACAGTCTTCTGAACAGCAGTGAGCGAACTGCTGTTCAGAACCACCAGATTGTTGAGCGAAGTGCTGAACACCTTGCCGAAATCCTGATCGTTTTCTTCTATGCTGATCTGCTTGGGAGTGATGTGGCGGTTGGCCAACTGTTGAGTCAGTTGGTTTGTAAAGTAAGAGCCTCGAGTGTCAGAAGTACCGGTGTTGAGCACGACCACGCTGTGGTTGGTAAACTGCTGACTAATCATAGAGGCTCCCTTTTTGGCAATCTCATCACCAGAGGCAGTTGCAATATATGCATAGGGATTGTTTTGCGCGTAAGTGCTGGTCGTGGCAAAAGGCATCACGAGGCGTATTTTGTTATGTTGGCAGAAGTTGCTCAAGGTGTTGGCCTGCACGCCATCCAGCGGACCAAACACGATGTCCATTCCTTTCATTTCTTCTTTAGCCAGAATGTCATTGAGCTCGGACAGTCCACTGCCACTGTGGTAGGCATAGACATCCACAGATGTGCCTTGTTTGCGTACGCTATCGACAGCCATTAGGAGTCCTTGGTAGAACTCTACCATCTTGGCACCTCTCTCGCTCTCTTCCTTAAGGGGGAGTATCACTGCCATACTGATATGGTTGCGATTGCTCTTTTTGACACTGGCTTCATAGGCTTCTTTTTCAGCTTGTTTCTTGTCTTTTTCAGCCTGTATCTCGGCCTTGGAGAAGGGGATGCAAAGCCATTCGCCCTTTTTCAACTTGCCTTCGCTTGTCAGTCCGGGGTTAGCATCGATGAGCTCCTGTACGCTGATATTGTGGTCCATTGCGATGCGATACATCGTGTCCTTCTTCTTTATTTGGTACATCTCCTTGCAATTGTCCTTGCCAGGATGCTTTACGGCGTTAGATGCCCCTTGTCCGCTGTTTGTCCCACTTGTCGCAAACTGTGCTCCGGGCCCTGTGGCTTGTTGCTTGGGAGTAACATTGTCGGGTATGCGGAGTTTGTCGCCGGGTTTGATGAAATCGCCCGCTTCGGGGTTCAGTTTCATCAGTTCGCCGGGAGCAATGTCATAGAGTCGAGCGATAGAGTAGAGGGTTTGTCCTTCCTCTACTGTATGGTATCGGGCTGTGGTCTGTGCTTGAGCAACAAATGCTACACAAGTAAGTGTCACGAATAACAACCATTTATGTATGTTCTGTGCCATATCTGTTATTTTACAAGGGTCAAAGGTACGAATAATTCGCTGAAATGCCAAATATAATTGAGCATTGCTCAAAATAATCTCCTATAATTGTACGGAGTATGAACTTTATTTGCTATTTTTGCACAAATATTCTGTTTTGTAAAATGAAAAGACTGCCCCTATTCATACTATTCCTGCTCACTACCGTTGTAGAGGTATGCGGACAGCGTGTCCGCCCTACGGTTGATCCGTCTGCTTTGTACATCACAGCTTCGGGTGAGGAACTTGACGATGCCAGTTCTGCACAAAGTGCTCCTTTGGTAGCACATTTCTTTGCTAATCCAGAGGATCTTGGCGATTACTCTGCTCGTTATGAATGGACTATCACTCGTATGACACAGACCTCAAATGAGGTCATCGTTCATCGTTTTGACGAGAATATGGATTACACCTTTACCGAAAGTGGAACTTTTGCCATTCGTCTCTTTGCCACCTTCGTACTCAACGGAGATACGATCTCCCTACCAGAAGAAGGAGAGGATAATCCCATTATGGTGAGCATATGCGAGTCCAAATTGGAATTCCCCAATGCCTTTTCTCCCAATGGAGATGGCTACAATGACATCTTCCGTGCCAAGGACGGTTATCAAAGTATCGTGAACTTCAAGGCTTCCATCTTCAACCGTTGGGGACAGCAACTCTACACCTGGGACAAGCTCGATGGAGGTTGGGATGGCAAACACAGAGGACGCACGGTGGACGATGGTGTCTATTATCTTGTAGTTACGGCAAAGGGAGCTGACGGTCGTAAGTACAACATACGCAAAGCCGTGAATGTGCTCACAAGTTATGACAACAGTTCTAAAACGGGAGGGGCAGATGAGTAAGAAGATAAACAAGGCAGACAAGAATCTGCCCAACGATTCTGCTTTAGACCTCGGTAAACTGGAGATACTGGGTGCACGCGTACACAATCTGAAGAATGTAGATGTCACGATCCCTCGTCAGAGCCTTACGGTCATTACAGGTCTCTCTGGAAGCGGTAAGTCAAGCTTGGCTTTCGACACGATTTTTGCGGAAGGACAGCGTCGCTACATTGAAACTTTCTCCGCGTATGCCCGTAATTTCCTGGGCAATATGGAGCGTCCTGATGTAGATAAGATTACCGGCTTGTCCCCCGTCATCAGCATTGAGCAGAAGACTACCAATAAGAATCCACGCTCAACCGTAGGTACTACGACAGAAATCTACGACTATCTGCGTTTGCTATATGCCCGTGCGGGGGAAGCTTTCAGCTATGTTACGGGCGAACCGATGGTGAAGTACACGGAGGAACAGATCCTGCAACTTCTTTTGCAAGACTATTCCGGCCGTAAGGTCTATCTGCTTTCGCCTATGGTGAAAAACCGTAAGGGACATTATCGCGAGCTCTTTGAGAGCGTCCAGCGGAAGGGCTTCCTCTATGCGAGAGTGGACGGTGTGATCTGCGAGATAGTACCCGGTATGAAGCTCGATCGATACAAAAATCATAGTATTGAGGTTGTAGTCGACCGTCTCATTATACAGGACAAGGACGATAAGCGACTGGCAGGAAGTGTGGCAAACGCACTCAAGCAAGGTGATGGAGAGATGTTGGTTTACGATGTGGCAACCGATGAAGTGCGTCATTACAGTCGCCATCTGATGTGTCCTACCAGTGGTATATCCTATCACGACCCAGCCCCCCACGATTTCTCTTTCAATTCACCCCAAGGTGCTTGTCCTCGTTGTCACGGTTTGGGATATGTGTCCTTGGCCGATGTGGATAAGGTCATCCCCGACCGTACGCTCTCTGTTCGTCAGGGTGCATTGGCACCTTTGGGCAAATACAAGTCATCCAGCTTCATCTTTCACCAGATAGATGCCCTTTTGGCACGATATGAGGATGCTTCGCTCGACAGCCCGATATCCAAACTTCCACAGGAAGCTATCGATGAGATACTCTATGGTCTTGATGAGCGTTTGCGTATCCCTGCAGATGTGGCTCGCACCAGTAGTGACTATTATGTCAACTACGAAGGACTTATCAAGTATATCCAGAATGTAAAAGATGAGGAGCAGAGCGCTACGGCCCAGAAGTGGGTGGAGCAGTTCAGCCGTACAGCCCCTTGTCCGGAGTGTCATGGACAGCGTTTGCGTCGTGAGGCTCTTCATTTCCGTATTGGTGGTAAGAATATTGCCGAACTTTCGGAGATGGATTTGGGCGAACTCTATCAATGGATGCGTCATCTTGACGATCATCTCACAGACCATCAGCGTCGTATAGCCCCAGAGATTATCAAGGAGATTTGTACGCGTCTTCATTTCCTGCTCGATGTGGGATTGGAATATCTTTCCCTGGGTCGCTCGTCCGTGAGTCTTTCGGGCGGTGAGAGTCAGCGCATCCGTTTGGCTACGCAGATTGGTAGTCAGTTGGTCAATGTGCTTTACATCCTCGACGAGCCCAGCATCGGTCTGCATCAGCGCGACAATCGCCGTCTCATACGCTCGCTCAAGTCCTTGCGTGATTTGGGCAATACGGTCATCGTGGTGGAGCACGACCAAGAGATGATGGAGCATGCCGACTACATTGTTGACATGGGTCCTCGGGCAGGTCGTTTGGGTGGAGAGGTCGTATTCCAGGGCACTTACAGACAGATGCTTGAGAAGGATACGCTTACCAGTCGTTTTCTCAATGGGAGTGAAAAGATCGCAATTCCTGCAGAGCGCCGTAGCGGTTCTGGAGAGTGGATTCGCTTGCGAGGATGCATAGGTAATAATTTGCAATGTGTGGATGCCACATTCCCGCTTGGCACACTTATCTGCGTGACGGGAGTCAGCGGTAGTGGTAAGAGCACGCTTATCAACGACACCTTGCACCCCATTCTCTCACAACATTTCTACCGATCGTTGCGCGATCCGTTGCCTTATGAGAGTATAGAAGGTGTGGAATATATAGATAAGGTGGTGGATGTGGATCAGAGCCCTCTTGGTCGCACACCTCGCTCTAATCCTGCTACATATACGGGTGTATTCAATGATATCCGAAGCCTGTTCGTACAACTTCCAGAGGCAAAGATCCGCGGATACAAGCCAGGCCGGTTCTCTTTTAATGTGAAGGGTGGTCGCTGTGAGACATGTACCGGTAATGGATACAAGACCATCGAGATGAACTTCCTCCCTGATGTCTATGTGCCTTGTGAGGAGTGTCAAGGCAAACGCTACAACCGCGAGACCTTGGAGGTGCGCTTCCGTGGTAAGAGTATTGCCGATGTGCTTGATATGACAATCAACCAGGCTGTTGAGTTCTTTGAGAACCAACCTCATATCCTTTCAAAGATTAAGGTATTGCAGGATGTTGGTTTGGGATATATCAAATTGGGCCAGTCGAGCACCACGCTTTCAGGCGGTGAGAGTCAGCGCGTGAAGTTGGCTACAGAATTGGCCAAGAAGGATACAGGGCGCACACTTTACATCCTTGACGAACCTACTACAGGTCTTCATTTTGATGATATCCGCCAACTTCTCTCCGTTCTCAATCGACTGGTGGACAAGGGCAATACCGTACTTGTCATAGAGCACAACCTCGATGTCATCAAGTCTGCCGATTACATCATTGATATGGGCCCGGAAGGTGGTCGTGGGGGTGGTAAGTTGCTTTCATGTGGCACACCTGAGGAAGTAGCCAAGTCGGATGTCGGTTATACACCCGCTTTCTTGCGCGAACTGCTCTGTAAATAACGCCAAGAGATAAAAAAACTATGATTGCCATTATGCGTCGATCTTTCATACTTCTGGCACTATTGTTTTGTACCTCTCTTCAGGCTCAATATAGCGACCATCGAAACCGAAAGGTGGACTCTCTGGAAGTCGTATTAAAGACACAAAAACTGGAGTCGAGGGACCTATTTCGCGTCTATGATGGACTGATGAACGGATACCTACAGACCAATGGTAGTAAATCCGCTTATTATGCAAAAAAAGCAATTGAGGTAGCAGAGAAGCATAAGTTGTATGGTGGGTTGTGTGATGCATGGCGTGTGCTGGGACTCAATGCGTATGGCGGTTGTCAGTATGACTCTGCGCAACATTGTTTCGACCACGCCTTGCATGCTGTAGAACTGATGAAGACCGAGAAGCGGTTTACCCAGAGTGATATAGACGACCGTTTGTCTTCGCTTTACGGTACATTGGGCAATCTCTACAATATTCAGGGGCAGTTGTATCTGGCACTTGATTATTACCAGAAGGCTTTGCCCATTTTTCAGCGCAATGGATGGAGGGAAAGCGAATCCATACTTTTTTATAATGTAGGAGAGCTGTATTTGGAATTAGGCAACAATAAGTCTGCCGAGGAAAATTATCAGAAGGCTCTCGATGTTGCTCTTGAGACGAACGATTCGCTCATGATATGTGGTCCTCTTTCAGGGTTGGCCATGACGGCCCTCAATACTGGGCGCTATGATGTGGCATTGGATTGTGCCAAGCGTAGCATAGTGTATTTTGAGGCTCATCCTGAGGAAGAACTGGAAGGTCTCCTTGATGGTTATGTGCTTTTCTCGAGAATCTATCATCAGGGTTTCAAGGACTACGATATGGCACAGGAGTATATGGTCAAGGCCTTGCAACTTGCTGAGAAATCAGATGCACCCACCAATGTAAGTGATGCCTATGCCCAGCAGGCATCTTTGTGTCTCGATCGCAACGAATGGGGCGATGCTATAGCATGGGCACATAAAGCATTGGATGCTAACGATCAAGATCCACAGCACAATATCGGTCTGTTCAATACATTAGCTCATGCTTATTCGGCAATGGGCAATGGCGAGGAGGCCCGGAAGTATATTGACAGACTTTACGACACCATGCAGGAACAGTCCACCACGAAGTACCAGTCTGCTCTATCCGAGATGGAGGTTAGGTACAGGACACTTGAGAAGGAAGCTCAGTTGAGAGATTTGGAACAACGGCACCGTATGTCAAAACTCCAGAATTGGTTCTATCTCTTCCTGATAGCTGTGCTGGTCATTGTGGTGTGGATTATCATTCAGGAGGGCAGGCAACGCCGGCGCATCAGCAACATGCAGTCGCGCCTTCAGGGTGAGGCTGATGAGCGTACACGACTGGGGCGTGACCTGCACGACAGACTTGGAGGTATCCTCACCTCCATACACATGCAGTCCAATGAGGAGCAGATACAGAACCTTTCGGTACTGGCTACGGAGGAGATGCGCCGTGTGGCTCACCATCTTATGCCTGCCTCGTTGAAGGACAAGGGCCTCGCCACTGCTTTGCGCGATTTTTGCCGTGTACATAGCACTGTCAGTTTTTCTCTCTATGGACCTGATGAGCGCTTCACAGAACAGCAGGAGGTGATGCTCTATTGTGCAACGCACGAGTTGGTCAATAATGCGCTGAAGTATGCGCAAGCTTCTCATATCAGTGTACAGCAGATGGTGGACGATGAGTTTGTTGCCCTCATTGTAAGTGATGATGGTAAAGGTTTTGATGTTGAGTCCAAGTCTGATGGTATGGGCCTGTCGAATATTCGTGAAAGGATGGAACTCATAGGGGGTAGAATGAGCATCGTCAGTAGTCCGGCTGGAACGGAGGTGAACATCGAAATCCCACGCTAATCCACTATCCCCCAAATGGGGGTATTTACTGCACAAATGATGGTTAAGCCACAAAATCTCACTATCTTTACCATCGATATGATAAAGATAGCCATTTCCGACGACCACAAGGTCATCATCGACAGCCTCAATACCATGCTGCAGCAGACGGGCGAGATTGAGGTGATATCCCATGCCACATCCAATGCCAGCTGCGAGACCATGCTGGAAACGAATACCGACATCGATGTACTCCTGCTTGATGTAGGTCTTGCCGATGGCAATAGCCTCGACTACCTCGACACATGGAAAGACCGCTACCCCGATGTGCGTATCCTCGTGCTCTCCACCTACGCGGAGGCTGCTGTCATCCATCGTGCACTAAAGTGTGGTGCTGATGGCTATGTACTCAAGACTTGTGGTAAGGACGAACTCCTTGAAGGCATCCACGCTGTTATGTGCGGTGAGCGATATCTGTGCCAGGAGGCAGCTCGCATCCTCAGAGAAAACCCACAGTCCGACATCATCGAACTCACTCCCCGTGAGCGTGAGGTGCTCCGTCTCATTGTTAAGGGCTACAGCATCAAGATGATAGCCGATGAGCTTCACCTCGCCTTTGAGACCGTCCACTCCTACTACAAGTACCTCAAACTCAAGTTTGGCGTGCCCAACACCGCTGCCCTCGTACGCGTAGCCATGGAGCAGAACATACTTTAATCACTCATCTTCACCGAACTTAAATTAATCTATCATAGATACAAAAAAAGGCAACCCATTCAGGTTGCCTTTTTTTATGTGCTATGGATATCAATCTTCTGGTTCCACACCGGTCACCAAGTAGGTGAAGTAAGCCAGGATATCATCGTAAGTATCATCCTTGAACTCAGGGGTTGCATCTATCGTCACAGTTTTCCCCTTGATAGACACAAGCTTTGGATCATACACATGTTTATAGCTTTGAGCGGCTTCTTTTGCAGTCTCTTCCTCAAGGTAAGTGAAACTCATAGTGATCTGGACCAGCTCCTTATTGCTATTGAACTTGGCATACCATACCTCGGCATAGAAACCATTGCTACTGTAGACCTCCAGTTCGGTAGCAGTCTTCTTCGTAAACTTAGGATCCGACTTTTTGATTTCAAGTTCCGAATCGTCGTCATCAATATCAGTTCCGCACGATGTTGCAGTAAAACTCAAAGTTAAGGCAGCCATCAGCATGCCAAGGTACTTAAATGCTTTCATGTCTTTTTGTTTAATGGATTAATAATTAGATTTTCTCTATTGACTGCAAAGAAATAAATTTTTTATTTAGTATCCAAATTTTTATGCTATTTTTAGGGTTTCAGGCTTTCACTTTTTTATGAATTCCACTCTTCGGTTCTTTGCACGGCCTTCTTCTGTACCGTTGTCGGCTACGGGCTCGTGGCTACCCTTACCGGTGGCCTTTAGGTTAAACTCGTCCACACCCATCTTCACCAGTTCAGCCACGATAGCTTCAGCTCGCTTCTGTGAGAGAGGATCGTTTACCTTGTCGGAACCTTGGTTGTCGCAGTGGCCTTGTACTTCGAAGCGAGCGGATTTGTTCTTCAGCATGTACTCGCCCACCATCTTGATGTCAGCCATCGACTCTGGCTTGAGGGTAGCCTTGCCCGTCTCGAAGAGGATGTTGTTGGTCACGAACTTACCCGTCTCCTCGATGGCCTTCTCGGCTGCTGAGAGGTCGGTGGTCTGCTGTCCGTAGAGCTCCACGGCACCCTTGCAGAGCATGAAGTTGGTGATGTACTGCTTGCTGTCCTCGGGAAATCCGCCCCAGGAGAGCTGATTCATCGTCATCGTGACGGGAGCCATCACATTGGGAAGGTTGATCATGCGTACATCATTGAGATACACCTTGAGTGCTCGCTTGTTGAACGACACAGCCAGGTGGTTCCACGCATTGAGTTTCATCTTCTTGTCATTCACTTTGGAGCTTCTCATGTCACCTGTAGGAGTGGAATAGTACACGTAGATTTCTGCCACATCGCTACCGGAGATACTTATCTCAAAGGCATGAGTCAGTTCGCTGCCCTTGGCTGGGTTGAAGTTGAACTTAAATCCCTTCGTTTCCTCCGATTTGCTTACAAAGAAGTCGCACTCGAAGGTGAACACGTCGGGCAGGTAGCTCTCCATGTTGGTCATCAGAGGCTGTAGCCAGGAGTTGTTCACCTCCAGCTCCATGCACTTCTTACCATTCACGCTGGCCACCTCGGCATTGCCCTCGAGGGGATCCCACTTGCTGGGGAACTCGCCCAACTGCTCGTCCTTCAGGTCATCCTGAAAGAGCACCACGGAGCCACGCACGAAGTCGCTCTTCACGTTCTGGGCATCCACTGCCACCTCTTTCTCTTGCTTCTCGGCCTTTGCCTCGGCCTGTGTCTCCGACTTGCCGGTGTCCTTCTTCTTGCCGTCCAGCACACGGTCGGCAGCCTCGCCTACCGTTCTTTCCACCTTGTCGGTGACCTTCTCCTTCACTTTCTCTACAGCTTTGTCCTTGAGACCCTTGAGAATACTTTGTGCATTTGTGTTGGTGTTGAAGCTCATTAAGGCTACAAACATCAGGAAAAATGATTTTTTCATGTCCTTTTATAAACAATTATTTAATAGAATATTACCGTTTGCAAATATAGATATAAATCATTTTCTGCACAACCCCCCAAATGGGGGTATTTCAGGAGACTCTATAGGGGAATTCTCTTTAAGATTGTTTATGGAGATAATCGTATTGCATGCTCATAGTATAGCATTTGTATTTTGCCTTTTGTAGGCTTTACATCCAATAAATGTACTTCTTTTGATTGATATAAGTCAACAAAGAAGCGCTTTTATTCATTAAAAGTGCATTGCCTATTGCAAGTTTGCAGAAAAGCCGTACCTTTGCATCGTGTTTTTCATGGTATTAGATTTAAGGTTATTAGAAGATTGGTTGTCGGGATGACAACCTTCTTTTTTTATATAGGTTCTCGCATGCTTTCCTTGCACTTTTCATGAACATTTCGTACATTTGCAAACACATAATACAAATGAAGGATTTCGCATGAAAAAGACAATCGGCTTATTCTCTTTTGCCACTGTGGCTATGCACTCTGTAGCATGGGCTCAGCAACGACCAAACATTTTGTATATCATGACCGACGATCACACGGCACAGATGATGTCGTGCTACGACCATAGGAATGTGCAGACGCCCAACCTGGACCGAATCGCACGCGATGGAGTGAGATTCGTGAACAGTTTTGTGGCCAATTCGCTTTCAGGTCCCAGTCGTGCGTGTATGATCACGGGTAAGCACAGCCACAAGAATGGATTTACCAACAATGAGCATGGCGTGTTCGACGGCAGTCAGCAGACTATGCCCAAGTTGATGCAGAAGGCAGGATACAACACAGCGCTTATCGGTAAGTGGCATCTGGTGAGTGATCCTACTGGATTCGACCATTATGAGATTATCCCTGGTCAGGGTGATTATTACAATCCCACTTTCATCACCATGGATGGCAAGCGCCACACGGAGAAGGGATATCTTACCAATCTGTTGACAGACAAAGCTATCAGTTGGATGGATGAACAGCAGAAGTCGGACAAGCCATTCATACTCTTCCTTCACGAGAAGGCCTGTCATCGCGACTGGTTGCCTGAACTGAAGTACTTGCGTGAATATGAGGATGTTACCTTTCCGTTGCCGGACAACTTCGACGATGAATGGGAAGGTCGTATTGCGGCACAGCGCCAGGAGATGTCCATCGCCTCCAACACGGATATGACGATGGACTATGACATCAAGATGTTTGATCCCAATGTGAATACACACCTCACGGCCACATACCTTAGTTTCATTGGCAGACTGGAATCGCGTGAGAGGGCCATCTATGATGCCTTCTATGATTCGTTGGCAGTGGATTTCCGTAGCCGTCACCTCACAGGCCGCGCTTTGAAGGAGTTTAAGTTCCAGCGTTTCATGCGCGACTATGCCAAGGTGCTGAAAACCTTTGATGACAATGTGGGGCGTTTGCTCGATTATCTTGACAAGACGGGTTTGAGCGAGAATACGCTTGTTGTCTATACCAGCGACCAGGGATTCTATATGGGTGAGCATGGCTGGTTTGACAAGCGTTTCATGTATGAGGAAAGTTTCCAGACTCCACTTGTGATGCGTATGCCCACCAAGTGGCAAGGCTCCTTGGCCAAGGGGGACATTACGGAGATGGTGCAGAACATTGACTATGCTCCTACCTTCCTCGAACTGGCAGGTGCTCCCATCCCTGATGACATACAAGGTGTGAGCTTGTTGCCTCTGTTGAAGGGTGAGCATCCCAAAAACTGGCGTCAGAGCCTCTACTATCATTACTATGAATACCCTGCCGAACACAGTGTTCGCCGTCATTATGGCGTTCGTACGGCTGATGGATGGAAACTGGTACACTTCTATCCTTCAGATGGGGAGCGTCCTCAGCAGATGGTGGATCAGTGGGAGATGTACGACCTGAACTCTGACCCTCGTGAGATGCACAACATCTATGGACAGAAGGGTATGGAGAAGCAGACCAAGCGCTTGCAGAAGGAACTTGTCAAACTGCAGAAGCAGTACGATGACCCGATTCTGGAGAAAAACGGTTTCAAGTAGTTCCACATATCTCCTCTCGGCAATAACTTGAGCAAAAGCAAAAAATGATAGTTTGTTATTGAAGCATACTATAAATAAAATTGATTACTTACTTATCTTTAATCTTATACCATAATGAGAAAAATTGCATTGATCCTTGCTGTGCTGGCATCGGGAACACTGATGGCACAGAATCGTCCTGGTGGTAATGCCCAGGCACAGCCCGCAGGACCGGTCAACCCGGTGTTTGACAAATACATCCAGCCAGATGTATCGTTTGATGTCTACTTCTCAAGAGCAACGGCCAAGGCTGCTACACCCGACAAAGACGGATTTATCCGCCGTTGGACCTTGTTGGAACCTATTGCCAAGCCCGACATCAACTCCAACAATCTTTTTACGGACTCGTGGCTGAGAACCGAATTTGCAAGAGAGTATTTTCAGGGACAGCAGACTGCAGTTCCCAATAACGGCGACCAGGTGACCGTAAAGGTGCTCAAACGAGCTGCCGGTGGTGGTATGCGCCGAGGTGGCTTGGGTCCTGGACAAGGTGTTCCCCAGCAAGCCACTACACAGCCAGAGTATGAGGATGCAACCCTGAAGTGGCAAAGTGTGGACAGCAAGCACTACAATGTGAAGCTCTATCGCTTTGCAAAGAGTCAAGGTCTCCGCTCGACGAGTGCACTCTTTATGGGTGTGACCGTGGTCAATTCTCCAGAAGACATGACCGTAAGATTGGCTGCCGGTTCCAACTCAGCATCAATGTGGTGGGTCAACGGCGAGGAGGTACTCATGATGTCGGCCGACCGTCGTATGGTGGTGGACGACTGTGCTTCTAAGAAGTTCACCCTCAAGAAAGGCCCCAATGTGGTGCGCTGCTCCATCATCAACGGTCCCGGTATGAGCGACTTCTGCGTTCGTTTCATTGGACAGGACGGTAAGCCTGTCACTAATCTTACAATCACTAATAAGTAATGACAGCTATGAAAAAGATATTCGCATCAGCAGTCATGTCGGTAATGGCACTGGCTGCATACGCACAGACAGGAGATATTTTCATCCATGACCCATCCACCATTGTCAAGTGCAACGGCATCTACTATACCTTCGGAACCGGAGGTGGCGGATTGATGTCGGACGATGGTTGGACATGGCGTTCTGGCGCAGTACGACCAGGAGGAGGTGTAGCTCCCGATGCCTTGAAGATAGGCGATCGCTACCTCATCACCTATAGTGGCAACTTCCCCGGTACTCAGGGCAAGACCCACGGTGTGGCTACCACGATGTGGGCTGAGACTCTTCATCCCGACTCGGTGAAGTATACCAGTGAGGAACTTGTGGCATGGGCAGGAGCCGACGATGACTGCTACTGCATAGATCCCGCCTTGTTGCTCGACCCTACTACCGGAAGGCTGTGGATGTCGTACGGAACCTATTTCGGAGCCATCCGTCTCGTGGAACTTGATCCCAAGACTGCCAAGCGACTTCCCAAGAGTGAACCCGTCGACATCGCTATCGACTGCGAGGCTACGGCTATGATGTATCACAATGGCTGGTACTACCTGTTGGGTACTCACGGTACTTGTTGCGATGGCGTCAATTCTACCTACAATATTGTGTGTGGTCGTTCGCGCAGTGTCACGGGTCCCTACCTTGACAATGTGGGCCGTGATATGCTTCAGGGCGGTGGTAAGATGGTGCTTTCTGCTGGTAACAGAGTGACTGGTCCTGGCCATTTTGGACAGTACATTGAGGAAGAAGGTTGCGAGAAGATGTCGTGCCACTTTGAGGCCGACTTTGACCGCAGTGGCAAGAGTGTGCTGGGCATCCGTTCACTTCTTTGGAAGAACGACTGGCCCGTGGCTGGCGATCCCTTTAAGCCTGGCACCTATGAGATAGAGTCGGAGCGTCGTGGCTATGCCCTCGAACTGGCTGTTGACTTCGTGAGAATGCAAGGCGCAGGCCGTGGTTTTGGTAATGCTTCTACCCCCGATGTGGCGCTTCAGACTCAGCTTCTGGCCGATGTGGTGGGCGACTGGCCAAAAGGTAACATCGACATCCGACTGAGCGACTATATGTTCCGTCCTCACCAGCGCTGGAACATCACCCCCGTAGAGGGCAAAGGTGGCTATCTGGGTGCTCCCTACTACAAGATTGTCATCGAAGGCACCAACCGTGCTCTGGCTGCTACAGCCGATGGTGAACTCACTGCCGTGGCTCAGTACACCGGTGCCCCCGAGCAACTCTGGCGCATAGAGCAACTCATCGACGGTACCTACCGCATCATCAGTGAGAAAGTGCCCGGCAAGGAAGGGGAGCAGTTTGCTTTGGTTTGCACCGGTGACTGTACTCTCACCCTGGGTAAGTTCAACTTCAACGACGACAACTGCAAGTGGAACTTCCGCGATCGCTAAGCGAAGAAGACAATTTATTGATTCTTATATAATTTAAGCCAAGATTTATTCCCCGGTAAATCTTGGCTTAAATATTTTGTCATGGTAAAACGAAAGGGTTTCAGAAGAGCCCCTTGATAAGATAGAATACCACGGGTACCAGAAGGCTTGGCAAAAGATTGACCGTCTTACAGTCCTTGATGCCAAGGATACCAAGGCCTGACGAAACAATCAGCACACCACCCACGATGCTCAGTTCGGTACGCATGGGTTCAGGCATTCCGTCTCCGCAGAAGTAGGCTATGGCATAGAACATACCTTGCCAGCAGAAGAGGATAGGGGCAGCAAGGAGCATGATCCAACCGTAGGATGCAGCCAAGACGGCCGAGGTGACAAGGTCGAGCGTGGCGTTGGTATAGAGATAGGTGTTGGCCGATTCACCGAGAGCCCAACCTCCGCTGGGTGACAGGCAGGAGAGTACCGGCCCTACAATCGAGAAGGTGCCTATGCAGTATAGAAGCACACCCGTCATAAGTCCGTTCAAACCATTGTTCTCATTGCCATTACGCTTGTTGAGTTTGTCGTTGAGCTGATCGATTCGGCCAGCGAGGTTCAATCGTGTGCCAATGATGCCACCGATGGCAAGACTGAGGATGAACAGTACGGGAAATTCGCTCTTGCCCATGTTGGGCAATGCGGCATTCATACCCAGCACGAGGCAACAAAGGCCCAGGGCTGTGAAGAGTGATTGCTTGTACTTCTCACCGATTCCGGTGCGGACAATGGCACCGAAGGCTCCACCTACAAGGATGGTAGTTGTATTGACTATAGTTCCGAGCATGAGTTTCTGCTATTAGTTTCTTTTATGGACAATTAACCACCGGCCAAAGGCGGTGTAATGTCAAATTATTGCTTTTTGGAGTACAAAAGTAACAATTTTTATTGATTTTACATCAAAATAGTTATAATTCTTTTCCTTGTTTCATATTTTAGTGTATATTTGCATTCGGAATGAGGGTGATACACACCCATTCTTAAATAGTATAAGGTAAAAGATCCCAATCTGTTAATCTTTTAAATCTAATAACACAATGGCAGTAAAATTTTATCAAAGTGAAAATCAGGTACCTTTGGAAATGCACAAGGTACGCATGATTCAGAAACTCTCTCTCTTGCCTGTAGAGGAGCGTTTGAAGAAGATCCAGGAGGCAGGTAACAATACTTTCTTGTTGCAGAACAAGGATGTATATCTGGATATGCTCACCGACTCTGGTGTGAACTGTATGTCTGACAATCAGTTTGCTGCAAGTTTCCAGGCAGACGATTCTTATGCAGGTTCTGCAACCTTCCTTCGCGTAAAGCAGGCTATCAAGGATGTGTTCGGTTGTGACAATGTGTTGCCCGTACATCAGGGTCGTGCTGCAGAGAACATCCTCGCTGAGGCTTACTGTGCTCCCGGTAAGGTAGCTATCATGAACTTCCACTTCACTACCACCAAGGCTCATGCAACCCGTTGTGGTGCAACTGTTGAGGAGCTCGTTCAGCCTAAGGGCTTGATCCCCCAGAGCAATGATCCTTTCAAGGGTGACTACGATCTGGAGTTGCTGAAGAATCGTATCGAGGAGATCGGTAGCGACAATGTGGCTTATGTACGCGTGGAGGCAGGTACCAACTTGATCGGTGGTCAGCCTGTCAGCCTTGAGAATATGCTGGCTGTAACCGACATCTGTCATGAGAAGGGTGTTAAGTCTGTACTCGATGCTTCTCTGTTGCAGGACAACATTTACTTCATGAAGACCCGTGAGGCTCGTTGCAAGTATATGGAGGTTGGTGAGATCTATAAGCTCTTGGCCGATCATTTCGACATCATCTACTTCTCTGCTCGTAAGCTCAGCTTCTCTAAGGGTGGTATCATCTGCTCTAAGGATGAGAAGTGGACGAAGGAACTGATGACCTTTATCCCTCTCTACGAAGGTTTCTTGACCTATGGTGGTATCGATGTTCGCACCATGGAGTCAATGGCTGTAGGTCTTTACGAGTCTCTCGATATGGACTACATCTCTCACGGTCCCGAGTTTATCAACTACCTTGCCAAGGAACTCGATGCTTACGGTGTGCCCGTCATCCTTCCTCCCGGTGGTCTGGGCTGTCACTTGAATGCTGGTGCTTTCGTGCCCAATATGCCTCACAACCAGTATCCCGCTGCAGCAGTAGGTGCTGCACTCTATATCGCCGGTGGTATCCGTGGTATGGAGCGTGGTACAGTGTCAGAACAGCGTGAACCCGATGGTACTGAGCGCTATGCAGAGCTTGAGTTGCAGCGTCTGGCTGTGCCTCGCCGTGTATACACTCTCTCACAGCTCAAGTATGTTGCCGACCGTGTGAAGTGGTTGTGGGACAACCGCGAACTCATTGGTGGCTTGGAGTGGACAGAGGAGCCTGCAGTGCTTCGTTTCTTCTTCGGTCGCATGAAGGAGATCGGCTACTGGCAAGAGCAGTTGGCAGAGAAGTTCCGTCAGGACTTCGGCGACAGCCTCTAAAATCAAATTGGAAATACAAACAGTGTGTTTATACTTTGAAGGGTTGCTTCTCCATGAGAGGCAACCCTTGTTGTATATGATGTAGCGTAGTCACGCCTATGGTGGGCCTTGGTCACGCCTATGATCAGGCAAACATCCTACCGAGATTCTGCCTGTCCTTATAACTTAACCTTCCTTACTGCCTTTTTCACCTTCTCTGCAATTACTCCGGCACCGGCAACATTGGGATGAATACCGTCGGGGAAGTTTTCTTGCATCTTGCTTGTGGCCTTGTAGAGGTCGATGAGAGGCCAGTGGTGTTTTTTGGCCATCTTCTTGATGGCGGGAAGTTCTTGGAGTGCAATGATATCATCGTGTATGTTCCATCTCACCTCATAGGCTTTGGCAGGAAGTGCAATGATGATACGAGGATGCGATTCCAACTGCTCAAACTCTACGGCCAAGGCCTCCAGGTCACGGATAAAACGCTCTTCTCCTACCCAGTTCTGCGGTTTGCTATCGTTGGTACCCAACTTGATGACGGCTATCTGGGGCTGAAAAGCCAGCGCCTGCTTATATTCAGGAGTCGTAATCCAAGGGAAGTCACCCTCGCGCTGAGCCGTAGTGCCACTTACACCAAAGTTTACCACCTCATAGTCTTCACCCAGAAGTGCCTGAAGTTGGGCAGGATAGGTGTCGTGCTGACGATCTTGTATACCATGACCATAAGTGATGCTATTTCCGATACAAGCTACACGGATGCGCTGAGCTGTGGCCAACTGTGCTACGAGCAAGAAGCAAAGAAGGAAAAATGTGTGTTTTCTCATACTGATTGATTTTTTGTAATGAATCAAAACAACTTCGGAAAGTCTTTTGTTCATACTATTTTTGTATAATAGTGGGTGTTTATTGCATGTCAAACCATTCCACTTCGCCACCCCATATAGATAGGAAACGGTGGAAGTCGGCATTTAGCAGAGCCACGCTGGCTGTGTTGTCGCATGGGTGAAACGACATCATGGGAGCATCGTGCAAGTCCTTATCGACGAAAAACTTCACTCTGTGCCCGTTCTCAAAAAGTTCGCGTGGAGAGGCATCCTGTAGATTGATGTCGTTGATGAGGCCCAGTGGTGATACGCTTCCGGGACGAAGTCCCAGGCAACGCTCCATGCGCTCCTCTGATGCGAAAGATAGTTTGCCTTCGCGTATGATTTGTTGCAGTTGAACAAAATTAAGCGATTTGTGGCACTCCATGGTAACCAGATAGTGGCGCTTACCGCTGTGGTTGCGCAGGAAGAGATTCTTGCAATGCGTGCAACCTTGCAACTCGGCCTGTGCATTCCAGAAAGCCAGTCCCTCCTCGATGGTGAAGAGTGGATCGTGGCGAAGCAGAGTGAAGGGGATGTCGTGTGCCTTTAAGAAACTGACTACCTTGTCTATTCGTTCGTTGCTTTCCATCATCTTATTTTTTCGTTGTGCCCCACATTACACCTCGATAGAGGTTGCAACCTATGAAATTGCCAATGACTATGCTCACATAGAAGATGAGTATGTCGAGTGCATTGGCTGTGAGGAAATCAAGAGGTACGCAAAGATAGTAGAAGCCATCGGCCACACAGTGGGGGAATCCACAGGTGATGAACAAAGGTACGCCGAAGAGCAAAGGCAGGTTCTTTCCTTCACGGGCAAAAGTGACTGCAGTGGTCATGATAAAACCACAGCCGATGGCCAGGATCCCACCATACAATGGTCCCATGCGAAGACGGCCCTCGAGTATGGCCTGTGCCGTTTCTTGCAGAGGCATGGGAGAGCATCGCACCATCAATGCTACGGCAAGACAGCCCGTCAGGTTGGTTGCCAGAATGAGACATAGTTTGCCCAATTCGCCCCGGTGGATAAATCCTGCAGTACCCGTGTAAAGTTTGAGGGCATAGTGTACCACCGTGAGAAGTCCGAACGAAAAGAGTACGGCACCGATGATGCTTTTTTCTGCCAGATAACCGTATCCTGCGATACCAATGCATACACCGGCCAGAAATCCTGAACGGATGAGGTCTTTCATGAGATTTAGGGTAATGTCCGTGTGGAATATAGACTTATTTCTTGTTCAATTTTGTCACAGCCTTTTTGAGTTCCTTGCTGAACGACTCGAGGGGATAGACGAGCCAATAGTTGTCACCAGCCTCCGTATCTACGGCCACACGAGCCAGACGGTCGGATTGAGCCAAGAGGATGTCGATGTCGTCTTGGGTCAGGATAAACTGAGGATAGTAGTAGATAGGTTCGTTGGAATCCTGGCTGTCAGAACCATTGCGCAACTGGAAGTTACCTATGTTCTGCATATCTCTTCTTTCCTTGAGGTCGGCGAAGTCGGGATTGCCCGTGATGGCTACAGCATCTTCACCATTGTAGCACATGGTGATCTGATAGTCGTTGTTGTCCAGGAAAGTGATGCTACGGCCCTCCTTGTAGGTACCGCTCAGATTTTCAGCCTTGACGGGCAACTGAAGCACATAGAGCGTGTCGGTGAGTCGCTCCACCTGTACGGTCCATGGTTCCATGTGCATACCGCTTCTACCACAAAGCAACTGCTTGCTACGGAACACACGAGGTTTCTTGCCCGTTGCCTGCTTTTGGATGAGGCTCAGCCGGGAAGCCTTGCGAATCTCCATCTTGATATTGAACTTCTGTGAGTTGCGACGAATGTGCTCTCTCTGCAGAATAAATCCATTAGCCGAAATACGGAGGTAGCCATTCAGAGCGTCGTTGACAGCCAGGACGAAATTACCCTGCTTGTCAGTAGTCGTCTGGTTGAGAATACGATGGGTCTTGTCTATCTCCATCACATTGGCCTTGAATATGGGAGTGCCCTGCTTGTCGGTTACTGTGCCACTGATATGCTTTTGAGCGTGTGCAGAAAAGCAACAAAAGAGGGCAACTAAAACAAATGACAATCTCTTACCGAGCGAAATGGGTGAGTTCATAATACCTAATTTAATATAAAATCTTTTTCCGGTGCAAAGTTAGGTATAAAATAAGACGATAGCAAATTTACTATCAAAAAGATGCAGTCCTTCACTTTTTTTGGCTAACTTTGTGCGTTCTTAACACTTATTAGTATCCCTTTTTGCAATGAAATTATATCATATCCTTTTTTCTTTTGTCCTTTGGTTGAGTTTTGCGACCTTTGCTTCTGCACAAAGTCTGAAAGCCTTCAACAACCATCCCAACGATGCTTTTTTCCAGAGTCAGGATGCACAGCGCATAGGTGACCAACTGCTCCTTTGGCAAAGAGAAACGGGAGGTTGGCCTAAAAATGTGGATATGGTGACGCCCATGACCGACAGTCTTCGCAATGAGGTCCTTGCACAGAAGGGTAGGCGTGACGACTCTACGATAGACAATGATGCCACCTCACAGCAAATGATTTTCTTGGCTCATCTGTATCGCAACACAAAGGAAGAGCGTTTCCAGAAGGCCTTTCTGCAAGGTGTGGAATTTCTGCTTTCCGGGCAGTATCCTAACGGTGGCTGGCCCCAATTCTGGCCTGCTAAAAAGGGGTATCAGTGGCACATCACATACAATGACGATGCAATGGTAAATGTGATGAAGCTCATCCGCGATATTGCTTCTCAGGTGGTACCATACGATGGGTCGCTGACCGATGATGCACTCCGAAAGCGACTGACGAAGGCATTCGATAAGGGTGTAGACTGTATCCTCGCCACACAGATTGTGGTGGATGGCCAACCTACAATCTGGTGCCAGCAACACGACCATGAAACCTTACTCCCAGCACCTGCAAGAGCCTACGAACTCGCATCTTACTGTCCGGTAGAGAGTGCATCCATAGTCCAGCTCCTGATGCAGTTGCCTCATCCCGATGAGCGTATCTGCCGAAGCATAGAAGGGGCTATGGAATGGTTTGACAGGTACCAATTGCGAGGTATAAGGGTGGAGCGATTCAGAAATGAAGACGGACAGAGCGATGTACGGGTGGTGGCAGATGAGAAGACCTCGCCTATATGGGCCAGATTCTATGACTTGCAAACCCTCACTCCTTTCTTTTGCGATCGTGACGGCATACCCCGTGTGGCATTGTCCGAAATCGGATATGAGCGACGCACGGGGTATAGCTGGTATAACAATCGTCCTGCCCAACTGTTCCCGCTCTTCAAGGCATGGAAGGAGAGGAACGGCAGGAACTGATAGGCCTTATCTTATGTAAGTGATCAAATCACTTACTGAAACATACTTAAAATAATTTTGATCACTTACTTACAATTCGCTTTACGCGTTTTCCGTCAGTTTGGGTAACAATGTTGATGCCTTTCTGTGGACTTTCAATCTTTGTTCCCGACAGTGTGTGGTAGGTCTTCTGACCAACGACAGCAGGCGTCTCCTGGATGATATCTTCATCTGCTTTTACATTGAAATGCCATGAGTCAAAATCAAAGAGCGACTCACTCCCGCTACCTGCAAATCGGAACACGAAATCTTTGATTCCTTTCAGAGAATTGCGGATGGTAAAAGTAAGGTCCTGCCACTCTCCACCAGTGTCGGGAACCTTTATCGAACCCATTGTGGAACCGTCCACTTTACCACTCCTGATCTGTATTGAACCACCAGCCTTGGTGCTTCTTACCTTGACGGTTAGAGTACCTACACTGTCGCCAAACTCCACATTGCGTACTGTGATGTAGTCGTTGGCGTGAATGTCGGAGATGTAGATTCGAGTGGCTTTCTTGTTGGTTTCGGGATCGGTGTATGTCTCTTCCTTGCTGGTGACACCATTGCTGAAGGCTATGGTCTCTGCTTCCTGATGGGTGTAGGGATTGAGTGTAGCAATAGGCTTGACACCGGTCTTTGTGGCTTTGATCTCGGGAATGGTTCCGTCTGCATTGTAGGTGAACTCTTCAACACAAGTGGAACGAGTGTAACTACCGCCTTTGGGCAACCAACCGGTGTGGTAGAAGAAGTAGTTGTGCCCCTTGAAGGTACAGATTCCGGAGTGGTTGGTAAAGCTACCGGTATCCTGCTGGCGCATGATCTGACCTCTGTAGGTCCAGGGGCCTGTGGGTTTGTCAGAAGTGGAGTAGGCGATATGCTCGGGTACACCTCCGGCTGCATACATCAGGTAGTAGATGGAATCAC
Source organism: Bacteroidaceae bacterium (assembly GCA_045629325.1). Lineage (GTDB taxonomy): Bacteria > Bacteroidota > Bacteroidia > Bacteroidales > Bacteroidaceae > Physcousia. The sequence continues at coordinate 6,311 of JAZQQX010000015.1, read as the reverse complement.
GCTTCATTAACCATGGGCCTTCCTCGTAAAGATCCTTGTATTTGACACCTTCCTGGGGCTCCTTCGGTCCACCGAAAGATGCCTCGTCTTGCAGGAACTCCCATACGCCTGCTTTATTGGTCTTCTTGACATGGTCGCCTTCTATTTTCCAGTTGGTGTCAAAACCAATCATGGTGCTCTTGAGCTTTGCTATATAACATCCAGGATTGCCGAATACAATATAGGCACTGCCATCATCGTCAATAAAAGGCGAGGGGTCAATGTAGTCCCAACTGCCATCGAGTAGAGGAGCGCCGAGCTGTGCACGGAACGGACCGATAGGGGTACTGCTCGTAGCCACGCCAAGGGCTCTACCGCCAGTTTTTGGTTCGCAACAAATGTACCAATAGTACTTATTACCCTTCCTGATACATTGACTGGCCCATGCCGAACCGGCTTTTGCCCAAGTGAATGTTTTCAAGGGAAGCACTGCACCATGGTCGGTCCAGTTTACCATGTCGGCTGTACTGTAGACACGATATTCGTCCATGTAGTAGAATCCTGTTCCTCTGTCTTCGTCGCGGTCGATGTAGACATAGAGTCTGTCATCGTCTACCATGGGAGCGGGATCTGCCGTGAAGCAGGTCTGTACGATGGGGTTTTGTCCCATGGCGGAAGAGAATCCCAGAAAGGTAAGGAATAATGGTGCAAGTGCTTTCTTGAACATAATTGGTGTAAGTTGAGAGTAGTTTATTTAGTAATCATTACTTAACAAGGATCTTTCTACCATTATATAGGTAGATACCTGATTTGGCGGGGTAGGGAACAGAACGGCCTGAGAGGTCATGATAGCCTCCAGAGAATGCTTTTTCTTCGAGGGCTTTGTCCATCTCAATGGCATCTATGCCGGTTTCTCCATTGGGCGAGAAGTCTGTCACACGGCGCTCCATGGCATATAGCAGTTTGACATCCTCTGTCGAAAGGGCACGGTCGTAGATGAGCAAGTCATCATAGTCGGCCTCTGCTGATGCTATACCGTTGCCGATACCCAGACAAAAATACTTGGAAGATGCTACGACATCCATTACTTTTGTCATATCAAAATATTCCATTCTGTTGCCTGCTGTAGAGGCAAATGAGCTGGAACGCTTCACTCCATTGACATAGATTGAGACGCCCTCTTCGTCAAGAGTCACGGTCAAAAGTCTCCACTCGTTAGCAGGTATAATGGTGTTTGCCGTTTTAGGATAGTTGATGGCAAAAGTATCCTTCTGATTGGTAAATCCAATGTAGTTGTTGAGCGTCATGAAGAAGCGTTCTTGTGCGGTGTTGCTTGCTGGTGCACTGCCGGTGAAAGCCCATGCTGTACCCAGTAGGTCTTTACCGTCACCTCTTTTCACCCAGGCACTGATAGTCAGTCCCTTGATGCCTGTCTGTCCTTCAAATGGATTGGGTATACGCATGTAACTTCCCGTTTTCTTGGCATTGGTACCTCCATAGATATGTCCCACCATTCCTATTCTTGCTCCGTCCTCCTTCAACTCGGGAAGCGTGCCATTTGTCATCTTGTTGGTCGATACGCGTTGCTCCTCATTGTAACGGTTGAGAGTGGGCTTCTCGTCAAAGTCGTAGTAGGCAATGATGCCACTTCGATAATCACCGGGAAGCGAGTCGGCCTTGCTGGCGCGAACTGTGTATTTCTTTTCAAAGACATAGTTCTCTTTGACAAATCGGTTGGTGAGAGTTACTCGGGTCACGGTGTCTGCGGGATTGTATTTTCCTGTGTTGCTGATGACCGAGGGAACGGACGATTCCCATTCGTAGCTTACATCATAGTAGGTGTCGGCCATGAGGTCGATGTGAGCGGAAACGGATGCGTTGTTGGTGATGGGTGTTGTGATCTTCTGTACATTGTATGCAACTGCATATTGGGGAAGAACTTTGTATCCCCACAGCATTTGTCCATTTTGTGCGGATGCGGTGATTCCAATGGTTTTCAAGGTACTTCCATCTATCGTCTGACCCACGATTACGCCATAATAGGTTGTTCCACCTACGGAGATCGTGATGTAGGCTGTGCCCTCTTTCATCTTCCATGTGCCCGAATATGCACCAGTGACTTTTCCGTTCTCGGAGAGTGTAACCTTTTGAGGAAGGGCCGTCGCAAAGGCTTCGTTGTCAAGACCGAACTTGTGTACAAGGATGTCGTAGCCACCGGGTATCTGTTCGGGTGTGAATTCGCAACCAGACTGAATGTCCTTGTCGGTTATGGTCTCGCCGTTGAATTCCATAGGCGCTGATAGCAACCAACCTTTCTCGTTGGTGAACAACTGATGTACGCGATCCTGGAAACCTTCGTTTCCGGTGTTGAATCGGGTATGATAGATGAGGAAAGAACGGCCTTGGCTATCTGTTATAGCAGAGTTGTGTCCTTGGGCAACCTCTGCGTGTGATTGGAAACTCCATTTGTCAAAAGCTCCTACGAGGAGATTTCCTCTTTGGCTACCGTCATTCTTACCATAGTTCAAAATGTATCGGTTGAAGATAGCGCTTTCGCCAGAGTTGTCTGTGTAAGGTCCATCGGGGTTCTTGCTCCGGAAGGTTCGCATGGTATAACCTTTTGCTGCTTCAAGTCCGCCGTAGGTCACAAACAGATAGTAGTAGTCGCCGATGTGTTGTATGTAGGATCCTTCTCCCGAAACATAGTATCCACCAGCAAGTTGTGTGCCGAAGTAGGGGTCGCTCAATGGATGGCCACCTGCATCGGTTTTGATAGGATAGGTCGTGGTATAGTCGCGCAGGCCGTTTTCTTTGTTGAGTTTTAGGATGAAGATACCGCCACTCCACGAGCCATACGACATCCAGAGTTCGCCTTCTTCGTCGTAGAACACACAGGGGTCAATGGCATGGGGCATATAGTCTCCCCATCTTCCATCTACATTGTAGCGTGCGGGGAGGGTCTTCTGTTCGCCAATGACCAGTTCCAGGTCGGTCAGTTTCCAAGAAATCTTTGGATTGGTGGCATTGATGAAACCTGTATATACTACAGGGCCTTGATAGACATAGGGACCTTCGATGTTGCTGGATGTCAACAGGATGATGACACTATTCCATCGAGGACCGTTGAGACTAAGGTACATGCACCATTGTTGCATGGCTTCGTTCCAGATGACATCTGGCGCCCACATGTTTCCGGCAACAGTCCAGGGACCATTGGCTCCGTCGATGGCGCAATGCCATGCTTTTGCGTCAAAATTGCCGAATGTCACCTCTGTAGGCTGACCGTCTTTTAGGACAGTCACCTTCTTGGTCATGTTGGTTATGAAGGCATCGTTGAAATTCACTACACTTACTGTGCCATTGCTGTTTTTCTTACCGTAGAGATTGCCGTTGTTCACTCCGGTCCAGTTCATCATGTCGCTGGTACGAGCCACTGCATTGTGGGTACCGAAGATATAGGTGTTTCCTTTGCGGTCGAAGACCAGACTGGGATCGTGTACACCTGCATACTTCTTTGATGTTGTCTTGTAGAGATTGCTGACTTCTGTTTGTGTGAGAAAAACAGTGTCTTTCTCCGTCTCTGCCCAGATGTTTTGGCAAAGACAGGCAAATGTGAATAAAATGGCTAATAGTCTCATGTTTTTGGTTATGTTTTGGCTGGTATAGTTCACATTGATAGTCATTGGGTTGCTTAATGATCTACATCCATTATATCATAGATATACATCCATTACATCAAAATCCAATTATTTCGCAAATATACTCAAAATTCACAACTGTTACAAACTTTTCTTGCTATTTTGTTCAAATTTCACAAGTCGGTTGTGTAACTACGCAAATTGAGTAAGTAATGGTGAGAAGCAAAGGCCACGCTTATGCCCACGCTGAACCATACTTATGATCACGCCTAGCCATGCTTATGGCTACGCCGAGTCACGCTTATGATCACGCCTAGCCATACTTGTGATTACGCTGTACCACGCTTACGGTACGACCTACCAACTATTGCTGGTAGGTTGAAGGATAAGTATGTGTGGACGAGGGTACGCCTGATTCGTGGTAAGAATACGCACCAGTCAAATATGTCAAATTATCCAGTAACTATATAAAAATTACATACACTACATACACGATTGCTCAAATCCCTTGCTACGCCTTGCTTTCCGGCGTGTATGTAAGCGTGTATGATGCTGTATGTAAGTGTAGGTAACTTGTTTTTCAAGGACACAATCTTACCATCCCTCGTCGATGTAAATGAAAAAAATACAATAATTGTTTTGCGCTTTCAAATAAATGTTGTACCTTTGCACCCGCATTTCCGAAAGGTCTGCTGCTTTAGCTCAGTGGTAGAGCGCATCCTTGGTAAGGATGAGGTCCCGAGTTCAACTCTCGGAAGCAGCTCACAGAAATGAAAAACGCATTCTCGATTTTGAGAGTGCGTTTTCTTTTTATGGTGCTTGCGGAAATAGTGTTTCAAATTCTTTATTTCACGCGAAATTCACAACAACCCCTTTTACAAAAGTCCAATTATGTCTTGTAGCTTGTTTACCTTCATGGTAACTTCTGGTCGCTCGTTGGGGTCGTTCCAACGATTGAAATAGAGTTGGTCGATCCCGGCAGACATGGCCCCTTGGATATCGGTATTGTAGTTGTCTCCAATCATGAGCGTACTTTCGCGTGGTGCTCCTGTTTGTTGGAGTGCGTATTCAAAGAATTTGGGGTTGGGCTTGTTTATACCGGCATCCTCACTCAAAATGACATTTTGGAAATATCTGTCTGTGTCAGAGGCTTTTAGTTTCTTGTATTGTACCTCGTGGAATCCGTTACTGCACAGATGCAACCTATAGCGGGGTTGGAGGTAGTCAAGAAGTTCTCTTGCACCCTCTACCAGCCCGCTTTTCGTACTGTTTAGTTCAAGGAATTTGTCACTTGCGGTAAGGCAGTAGTCGTCATCAGGTATGAGTCCTTTTCCCTTTGACAGTGGCCGACGAAAGCGTTCGATAATGAGATATTCGCGCTCTATCTCTCCTCTGCTATATTGCCCCCACAGCTCTATGTTTGCAGTCCAGTAGGGTGTTGTGAAGTCTTCTATTTTGTCAAAATATCTTTTTAGATCGAGATGCTCGTACAACTCTTGCAAGGCTATCTCTGCATTGCCATGTGTGTTGTATATCGTGTCGTCAAAGTCAATAAACAGGTCTGTATATCTTTTCATGTATGTGGGGTTTATAGGGTGTTGATTTTTGATAGCATCTTTGCAATTCCGTCGTTGTCTACGGTGTCGGTGATGTATTTGGCGTGTGCCTTGACTTCTGCACTTGCATTACCCATGGCTACACTGTGTGGTACATGGTCGAGCATGGCAATGTCGTTCCCTCCATCCCCAAAGGCCATGGCTTCTTCTATACGAATGCCATAGTGTTGTAGCATGAGATCCACACCGGTTGCTTTACTTGTTCCCTTTGCAACGATATCGGCAAAGGCGGGGTGCCAGCGGTATGCTTCGCTATTTTTCAAGACATGTTTCATGATTTCTTGCTCTTGCTCCTGAGGGAAAAAGGCAATGATCTGCATTACTTCCATGTTTAGGCATTCTTCAATGGGGTGTACTTCTCCATAGTTCTTGATGTCCAGCAGATTGTAAACCTCTTGCGTGATTTCGTTTGTTGCGGTGATGAAGACGCTTTTGTCTGATGCAAAAGCAATGGGCATAGGATGCTCCTTGTGGTATGCAATCAGGTTTTGAAGGTCTCTCTTGTCAATCGTCTTGTTGCAAATCACCTCGCCTTCGCTTGTTATACAACTTCCTCCGCTTACGGACATAATGCCGTCATATTCCAGTTCTCCAAGATTATTTATGAAAGGGATGGGTCTTCCTGTCGCAATGAATACCTTTGTGCCTTTTTGCCGAATTTCGTGAACGGCGTCTAATGTTGATTGGGGAATGCAGTGTGTCTTGAATGAGACGAGTGTCCCATCTATATCAAAGAATATGGCTTTTATCATTATTTATGTAACTTCAGTTTGTGATCTTTTTGCAAAGTTACACATAATTGTTGTACTATGTAAGCGAACAAACTTATTTTTTTAATCATTACTTGAGTAAGGGATTAAATTTACTGCTTGCTTTTATTTGTACTTTTTTGTTTTTTGCCATGATCTCTTTTCCTCCCTCTCCCCGCCTTTTCTCTTCGCGCGCATATATAATAATAAGGTGTCCTTCCCCCTTCCCCCTCTTCCCTCCGTCTTTTTTCACTTTTTTTTGAAAAAAGTCTTGATATTGTTTGGTGGGTTCGGAAATTGGTTGTACCTTTGCAGTCGCAAACGAGGAA
>JAZQQX010000014.1:0-70916 GCA_045629325.1 Bacteroidaceae bacterium | reverse complement strand
GGTGTCTATCCGTCTGTAGATGATGTGCTTGGGGCTCCCTCCCTTGAGGGAGGGCGGGGGGAGAGTCTTTATCTCAATGCTGAGGTTGCTCCCGTGTTCTTTGGTTCAGCACTCAACAATTTTGGTGTGCAGGAGTTGCTTGACTGTTTTGTGGAGATTGCTCCTTCTCCCCGTCCCACACAGGCTGAAGAGCGTATGGTAGATCCCGACGAGAAGAAGTTCACGGGTTTCATCTTCAAGATTACGGCCAACATCGACCCCAACCACCGTTCTTGTATTGCCTTCTGTAAGGTGTGCTCGGGTAAGTTTGTGCGCAATGCGCCCTACCTCCACATCCGCCAGGGCAAGACCTTACGATTCAGTTCGCCCACTCAGTTTATGGCTCAGCGTAAGAGTACCATCGACGAGGCTTGGGCTGGTGACATCGTTGGTCTGCCCGACAATGGCACCTTCAAGATTGGCGACACGCTCACCGAAGGAGAGCAGATACATTTCCGTGGTCTGCCTTCATTCTCGCCCGAGATGTTCAAGTACATTGAGAATGCCGATCCTATGAAGACCAAGCAACTTGAGAAGGGTATCAATCAACTGATGGACGAGGGTGTGGCTCAGTTGTTCATCAATCAGTTTAACGGTCGTAAGATTATCGGTACTGTGGGTCAGTTGCAGTTTGAGGTCATCCAGTACCGTTTGGAAAACGAGTACAACGCCAAGTGTCGCTGGGAGCCTATCTCACTCCATAAGGCTTGTTGGGTGGAGTGCGAACCGGGTTATGAGCAGGAGCTGGAGAACTTCAAGAAGCGTAAGCATCAGTATATGGCGCTTGACCGTGAGGGGCGTGATGTATTCCTTGCCGATTCGGGTTATGTTCTCTCTATGGCACAGCAGGATTTTGAGCATCTGAAGTTCCACTTCACTAGCGAGTTCTAATTTTATGGATTTCTCAATCCGTCGAATTATCGAATCATCGAGTTCTCGACAAATTGAATCCTTTGTAAAATTTAAAACCCATGAATTGCGATTTAGATATCAAGAATGCCGTTGAGGTGTTGAGAAAGGGTGGGGTGATACTCTATCCCACGGATACGATTTGGGGTATAGGTTGCGACGCTACCAATCCAGAGGCTGTGGCTCGTGTCTATCAGATCAAGCAACGCGAGGATAGTAAGGCCTTGATCTGCTTGGTGGACAGCGCCAATCGTATGCAACGCTATTTCCGCCATGTCCCCGATGTGGCATGGGACCTTGTGGATTGTGCCACGAGTCCCGTCACGCTCATTCTCGACGATGCCAATGGAGTGGCTCCCAATCTTCTGGCCGAAGATGGATCGCTCGGCATCCGTGTCACTCAGGAGGAGTTCAGCCGTCAACTTTGTTATCGTTTTCAGAAAGCCATTGTCAGTACCAGTGCCAATATCAGCGGTGCTCCCTCTCCACGCAACTTCTCTGAGATTAGCGATGAGATCAAGGAAAAGGTGGACTACATCGTGAGTTTCCGTCGTGGCGAGAAGGCTCCCTCTCAACCCAGTCATATCGTGAAGTTGGGTAAGGATGGCGAGGTTAAGGTCATTAGATAAGAGTCAACGAATTTAGAAGTATGGCAAGGGTCCGCTCTATACGGCAAGAGATGTTGCTTCGTCTGCTGTTATTCCGACGAGCATTCAGTGCCCGGCAGTTTGTGTTGCTGATGGCCTTGATGGTGGGAGTATGCACGGCATTGGCCGGACTCTTGCTTAAGTGGCTCATTGCCAGCATCAAGTATCTGCTCACTCATCAGTTTGAGACCAGTGAGAGTAACCTCCTCTATCTGGTCTATCCTGTTGTGGGCATCTATCTCACGATGCTTTTCGTGCGCTATGTGGTGCGTGATGATATCGGTCATGGCATTACGAAGATTCTTTATGCCATTGCGCGAAAGAAGAGTCGTATAGCAGGGCATAACACTTGGAGCAGTGTGCTAGCCAGTGCTATCACCATTGGTTTTGGTGGTAGTGTAGGAGCCGAGGCGCCTATCGTGCTCACGGGTAGTGCTATTGGAAGCAACCTGGGCAAACTCTTCCGTCTCAACACGCGCACGCTGATGCTTCTTGTGGGCTGTGGCGCTGCTGGCGCAGTGTCGGGTATCTTCAAGGCTCCTATCGCAGGCTTGGTGTTTACTGTGGAAGTCATTATGGTGGATCTCACGATGTCGAGCCTTCTGCCTTTGCTTCTCTCGTGTGTGACGGCTACGGGCATTACCTATGCCTTTAGCGGTATGGACACGGTCTTTGAGTTTGAACTTCGTGAAACCTTTGCCATGGATCGTACGCCCGCATATATATTATTAGGTGTGTTCTGTGGACTTGTAGCGTTGTATTTCACGCGTGTGATGCTTCGCTTGGAGAAGTTTTTTGGCAATTTCCACAATCGTTATGTCAAGCTCTTAATGGGTGGCTCACTTTTGAGTGTACTTATTTTCCTTTTCCCTTCGCTTTATGGAGAAGGTTACGAGTTGATCAATCTCCTTCTGAGTGGTCAGAGCGAGGCCGATTTCACTACGGCTATGAACGGCTCGCTTTTCTATGGCCATAGTTCGTTGTTGCTGGTCTATCTGGCTTTGCTCATCGTATTCAAGGTGTTTGCCAGTACGGCCACCAATAGCGGTGGAGGATGTGGTGGTATCTTTGCACCCAGTCTTTTCTTAGGCTGTGTCAGTGGTTTCTTCTTCTCCAGCGTGTGGAATCTCAATGGCATCTTGGGTATGCACCTCCCTCTCAACAATTTTGCGTTGATGGGTATGTGCGGACTGATGAGTGGTGTCATGCATGCTCCCCTCACGGGTGTATTCCTCATTGCCGAACTCACGGGTGGATATCAGTTGTTCCTCCCTTTGATGATAGTTTCTGTATGTGCTTATCTCACTATCGTCATCTTTGAGCCTCACAGTGTCTACAGTCAGCGTTTGGCTCGTAGAGGTGAGTTGCTCACACACGACAAGGATCGCGCCATTCTCACCCTCATGAGCATGGACAGTGTGATAGAGCGCTACGACGACGAACAGCAGTTGCACACGGACATGAAACTAGGCAAGGTTGTGCGTATGATAGCCAGTTCTACTTACAATGTATTCCCTGTCGTTGACAACGACCACAAACTCATTGGCGTGCTCTACATCGATGACATACGCCATGTCATGTTCCGTTCGGAGTTGCATCAGGAGTTTCAAGTGCTGGGTCTCATGCGTCAGGCTCCTGCCCGTCTGGATATCGACGACTCGATGGATGTAGTGCTCAAGGTCTTTGCTCGTACGCACGCCTGGACTCTGCCAGTGGTCACTAAAGATGGCGATTTTGTGGGTTTTATCCGCAAAAGTCGCGTTCATGCCGTCTATAAGAAAATGATGTCCGACTATTCGGATGACTAATGAATTAACTAATTGTGCATTATGAATTGTGGATTAAAGATAGTCTATATGGGTACACCCGACTTTGCTGTCGAGCCCCTTCGCATACTTTTGAACAACGGATACAATGTGGTAGGCATTATCACGATGCCCGACAAGGCTATTGGTCGTCATCATGATACCCTACAGCCAAGTCCCGTGAAGAAATTCTACTTGGACCAGCATCTTGAAGAGAAAGGCATAAAACTTCTTCAGCCTGAGAAACTGAAGGATGAGAGTTTTCTTGAGGACTTGCGCGCCCTGGAGGCTGATTTGCAGATTGTCGTTGCCTTCCGCATGCTACCCGAAGTGGTTTGGGGCATGCCCCGTCTGGGTACCTTTAACCTGCATACTGCCTTATTGCCTCAGTATCGTGGAGCTGCACCCATGAATTGGGCTGTCATCAACGGTGACAAGGAGACGGGTGTCACCACATTCTTCCTCGATCACGACATCGATACGGGTCGTATCATCATGCAGGAGCGTTGCCCTATTGCTGAGACCGACAATGTGGGCGATATTCACGACCGCTTGATGGAGCTCGGTTCACAGCTCGTTCTCCGTACGGTCCGTGCCATAGAAGATGGTACAGCTACCTCAGTGCCTCAGGAGCAGTTTATCACCAGTGAACCCTTGCGCCATGCTCCCAAGATCTTTAAGGAGACCTGTCGCATTAACTGGCAGGCAGGGCTCACTTCCGTATACAATTTCGTGCGTGGTCTCTCACCCTATCCTGCGTCGTGGACTCAACTCGTCAGTGAAGATGGCAAGGTACAGGATGTAAAGGTCTATGCCACCCACAAGGAGGCTTCTACTCATGATGAGTCTCCCGGCACGCTTCGTGTCACTGGTAATGCTCTTGCCGTGGCCACCCCTGGAGGCTGGCTCTACATCGACGAACTTCAGATAGCTGGCAAAAAGCGCATGGCCATCGCTGACTTCCTCCGTGGTGCGCGCATTGCCGATAGTATGAAGTTCGTGTAGCAGATCATGTATGTAAAGTCACGAACTACCATGAATTTAATGCGAATTTTCAAGAATAATATTTATGATCATTTATGGGGCATTCATTGTAATTCGTGACCTGAAACCTGAAAAAATAGCAAATTTTCGCCAAAATACTTGCACATTTCGCAGAAAATCCTTTCCTTTGCATTCGATAATACTATTTAATCACATCAAAAACGCATATTGCCTATCGACACATCATTACTCCGAATCAATTTTTAGAAAGTAATGAATACAAGCAAATCGACCACCGACGATCAGTTGGTCCGTCGTTATGAGCAAGGTGAAGATAGTGCGTTTGATGTGCTTTTGAAGCGTCATCAAGAGAAGCTTTACAGTTATATTTACTTCGTAGTGCACGACAAGGATATCGCTGATGATATCTTTCAGGAAACCTTTGTGCGTGCCATCACCTCCATTCGTAGTCATCGCTACAATTCTACAGGCTATTTCTATGCATGGCTTATCCGCATTGCCCACAATCTCATCCTCGACACCTTCCATCAGCAGGAGGTAATGCCAATGGTCAGCCACGAATTTTTTAGTGAGCAGGGTGATGTCACCGTCGATTTGTTCAATGATGTTCGTATGAGCGAGCCCAATGTAGAGTCACTCATGTTGCAGGAGCAGTCCTTCGATGATGTGCGCGCCATGGTTGCCCGTCTCCCGCTCAATCAACAGCAGATTGTCTATATGCGTTTCTTCCAAGAACTTTCCTTCAAGGAGATAGCTGAGGAGCTGGGTGTGAGCATCAACACCGCTCTTGGTCGTGTACGCTATGCCCTCATCAATCTTCGTAAGATGGCTTACAGCAAGGATTTCTATGTAGCTAGCTGATTCCTTCGCTTTTTTCACTTTCGTTGTGAAGCCTTAGTCTTTCGTTCTCTTGTATCGTGGAGTTTGTTTTTTCGTGCTTTGTGACAAAGTTCTTCGTTTTTTGTCTTTTTTTTCCTGGCTTGCACAATAAAACCATTTTTTTGTCGTTTATTAGGTAGTTGCTTCCCTTCCATGAGTTGTTTCCTTTTTTCATGGAAGGTGACGAACTGACATAAGTGTTTATGAACTAATAGATGGCGTAAAAATGATTCTTTCTCAGTCCAACGATACCCCTGCTCCCAGCCCTGCAGTTTTGGAGTTTTTGCGTCAGTTTGCTCGTCAGTTCCGTCCTCAGAACATAGCAGAGGCATAGCCAGTCCTTCCGCTCGGGAAAAAATCAAAAGATGACCACATCTTTATTGTTCTCTCTGCTTGTCGGATTCAAAGGAATTGTGTATCTTTGCGACAAATTCAAGTAAAATTATGGACAACAAAGATATGACCTTATCGGTTGCTCAAGAAAAGGTTCAGGGAAAAGTTCAGGTTTCTCCTTCGCTCTTGAGTGCAAACTTCGGTGACTTGAAGGGTGATATGGAGTGGATCAACAGGTCGGACTGTGACTATCTGCACCTGGATATCATGGATGGTGTGTTCGTTCCGAATATCAGTTTTGGATTCCCTGTCCTAAAATATGTGGCTCAACTCTGCAAGAAACCTCTGGATGTACATCTGATGATCGTGCAACCGGAGAAGTTCATCAACGAGGTAAAGGCTCTGGGTGCATATTTCATGAATGTTCATGTGGAGGCTTGTCCGCATTTGCACCGAGTGATAGGACAGATACGCGAGGCTGGCATGCATCCCGCTGTGACGCTGAATCCTGGCACCTCCATCAGTATGCTGGAAGATATCATTTGTGATGTGGATATGGTGCTCCTAATGAGTGTGAACCCCGGTTTTGGTGGACAGAAATTCATAGAGCACACTTATGATAAGATACGCGCACTGAAGGCTATGATAGAACGCACCGGAAGTCATGCCCTGATAGAGGTGGACGGTGGTGTGTCGCTCAAGAATGCCACAGCGCTTCACGAGGCAGGCGTGGATGTATTGGTGGCCGGAAGTGCCGTGTTTGGCGCAGAGGATCCTGTACAGACCATCAGAGAGATGAAGGAGAAGGCGTAATCGCCTAACGAAGAACCTCTAAGAGATTCCAAAGAACAGCGAGGAGCGGTTTGTGGGTATGAGTTTTGTCAGAATGGAACATGTCATAACAGAACAAGAGACGCTACTTCTGCGTCAATACATAGAAGAGGCGGGTGATAAGATAGTGATCACCTGTCACACGAGTCCCGATGGTGATGCCATAGGTAGTATGGGCGCGATGTTACATCTGCTTCAGCGTCTGGGACATAAGGCTGTGGGCATAGCTCCTGACAGATGGCCAGACAACCTACACTGGGTACCCGGTACAGAGCATATGCTGGTATATGGTAAGCAGAAGGAGGAGGCTGAGCAACTGCTGAAGGAAGCTAAACTCATCTTTATGATGGACCACAATCAGCTCAATCGAATGAAGGAACTGGGTGAGGCCGTAGAGAAGTGTGATGCTCGCCGTGTGATGATAGACCACCATTTGGATCCTGATAGGGATTGCTGTGATGTGGTTGCTTCGGATGCTTCCTTGTGCGCAGCAAGTGAAGTGCTCTTCCGCCTGATGGAACAGATGGGGTGGACAGAGGGCCTGACCTACGACGAGGCCGTGTGTCTCTATGTAGGGATGATGACAGACACGGGTGGCTTTACCTTTGCGAGCAACCGTCCGGAGGTGTTTCAGATTGTGAGTCGTCTGTTGCAGACGGGTATCGACAAGGATAAGATATACAGAAATGTGTATTATACGGGTTCGGCCGACCGTTACCGATTGATGGGATATCTGCTGTATGTGAAGATGGAACTGATGCGCGACTTCAACGCCAGCATCATAACACTGACCAACGAGGAGCGCCGTATGTTTAAAATACGACAGGGCGAGACCGACGGATTCGTGAACATTCCCCTGCAGATAGAACGAATGAAACTGAGTATCTTCCTGCGTGAGGATACGGAGCGAAGAGGCGTGGTGCGTGTGTCGCTTCGTAGCGTAGATGACTTCCCCTGCAATCAACTATCAGAGGAGTTCTTCGGTGGTGGCGGTCACAAGAATGCAGCGGGAGGTACCTTCTATGGCACAATAGAGGATGCCATGGAGCAAGCACGCCGGGCTGTTCGGAAATACGCGGACAAGCTTAAAGCTTAAAAATTAAGAATTAAAAAGAAATAAATGTTTATGGATATAAAGATGAGAAAACTCTTATATGCTATAGTGACAGTGGTGTTGGGAGGTGTTACCTTGCAGTCTTGCCACGATGATGAGACCTATGCTGAGCAGAAAGAGAAGGAGCGTGATGCAGTAGGGTATTTCCTTTCGCGCTCACCCCTGATACTGGTGAACCAGCAAGGCGATACCTTGCTGAACACTCCACAGATCAAGGTAATCACTGAGGAGCAGTTTGAACAACAAGATAGTATGACGGATGTGAGCAAGAATGAGTATGTGCTGTTTCGTAACACCGGTATTTATATGCAGATTGTTCGCAAAGGTGTAGGTAAAAAGATTGAGGCTGGTGAAACCAAGCGTATTATCAGTCGCTATTGGGAATGGAATATTCTGGGTGACAGTTTGCAGACCTCTGACCTCGTGCCATATTTTGCTACTAATCCAGAGATTATGGATGTGAGCAACAACAGTGGTACTATTTCGGCATCCTTCAATACCGCCATCAACGGTGGTGGAGCATTGTACTTGAGTTACAAACAGAATAACGGTGTGCTTGCCGTACCCTCAGGTTGGCTTGTACCCCTCTCATTTGTAAAGGTGGGTCGCCAGGTGAATGGTGAAGAGGGTATAGCCAAGGTAAGACTCATTGTGCCCCATGGGTCTGGTCATGTTGATGCCACAACCAATGTCTATCCCTGTTTCTACGAGATTACTTATCAGGAGATGAGAAATTAAGGCAAGTCCAGATGTTACTTGAAAAGGTCGCTCATCACGGTATTTGAGATGAAGATACCAGCGCGTGTGAGACTGATGTTTTGCCCCTTTTGCTGAAGGTTGCCCCTCTGCAAGTGGGGCAAAGCCTGTTGTAGGCAGTATTCTTTTGCGGTAGAGCCAAAGATCGAAGCTAGCATGTCGAGATTGAGTCCGTCGTGCGTTCTCAAGCGTGTCAAGATGAACTCGTTGTAACGGTCATCGGTGGTAAGCGTTTCGGTTTCAAAACTGTTTCGGTCACTCATATACAGCTGAATACTGCTTGCATTCCACCTGCGTACGGAATTCCCGTCATAAGAATGAGCCCCTGCACCAAAACCTAGATAAGGAACGCCCTTCCAATAACTACTGTTGTGGCGCGACTCAAAGCCTGGACGCGCAAAGTTGGATATCTCGTATTGAATATAACCCGCGTCAAGGAGCGTGTTGCAGAGATGGTCGAAGCACCAGAGCGAATGCTCCTCGCTGACCTCCTCGATCTGTCCTCTATCCCTGAGTCGAGTGAGAGCCGTGCCCTCCTCATACATCAGACTGTAAGCACTTAGGTGAGGCACATCCAGTGCAAGAGCCTGGGCGATGTCGTTCTCCCAAACCTTTTGGTCCTGCCCCGGTATCCCATAGATAAGATCGATGCTGATGTTGGTGTAATCCGCATCGTGGAGCAAACGCACAGCCTGGCTAACCTGCGATGCATCGTGACGACGATGAAGAAAGTTTAGTAGTTTGTCATCAAAGGTCTGCGCACCCATGCTGATACGGTTGACAGGCGTGTCCTTAAGCATATCCACCCATTCGGGTGTGATGTCGTCGGGATTGGCTTCCACCGTGATTTCAGCACCGGGAGTGAGAGGGTAGAGCGCAATAGCCTCCTCGAGTAGGCGGCGGAGTAGGGGGGTAGGAAGCGTGGAAGGCGTTCCGCCTCCTATATATAAAGTATGGTACACACGCGCGTGCGAGGGAAGTTCGTCCTGCCTTTCTCTCATCTCTCTGACGAGAGCCTCCATATACTCTGCGTGTTTGCTGAGGTGAGTGGTAGAGAAGAAGTCGCAGTAAATGCAACGACTCTGGCAAAACGGTATGTGGATGTAGATAGACGACATAATTTTACAAAAACGACCTACTCTTACAATCGTATGGCAAAAGTACCTCTTTTTGATGAGATACTAAAAAAATACTGTATTTGTTTTGCAATTTGGAAGAAAATTCTTAATTTTATACCCGAATACCATTATAGGCGTTAACCTTAAACACATATTTATCATGAAAACCTATCAGACACATGACATTAAGAACATTGCCATGCTTGGTAATGATGGTTCAGGTAAGACAACCCTGACCGAGTCACTGCTCTACGAAGCAGGAATCATCAAGCGTCGTGGACGCATCACTCAACAGAATACCGTGAGTGATTATTTCCCCGTAGAGCAAGAATATGGATATTCGGTGTTTAGCACCGTGTTCCATGTAGAATGGAATGGAAAGAAGCTGAACATCATAGACTGCCCAGGTGCGGACGACTTCGCCGGTAGCTATATCACTGCGTTGAATGTGACCGATACCGCTGTGTTATTGCTCAATGGCCAGTATGGTGTAGAAGTAGGTACACAGAACCACTTCCGCATCACAGAGAAGTTGGGCAAGCCTGTCATTTTCCTTGTAAATCAGCTCGACAGCGAGAACTGTGACTACGACAACATCCTGGAGCAGTTGACCAACATCTACGGTCCTAAGGTAGTGCCCATCCAGTATCCCATTGAGACAGGTCCTAACTTCAACAGCCTGATCGATGTGCTGCTCATGAAGAAATATTCATGGAAGCCCGAGGGTGGTGCGCCCATCATCGAGGAGATCCCCGCTGACCAGATGGAGAAGGCTCAGGAGATGCATAAAGCACTCGTTGAGGCAGCTGCCGAGCATGATGAGAGCCTGATGGAGAAGTTCTTCGAGAGCGAAAACCTAACAGAAGACGAGATGCGCGAAGGTATCCGTAAGGGTTTGGCAAGCCGTGGCATGTTCCCCGTATTCTGCGTATGTGCAGGTAAGGATATGGGTGTACGCCGACTTATGGAGTTCTTGGGCAATGTAGTGCCCTTCGTAGATGAGATGCCCGCAGTACATAATACCCGTGGTGAGGTGGTAGTTCCCTCTACTGACGGACCAACAAGTCTCTATTTCTTCAAGACTGCAGTAGAGCCCCATATCGGTGAGGTGCAGTACTTCAAGGTGATGAGTGGTAAGGTACATGAGGGTGATGACTTCACCAATGCCGACCGTGGTTCGAAGGAGCGCATCGCACAGATCTTCGTATGTGCAGGTGCTAACCGTGAGAAAGTTGAGGAGATGGTAGCCGGTGATATCGGTTGTACCGTTAAGCTGAAGGATGTGAAGACCGGCAATACCCTGAACGATAAGGTAGCAGAGAACCGCTTCAACTTCATTAAGTACCCCAATCCCAAGTATTCGCGTGCTGTACGCGCTGTCAACGAGAGCGATACCGAGAAGATGATGAACGCACTGAACAAGATGCGTGAGGAAGATCCCACATGGATTGTAGAGCAGAGCAAGGAGCTCAAGCAGATTCTCGTACACGGTCAGGGTGAGTTCCACCTTCGCACTTTGAAGTGGAGAATGGAAAACAACGAGAAGATCCAGATTGTCTTTGAAGAGCCCAAGATTCCCTATCGTGAGACTATCACCAAGGCTGCCCGTGCAGACTATCGTCACAAGAAGCAGTCTGGTGGTGCCGGTCAGTTTGGCGAGGTTCACCTGATTGTGGAGCCCTATTATGAGGGTATGCCCGATCCCGATGTATATCGTTTTGGTGGTCAGGAGTATCGTATTAATGCAAAGAGCACCGAGACTATCGACCTTGATTGGGGTGGCAAGCTCGTATTTATCAACAGTGTTGTAGGGGGTGCTATCGATGCACGCTTTATGCCCGCTATCTTGAAGGGTGTGATGCAGCGTATGGAGCAGGGTCCTCTGACAGGTTGCTATGCTCGCGATGTGCGTGTTATCGTTTACGATGGTAAGATGCACCCCGTAGATAGCAACGAGCTTTCATTTATGTTGGCAGGTCGTCAGGCCTTTGCTGCTGCCTTCAAGGAAGCAGGTCCAAAGATCCTTGAACCTATCAACGATGTTGAGGTATTCGTTCCCAGCGATAAGATGGGTGATGTGATGAGTGACCTCCAGGGTCGTCGTGCCATGATTATGGGCATGACCAGCGAGGCTGGTTATGAGAAGCTCTCTGCTAAGGCTCCCCAGAAGGAGATGTCAAGCTACAGTACCGCATTGAGTAGTTTGACCGGTGGTCGTGCAAGTTTCATCCAGAAGTTTGCAAGTTACGAGCTCGTGCCCACTGATGTTCAGATGCAGTTGGTTAAGGCTTACGAGGCTAGCAAGGCTGCAGAAGACTAATTGGCATATAATTAAGACTAATATTTCAATCAAATCGGGCATTGTGTACGGGATTGTACACAATGCTCTTTTGTTTTAGGTGCTTTGTGTTAAAATTGTGATGGTTCTTACTTCTGTGGAAGATACTTTAATGAAGTTTTTATAATTTTGAGATATGAAACAGAAGAAAATTTGGTTTATCGGCATATTGATAGGCATTCTGAGCGTCATCTTGCTCTATTTGCAGTGGGACAACGCCCGCACGATGGTGAGGATGCGGAAGGAGCAGTTTGACGAGTCCGTATTGCGTAGCCTGAATCAGGCTTCTCACGATCTGGAGCGAGATGAAACCTTCCGCTACTTGCAGATTGTGACTAACAACCACGAACAAGAGCTGGACTCGTTGGCCAATCTTCAACGCGCCAGTGTCATGAGGCAGAATGCTGGTGGGGCAGAGCTTAATCCCAACGACACACTCGATATCGTGTATATGCCCGAACAGGTGGTTCGCGGAGGCGGACAGTACTCCAATACTATGCTAATGCAACAAGGGTTCCGCTACAACGATGCGGCAGGGCTCGACTTCATGGAGAAAGTAAAGAACGCTTATGTTTATCAGCGTGGTGTGCTGGATGAGGTTATATATACCTTATTATATAATGCAAGTGAGAGTGACCTGACCGATCGACTCAACAGCGATCTACTCGACTCCTATCTTACGAGTGCCCTTCGCAGGAACGGCGTAGATATCCCCTTCCACTATGCGGTGACCACGGCCGATGGAGTAGAGGTGCTGAGGTGCTCCGACTATGATGCAAGCGGGTCAGAGAATACATACAAGCAGGTGCTGTTCAGGAATGATCCTTCGAGCAGAGTTGGCATCCTTCAGGTACACTTCCCAACGGAGAATGAATACATATGGGGAATAGCAAGGCGTATGAGTCCGGTGATGGGTTTTACCTTCGTTCTTCTACTCCTGTTCCTCTATACCATTTATCAGTTGGCACGCCAGAAGCAAGTGAGCGAGATGAAGAATGACTTTGTCAACAATATGACCCATGAGTTCAAGACTCCCCTTGCCAGTATATCGCTTGCAGCAGAGATGCTTACCGACAAATCAGTACACAAATCGGAGCAGATGTATGAGAATCTCGCCGGAACGATCCGCACAGAGAGCAAGCGACTGAGATTTCAGGTGGAAAAGGTGTTGCAGATGTCGCTCTTTGACCATGACAACATTGCCATCAAGCAAGACGAATTGGATGTGAATGGTCTTGTGGAATCTGTGGTGAATACCTTCTCGCTTCGCATCAAGCAATTAGGAGGTAATGTAACAACACAGATTGAGGCTTATGACCCCTTTGTGTATGGTGACGAGATGCACCTGACCAATGTAATATTCAACCTAATGGACAACGCCGTGAAGTATCGCCGAAACGATGTAGACCTCAAACTCTCTATCTGTACACGAAATGTAGGTAGCAACCTACAACTCGTGGTGGAGGATAATGGTATGGGTATACAGAAAAGTGATCTGGGACATATCTTCGAGCGATTCTATAGGGTACATACGGGAAACCAACACAATGTGAAAGGCTTCGGATTGGGTCTGGCCTATGTGCATACGATCATAGAGTTGCATCATGGTAAGATCAAGGCCGAAAGTGAATACGGAGAAGGTACGCGTTTTATCATCACCTTGCCCAATGTGAAAGATGATGAATAACATAGAGAGATTAAATGAGAATGTTAAACTGAAAAAAAGAAAATACTATGGACGAGAAATTGAGAATTTTGCTTTGCGAGGACGATGAGAGTTTGGGTATGTTGCTCCGCGAGTATCTGCAAGCTAAAAACTATGATGCAGACCTCTGTCTGGACGGTGAGGCTGGTTACCGTGCCTTCTGTAAGAACCAGTACAACATGTGTGTACTTGATGTGATGATGCCCCGTAAGGATGGTTTTCAGTTGGCCCAGGAGATCCGAGCCCTGAATCCAGAGATGCCTATTATCTTCCTTACAGCAAAGAATTTGAAGGAAGATGTGTTTGAAGGGTTCCGCATCGGAGCTGACGACTACATCACGAAGCCATTCTCCATGGACGAACTGGTGTTCCGCATGGAAGCCATCCTGCGCCGTGTAAGAGGCAAGAAGAGTGCTGACATGGTGACATTCAAGATCGGTGAGTTCACCTTTGACAGTCGTCGCCAGGTACTGATACATGGTGAGGAGCAGACCAAGCTCACTACCAAGGAGAGCGAACTGCTGGGTCTCTTGTGCAAACACGCCAATGATGTGTTGCAGCGTGAGTTGGCACTGAAGACCATCTGGGTGGATGACAACTATTTCAATGCGCGCTCTATGGATGTGTACATCACTAAATTGCGCAAGCACTTGAAGGCTGATCCTACGATCGAGATCAACAATGTTCATGGAAAAGGATACAGATTGATTGTTCCTACCACGGAATCATAAACCTTTGTAAACATGCCCCTGTGCAAAGGGCTACAAAAAATGGGAGTCGGCTAAATACCGACTCCCATTTGCTTTTTACTGCTATAATGTTTTTTATGCTTCTGCGTAAACTGTAGCAGCGGTGATGATGGTTGCAATAAGTGCAAGAGCAAGAACTGCAAAACCAATGAGGCTGATAGACTTCTTACCGGTGTAGAAACCCTTGAGGGTGTAGTACAAACCGACCAGCCAAGCCTGCATACCGCCGTAGATAGAAACGGGAACAAAGAAACCCTGGTCACTCAGCGAACCCAAGAACAAGGGAACGACAGAAACGATAAGAGAGAATGCTGCCAAACCCACGCCAATCTCTGCTGATTTGCTGTTGGGCTTAACTTCAGCACCTTCAAGCTTGATGCTCTGGATGTGGGCTAGTACACCACCGAGAATCAGATGGAAGAATGCTACAATCTGAATGCCGTTGATGTCAACCCATGAAATGGGGAACAAGCCTGCAATTGCATCGCAAGACTGAGAAAGGTAGCTTACGAGCATAATGATCGTACCCAAAACGATCATTGATACGCCTAAAAACTTTGTCATAATGGTATAGATATTTTTATTAATTTTATCGTTGGTATTCAATTCAACTACAAATTAACGAAATATTCTTCAATCAGCGAAACATTTTTCCGAAAAAAACACGCTAATAGCGTAAAAACATCAAACTTTACTGTTGTTGAAGATGATTCGCAAGGTTTCCTGGCAAGCGTGGAGTTCTTCTTGCGACACTCCCTTGAGCATTTCGTTAAGCGTTTTGTCGGCCACAAACTTAGCCTTTCCTTCTATGTTTTTTCCCTTTTCGGTGAGGTAAATTCTGCGGATGCGCAGATCAGTAGTGTCGCCTTCACGCCTTATCAGTCCCTCTTCTACCATGGTGTCGATAAGTCTCGACAAACTGTGCTTGTCGCGTAGTGTAGCGTTACTTATCTCTTGTTGGGTCAGTCCTTCACGCTCCCAGAGGCAAGTCAGTATCATCCATTCCTCAGGCGTGATGCTCATCCGGTAGAGTTTGAAGTTGTTCAAGAACTTATGATTCAGCGCATAGGATATTTTTCCTCCCAGAATGGCGTATAGCACGCGTATGTCATATTCAATTTGTCTCATAGGTCTTTTTTTTCTTTCACTGAACTCTTTGCCTCTATCACTGAAAAAACTCAAATCCAATGTCAAAGATACTAAAAACGGTGGTTTTATGCTTGCTGTGTCGCCTTCTAAGCCGGTAGTATGGAGGATAAATACAGAAAAAATGCACAAATGCTTTGCCAATTCGAGAAAAAGTAGTACCTTTGCACCGCTTTAAGCGAAATAAACAAATAATTAATTAATTTTGCGTATTATGAATCAATACGAAACCGTTTTCATTTTAACTCCCGTTTTGTCTGATGTTCAGATGAAGGAAGCGGTTGAAAAGTTCAAGGGCATCCTCACCAAGAATGGTGCAGAGATCATCAATGAGGAGCTTTGGGGCTTGAAGAAACTGGCTTATCCCATCGAAAAGAAGAGCACGGGTTTCTATGTACTCGTAGAGTTTAAGGCAGAGCCTACAGTTATCAAGACTCTGGAAGTGAATTATCGTCGTGACGAGCGTGTTATCCGCTACATCACTATCAAGAACGAGAAGTACGCTGCTCAGTATGCTGAGAAGCGTCGTAACAAGCAAAAGGAGGCATAAGACATGGCACAGACATCTGAAATCCGCTATCTGACCGCTCCCGCAATCGACACTAAGAAGAAGAAGTATTGCCGTTTCAAGAAGAGTGGTATCAAGTATATCGATTACAAGGATCCCGAGTTCCTGAAGAAGTTCCTGAACGAGCAGGGTAAGATTCTTCCCCGCCGTATCACCGGTACTTCATTGAAGTATCAGCGTCGCGTAGCACAGGCTGTAAAGCGTGCTCGTCATTTGGCTTTGCTGCCCTTCGTAACCGATTTGATGAAATAATTAAAAGAGGAGGTAAGCATTATGGAATTGATACTTAAAGAAGATGTTATCGGCTTGGGTTACAAGAACGATATCGTGAATGTAAAGAGCGGCTATGGCCGTAACTACCTCATCCCCACTGGCAAGGCTGTCATTGCTTCTCCCTCTGCTCGCAAGGTATTGGCTGAGAATCTGCGTCAGCAGGCAGTGAAGCTCGCTAAGATCAAGGCTGATGCCGAGGCTAAGGCTGCTTCAATGGCTAATGTTGCTTTGACCATTGCTACTAAGGTTAGTGCTACTGGTACTATCTATGGTAGTGTTAATGCTCTTCAGATTGCTGACGAGTTGGCTAAGTTGGGTCACGAGGTTGATCGTAAGCTCATCAAGGTTGCTGATGTTAAGGCTGTTGGTAACTATACCGCAGTAGTTCGTCTGCACAAGGAGGTTAGCGTTGAGATTCCCTTCACCGTTGTAGCTGAGAATGCTCCTGTTGAGGCTGCTCCCGCAGTTGAGGAGGCACCTGTTGCTGAGGTTGAGGCTCCCGCAGAAGCTTAAATTTGTAAGGCTATCATATAGCACCCATTAGGGCTGGTACTTTTTCGGTATCAGCCCTAATTTTTTTTTGCATATTCAATTATTTATCTGCACATTCTCTCAGAGGCTATAAGTCATCCTCTTAAAGATGATAAATGGGTAATGGGGGCAAAAAGGAAGGGCCCTGCCACTCAGTGGCAAGGCCCTTTTAAACTTGTTTCGTTGTGCTATTGATTACTCAGCAACGATGCTGTCAACAACCTCAGCAACAATGCTGTCAACGCTGTCAACAACCTCAACTACCTCCTCAACTGCCTCGCAGATGCTGTCGCATACGCTGTCGCAAGTGTCCTGAGCAGCCTTGGTGCAAGATGACATGCTAACTGCGAAAGAAGCTGCGATAGCAGCAACGAAGATGAATGCAAACTTTTTCATTTTTCTAAGCTTTTAAATTTGTAAAACAACTGTTATTTTCTTCTAAAACTGTGCAAAGTTACGAACTTTTTCAATATGTTGTATCTTTTATCCCGTTTTTTTTGCATTTTCGTTTAAATATTTTTTATGTCTCAATATTAAAATGCTGAAAATCACCATTTATTTATTTTTTCTTTTCTGCAGGTAAAGTTCTTTTTACCAAAAATAATGTATAAGAGAACGGTTTTTGGCAAATAATTGTTACCTTTGCATTTTGTATGGAAGACATCTTTGATAATACATGCATGCGCGACCCTAATTCTTTTGAAAATGCAGGTCTTAAGGCGGTTTATTTTACTCTGGGGTGTAAACTCAATTTTGCAGAGACATCAACTATCGGACAGCAACTTCGCAATGCCGGTATCCAGACGGTTGCCGAAGGCGAGAAGGCAGATGTTTGTATCGTCAATACCTGCAGTGTTACAGAAGTGGCCGACCATAAGTGTCGACAAGCCATCAACAAGTTGGTTCGCAATCATCCAGGAGCACTTGTTGTCGTTACTGGATGCTATGCGCAGTTGAAACCTCAACAAGTGGCTGATATCAAGGGAGTGGATTTGGTATTAGGTGCAGAAGAGAAGGGGCAGGTTGTTCCCCGTATCTTGCAGTTGTTGGCCGATAGAGTTTCTGGGCAAGATAGTAAGGTCGGTAATTTTGCAAGTCTGCAGGAATCAAAACAAGATGATCAGTCTATCAATGCGTCAATGTGTCACGGAAGCGAAATAGGTGCATTTACACATAAGACGGCACAGATACGCTCCTTTATGCCTTCTTGTTCGTGTGGCAATCGTACTCGCTACTTCTTGAAAGTTCAAGACGGATGCGATTATTACTGCACATATTGTACCATACCCATAGCCCGAGGCAGAAGTCGCAATGGCAGTATTGCTTCGCTCGTTGAACAAGCCAAGGAAGTGGCAAGCAAAGGAGGTAAGGAGATAGTTATCACGGGTGTGAATATCGGTGATTTTGGTAAGACCACAGGAGAAGACTTTTTCACTCTCGTAAAAGCCCTCGATGCCATTGAGGGCATTGAGCGCTACCGTATCAGCAGTATAGAGCCCAATCTCCTTACCGATGAGATTATTGCCTATTGTGCAGAGAGCCGTGCCTTCATGCCTCATTTCCATATACCTCTGCAGTCGGGTAGTGACGATGTGTTGCGTCTCATGCATCGCAGATACGACACCTCGCTCTTTCGTCACAAGGTGGATCGCATAAAAGCCCTGATGCCCGATGCCTTTATTGGCGTAGATGTGATCGTAGGTACGCGAGGTGAGACTCCCGAGTATTTTGCAGAGGCTGAGCACTTCATGCGTGAGTTGCCCGTCAGTCAGTTCCATGTTTTCAGTTATAGTGAGCGCCCAGGCACCAAGGCTCTTGAGATACCCCATGTGGTGGCTGAGGAAGAGAAGCGTAGGCGCAGTAATGCACTACTTGCCTTGTCAGACGAGAAACTGCATGCCTTCTATGAGAATTATCGTGGCACAGATCGCCCTGTACTTTTGGAACATAGCAAGACACCAGGCGTGATGCATGGTTTCACGGACAATTATGTGAAAGTGGAGTTACATATTGATAATAGTTTAATCGAACAACTCGACAATACAATCGTCCGTGTTCACCTCGGTGATTGGAATGAAAAGGGAGATGCCTTGTTAGCAGAGATCGTATGAAGAGAATAGCAGTAGTCATATTGAACTGGAATGGTGAGGAGATGCTGAAGCGTTTCCTACCAGGTGTTGTGAAATGTTCACCAGAAGCAGATGTCATAGTGGCTGACAATGCCTCTACAGACCACTCCTTGGAATGGCTCTCATCAGCAATGTCCGAGGTACGGCAGATCGTCTTGGACCAAAACTATGGTTTTGCTGAAGGCTACAACAAGGCTCTCAATCATGTCACAGATGCCGAGTATTATGTGTTGCTCAATAGCGATGTTGAAGTGACGGAAGGATGGTTGCAACCCATGCTCACCTATATGGACTCACATCTAGAGGTTGTAGCCTGTCAACCGAAGTTGCGTTGCGAGTGGGACAAGCGTATGCTGGAGTATGCAGGAGCCTGTGGTGGCTATATTGACAGTCTGGGATATCCTTATTGCCGAGGTCGTATCTTCGGCACAGTAGAGGCCGATGAGGGCCAATACGATGAGATAGCCCCAATATTCTGGGCAACGGGTGCCTCTTTGATGATACGCCGTATCTCCTATTGGGAGGTTGGTGGTCTCGATGGGCGTTTCTTTGCTCATCAAGAAGAGATCGACCTTTGTTGGCGACTCCGCAGTCGTGGTATGGGCATTGTCTGTATCCCGCAGTCAGTAGTGTATCATGTAGGTGGAGGTACATTGCCCAAGGAGAATCCCAGAAAAACCTATCTGAACTTCCGCAACAACCTTTTCCTTCTCTATAAGAACCTTCCAGAGAATCGACTTCGCACGGTGATGTTTTGGCGCTTCTGGCTTGATGCCTTGGCTTCTGTGGTATTTCTCTTGAAAGGGGAATGTGGATCGTTCAAGGCCGTATGGAAGGGTAGGAGAGACTTCCGACGCATGAAACCCGATTTTCTCTCATCGCGCCAATCCAACCTCCTCTATGCCGTACTTGATCCCATACCTGAACAGACTCCCTCTTGTCTGCTTTGGACCTATCATGTTAAAGGAAAGAAAACATATCAGAGGATGATGGGAAAGGGAATTTAAGAATTGTGAATTATGAATCGTGAATTATCACCAGCTCTTTACTTGATACCTGTCACCCTCGGTGACACCCCTGTTGATCAGGTACTTCCTTCTTACAATCATGACATAATCATGCAGATACGCCACTTCATTGTGGAAGAAATCCGTTCTGCGCGTCGCTTTCTTCGTCAGGTGGATCGTACTTTCCCGATTGACGATTGTACCTTCATGGAGATGGGCAAACATGCAGATGCACAGCGCTTTGCCACTTATCTGAAACCTCTTGAGGAAGGACAGCCTGTAGGCGTGATTAGTGAGGCTGGTTGTCCTGCTGTTGCTGATCCTGGAGCCGATGTGGTAGCCATTGCTCAGCGCAAAGGCTTGCGTGTCATTCCTCTTGTAGGTCCTTCATCGATGATCATGGCTGTGATGGGGAGTGGATTGAATGGCCAGAGTTTTGCCTTCAATGGTTATCTGCCCATTGAACCTGCCGACCGTGCCAAGCGTTTGAAGGCACTTGAGGCCCGTGCGTGGAATGAACACCAAACACAACTTTTTATCGAGACGCCTTATCGTAACCGAAAGATGTTTGACACCCTTCTCGCTGTGCTTCGTCCTCAGACGCGTATGTGTATAGCAGGGGGCATCACTACAGAGCAAGAATATATCCATACCCATACGATACAGGAATGGAAAAAGAAAACCTTGCCCGACTTGAGCAAGGTTCCCGCAATCTTTCTCATTGGTAAATAAAGTTTGGGCAGGACTGTTTGTAAGGCTCAAACTTATCTACCTTTTCTAATAATTATCTGCTGTATCGTGTATGGTGGTAAGGCGTGGGACTATCCCCACACCTCTTCCATAGGCTTGCGTACCTTTTTGCTAATTTCATCCCCGGCATAGCCGATAGGGATGAGCACAGAAGGTTCATAGCCTTGGGGAAGGCTGATGATTTCCTTTACCATTTCAACATCGAAATTACAAACCCAACAAGTGGCCAGACCTTGTTCCGTTGCTGACAGACAGAGATGCTCTGTAGCAATGGCAATGTCAATGTCTGCATGGTTCTTCTGGTCGCTACTTCGTGTCCAGCAGTTCGTGCGGTCCTCCAGGCAAATGATGATGGCGGGGGCTGATTCTATCCATTCGCGCTGGTAACTCTTTTTTACCTTGGCCAGCATCTCTGGTTCGGTGACGCAAATAAACTTCCAGGGTTGCTTGTTGCAAGCCGATGGAGCCAGTCGCACACACTCCTTGATATAGTCCAACTTCTCTTGCTCAATAGGCTGAGCCTTGTATTTACGGCAACTGTAGCGTGCCTCGCATAGTTCCTTGAATGTCATGTCAAATTGATATTGATGATAAAATGTTTGATGAATTGCTTTCTAGTTAGTTCTGAAAAGTTTGTAGGATTCCCCTTCGATATGGACAATGAAGAGACCGTTTGAAGGCAAAATGTATTGATAGCCATCCTTAACCATAAACTGACGGATGATTCTTCCGTTTGCATCCAGCACGGTGGCAAGGCTGTTTTGTGCCTCTTGGAGGTGGAAGGTAACCCTACCCGTCATTGTATCAAAAGATATACGCTTCGGTACATTGATCTGAGCCATGTTTGTAGTGTGCATGATGCTCCAGTTTGTGGCGAGATGATTATCCTTCAATGGATTGGTTAGAACGAGGATGTTACCTCCCTTTTCGCTAATCTCAGGCCAGGGAGAGACGGCACCGTAACGGATATGATCGATGATAACACCGTCGGGTGTGTCGAGTTGGATGCGTTCTCCTTCATTGGCCAATTTGCCACTGTTCCATATAAATGCATCGGGTAGCATGGGACTTTCTTGCTGTGCCACATAGATTTGACCGTAGGGGTCAAGCATCGTACCTTCGGGGAAGGTGAAACTGATACCTTTGGAGAAGGTATATCCACCGAGGTCGAGAGGCATGTCGGAGGGATTGTAGAGTGCCAAGTACTCACTTTGCCCGAGAGAATCGATAGGAGCATAGCATATCTCTGTGATGACGGGTTGGATTTGTGGACGCTGGGGCAGATAACCAGAACCAAGTCCATTCTGTTCCAGATAGTTGGATTGAAGGTCGAAGATGTTGGGGGCACGGAAATCCGGATCACGAAGCATGTTGCCTTCACCATAGGCAGAGAGCTGTTCTGTATCGGAAAGCGAACCGCTAATGCGTACAAACGACTTTTCGTCACACACGATATCCTGTGAACTGCTGTTGGCAAAGACACAGGCATCGATTACGGCATTACCACCTGCTCGGCCAAATACCTTTTCGTAGCAAGAAATGGGATTCTGCACGGCATAGAAGGTGCAATGTTCTACCTCTACCGAACAAGAGTCCTTGACACCCAGACCCAGATTGGTGTGGATGAAGGTGGAGTTCGTGACGCGGGCAGACGAACGCTGTCCCACGGAGATACCTTTGTCCGTTACATCATAGACGAGGATACTGTCCACAAGTACATTGATGGCCTGTTCGCCAAGATCAATGGCATCGCTGTTGTCACCCAGGAAGCTGTGTGCCGTTATCTTGCGTATCACACCATTGGTCACTCCGTCATAGTCGATAGCGTCGGTGTCTGGCATATCGTTTCCTATGAACTCACAGTCGGAGATGTATCCCTTGCCGTATTTGACATTGGTGAGATCGCCAGTAATGTCGGAGTGAAGGATAGAGTTCGTCAGACGAAGATCACTGTATCGTACAGCGATGGGGTTGGCCTTCACCTGTGTGATGTTCAGGTGGTCCAGACGCAAGGTCGTACCGAAACCCGAGATAGACGCAACACAGTTGTATTCAACAGGTCCCTGACTGGCATCGCGTAGCGTAGCGTAACTGATTGAAGAGGTCTTGTTCCCCGTGTTGATAAAGCATAGTGCCCCCCAACATAGACTCTCATCGTAACGAGGATTGAGACGGAAGATGATGCTATCCTGTGCAGTTCCCTCTGCCGTGATGGCACCATGTACGAAGATGCTGGCATCGGGTGAGAAGAGCAGTTCTACACCAGGTTCAATGGTAAGATGTGCCTCGGCATCCACCACCACATCGCCTGTTACGAGATAGGGTGACTTGGCCTTGTAGAGCACCCAGTCAGAGTGGATGCTGTCGGGCACGATGCTCTCACCCGTAGGTTCGTAGAGTGCACAGACTGCCATGTCGCCACTTATCTGGAAATCCAGTTGTGCCTGAGTTCCAAGTAAGGATGCATCAGCATCAAGCGTCTCAACTTGCAATTGGAAGTCAAACTCAATGTCCGAACTGCTTTTTGAGCACTGATGCACCTCTACTGCCAGCACATTCTCTCCTTGGCGTAGCAGAGAGGGGTCAATGTCATAGACAAGATAAACCTTCTCTGCTGTGCTTGATATATCTTCCAGGGAAAGCGTCGTATAATTGAGGTTCTGAGGGTGGAGTGTCATGTTGGATGTGATGATTCGCTTACCATTGAGGTAAACTGTGGCTCCATCATCTCGTAGCAAATAGATGCGTGCAGTGCGCATATCCTTGATGGGTATGTCCACATCAAAATGCTTGCGGAAATATGTGGTGATATACTTATCGCTGGTGTTCGAACCAAAGGATACGGTAGTCTTGTTCACACTATGTCCGTAGCCCAAAGGTGCAGAGCCTTCTTTCCACTCATCATCAGTAAAGTCATAGGTCTGCCATGCCGTCCCTTGGTCACTGCCATTGTCCAGATACTTCCATTTGCTACCTCGCTCGACGAGATCAGTAAGGCGCACTTGTTGCCATCCTTTGAAGTTGTATCCTGCGCGTGGTTGTGCCGTAAGACTGATGTCGGCTTGTGTGGGATAGAGGCCACTCCAGTCACTCTTGTTTATGCTGTGCCCATTGAAGTCAAAGTGACAGGCACCATAAGGCCATGAGGATATGGAGAGCATCGCGGGAGCCTTCATGCCATAATTCTTCAGGTCGTCCATCAGTACGGCGACACGCCCAGTAGCAAAATTTTTGAGTTTATTAACTTCATCCTCCCAGAATTCTACCGACTCAAGAGCATCGCCATAAGAAGAAGTGGTGCCCAACCAACGGTCCACATGCTGTGCAATGACAGGTTGGATATCGGCTTTGTGCGACTCAATCTGGCGACAAATCTCCGTAGCATTGAAGGTGGTGAAGAGTTGGTCGGCAGTTCGCTTGAAGAAGTATTTTTTGTACTCGCTATTTTCCAGCATATTCTTGAGTGGCCATGCCGAACGCGGGATAAAATAACTGAAGAGATTCTTGTCGTAGTCAAAGAATCCGCGGTCTGTGTCCATCAATATCCAGCGCCATTTGCCCCCCTCGTGTGTCTTCCACGCCATTGTGTTGTGACTGAGAGAGGTGTTGCCAGAGTAGGTTTCAGCGATAAGATAGTCGGTGAAATTCTCCAGATCCATCTGCTGGGCAAGTGTTGCAAAATTGGCATTATTCTTCATATCGCCATTTTTAGCAAAGTCGATGAAGGCCTCCCATGCATCGAGGTTGCCCACCTCTGGCGTATCGCCACCTTCTACCATATCAAACTCCGAACTTCCCAATCCGTAATGTTGCTTGATGTAGTCCTTGTCCACCTTCTCGCGGATGTTGTGTATGCCCAGAAACTCTCCGTTGACATACACCACACACGGGCGAAAGGCCATCAGGTCGAGGTTCATCTCTCCGAGGCGTGAAGCCTGCTGTATCAGTCCGTCACGCATCAGAGTATTACTCCAGTCACTGCCAGAGGCTCGGAGTGCAAAGTTGTCGAACGAACTGCGCGAATCGTCCACAAACAACTGGTAAGCCAGTTTGCCCTCGCCATACTTCTTCTTGAAGTATACACCTAGCATCTTCTGCGGGAGTTGCCAAGAGTACAGACCGTTGATCTTTATGCCAGCACCTTCATTGAAAGCAGAACGGTCACTACCGTTGTTGAGGAACATCTCAATGTTGACGGGAATCTCCCAGTCGGGTTTGAAGTCCTGCACATAGATACCTTTCTCTGCATCCCAGAAGTTGGCATCGTCTGTCGCTATTGACACCACGGGGAGATGATGTCCTGCAAAGGCTTCGTTGACAAAATAACTCTCCGTAAGTATCTGGCCAGGCATCTTGCCATCCTCAATGATTCGGGCACGCAGGATGGTGGTCTTGTCAAAGGTGAGTGGTTGGGTGTAGACGAGTGAGGCAGTGGTGGGTTGCGACCCATCTGTGGTGTAGTATACCCGTCCGCCCAGATCGTTGGTGATGCTTACTGTCACCGGTCCTTCAAAAAATCCACCTCGGGTGAGTATCATAGGCTGGTTGGACATACCTTGGTATGCCTCCGTCTCGTTGGCTTCTCTGGGAGTGGGGGTGGGGAAGAAGGCCCATTTGTTTGGATCATCCTTCGTCCTGCCATACGACACATCCGTGTACTGTACATCAAAGGTCATCTGGTCTATCAGTTCACCTTTGGCATTGAAGAGGCCTATCTCCTCTCCATCGGCAGAGAGTTTGAACGAGGTGTGCAACCCCTCGCCTCTGTCGTCGCACCATAGTAGAAGATATCCACCGGCAGGTACCACAGTACCCGCCTGAAACACATATTTCCCTGGTACATCCAAATTGTCGGTAATGGAGTACCCTGTCAGGTCTATATCTTCTTTCCCTGCATTGTAGAGTTCCACCCAGTCAGCCGATTCTCCATAGTCGGGATCGGTCAGGCCACTGTTGTTCTGAGCCATTACTTCATTGATGCGTACTTGTGCAGAAAGGGTGGTGGCACAAAGTATAGCGGTCAGTATGAAAAGTTGTCGTAGGGTATGCATGAGCGTTTAGCGTTGATTGTTTAGCGTTTGTTTTGGTTAAAATAATATCTTAATTGCAACCTGCTAATTTTCAATTTTCAATTTTCATTTTTCAATTTTCAATTTGATCTATGTATTTTGCTAATTTTCTGTAGAATGGATGCTTGCAGAGAGTCTCTTTATGGCCGATGAGCATCAGTTTCATGCGTGCTCGTGTGATAGCCACATTCATACGACGGAGGTCGCGCAGGAATCCCACCTGACCTTCATCGTTGGAGCGCACCATAGAGATCACTATCACATCGCGCTCCTGTCCTTGGAACCCATCGACAGTATTGATTGAGATAAGATGGCGGAACGGCTTGAAGAAGGTTTTGCGTTTGAGCAAATGCCGTAGCAGTTGTACTTGTCCTCGGTAGGGAGAAATCAGTCCTACATCGATACGCTCTTCCAAGATACGCTCTTTGCCTATCTTCTCAAAGTAGCGCTGAAGCAACAGTAGAGTCAATTCTGCCTCTGCTGGATTCTGGCGACTCAAACCGTCACCAGCCTGCTGTTCCACATATTCGGCTTCATCGGGTGTGTCAAACCATTCGATAGGTGTGTCCCAATCCAGTATGCCCCGGTATTTCACCGAAGGCGCACTCTCCAGCAGTCCGTCGTAGAACATCTGGTTGGGGAACTGCATGATGCCGTCACACATGCGATACTGTACACGCAGGAGCGACACACATTGGGGCTTATTCTCTACGATGGTTTGCATCAGTGTTTTGTCAAGTCCCCCTTGCAAGGCCTCGGGACTTTTCAAGGTAGGGGGCAACTGACGGTGGTCACCAGCCAGTATCACACGGTCGGCCTTGGGTATGGCTATCCAACAACTGGCCTCCAAGGCTTGTGCAGATTCATCTATAAACAAGGTTCCAAAGCGATGCCCCGTGAGCAGACGGTTGGCACTGCCCGTAAGGGTACAGGCTATCACACGCGCTTCGTCGAAGATGCTCTGCTGGATACTCAACTCCATTTCCATGGCTCTATCCTTTAAGCGGGAAAGTTTCTGCTGGAATCCGTCTCCGTGTTTCTTCGAGGCATAAAGGTCGCGAATGGCTTTTCGTATGGCCCAGAGTTGGCTGTAATGAGGATGACTTTCGAAACGACGCTCATAGGTGAAGCCCAACATACGGTCTGTCACGCGTGTAGGGTTGCCTATGCGTAGCACATTGACACCTCTGTCTGCCAGTTTCTCGGCTATCCAGTCAACAGCCATATTGCTTTGGGCGCAAACCAGCACCTGTGTTTCCTTGTGTAAAGTCTCGTAGATAGCCTCCACGAGTGTGGTGGTCTTTCCTGTTCCAGGAGGACCATGTACCACAGCCACATCCTTTGCCCACAACACCTCGTTGACAGCCTGCTCCTGTGAGGGATTGAGCCAAGGGAAACGCGTGG
The DNA here is from genome assembly GCA_045629325.1 of Bacteroidaceae bacterium. Classification (GTDB taxonomy): domain Bacteria; phylum Bacteroidota; class Bacteroidia; order Bacteroidales; family Bacteroidaceae; genus Physcousia. The sequence continues at coordinate 43,811 of JAZQQX010000014.1, read as the reverse complement.
GAAGGAAGGTGTATTTGTGAGTGGGAGCCTGCGTATGGAAGATGTCGCGTAGTTCTGCCAATCGGTTTCCTTTTGCAGAGATGACGCGTTCTAGGGCTTCAAACATCAGGTGGTATGTAGTCTCATCCATAGCCAATTGTATGCCGAGCCGTTCCGCATTCTCCACTTGCAAGAGCGCATCTGTGTTGGGAAGCGCCACAACCATACGGTTTTCCTCAACATAACTCACCTGTGCCGTGAAGCGCATGAAGTGTAGCAGACCTCCTTCGTTACGGGCGCTGATGCTAGGCTCTTGCGTGAAGAAGGTCACGGGTTTGCCTGGTTCGAAGTTGTGCTCTTCATCCAAGCCTTCTGTACGCCACACTTCCACCACAAGTTGGTCCAGGGAATTGTAGTACGAGCGTCCCACGCGTAGGGGAAACCAGCATATGCCCCGTCTCACCTTCCTGGCCACGCTCGTAGCTTCGGTGTGACGGCGATATTGCTCTTTCTCGTACTCGTATTCCTTGCGAAGGAGCAGTCTTTGCTTTTCCAGGGATTGTATCAAATTGAAAATTGAAAGTTGAAAGTTGAAAATTGAAAATTAGCAGGTTGCGGATAAGTTGTTATTTTTGGTTTCAAACAAACGCTCCACGCTCACCGCTCACCGCTCAACACTCATCACTCATCGCTCATCGCCCATCGCTCATCGCCCATCGCTCATCACTCACCGATCTCATAAGAGATTGTGGCAGGTTTCAACAGGGGTGAGGTGAAATGCAGTGTCACCTTTCCTGTTCTTTGCTGGTTGCGGATATAGGCCAGTAGTCGGCCGTGGTACACGCGTTGTTGGTTGTCGCGATAGTTGCCCATGTCGGTGTTGTCCGAACCTTCCAGACCTAATAAGGTGGCAGGCCCCTCCACACGACAGGTAATATTATTGTCGGCCATGCGGACCACATGGCCATTATCGTCCAGCACCTCTATCAGTATATGGTTCAGGCCCTCTTTAGCGATGTCAGCCACCTCACCCTGGGCATTGTCAAAACGCACGCGCAGGCTGTAGGGGCGAGTGCAAGTCTGTATGCTGTAGGTAGCCTCGTCAAGGCCCTCTCTGCTCATACCTATGGCTTTCAGTTCGCCAGCCTTGTAGGGTATGTCCCAGTAGATGATGCCATTGCGCATGTCTTTCTCTTTAGGTTGACCCACCACCTCATTGTTCAGCAAGAGGCGGGCCTGGGGAGAATTGGTGTAGCACACCACGCGTATGGTCTGTCCTTCCTCATAGTTCCATGTGTCCAGTGCCTCCGCCGATACCTGTGTGTTGTTGCCTCCTCTTCGATTGCCGTTGGTGTTGTTGCTACGCACAGCATAGGTACCAATGTAGCATACGGGCTGTTCGCACCATAGAGATGCACGGAAATGGCCACGAGGCTTAGCAAAACTGCCGAAGTCCAGAAGTCCCGTGTTGAGTCCTCGCGAGGGCCATTTGCCCGATTCGCCCAGATAGTCGGTACCAGTCCAGATGAATTGGCCAAAGATGAACTCCTTGTCTCTGACGGCAGTCCAAGCATCGTAGCCCACACCATTCTCCGATCCGTATATTACTCTGTCGGGGTAGGTCTTATGATCCTCGTCGTAGCGGTTCTCCGTGTAGTTGTATCCTACCACATCCACCGCTTCGGGATATTCAGTCTGATTGCTCATCACCACACCAGCCAGCGCACCGGTCACAGGACGCGAGTCGTCCACGCTACGCACGCAGGCAGAGAGACGCTTGGCAATTTTGCCTATACGCTCAGCATTGGGGCGCTTGGGGTCATATCCGCCAAACATAGGTTGGTTGATGACTGCATTTCCACCGTCCAGTACGGGATGCGAATAGGGATCGTTGGGGTAGTCCACCTCGTTGCCGATGCTCCATAGTATGATACTGGGATGATTACGGTCGCGACGCACCATATCTGTCACATCACGGTCTATCCATTCCTCAAAGAAGTCGAAAGTGCCGTCATAACTGGGCGTGCCTTGGTTCCAACCCTCCACCCATTTGCGCTTGGGATACTCCCATTCGTCGCTTGCCTCATCCATCATCATCAGGCCCAGACGGTCGCAAAGGTCGTAGAGTACGGGACTCTGTGGGTTGTGTGCACAGCGAATGGCATTCACACCGATCTCTTTCAGTTTGAGCAGTCTGCGCTCCCACACCTGTTCGGGAACTACAGCACCCAGCACACCGGCATCGTGGTGCAAGCAGACACCCTTCACTTTCATATTCTTGCCATTGAGGGCAAAGCCATGGTTAGGGGTAAATTCCAAGGTTCTCAAACCTACATTTACCGTGTTGCCGTCCAGTCGCTTGTTATTCTCCAGGAGCGTGGTGTACATCGTGTATAGATAAGGGGCGTCAAGGTTCCATCTGTGAGGCTTTGCCAAGGTCAGTTTGAGTATGTTTTTGCCTTCAGCAGGTTTCATCTGTCCCTTAGCCACGGTTTTGCCTTCTGCATCTTTCAGCACCACTTCGAGTGAGAGTCTACCCTTCACTGCAGAGGTATTCTCTACTTCGATGTCTACTTCAATCGTAGCGCTCTTATCGCTGAGTTTCAGTGCTTTGTATCCTGTACCCCATTGTGCGATATGGCATTGCGGTGCTCCCACCATCCACACATCGCGGTAGATTCCACTACCCGTGTACCAGCGCGAGTCGGCATACTTGCTGTGGTCTACTCTCACAGCCAGAATGTTCTCACCCTCACGAAGGTAAGGTGTCATTTCATACATAAACGAGGCATAGCCATTGGGTCGTTTGCCCAGCAGATGTCCGTTGAGATACACCTCGCTTCTGTTGTACACGCCCTCAAAGTAGATATACTTTCTTGCCTGCTCCGTATCGTTGAGCATCTCGGCTGTAAGGTTGAAGTGCTTCCTGTACCATCCTATGCCTCCAGGCAGATAGCCCGTACAACTGGCCAGTGTGGGGGACAACTGGCCCTCTATGCTCCAGTCATGAGGGAGCGTCTTGCGTTGCCACTTTGTGTCGTTGGTTGAAGGTCGACTGTATGTGGAGTCGTCCGAAAGCGTGAAAAGCCAGCCGTCATTGCACTTTGTGGCCTGGCCGAATGATACCTGTGCCTTCGTGCCCTGTGAGAACAAGGCCGTACACAGCAAGGTCATAATGGTGAGTTTGTTTTTCATTTATTTATGATGTTTTGGTTTTGATTGGCTCTTATGTATTTCGTGTGAAAGGAAAAATTTGAAACCGAATGCGTGACCTTTAAAATATTTTCCGTTTATTCCATTTTCCATTTTGAGGCTTTGCCTCGAGTTTGCTTACACTCGGCAGAATCGATGCAAGCATCACTCTGCCCTCGCTTAATCGCAACCTTCCATTTTCAATTCGCTTTCTCCAGCATAAATTCCACAAACCAGTCCAGATCCTCCGGAGAGATGCGTATATCTTTTGCCTGTGACAGATAATAGTAGCATCGGCTTTGGACGGTAGTGAGAGGTTTGCCGTCGGCAGTCTGGGTGAGGTCCAATATCTGGCGGAAAAGTTTGCCACGGTTGGTATAGGCTTCCACAGCACTGCGGTGACTTGACGGAACGCGCCAGTTGTCAACCAAGTTGGCCTGTGAGAAACCCGTCAGTTCGTAGTCCATAGCCATCTGGTTGCCTCCTGCGGGTGTGGTGTAGTCGTAGCAACCGAGCAATCCTTCAATGACAAAGGCGATGGTGCCCGTTCGGTCAGCACCCTGGCGACAGTTGAAGTAAACAGGTTTCCCCAGTTTCAATTCCTGGATAATCCAGGCCATATCGCTCACTATGGTAGCGTCCTGATTGTATGCACCGTAGTCGGTCATTATGTTCACATAGTCTGCATCCTTCAGCGTTGTTCGTCCCAGGGAGTAGGAGTGCAGACTCCCTTCTCCTGCATATTTACCTTTGTTTGAAGGAGCACGCAGATCCAGGTGGGCACGAATGCCAATGCGATAGAGTTCTTGCTGGTCTGCCTCCGGAAGATGGCTCTCATTGCCATCCTTGTCCGTTCCTCCCAGGCTTCCACCTCGGTAGAGCCACCCATAGCGTACACGGCGACCGTCCATACCCGTCCAGCCTCCTATGTCGCGTATGTTGAAACCCTTGTCGATGGCTATCATACGCAGTTGTCCTTCAGTCTCCAGTTCGCCCTGCAGTATATTCTTCCCATCAGCCTTAACGCGGTAATAGTAATGCTTGCCAGGGATGAGATTGGTCAGCAGTATTCTTCCCTCTCCTCCCGATGTTGGTACTTCTTTCTCTAGTACGAGGTTGTGGAATTTCTTGTCCAAGGCCATCTCCACGGTTACTGAGGGGCTGGAACATCTGAACGCGAGTTCCTTTCCAGAAGGTTGGTCCGGACGGTAGTTGTGCTGTTCGTCAAAGAAAGCCTTGCCCAGCACCCCCTCGGTTGTGGAGAAGGTGGCATTCGACTGGCTCATATACTTCTTCACAGCCTCATTTTCTATGTTGATTCGTTCCACCTTTCCATCGTTCTTCCGTCCCCTTGCCTCAACGGTGGAGGATATCATCAGAGAGCAGAGCGCCATCAGGTAAAGCGTGAGTTTGATTTTCATTAATTTATATTCCGTTTGTTTTAGTTTCAATTATTGCTTATTAGTGTGCAAATCTACAAAATAAAATCAATATTTGCAACAATAAACCTCCGAAACACGCAGTAAGGGATGAAAAGTTGAACTCTCCCATGATAAACTTTAGTTTATGCTTGCTGGTCTTCAGTAAAATAACTAACTTTGCAAGTTGCACGACCTCACCCCGTTCCTTGCGGTTCTCCGCAAGGCTTAACCCAAAATCTATGATGCAAAAGATAACAACCACATTGGCTTGGTTCTTATATATGTTCTTTCTCGGTGCGACCTCTACTTTGGCACAGCATCGTGAGGGAGAGGCCCTCTCACTTCTGTTCTCGGAGGTGTGTGTGGCCAATGTTGATCAGACGATAGACTATTCCAACAATTATGGAGGGTGGGTTGAACTGTACAACCCCACGGATAGTCTCATCTCGCTAGACGACTGGTATATAAGCGATGACGCCAGCCAATTGAGTAAGCACAGGCTTGAAGGCTGTGGGGTGGTGGAGCCAGGAGGCTATAAGTGTCTGTTCTTCGGTCACCCGGCATCGGAAGGTGTGTATGGTCCGGAGGCAGATAAGCAGGTTGCCTTCAAGTTGAATAGGAATGGTGGTACGCTCTATCTCACATCTGCCACGCATCCCACCCCGATTTCCCTCACTTATCCCTCGTCTGTATCGCGCTGTAGTTATGCCTTGATGAGTCTGGAGGGCGGTGGTTGGTCATACTGCGGGATGCCAACCCCCGGAACGGCCAATGAGGGTGGTTTTGCGCAGGAGAGTCTGCCTCTTCCCGAGGTTGATTGTGATTCACGCCTTGCTACCGACTCTTTTACCGTTCATGTATCTTTCCCCGAAGGCGCCATTCTTCGCTATACGCTCGATGGTAGCACACCCACCCTGACCCATGGTCAGACGAGCACCGATGGCATATTCCCGATACTCAAAACCACGGTCTTGCGTTTGCGCCTGTTTGCAGAGCATTTTCTGCCAAGTGGTGTTGTCACGCGCACCTATGTTCATCGTGACAAACAGTATTATCTTCCTCTGGTGTTTATCACCACCGATCAGCGCAATCTCTACGACGACCAGATAGGTTGCTATGTGAATGGCAAGAATGGTGTCGAGGATAGGGGGAGCAAGGTGAAGTCCAATCTCAATATGGATTGGGAGCGTCCTGTCAACTTCGAGTACATCACGGCCGATGGTAAGATGGTGATCAATCAGGAAGCGTCTTTTGAGGTGGCTGGTGGATACAGCCGTCATTTTGCCCCAGCCTCGTTTAAGTTGCAGGCCAGGAAGTTGTATGACGGCAACGGTTCTTTTGCCTATCCTGTGTTTGCAGGCAAACCTTATTGCGAATATGAGCAGTTGGTCGTACGCAATGGGGGTAACAATAACCGTACTGATGGCGGACCTCGTATCAAGGATCCCATCACCCAGCAGGTGCTCACCTCGAGTGGCTACTATGTCGATGCCCAAGAGTACCAGCCCGTGCATGTCTTCATCAATGGCAAATACCTGGCTATGATGAATGTGCGCGAACCGACCAACCGTTATCATGGGGTGGCCAATTATGGTTATGACCACGATGAGATGGATGGCTTCGAGTACAGTGGTGGCAGTTATCAGCAGAAGGGCGGAAGCAAGGAGGCCTTCGATCGTCTGCTCGAACTTTCCAAGCATGCCGATACGGATGCTGGATATGCGGAGGTGTGCAAGTTGTTGGACATGGAGGAGTTTGTACGCTATATGGCTACCATCTGCTACACAAGCAGTTACGACTGGCTTCTCAATGGCAACAATGTGAAGGGCTACAGGGTGTGGAAGGATGGCAAGTTCCACTTCGTGTTCTTCGACCAGGACTCCACCTGGTCGCGTACGAACAATGTGGAAACCATCGACGGGGTGCTCGACAACGAGGTGCTCGTGCTCTACAACAACCTCAGGCGCAACCGTAAGTTCTGCCAGCAGTTCCTTGCTTCCTTCTGCCTGCTTCATGGCAGTATCTACACGCCTGAGCGGTGCAAGTGGATAGCGGATAGCATCTGTGGACTGGTGAAGGGGGCTTTGGCTTTTGAGAACCGCACAACGGGTAAGACCTACGACCGCCTGAAGGAGGAGATGTGGGGAAAAACTTATCGCGAAGCACGCATCCATTCGTTGATGAAGGTGTATCAGTTGACCGACAGCCTCAATGTGACCATCCGTACCAACATCCCTATGGCGCGTATCTTGCTGGAGGGACAGGAGATTCCCTTCAACCGTTTCGAAGGTGTACTCTTTGGGTCAGAGGTGCTAACTACCGTGTCGGCTGAAGGGTATGAGTTTGCTGGTTGGCAGGATCAGGATGGTGCCTGGATCAGTCACACTCCTACTATCCGTGTCACTCGCAGTGGTACCTATGTGGCCGTGTATGACAAGGCAGGCGATGCCGACTTGTCACCGTTATGTATCAATGAGGTGAGTGGAGCCAATGATATCTTTGTGAACGATTATGGCAAGCGTGCAGATTGGATAGAACTCTACAATCGTGGGGACCAACCTGTCGATGTGGCCGAGTGGACTTTCAGCGAGGACGATGGGGGAGCGGATACACAGGGATATGCGCTGGATGTGGCTCCTGGTGTGAATACCGTCATTCAGCCCAACGAATACCTTGTGATATGGTGCGACGAAAAGGCTTCGCTGACTCAGCCCCATCTGCCTTTCAAACTCAAGAATGTGGATGGACCGATACTCTCCATTCAGTCGCCTGACGGGAGATGGAAGGACACGCTCAGGTATATCTCCCACGCCTCCGATGAGACCATCGGCCGATACCCTGATGGAGGTGCTGGTCATTACGCCTTCTATCATCCAACAATAGATGGGCGCAATATGACCACCATGTACGATACCCCCTTGGCGGGTACCGTACCCGTATCTATAGCATCCACCTCAGCATCTGCCGAGATCCTCTCCGTGCGCTACTACACGCTCGACGGCAGGAGTGTTGCACAACCATCTACCGGCCTCTATCTGAAGGTTGTTTATTATCGTGATGGCCACTCGCATGCGAGCAAAGCCGTGATAATGCACAATTGACAATTCACAATTGAGGCTTCGCATCCTGCAATTTTCAATTTTCAATTCGCACCCTCCCCTGCGTCACGCTTGTCCTCAGGCCGTACCATGCGCCCGGTACAGCTGTACCACGCGTATGGTACAGTCGGGTATGGCTTGAGTTGATGATCATGACACAGTACAACAGCCTCACAAACATTCACCATCACTCTCTTTGAGAGCCTTCCTCCTCTGCAAGGCTATAACCTGAAATAAACCGGTTGGTGTAGGGATGGTGTGAATTTTTATTTTTAATCAAAAATAAACAAAGATGAACAAAAATAGAATCATCCACCCAATGGTCCCTTAGCGCCAGCCTGTTTATCAGCGACGAAGGAGCATGGTTTTTGTCGATCAAACACAGGAAATTCCCAGTGAAAAATATCTCAAAAACGCAAATTCACTCTACATCTCTACACTGAGTATAGTCAATGCATTGTATATCAATGTATTGTGCCAATGTAGAGTGGTATGTATAGCGAGATTTCCACTCTACATCTCTACATCGTACTGTAATGTAGAGATGTAGAGTAAATATTTCACTCTACATGGTACTCTACATACTTGGAATGTGATTATAACGCATTGACAATAAGGATATTAGATATGGGAAATCAAGCATTAGTGTAGAGATGTAGAGTAAATTGTACTTCCTATTTAAAAAATACCATTTATCCGAGTATGATGTTTCAATCTATTATTTGCACACTATGTATATATATGTGCTAAAAATAGGCTAATTTGAGATTTTTTTAAGCGAAATATCCCGTTTATGCCCCTTTCCTGCATGCATGGAGAGGCTCTGTACATGCTTGCATAGGGGCAAAATGTGGCCTGAAATGCCCTGTAATGAGGTTAAAAGATGCTTGTACGCACTCCAAAATACCCAAAAAGTCCTTTGGTATACACTTGATGAGGCTCCGCGTGAGCAATCCCTTTTTACTGCTTGAATGTATGCGTAGAAGCCCTTTTGGCGTGTATGGATAGGGTGAGGAACCTTGATAAATTGCTTTCATGCGTGTTCCTATTATGCCAAATGGGGAGTATAATCAATTAGAAATTACTTTGTATGACTTTGTATTTCCATCTGTATATTGTATTTGCTGAATCACAATCTGTCCCTTTCTAACTATTGAAATCTGCTGTCCGTTCAGGTTGAAATATCTGATAGTTGCGATTTGAGTGTCAGGAAATTCTTGTTCAGGTTTTGCGATGCCATTGGGATTGTCATGATAGTTATCTTCAATAATAGTACTTGTGAGGAGATGATTAGGATTGTTGATTGTTGGATGTGTAAACATGGCAAGATCGTTTCCAGCATCAGGGAATCGTCCGTATGTCTGCCATCTGGGTTGTGCCTTATAGCGTAGTGAATCTGTCCATGTGTCGTTTGCATCTGTAATTGAAATGAATGCATCGTCTATGTTCTTCATCTTGAAGGGGACATGTATTTGTGTAAGCGACTCCTTGCCGTCACACCACACAATTTTATATCCGTAAGCAGGCACGATGGTGCTTACACCTGCAGGGGCGTTTATCTGAAACTTGTATATGTCATGAGGATTGTCCGACAGATATGTACCTTCCAAATCATAATCCTCGTTGGTGGTGTTGTACAGTTCTATCCAGTCGGCCTTCTTTCCATATTCGTTGATGTAGATGTCGTTGTTGGCAGAAACTTCGTTGATACGAATGGGTGTGATACCGTTGGGAATTCGTTCTTCAGGAGTAAATGTTGCAGAGAAACAGGTTTGAAGGGTGTAAGTTTCCGAAGGTTCCAACTGATTGATGTACAAAGTATCGCCAGCAACAAGTCCGTTGTCATCGTCATTTACTTTCCATCCGTCGAACCTATAACCGATGGGAGATTTTGCTGTTAGCATTATTCCATTGCCATTGCTGTCAAAGAGGAAACCGTCAAAATCACCATACGGAATAGACTTGCCATTGAGGCATATTTGAGCACAGTTAAGTGAACTGGAGATTGTGACCCGATAGCCTTTAGACAGGTAAAGTGCTTCTTTCAAGTGGCTGATGCGTATCTTGTTTCGTTTCTCATTGATGGTGCCGATGAGTGTTTTGCTACACGATTGATTTTCAAACGAAAGCGCCTTTTGCCTTTCGGCATACATCTCGTTGATGATGTCAGTCGTTCGTTCACGGTTCATCAGAGTTCCGTCAACAATGCAGTACGCATCTATAAAGTTTTGGAGAAAAGGAGGGTAAGCCATGAGGTAGCGCCACAGGTTGTCTGCTTCGCCACCATAGTCGTTGTTGAGAACCTTGCTTATGTAGTCGTCGTAGCAAAAGGACTCCTCTGTGTCGAAAAGGACGAAATGATATTTTCCTCCATCACTCCTTGAACGAAAAGCCTTTATGTTGTTCTTGTTCGTAAGCCAGTCTTTTCCTCCAAGGTAGAATTCGTATGCGGTATAGTTACAGAACTCATCAATATCAAGCAACTCGCAAACTTTTTGGTAATTCTCTTCTGTTGGTGTCTCAGACAGGGCCTTTGCTCGCTCTATCAATTCATCCCAAGCAAGACGATCTCCAATGTGCTGGTCGTGCTGTCCATGAATCTCAAACTGATCCATGTCGTCTGTGTCGATTCCGTAGTTGCTGTCTCCGAAGTGTCGGTTGTTTGTCTCGCGGATGTTGAACATGCCTACATAGTCTCCGTTGAAGAATACATGACACGGTTGGGCATCTTGTGTATCAAGATAGAAGCCAGCGCGTATGGGTATCTGGCATTGTACGGCACAGCGGATACGGGCATTTGTGTCGTTGCCTCCATTTCGTATGGTCCATGTCTTGTTTTTGATGTATGGCTTGTGTGGGAATACGGGGTAGTCAATAACATTCTTCCCTTCGTATCTCTTGTCACATTTCAGACGGAAACTTGACCGCATCTCCCAGTTTTTACCATCAAGTGTAGTTCGTCCCAATGAGCGTGGGAAACCTCCACACACCTCAAAATCCACTTCTTGATTGATTTTGGTCACGAATGCTGTATTTCCTTCAGTGGTAATGTTTTCTGGGACCATATATTCCATATTGACGGGTCGTTCCCAAAGGTTGTTCCAGTTTTTGGGTACACTCGTTCCATTGCCTTTGAATCCATTCTTGCCACTGCAATATACGCCTATGTAGTCGTCGAACAGATGCTTGGGATGGGTGACGACGGACAGTACAGGAAGATAATAATCATGGTTTTTGAAGATGAAAGAGCGTGTGATGACAGGACTTGGCAAAAAGCCGTTCATGTAGCACGCAAACCGCAATACGGTGGTTTTGCTGATAGTGAACTGACCCGTGTCGGATTTTTTGCCATTGGTTAGGGTTGGGGTGCTACCGTCGGTTGTATATATAAGAACGGAACCTGCAGGTTTGTCCACTGACAATTCAATTATACAGCCCATTTCAAACACGCCCCCGTTGGATGATGGAGTGGGAGGCCCCAATCTGTGCTGGGAGAAAAGGCTTCCTTCGTTGCTCGCTCCAGGGGAGGGAGTGCTTGTCATGTTCCAGGTATCGGCACCATCTTCTGTTCGTGCATACGAGCAACGGGGGACACAAGGAGGATATGATGCTTCGCATACCACTTCTCCTGCTTCGCTACAGAGCATGATGACTCCACCCTCTGCATTGAGTTTGAACGGAATCTGCAGATGTGTATCTCCTGGGCGTGCCAATGTCTTGCTGAAATGGTCAAACCAAAGCACCGAAAAGCCGTTTGGAGCAATGACTCCATGTTCCTCTGTCAGTTGGTACATCATAGGATTATGGCTCTCATCGGAAATGTACAACCCTTCAAGGCTGATCTGATTAGGCGTAGGATTGTACAATTCTATCCATCCTCCATAATTATAAGCAGGGTCGAGTGTGACATCTATATTAGCCACGCATACCTCGTTAATAATCAGATGGCTGTGTTGAGCACATAAATTGTTTGCAAAGGTAACGAATACCGCCACAAGGCATAACGGTCTGTAGGACATATTAAGAGTGGAATGTTTATAAGTCTTATGTTAGACATTCGTTGTAATTGCAGGGGCATTATCTCAGGTGTATCTTCTTCCCCTCCTGAATGTAAATGCCATTCGATGGTTTTGATGATAATCTGTGGCCATTTAGATCATATATCTTGGCACTTCTGCTATGTATAGCTGGACGAGAAATTGTGGACTTGGTGTCTTCAAGTGGTATGTATCCGCTTTCTCTTATTATGGACTCTGCTGTGCTTGTTGTCAGGAATTCAAACAGGATGCGAGCCATTGACTCCTCGGGTTCGTCGGCCCTGATGGCCACATATATTTCTGAGATGTAGGGATAATTGCCATTTAAGATGTTAGCATCATTCGGTTCAACTCCATTGATGCCTATCACGGTAGCCCAGTCTTTCCAGCCGGAAGCCATGATGTTATAGTAATAAAAAGGAGTGTAGGCAATTCCATTCTCAACATATCGGATCTGGTAATATGGTCCTGCCATGCCGTGAGTGGTGAGTTCATCACCTTGAATCATCGTAAGCCCTGCCATCACCATAGTCTCCATCTTCTCTTGACTGCCAGAGTTGGCATCCCTGATGTATGCCTTTATCTCTGCATCGTTGCCACCCACTTCTTTCCAGTTCGTAATCTCTCCGGTATAGATCTTCTGTATTTGCTCTATAGTCAGGTTGCGAACTTTGTTTTTAGGATTGACGATGAAGGCAAACGCATCTTTGGCAATTGGTTTCTGAATCAACTCAATGCCTTTGTCCTTCGCATCGCTGTTTTCATCCCGTGAAGAATACCTTGACGCGATTATCAAATCCACTTTCTTGTTGATAAGGTTTGTATACGAACCATGAGTAGTGCTACAATTCAGTTTGCTTTCCAACATTTCTTTCTCTGTGTCTGTAAAGCTACTTTGTGTGTAATCCAACCTTGCATACTCTATACAATCCACAGGATGTAAATACCATACATATGGTATGTTCAGTAGATGACTTGTTAGGATGGTTGTCAACGGCTGGGTAGAAGTTGAGCAGTCCATCACGGGAAGTGTCTCAATGGTCACTTCGACTACTTGATGATTCATTTCGTTCTCGGGCTCTTCACTGTTGCAAGCGATAAAAGTCAACAGTGAGAGTAATGTTAGGAATGTTCGTTTCATACTTTTGTGATTTTTTTGCAAAGTTAATCTGGCATTTTGTACCATGCAATACCCCATGTGTGAATGTATATTCAGGTAATCTTCAAAAGTATGCGATTGCGTTGATATACAATATTTTATAAGGTTTTGATTGTATATCAGAATAACAACAAATCCCGCACAACATTGAGCTGTGCGGGATAAGGTGATAAATAATATTTAAGAAATGAATGGACTACCTTTTGATTATCTTTTTGTCATCGAATATCAATATGCCTTTTTGAAGTCCGTTCTTCAATTGTCGACCTTGTAGGTCGTATATGGAGTCTCTCTTTTTTAGTGCTATTTGTGTGATGCCGGTTGTTGTGTCATAGAAAGGATCCTGATAGACAAGTACTCCTCCTTTCCAGCATCGAAGCAGATATGAGACGACATTTTCTTCTTGTGCGAGATGTTCCGTCAGATACTCGTCTTTGCTGACCCCAACTCCCTCTATCAGCGTGTAGTACCATGGCGCAGTATCTCCTGCATATAGGGAAGCACAATCCATACCAGTATCAATGGTGATGATACGGTAGCTATTTCCTTGATTTTCAATAGTGCGTACACCTAAGACGCTGGTCACTTCGTCTATGACATCACCCTGCAGAAGACCGAAGTCAAGCAGCACAACTGGGGTGCTGTCATCGCTGACAAGGTATAGCTTGCGCCCTTCCTCAAACAACACCTTATTTATATCATGCTCGGGAGAGGCAACTCGTTTGCAGCTGCGATTGCCGATGATGGTATCACCTATCACCTCAACCATATATGTGTTCATGTTTTGTGGACAATCCTTTTGCACTGTCAGGTACTCCCACTTGGTGCCGTCTGTCAGCATAGGGTTATAGGGCACGCTGATTTCTGCATCCGATTGAGGGGCAACTCTGCGAATGGTCTTTTGTCCACCCTTGGTGGTGAATATGACATGGCTGATATTCGTCGGCTTGGGACCCTTTGTTCTGCTTGGCACATAATGACGCTGGAAGAGTTCCATGGGACCGCCAATATAACCGTATCGATAGATGATACCGCCCCACGCAGGCAGCAGATGCGAGTCACCGTTGAGCATGTAGTAATCCAACGAATCCTTCTGCCAATCGATGTATTCTTCCTTCATTCCACCTCCTTCAACACCATAACGGACAGTATTGCCGTACTCGAATGGAGTACTGAAGTCGTAGAGCAGACTCTCTGCCCCGGTGCTTCCATCCTGGAGCACAGGTCGCACATAGATCAGGCTGTCGCCATCGTTGCGAATGTAGCCTATCACCTCAGGAGTACCTTTCACTCCGTCTATGCTTTCGGTCTTTTCGAGAGCCATATAGCCATTTTCGGCATGTCCGAGTCGGTATCTTACTATAATCTCCGCCGTAGGCCCCTCTGTATCAACCTCATGCTCGCAGAACACCTGCCACTCTGAGCCCACCGTCCAGATGCTTACAACATCCGGCTCAGGAATGCTGTCTGCCGACTCATTGTAAGCAGGCTTGCTGAAGTCGCTGGCGCTGAAGATGCATGTGCCATCATCATAGACAGCATCAAGGGTTTTCCATCTGATGATACCGTTAGTAGCCGATTCGTAATAGGTTTGGTAATATAGCAAATTGTCGTTGCTTATACCTATGCCTTCAACGAGATAGGTTTCCTCGTTCTCATATCCGGTTCGGCCGAGATGGATTCTTTTGTGCAGTTCACCATTCACCAGGATGCTATCCACCATGTTTACATCACGATACGAAAAAAAGTAAAGGTTTGAGTCATCACCATCGTAATATGGATATTTGCCTCCTGCGAGAGGAGTGAAATCCAGAATAAGGCGTGGAGATGGTGGCAAAGCACAGTCGTCGGTCGATTCATACAGTTTGCCGTCCTCCTCATAAACGAAAGCCACGGGGTAAGGTTTGATATCAGAGCTCAAATCACCGTAAATGATTTCATAGCATGTGTGTCCGTCTTCATCCACAAACGCCTCGCCTACGAATAGCATATACGACTTGGTGGTGTGATACTCTGTGCCTTCCTCTTCGTGAAAGAGATTCAGCGTGTGGTGTGACATCTGCCATACACGCCCAGGCTTCAGCATGGTCTTGAAGGTCGAAGAGCTCGACGAAGTCAATTGTGCCTGTGCAACAACCGATGCAAGATAACAAAAAACTAACAGTAATTTTCTCATATCACATATTTGTTCAAATAATTCTCTATTGTTTGTGTCTGGACATCGTCATCCAGTTTTCTCTTCATGCTTATCTCACCACCTTCCTGCCATCCTTGATGTAGAGGCCCTTGCGGGGGGCGTTAGTAACCTTGCGTCCCTGGAGGTCGTAGAGGATAGAAGTGGTGGCTGAAAGGATGGGGCTGACAGATACGGCTTCGTATCCCGGAACTTGATAGACGAGGTGACCATTCTTCCAGCATCGGAGCAGGTAGGAAACGGTGTTGCTGTCTGGCAGGAAGGCACGGAGGTATTCGTCCTTGCTCACACCTACGCCCTCAATAAGGCTATAGAGCCAGGGGAGGGTATCGCCTGCAAGGTGTGGAGTACAGTCCAGGCCGGTATCAATGGTGATGGTGCGATAGTTGTAGCCTTGATTGGTCTCTGTGTGGATGTAACTGACGCAGGTCACATCGTCGAGCATGTCTTGCTCCTGCAATCCGAAGTTGAGCAGAACCTCTGGCTTGTTGTCGGTATTTATGACATATACTTTTCGCCCTTCCTCAAACATTGACAGGCAGATGTCATGTTCCTGTGAGTATATCTGCTTACAAGTACGATTGCCAATGAGTACTTCCCCCTTCACTTGAACTTTATAGGTATGCGTATCGAGGGCATTGTCGGCAGGTACGGCCAAGCACTCCCATACCGTTCCTTCGGTGAGCATCTCGCTGTAGGGGATGACTGTGTTCTGACTGTTGCTTGATCTGTTGCTGGCTATTACCTTTTGGCTTCCTCCCTTGGTGGAGAAGATGACATGGCTGATATTCGTGGGTTTAGGCCGTGTGCTCTTGCCGGGAGCACTCCGTTTGTAGAAGAGTTCCATGGGACCGTCGAGACAGCCATAATGGTATACAATGCCTTGCCATGCTGGTAAACATCGCTCACCTTGACCATTGATGATGTAGTATTCGAGTGAGCTTTTCTGCCAGTCGATATATTCATGCCTTATCTCGCCTCCCTCTACACCATAAAATATGGACTGCCCATATTCGTAGGGGGTACGGAAATCATAGAGCAAGCATTCCTCACCTACAATTCCGTCCTTCAAAATAGGACGCACATAGACCATACTGTCGCCATCGTTGCGGATGTAGCCTTGCAGTTCGGGTTCTCCAGGTATGTTGTCTTTTACGAGTGTCCTTTCCAAGGCCAGATAGTTGGCATCATCGGCCTTTAGCAGACGGTAGATTACCTTTGTTTCTTTACCGTCAGTTACGCCGGGCTCTGGGTCGTAGTTGACTTCCCACACGGTTCCTTCCTGCCAGATGCTGACTATCTCCTCGGGACGCCATGAGTCCACAATATATCTTTCGCCGTTACGATTCACGACAGTATATGGTTCGTCCTCATAGAACCCCGGGAAATACATGTCTATCTCATGCTGTTCGGCGCAATCTGGTAGGATGTCCGTTAATTCTGTCAGGTGGAAACGGATTTCGTTGTTCTTGTCAACAGTCAGGTACAAGTATTGAGGACAACAGGAACAGAAAATGTAGCCATATATGTGAAGTTGATGGTTAACAATCTCATAGTGTAGATCATCTTTTCGATAGTTCTCCCAGAATTCCTCATCGTCCCATATTGCAGGATCATCATAGTCGATCTCTTTCTCCTTGCCTCCCTCATAATACCGGCCAAAATAGTAGCGTGTATTGAAATCGGAGGCATAGACGGTCTCGCTGATTCCCTCCATTCCGATCTCCTGTGTTACGAACTGTGTGAGTTGCTGGATTCCTGCAGCATAACAATCACTTTCTACTTCTTCAACCGGCCCACCTGGATAACCTATGCCTTCTATCCATTTTTGTGGAATGCCTGGGGTCGATGGGCCATTTTTAAAAAATGCGTCAAAGCAAATGACTTTGCGTTTTACTCCACAGTAGAGAGAATCCCCAACGGAAGTTACCTCACAGCGAAATTCGTGTGGAGTATTGGGATATAGGGTAAAAGTTTCGCCTGTTTGAAGTGTGAAGTCATAGAGCAGTTCCTCACGCTTGTTCGACTCATTGTAGCAATACACTTTCCCTTTATCCTCGCGAATGTATTTCTCGCTGCAAATGGTGTCTTCACTTATGCCTACAATACGCTTGTAGTTCACACTACCTATCAGCGTATCGCTGTTCTGGGGGATTGAGTAGTCAATCTCGTAATCGGGAGCAGTGAGATGCGGAAAATTCATGTAGATTTTTTGATTAAAACCTATCACATGCCAGCTTTTGCCTTGCTGGATGAATGGGTGCTGTGCATAAACAGTAAGGGCAACGAGCACCAGCAGAAACATTGTGTAAATTTTCTTCATATCATATATTGATTTAAGTAGTTTTCAATAGTCTGGTCTTGGACATCGTCATCCAGTTTTCTCTTCATGCGTTGTTTCCTCACAGCCACCGACGATGGAGCAATGCCATACACATCAGCAAGCAGAGCGTTGGGGACTCTCATCATTATCATACAACAGAAACGGATGTCCTCTGTGGTGAGCGAGGGGTGCTGTTTGCGCAGACGAGAAGTGAAGCCTGGTAGTACCATGTCAGTATTTTTCTCTATGAGTTCCCACGACGACTCCTCCAGATTGATGTGTCCGCTCTTGCCACGGTGGGCGTTGAGAATGGGGAGGATGATGGCATAGAGGTGCTCGTAGTAGAGCTTCTGCAGTTTGATGTTCTCCTCGCGTATCTCGTTCTCGTTGGCTTGAGCCATTTCCGACAGTCGCATAGCCTCTAACTCCTTGGCGTGGGCAATGTGTGCTTTGCGACGGTAGAACCATCCTGCTACTGATGCAATCAAGAGAAGAAGCAGTATCACCATGATGACGACATACAGTCTTGCCCGCTCTGCCTCACGCTCTGCACGCTGATGCTCCATCTGCCTTTCGTGCTGAAGGGAGTGGATGCGGGCCATACTCTCCGAAGCTTCATCCTTGGCTATGCTGTCGGTGATATCCATCAGGTTGACGGCATCGTCGTATGCCTCTTGCCACAGTCCTGTCTCCTCGTGGCGGTACATCATGAGGCGTGTCAGTTCGGCCTGGGCGTGAATGCCACTTTGGGATATATAGGTTGGGAGAATGTCCTGTAGTTCGTCCTGATGATTCTGCAGGGATAGGCTGTAGGCATGCGTGATGCGATAGAGATCGGACTGGACCACTTCTGGATAAACGCATTTCGCCTCATTGAGATATTGCTCCACGCTGTCGGCCTCTTCTGCCATAAGATGTATCTGAGCCGCCAGTAGGAGAGTCTGTGCCCGAAAGTCTGCCGTGTCTTTCGGGGCCAATGCATAAGCCTCCCGTGCACAGATGGATGCACTGTCCGTTTTGCCTTCTACCATATAGGTGGTGGCCAACTGTTGCAGAGCCTCTGCTATGAGTATAGCCCCTCGCTCCTTATTATATTTAGAGATATGCTTCGCCTCACCCAGCATCTTTTGCTGGTAGTGTTTTTGCAGATCAGTGAGATTTTTCTTCTCGTACTCAGTTGCAATTTGTGAATACAGATGATAGCAGGTTTCTTTGTCATCGGTTTCTCTACACGCATCCAGTTGATTGAGCAAGTCCACTAATGCCGTGTCTTCCTCGCTATACGAAGTTTCATGAGTCGGACCACAACTGGCAAGACATGTGATGAGTAGGATGGCAAACAGGTTCTTCATGATGTTAAATTTTTGGCAAATTTACAAAGAAATAGTCAATCTCCCAACCCAATCCGCGAGATGTATACCGCTGTATAGGTGCAAAAAGACCTTATATGGCAGATATACAGTATGTTATAATCTACAGCAATGTATATGTATTCCCCCTTCTTTTTACTGGCTTTTGCTAACGGCCTTGCTGTGGGTGGCCAGTAAGAGCAGACTTGCCTTAAAAGAGAAGCAAACTGCGTTAACTGACTTTTTCTTTTTTTAACACGCATCTTTTTGCGGAGTGCGAATTGTTGCTTAATTTTGCATTGTTGCAGTGATGATTTTTCGTGAACTGCGATATGATTTTTCGTGAATTATTATATATAAATATGGTATAAACAAATAAAAAGGCTAAAACTGAAAAATGATGAAAAAAGTAATTGCATTGTTGGCCGTGGTGCTCATGGGTGCCACGAGCATGATGGCTCAGGAGAGAATCAAGAATGAGACGAAGTTTGCTGGAGAGGTTGGTATCGGTTCGGAACTCGAACTGGGTGTGCGTGGCGAATTTCAGTTGAACGAGTATTTGTCATGGGACATCCTTCATGCCAAGTACGCATACGATTATGGCAAGAACGATGGATTCAATGAGTTGTCGCTTGAGACGGGTGTCCGTGGCTATTCGCCTGAGTTTGGCCCTGGTATCAAGGCCTTTGCGTCATTGGATCTGGGTTACGGATTTGTGTTCAATGCGGGTGAGGGTCGTTCCAATTGCTTTGCCTTGGACTTCACCACCGGTCTGCAACTCAACAAGAATTGGTATGTGGGCTATGGCTTCGGTATGATGAAGCACGATGGTGCTCACAAAGATCACCTGCTCCGCGTAGGATTCTGCTTCTAGAATTCACAATTCATAATTCACAATTGAGGCGATGCCTCGACTCTTCAGAAGAGTTCACAATTGAGAATGATGCCAGTTTTATCTGATATGGTGGCAAGGCCCCGTCGTGTGTAGTGGCGAGGCTTTGTCAAATCTATAATGAAAAGACTGGTTTTTTTCTAATTTATTAAAAATTCCTCTGGAAATTCCCAGTAATTGGGAAATTTTATCTAACTTTGCATCATCAATAGTGAGGTTTCATGCAAATTATATTTGAAGACAAGGATCTTGAAGAGCTCATCCTTACAGGAAGGAATAATAAATATAAGAAGTTCACGAAGGATAAAAGGTTCATGACGGCACTTGCAAGAGACTATAATACTCTACTTGCTACAGAGTCTGCTCCAAAGTTATCCATGTGGAGCTTTCTTCATTACGAACAGCTTAAAGGATGTGATCTATCCTCTATCAGGGTAATGAATGGAAGGGTAGAGAGAATCTTGTTTAGAGAGACTGAGAACGGAATAATTATCACAATCATAGAGTTAGACGATACGCATTATGGCAACAAGAAATAACCAACCATCAGCATTCATGGCTACGCATCCAGGAGCTGTTCTTAAGGCAGAACTTGAAGAAAGGGGACTTACCCAGACTGCTTTTTCCAAGGAGATAGGTATGCAACCATCACATTTGAATGAACTCATCCGTGGAAAGCGTCCTATGACTATTGCCATTGCCGATAAATTGGAGAAGGTTTTGGGGATAGAATCTATCGCATGGATGAATCTCCAGACACAGTATAACTATGACTGTAAGGCTCTTGCTGAGAAAGAGGCAAAAACAATAACACTCGAAGTCTCTGTTGAAGATGCCACCCTCTTAGCAGACATAAAGAGAGCCATCAGCATGATCCGAGGTGTGGGTAGAGTTGCAATGATGTGAAATCGCAAAATGTATATTCAGAAGGGAAAAACTCTTTGAAATGAAGAATAGACGACATAAAGTAAAAGGACAAACGCTCAATCTCGATGCAGTAAAGGCTATGCGAAAGGGAAACCGAGAGGCAGAACAGGATTTGCTGGGACCTGGTTTCCATAGTCGCACGCATGTGCATACCTCAAAAAAGGTGTACACACGAAAAGAAAAACACAAGGGAAATTGAGAATTGAAAATTGAAATTTAGCAGGTTGCGGGAATATTCAGAAACCGAGAACGAAACGAACAAAACGAATGGGAGACTGGGTACTTTATTGTTGTAGTACACATAAAGCTTAATTATTTATGTTCGTTTTGTTCGTTTCGTTCTCAGTTTCAAATTCTTCTTTTCATACGAAATCCACAAGAGCCATTTTTGTTTATTTTTGTTCATTTTTGGTTTCAAACAACCGCTCAACTCTCATCGCTCAACTCTCAACGCTTAGAAAACCCAGCCGATGTGGAGGGATGGTTCGCAGAAAAGCGACACATCCAATGTGGACTGTTTGATGTCGTACTTGTCGATACCTTCACGGCGCTCGGAGTGAGGGTTGGTAGTCTTCCAGTGTTTCTTCGAACTACCGGGCAGGTCATATCCTGCACCGATGCCCAGTTCTGCACCTAAGTACAGTGAACGATAGAGGTAATAGTTGGCGCCGGTGAGCAACTTGAGTTTGGCTCCGAGATTGAGCGAGGTTGTTTTAGTGATGTCTTCGTAGTCTCCTATGACATACTGCTCATTGTACGACCATTCGGAGATAGGTGTCTTGTCGTACTCCTCTTTCTTGCTCCATGCCACATCAGCCTCCACCTCAAATCCGGCATAGATGTCGAGGCGTTCCAGATTGCTGAAATGGCGCTCGTAGCCGATGGAGAGTCCGCCACGCGTGTCGAAGGTGCGTGTGTAGTCTTCCTTGTCGATGTTGTAGACAGACTTTGCATAGTAGTAACTCTGGCGTGTCTCGTATTTACCTTCTTCAGGGATGAGCAGAGTCTCGCGTGAGAGTTGGCTCTTGGCTTCAAAGGCTATACCCAGACGCAGAGCATTCTTCTCCGAAAGGAAGATGCTCGTTTTGAGTTTGCCCCCATTGAGTTGTAGCGACTTGAAGTCGGTTGTAAAAGGATTGAACGACAGTTCGGTAGAGAAATCACCTTTAATGGGAGTGTACTGGGCAAAGCCTTGCAAGGAAAGCAGTACAGAGGCAACGATCAATAGTAGTTTCTTCATCGGAGTTTTTTAGCGTTTAGTGTATAGTGTGAAAGGATTTGTTGAAATCAAAAATCAACAAAGATTAACAAAAATGGAATCTTTCATACGCTGGTATGTTTACTATATTTTTTTTAAATATATTTTTGTTTATTCTTGTTTATTTTTGGTTAAAATAGCAATTCACACAACCTTTTGCAAAATTACTTGTTTTTTTTTATCCACCAAAATTATAAGGAAAGAAAGTGAGGATAAGGGCTTGAAGTGAAATGTTGGGGGAAATACTTGGTCGTGTCGGGGAAAATACTTATTTTTGCATTGTTAAGTAAGTAATCAAAATTATTTTAAGTATGTTTTAGTAAGTGATTTTCGTAATATATGCACTTTCTTTGTTGCATCTTTTGCACTTATTCTCAGTTATGTAGCCCGCTACACGCCTTCGAAATAAGTACAAAATCTGCTAACAAATAACGCACATCTATTATAAAAATAAATTTGATCACTTACTTATCTTGAAAAACATATGGGCTTATGGCACAGTTTGCTGAATATATCACGGGTATAGAGATAGACTCTCTATGGAGTGGAAAACGCCATGTGAAATGGGAATTGCGTCCTGATGTGAACATCCTGAGCGGTGTGAACGGTGTAGGAAAGAGCACGATACTCAATCGCGTGGTGAGAACGCTGTTGAGCGTGAAGTCGGTGGAAGATGCAGAGAAGCATGGTGTGAAAATCTCATTCTTCCCAGCTGAGGCAGATAGGGTGAAGTTTGATGTGATCAGGAGTTTTGACCGTCCGTTCCTGCAGAGCGAAGTGGTGGACAAGGTGGTGGATATGCACCTCAACAGTGAACTCGACCTGCAACTCTACCTCTTGCAACGACGCTACCTGGACTATCAGGTGAATGCCAGCAATCGCATCGTATCGCTCTTTACCAGCAATGCGCCCGATGCACAGCAACAGGCTCAGGAGATAGCACAGGAGAAGGCCCATTTCCAAGATGTGGTGGATGGACTTTTCAAGGAGACGGGAAAGAAGATAGACCGTGAGTCAAACGAGATAGCGTTCCTGCAGATGGGGGAGCGCCTGATGCCCTACAAACTGTCCAGTGGTGAGAAGCAGATGCTCATCATCTTGCTGACGGCTCTGGTGCAGAATAAGCAGAACTATGTGATGTTTATGGACGAACCGGAGATTAGTCTGCACATAGACTGGCAAAAGAAACTCGTGGGACTGGTGCGCGACATCAACCCCAATGCGCAGATCATCCTCACCACACATTCTCCTGCCGTGATTATGGACGGATGGATGGATTGTGTGACCGATGTCGAAGACATTGTGTCAAATTGAAAATGCGTTGAGCGAAAAATAATTCTTTAATTTTTCCATTTTCCATTCGCCTAATGCCTCGTCTAACTGAACATTTGAATTCGCAGTACCTGGATGCTGCTAACCGCCTGAAACCAAAGAACAGGGGAAAGGTGGTGACGGCCTATGTGGAGAGCTACGATGATGTGTGGTTCTGGCGAAGCGTGTTGCAGGATTTTGAAGATGACGGACTGAAGTTTGAGGTAATGCTCCCTACGAGAGACACCTCTCTACAGCGTGGCAAGAAGTCAGCGCTGGCCAGTCTGATGAAGGGTGAGAGTTTGGGACGGTCCATGATAGCCTGCGTGGATGCTGACTACGACTATCTCCTGCAAGGGCAGACGGAGCACAGTGCGTGGGTGAAAGACAATCCCTATGTGGTACACACGCAAGTGTATGCCATTGAAAATTTCCATTGCTATGCTGAGGGACTGCGTGAGGCCTGTGTGATGGCCACGCTCAACGACCATGAGGTGCTCGACCTCCCCGCTTTTGTACATGAGTTCAGCGCAACGGTATGGCCCCTCCTCGTGTGGAGCGTATGGGCTTACAGGTGGGATCGATACAAGGAATTCTCATTGTCGGACTTCGCCTATGTCGTGAAGATGCACGATGTGAATGTCAACCAGCCCCAGAAATCCCTGGAGAAACTGCGTCAGCGTGTCAATGCCTATCAAAATCAACTCTATCAGCGTTTTCCGGAAGCCAAGAAGTCGTATGCAGAGATGCGCGAGAACTTGAAGCGTCTCGGTGTGACACCCGACAACTGCTATCTGTATATGCAGGGTCATACGCTTTTTGAGGGTGTCATCATGCCTTTGCTCGCACCCGTATGTGCGAAACTGAGAAAGGAGAGGGAACAGGAGATCAACAACATGTCGTGCCACGAGATGCAACGACAAAACGAGTTGGCGTGCTACCAGCATAGCACCTTCCCAGTAGAAGCCATGCTCAAGAAAGGTTTTGCTTATAGAGAACTACCCGAATATGAAATGGTGAAGGAGCAGATAAGGGGAATTGTACAATTCACAATTCACAATTCATAATTCACAATTCATAATTAGCAGGTTGCGAGTAAGTTATAATTTTAACCAAAAATCAACGAAAATCAACAAAAATAGAGTCATTCAGCAAGTAGGCATATGCCTTACTGCACTACTTTCGCACGCTTGCGAAAGTTCTAAAGTTATTATTTTTGTTTATTTTTGTTCATTTTTGGTTTCAAACAACCGCTCCTCGCTTAATCACTTCGCCAGGTTTTCTACGATTCTTACCAGAGGATTCGAACTGGGTTTCTTGAAGTAATATTCAAGTTTCTTGATGAGCTGTGAACGGCAGAATACCACGACAATGTCGCCAGGCATGACCTGGGTGTTACCGCTGATAGGCATACCCGTCTTACCACGAACCAAACCACCGAGGGTGATACCGTCGGGCATGTGTATGTCGCGAATGGGGCTCTGGGTGATAGGCGACCCTTCACTTGCAGTAAACTCGGCCACATCGGCATTGGCAATGGTAAGGCACTTCACATTGGCCACATCGGCGTCGAGCATCATCTGATAGATGTGGCTTGCGGCAATCGTTTTCTTGTTGATGATAGTACCGATATCCATGCGCTCGGCCATCGTCACATAGTCCATATTCTCCACCAGGGCCACGGTCTTGCGCACACCATAGCGCTTAGCGGCCAGGCAAGCAAGGATGTTGGTGTCGGTGTCGGTGGTGAGTGCGCAGAAAGCCTGCGTCTCATGTATACCCTCGTCGATGAGGAGCTGTGTGTCGCGACCGTCACCCTGTATCACCATGACATCGTCCTTGTCGAGCAAGTCGTTGAGACGCATACAGCGCTCCTCGCTTCGCTCGATGATCTTCATGGTCATATAGTCAGGCTTCTTGTGAGCCACATGCACACTGGTTCGACCTCCGCCCATGATCATCACATTCTTGACATCCGCATAGTCCTCCTTGCCTACAATCTCACGAATGTAGGGGATATACTTCTTGGTGGTCATGAAATAGGCAATGTCACCCAGGAAGAGTTGGGTACGACCATTGGGGATGAGTGTTTCCTCACCTCTCTTGATGGCAACTATATGATAAGGAGCATCGGGTGGGCAAAGCGTGTAGAGAGGCACATTGAGAATCTTGGCCGTCTCGCGCAGTTTTACGCCCAGCATGACGAGTGCTCCGCCATGCACCTCCCAGTACTGTCGGGCCCATGAGCGCTTCAAGCCGTCGATGATGTCGTTGGCGGCCAGTTCCTCGGGATAGATGACAGAGTCGATACCCATCTGGCGGAAAAACTCCTGCGACTGCTCTTGCATGTACTCAGAGTTGTCCACTCGGGCCACCGTCTTCTTGGCACCTAAGGTGTGAGCCAGCATGGCGCAGGTGATGTTACGGGTCTCGTCGGGCGTAACTGCAATGTAGAGATCGGCATACTGCACACCGGCTTCGCGCATACCCATGATGCTTGTAGGAGGTGTGTTGATCGTGAGCAAGTCGTAGTTGCCTGCTGATACGATGGCGTCCGTCTTCTCATGACTTTCGTCAATGACAGTTATGTCTTGGTTTTCCTTGGAGAGCAGTTTGGCCAGATGAGTGCCAACTTCTCCTGCACCTGCGATGATGATTTTCATTAGACGAATTGAAGATTGAAAATTGAAAATTAGACGAGTATCTCCTTGATCGCTACCTTGTCGATGCCGGCAATGTGCTGGAGTTGAGGCACTGTGCCATGCTCAATGAAATGGTCGGGGATGCCGAGGCGAGTGATGCGTGGTGTGAGATGGTGGTCGGCCATATACTCTGCCACAGCACTGCCCAAGCCACCGTTGCGCGAACCGTCCTCCAGGGTGATGATATGACCGAAGTGTTGGCCTACATGAGCAAGGATGTCCTCGTCGAGAGGTTTGAGGAAACGCATGTCATAGTGAGCTATGCAGAGTTCGCGTCCCTGCTGTCGGGCCTCTTCCTCTGCCTCACGGATGGCCTCGGAAGCCAGGTTACCGATAGGGCCAATCGTGAGCATACAGATGTCGTGACCATCCTTGAGCATTCGTCCTTTGCCAATGGGCAGTTCCTGCATGGGGCACTCCCAGTCGGTCAGTACACCCTTGCCACGAGGGTAGCGTATGACGAACGGCCCCTGGTTGGGGAGCTGTGCCGTGTACATCATATGGCGCAACTCATGCTCGTTCATAGGGGAGCAGATGGTGAGTCCCGGTATGGGACGCAGAGATACCATGTCGAATACACCGTGATGAGTAGGGCCGTCTTCACCTACCAGACCGGCACGGTCAAGGCAGAACACAACGGGGAGGCCAGCTATGGCTACATCGTGGATGATATTGTCGTAGGCACGCTGGGCAAAGGCAGAATAGATATTGCAGAAGGGTAGCATACCCTCGGTGGCCAGTCCGGCAGAGAAGGTCACGGCATGACCTTCTGCAATACCCACATCGAATGTTCGTTCGGGCATCTCATGCATCATGATGTTGAGCGAGCAACCCGTCGGCATGGCAGGAGTGATACCTACGATGCGCGGATTCTTACGAGCCAGTTCGAGCAAGGTGTGGCCGAATACATCCTGATATTTGGGAGGTTGCCCGTCGGTATTGCTCTTGATGATCTCGCCCGTCTCCGGATTGAACTTTCCTGGTGCGTGATACATCGTGGCATTCTTCTCGGCAGGTTCAAATCCCTTACCTTTCTTAGTATGCAGGTGGAGAAGTTTCGGACCTTTCATGTCCTTGATCTGACGAAGTGTCTGAACCAACTCTATCACATCGTGACCGTCGTAAGGACCGAAATAGCGTATGTGCATGCCCTCAAAGATATTCTGCTGATTGTTGAGCAGAGCCTTGAGTGCATTGTTGAAACTTATGATCTGTTTCTTGCGTTCTTCAGTGATCCATCCCCATTGGATGAGTCGCTGAGAGGTGCGGTAACGCCAGTTGTTGTAAGTACTGCTGGTATGCAGAGAGTGCAGGTAGTGCTTGAGTCCGCCCACGCTGCGGTCTATGCTCATATTGTTGTCGTTGAGTACGATGAGCAGGTCATTAGGGGTGCTGGCGGCGTTGTTGAGGCCCTCGAAGGCCAAGCCTCCAGTCATCGAACCGTCGCCGATGACAGCCACCACCTTGCGCTCCTCTCCCTTCTGCTGAGCCGCAACAGCCATACCCAATGCAGCAGAGATGCTGTTGGAGGCATGTCCGGAGGTGAAAGTGTCGTATTCGCTCTCGAGAGGAGTGGGGAAGGGACGGATGCCCCCCAGCTTACGGTTGGTGTGGAAATTCTCTCTTCGGCCGGTCAGTATCTTGTGGCCGTATGCTTGATGTCCCACATCCCATACGATGCGGTCGAGTGGGGTGTTGAACACATAGTGAAGGGCCACCGTGATATCCACCACACCCAGCGACGAGGCAAAGTGGCCGGGATTATCGCTCAGTTCCCTGATGATACATGCCCTAAGCTCCTCGCACACCTGAGGCAGGGCTTCTACCGGTAACTTCCTCAGGTCGGCAGGGAAATCTATGCTTTCAAGCAGTGATTGTGTGTTTTTATCGCTCATCGGGCAAAATAATTTGTGCAAAGATACGATAAAATCATCAAAGTTGTGTAAATTTGCAATGAAAATATATAAATAAGGTAGGAACGAAGCCTCACCACCCCCTTTTTTACAAGTAAAAACAGGCGTGAAAACTGCGAAGAGATATGTGTTGCTCGGCTCTTGTTTTGCCCAGTATGTGGGCAAGAAGATGCAAGATGAAGGATGGGATGTGATAACCAATCCCCTGGGTACACTGTACAATCCCTTCAGCATCCTTGCTACCTTGCGTGCCTCGCAGAAAGTGGATGAGGCACAGATTCCCGTGTTCACGGCCGACAATGAGTGGCGCTGTTGGTGGGCCAACACCACTTTCCGTACACCTACCGAACAAGGTACCCGCACACTGGTGGCAGAGCAACTTCTGGCCTTGCGTCAGCAAATGCTCAAGGCCGACGAACTGATAGTGACGCTGGGCACGAATGTGTGCTACAAACTGCGTGAGAATGGCATGGTGGTGACCAACTGCCAACGCCAGCCCGACAGGCTCTTTGAGGAATACCGTGCTCCCTTGCCGGAAGTCAGCCAGGCTTTGCAGGAACTGGTTGGACTGGTGAGAGAGATGAACCCTGCAATGCAAATCACCTTTACCGTGAGTCCCTATCGCTATAAGAAGTATGGATTGCATGGCAGTCAGTTGAGCAAGGCTACCTTGCTACTGGCTGTAGATGAAGTGGTTAGCAACAATCCTGATGTCTGCCATTATTTCCCCGCCTACGAGATGATGATGGACGAACTCCGCGACTATAAGTACTATGCACCAGACGGGTTGCATCCCTCTCCAGAGGCAGTGGAACTCATCTGGGAGAGATTCCGAAGTGTCGCAAATTAACAATTAAGAGTTGAGTATAAAAAATTGAAAACAGAAGATATTGCATCATTAATCGGTGCCCATATAGTAGGTGAAGACAAGGTGAACATCAACTGGCTCCTTACAGACAGCCGTTCGCTCTGTTTCCCCCGTGAGACGCTGTTCTTTGCCATCGTTACGCCCCGTGGCGATGGTCATCGTTACATCCCCCAACTCTATCGGAGTGGGGTGAGAGCCTTTGTGGTCAACGCTGTGCCACAGGGAGATTATCCCGAAGCCTCTTTCCTGGTGGTGGGCGACACGCTGAGTGCCCTTCAGCGACTGGCAGAGCGCCATCGTGAGCGTTTTGACATCCCTGTGATTGGCATCACTGGAAGCAATGGCAAGACCACGGTCAAGGAATGGCTCTACCAGATGCTCACACCCGACTATGCCGTGACACGAAGTCCTCGCAGTTACAACTCCCAGATTGGTGTCCCCTTGAGTGTATGGGCCATAAGCGAGCACACGGAGATAGGACTTTTTGAGGCAGGTATCTCCTTGCCGGGAGAGATGGAGGCTTTGCAATCTATCATACAGCCTACGATAGGCGTGTTCACCTGTCTGGGAGATGCCCATCAGGAGAATTTCGACTCTATGGAGCAGAAGTGCATGGAGAAACTGCAACTCTTCCGCGAGGCCAAGGTACTCTTCTATCCTGCCAATGACGCCCTGATGGCTCAATGCATCGCACAGTGTAACTTCCACGGACAACTGATGCCAGTGGAGGTGGCCAACGATGATATGCTGAGCGTCAACACGGCGCTGTGCAGTGCTGTGTGCCGATATATGGGCATGAGTGAAGATACGATAGCCGATCGTCTGGCTCATCTCCAACCCGTGGCGATGCGCCTTGAGGTGAAGGAGGGCAGACATGGATGTACGCTCATCAACGACAGTTACAATAGCGACCTGGGTAGCCTAGATATCGCTCTTGATTTCATGAGTCGCCGACCCGATGCCAATAAGCGTCGTCATACGCTGATACTCAGTGATATAGAGCAGAATGGAATGCCTGCCGAACAATTGTATGCCTATGTCTCTGCCTTAGTCAGTCAGCGTGGCATCAGCCGTTTTGTCGGTGTGGGTCAGCAGTTGTGCTCATGTGCGTCCTATTTTGATAAGGTGGATGCCGAATGCCATTTCCTGCTCACTACGGAGGATTTGCTTCAGAGTAGCCTTTGCGATGACCTACACGATGAGGTGGTACTCATCAAGGGGGCTCGTCATTTCCATTTTGAGAATGTGACGGAGCGACTTGAGATGCGCGTTCACGAGACAATCCTTGAGGTTGACCTCTCGGCCATGAGAGCCAACCTGGACCACTACCGTTCGTTCCTCCGTCCCGATACCAAGATGGTGTGTATGATCAAAGCCTCCGGCTATGGTGCTGGTAGTGTGGAGATAGCCCGGATGCTTCAGGATGCCGGGGTGGACTATCTGGCTGTGGCTGTGGCTGATGAGGGTGTGGAACTGCGTCGTGCCGGTATCACGGCCGGTATCATCATCATGAATCCGGAGATGACCAGTTTCCGTACGCTTTTCCGCTACAATCTGGAGCCTGAGATGTATAGTTTCCGCTTGATGGATGCACTTGTCAAGGAGGCAGAGCGTGAGGGCGTGACGGGTTTCCCCGTTCATGTAAAACTCGATACGGGTATGCATCGCATGGGTTTCGATCCAGTGAAGGATATGCCCGAACTGATAGGGCGTTTCCGTCGTCAGGATGCCATTCTGCCCCGTAGCGTTTTCTCACATTTCGTGGGTAGCGATGCAGATTGTTTCGACTCCTTCAGCGAGCACCAGTACCAGCTCTTCCTCCAGGGTAGCGAGACGCTCCAGGATGCATTCCCACACCATATTCTGCGCCACATCTGCAACAGTGCCGGTATAGAGCATTTCCCTGAGCGCCAACTCGATATGGTGCGCCTCGGACTGGGACTCTATGGCATCAATCCTCGCGACAATCAACTCATACACAATGTGAGCACACTCCGCACCACCATACTGCAGATCCACGATGTGCCAGCCTCAGAGACTGTGGGATATAGCCGTAAGGGCATGCTCACACGCGACAGCCGTATTGCCTCTCTGCCTATCGGTTATGCCGACGGTTTGGATCGCCACCTCGGTAACGGGCATGCATACTGTCTCGTGAATGGGCAGAAAGCACCCTATGTAGGCAATATCTGTATGGATGTATGTATGGTGGATGTGACCGACATTGATTGTCAGGAGGGCGATGAGGCCATAATTTTCGGCAATGAATTGCCTGTCAGTGTCCTCTCCGATGTGGTGGGCACCATTCCCTATGAGATACTCACTGGTATCTCACCTCGCGTGAAGCGCGTATATTATAGAGAGTAGGCGAGAATAAAGGCGAATTTGGTGTAATTTGTTATCCGTGACCAGTACGAAATGTTTGAGAACTAACATTCCTCCTAAAAATGGTTTGATGGAAGATGAAATCAAAATCGTAGAAAATACAAACTAAAGATTCATTGTTATTTTATAACTCTCCACCTCCATCCCCAGCGATTGAAGTGGAGTTTTTGCATAATTTTGTCTTCTATCTGCTAAAAGAACATGAAAATTCACTTTTTTGTATGAAAATTCACTTAAAAGTGTAGTCGTTCTAGAGAAAAGTATTACCTTTGCAACGTAAAACTCTCAGAGTTATGGCAAAACGCACAACAATTAAGACAATAGAACAGAATGATAATGTCAGTTTGTATTCCATCTGTTTCAATGGTGATGAACTGAGCGAATACGAAAAGTTCCTGACTATGTTCAAGGATAATGCTCGGCTCAACCACGATTTCCAGACAATACTTCTTGCCTTGGCAAAGATTGTCGAGGTGGGTGCTTTGGAGCGTTTCTTCCGTAATGAAGGACGAATGAATGACAATCTGTGTGCTCTGTCGATTGATTCAAGACGGTTGAGATTGTATTGCCTACGAATCTCCGACCAGATTCTTATAGTAGGTAATGGAGGGGAGAAAACTACAAGAACGTATCAGGAGGATGAAACGTTAAGTGGATATGTAATGGATCTCCAGAAATTCGACGAACTGCTCAAAGAAGCCCAGAAGTCTGGTGCAATCAGTATAGAAAACAACGTAATAACAGGTATTGATACCGCAACATTTGAGTTATGATACAGAATCCTTTGTTTCGAGAGTGCCTTGCCGCCATACCAGAGGAGCGTAAAGCAGAGTTCGACCTTTCGTTTGCAATAGCCACTCGCATAGATGAGGTGTTGAAACGCAAAAGAATGACACAACGTGAGTTAGCTCAACGACTAGGTAAACGTGAATCGGAGATCAGCAAGTGGTTGACAGGTCGCCATAACTTCACAACCAATACCATAGCTCGCATTTCTCTTGCCCTTGATACGCCAATCATCAATGTTGCAACTTCTTCCTATAACGAGGTGATGGATAGTGCACCTACTATGGTGGCCGAGGATGTGGCCGAATACTTGAAATAAAGTCCTGACTATTACCCTTGAAACACTATTTACAACAATAGATGGCGATTACTTATGGCGAATCAAGCAGATAAGCAAACACGCACCATCAAGAAGATTATATATGTAATCCTTTTTGTGGGCTCGATTTGGATGTGTGTAGACTCTTTTTGTGATTATTTAAGTGATCACAAACTTTCTCACCTTTTCCAGACTTTATTTTTCCTTCTGTATATTATCCTTCTTGGATGGCAGGCAGTTGTAGATAACAAGCGTAACAAAGAGAACAAATAGTTATTCTCTAGTGAAATCGCGGATAAAGCATGAAACCACTCACGCTTTATCCACATCCTTTTATATCGCTTCTCGTTACTTCTTTTTGAATTCTTGTATGCCGTCTAAAAATGCCCCATTTGGGATTCTTTCTTGTTATGCAACAACCTCCGAAGATGACGCACCAAATCACTTCGCTGACCATTGGATATACTGACGCCTTTTCCATATATTACAAGGAACGGGCAAGAGTGTTTATACGAGTCTTTTGCAACGAGCATTTGAGTAGTGAGTCAACGCCCGCGCAGAACCAGTCTTTCGTCCGCGCGGGAGTTGCCCCTCGTCCCATAGGGATTTTTTTTTCCGTGTAAGGCGGATTTTTCTTTTTCCGCAGTAGCCTTTAGCCTCTAATCCCGGAAGCGCTTGGTGAGATCGCCAAAGCACTCGATGCGACGATCGCGTAGGAAGGGCCACCAGCGACGCACCTGCTCACAGCGTTGCATGTCAACCTCCACCACGATGTTCTCTTCCTTGTCCTTGGAGGCACGATAGAGCAGTTCGCCTTGAGGTCCGGCAACAAAACTGCTTCCCCAGAACTGTATGCCATTGGTCTGACCAGATGGGTCGGGCTCCAGACCTACACGGTTGACGGCGATGACAGGCAGACCGTTGGCTACGGCATGCCCACGCTGTACGGTGGTCCAGGCTTCGCGCTGACGCTCCTGCTCTTCGGGAGTGTCACTGCTCTCATATCCGATGGCTGTGGGATAGATGAGGAGTTCGGCACCAGCAAGAGCCATGAGGCGTGCACCTTCGGGATACCACTGATCCCAGCACACCTGTACGCCCAGGCGTCCAACGCTCGTGTCGATGGGCTGGAAACCGATGTCGCCGGGGGTGAAGTAGAACTTCTCATAGTAGGCGGGATCGTCGGGGATGTGCATCTTGCGGTATTTGCCGGCTATCGTTCCGTCCTTCTCAAATACAACGGCCGTGTTGTGATAGAGTCCGGGAGCACGACGCTCATAGAGCGATGTGACGAGCACCACCTGGTGCTGGCGTGCCACCTCACCGAAAAACTCCGTTGAGGGACCGGGGATGGGTTCGGCCAGTCCGCAGTTGTCCACGCTTTCCACTTGGCAGAAATAAGGCGTGTTGTGCAACTCTTGAAGCACCACAAGTTCTGCGCCCTTCTGGGCCACTTCGGCTATGTTCTTGGCCAGTTTCTCCTTGTTCTCCTGCACATCAGGTGTGCAACTCTGTTGTATGATTCCTATTTTCATAAATTCACTATGCATAATTTCTCCCCCTTTAGGGGGGTGGGGGGTCCTCAACCGTTCATCGCTCCTCGCTCCTCGCTCACCGCACCTACGGGGAACTGCATCGTACAGCAGTGGAGTGAACCATGCTGAATGATGAGCACCTGGCAGTCGATGCCTACTATCTCGTGTTTGGGAAATGCCTTTTGCAATTGTTTCTGCGCCTTCTCGTCGAGTTCTGCATCGCCATAGGTTGGCATCAGCACGGCCCCGTTTATAATGAGGAAGTTGGCATAGGTTGAAGGCAGACGCTCCCCGTCCTCGTCGTAGCGTGCAGGAGCCATGGGCAGGGGGATGAGTTGGTAGGGCTCGTCTTGAAGTGTGACGAAAGTCTTGAGTTGTTCTTCCATCAGGTGCAGTTCCTCATAGTGCTCATCGTTGCTGTCTGTGCATTGCACATAGGCAATGGTGTTGTTGGGACACAGGCGGGCGAGGGTGTCGATGTGGCTGTCCGTATCGTCACCTGCCAGGTATCCGTGGTCGAGCCAGAGCACACGCTGTGCACGAAGTGTGCGAAGGAGCCTTTCCTCGATATCAGCCTGCGACAATGGCTGGTTCCTGTGTGGAGCCATAAGGCATTGACTCGTTGTGAGTATCGTTCCATGGCCGTCACTCTCTATGCTTCCACCTTCCAGTACGAAGTCGAGATGGTCCTCGTATTGCCCGCGCAGTATGTTCTGCTCCTGCATGTGTCGGCATATCTCATTGTCGAGCGACGCCTCAAACTTCTCGCCCCAACCATTGAATTTGAAGTCGAGCAATATGGGTTCCTTCTCTCCCAGCAGGGTGATGAAACCGTGGTCTCGCGCCCAGGTGTCGTTGGTAGGCATCTGGTGAAGCGTGATGTTGTGCAGAGCCTGAGAGGGCAGGTGAGTGCGTAGCAATTCCTCCACATGCTCGGGTTCGGGCGTGACGATGATCAGTCGTTCGCGCAAGGCTATCTCCAGTGCCATGCGCATGTAGCATTGCTCCACCTCTTTAAGTATGGGTGCCCAGTCGGTCCCGGCATGGGGCCAGGTGAGCTGTATGGCACTTTGAGGGTACCATTCGGCAGGCAAGTGCGTGATGCGCAACTGAGTGACCTCCGGTCCTGCAGGATCCTCAAAGTTGAGTTGCATGGTGAGGTCGGTGATGGTCGATGTGGTTCGAGTGAAATGTAGCGCCATGTTTCGTGCAAAGATTTGTTAATGTATATGCAAAGGTCGTAAATTTATCTTAAAGATGCAAGAGCGCAGATACCTTTTTCCTTATTAGTTTGTCTGTTTATGAGAATTTAAGTAATTTTGTGAGTCGATAATCGTTTGTGACGGTTGTCGTGGCAGTAGTATGGAAAAGTTTGCAAGACGCACATCCCTGTTGGTTTTGGTGGCCGTATTTTCGGTTGCCGATGCGATGAGGCTCATGTCTCCCGTGCCTTCGTATGTGAAGGATGGGGGAGACACCATAGTGCGCGATACGGCCTTTTTCGACACCCTGCATGAGGTCACCGTCATGGGCGACTCGCTCAAGCTGGCTCCCGTGAAGGATGCCATCCGCCAGAGTCTGGGGCAAAAAAAGGAACCTCATGTGAAGTCTCTGGGCGAGATACTCAACCAGGTAGCCCCCAACACCATGGACTATATCCTCCATCCTTTTGGCTTTGCAGAACGCAAAAAGAAGAAGAAACGCAAGAAGGTTCAGCAGATACTCCAGGAATACGATCGCATAGATGCGCCCGATGAGTTTACGCTCAAGTTGGACAGCATTTTGCGTCTGGAGGGTCTCAAATAGCCCGTAAACGAAAGAAATCCGTGCAAAACTTGCGTATATCAGCGGAAATACCTACCTTTGCACGCACAAATTATATATTCATCGAAGCGTGAAGATTAAGGATATCGTATGCGCCCTTGAGCATTTCGCGCCTCTGCCCCTGCAGGAAAGCTATGACAATGCTGGCTTGCAAGTGGGATTGACAGAGGCGGAAGCATCAGGGGCTTTATTGTGTCTCGATGTCACCGAAGAGGTGATGAACGAGGCCATTGCCTTGGGATGCAATCTCATCATCTCGCACCATCCTCTGCTCTTCTTACCTTTGAAAAGGGTATCAGATGAGACACAGGTGGAGCGTGTGGTTCGTATGGCTGTGAAGAACGATATCGCCATCTACTCGGCCCACACCAATCTCGACAATGTGGAGGACGGTGTCAACTACAAGATTGCCGAGAAACTCAGTCTGCTCGATGTTCAGCTCCTCGGTGCCCACACCGTCAAGGTGATGGAGAAGGGGCGTGAGAGAGCCGTGAAGGCTGGTTCGGGCGTGATGGGCTATCTGCCTTCTCCTATGGACGCTTCGCAGTTTCTGGAATGGATCAAGGAGGTTTTCCATGTGGAGTGCCTGATGCACAACGAACCTCTTCAGCGCCCCATCCAGAGCGTAGCCTTGTGTGGAGGTGCTGGCGACTTTGTGCTTCGCGATGCCCTCAGTCTGGAGGCCGATGCCTTCCTCACGGGCGAGATGCACTATCACCAGTATATGGGCACGGAGCAGAGCGTCCAGATTGCCGTCCTGGGTCACTACCAGAGCGAGCAGTACACCATGGAGATCCTGCGCGATTTGCTCATCGACAAGGCGCCAGAGCTCCCCGTCTTCGTGACGCGCATCAACACCAACCCCATCCAGTATCTCTAATCTGTGAGGTCAGCATTTGAGAATTACTACACATTTGAGAATTAATACATAAACTATAAAATCATTAAATTATGGCAAGAGAAAAAGCAAAGGATCCATCAGAGATGCCAATTGAGACAAAACTGAAGAATCTGTATGATCTCCAGACCATGCTGAGTGAGATCGACAAGATCAAGACTCTCCGTGGTGAGTTGCCTCTAGAGGTACAGGACCTCGAGGATGAGATCGAGGGTTTGACCACCCGTGTAGAGCGTATGCGTGCTCAGGCAGAGGACCTCAAGCGTGAGGTGGCTTCTCGTCGCATTGCAATGGAGAAGAACACGGCCGACATCGCCCGCTACAAGGAGCAACTCAACAATGTTCGCAACAACCGTGAGTACGACTCTCTGACCAAGGAGATTGAGTACAGCGAACTCGACAACCAGCTCAATGAGAAGAAGATTCGTGAGGCTCAGGAGAATATAGAGCGCATCACCGCAGAGGCTGATGGCTACACCATCCAGGTGGGCGATCGTCGTGAGGACCTCAACTTGAAGAAGAATGAGCTCGACGACATCATCACCGAGACCAAGGCCGACGAGGAGAAGTTGCGCGAGAAGGCAAAGAACCTCGAGTTGTGCATCGAGCCCCGTCTGCTCAACGCTTTCAAGCGTATCCGCAAGAATGCCCGCAACGGTCTGGGTGTCGTTTATGTACAGCGTGATGCCTGTGGTGGTTGCTTCAACAAGATTCCACCTCAGCGCCAGTTGGATGTACGCCTCCACAAGAAGATCATCGTGTGTGAGTACTGCGGTCGTATCCTTATCGACCCTGAGTTGGCTGGCGTACAGGTTGACAAGCCTACCGACGATAAGCCAAAGCGTCGTCGTAGCGTTCGCGCAAAGAAGGAAGATTAATTTCGTTGAGTGTTGAGTGTTGAGTGTTGAGCGTTTAGCGGAAATTACTCTCGACTCTCATCGCTCAATTCCCCATACGAGGGCACATCCGGCAAAAAGCTGTATGTGCCCTTTTTGTAATCCACATGACAGCAGTAGTGTTGCATGCCGTTGCTCACTATGAGGTAGGGCACACGCATCGTGATGTTGTACCGGCATATCTGGTCAAACACCTCTTGCGTGATGTTTACCGTCGAAGCCTTGTATTCGACAATCATTACCGGTTCGGCTTCCTTGCTATACAACACGCTGTCGCATCGTTTCTGCAGGTTGCCCACTTTCAGGGGCACTTCGTTGCCGAGCAGAGTAGCGGGATATCCTTTATATTTTATAAGGTAGTGTATGAAATGCTGGCGCACCCACTCTTCGGGCGTCAGTGCCACATAGCGCTTGCGTAGGATATCAAATACCTGTATCTTCCCGTTCGTCTGCTTGGTGCTCAGTTCAACTTCGGGAAGGTTCAACTTTGATATTTTCTCGTTAATATTTGGCATTTCTCTCGCTATTTCGTAACTTTGCGTTCTATAATGTCTGCAAAAGTAGATAAAATATATGAAAACGAAGAAGGAAATCGTTGAAAATTGGTTGCCTCGCTATACGCAGCATCCTCTGGAGGACTTTGGTAAGTATGTTTTGCTCACCAATTTCAATAATTATGTAGATCTCTTCTGCGATAAGTTTGAGTTGCCTCATCCCGGATACAATGCGAATATGCGCATGGCCACAGCTGGTGGCATCACCATCATCAATTTTGGTATGGGTAGCCCCAATGCGGCCATCATCATGGACCTCCTCTCTGCCATAGAGCCCAAGGCGTGCCTTTTCCTGGGCAAGTGTGGTGGCATATCGCCTCGCACACAGTTGGGCGACTTCATCCTGCCTTTGGCTGCCATCCGTGGAGAGGGTACGAGCAACGATTACTATCCTCCCGAAGTGCCCGCTCTGCCTGCTTTTATGTTGCAGAGAGCCGTTTCTTCGGCCATACGCGACCTTCATTGCGACTATTGGACTGGCACCATCTACACCACCAACCGCCGTATATGGGAGCACGACGATGCCTTCAAGCAGTATCTGCTCACCACGCGTGCTATGGCTGTGGATATGGAGACGGCTACACTCTTCACCTGTGGATTCTTCAATCATATCCCTACGGGAGCCCTTCTGCTCGTGTCAGACAATCCTATGACGCCTGAGGGCGTGAAAACCAGCGAGAGCGACCGTACCGTGACGCGCAACTTCGTCAATCAGCATGTAGAGATGGGTATCATTGCCATGCAGAAGATCATGGCCAACGATGGTACCGTGCGCCACCTGAAATACGACTGGTAGCATCGGATTCCATAAGCCAATGGCGTTCTACGCCAGCAGGTTTGCCATTCATGCATACCTTCGGATTTTATCCGAAGTCTCTCGCACATTAACAACACCTCCCTTTTTTAACCCCCTTTAATCCCTTCCCCACACATGGCAGTAAAAGCATCCGGACCCACATACGAGGAGATCGTACGCGAAGTGAAGGCGGGCCAGTTCAAGCCTGTCTACTATCTCATGGGCGATGAAGACTTCTACATCGACCGTCTGAGCCAGCTCATCGTGGACAGCGCCTTGGCTGAGGATGAGCGCGATTTCAATCTCGATGTGCTCTACGGCGGTGAGGCTTCGGCCAATCAGGTCATACAGTTCGCTCAGGGCCTTCCTATGATGGCTTCGCATCGTGTGGTGCTCTTGCGTGAGGCTCAGCAGATGGACGATAGGGAGAATTTGGCCTCCTATGTGCAACATTTCAATCCTTCTACCATCCTTGTGGTGTGCCATAAGCATGGCAAGCTCGATGCACGCCGTCAGTTGGCCCAGGAGGTGAAGAAGGTGGGCGTGCTCTTTGAGTCCAAGCGTCTCTACGACAATCAGCTTCCTGGCTTCGTGAGCAGTTATCTCAAGTCACAGCAGAAGGATATCGAACCGTCGGCCTCGCAGATGCTCTGTGAGTTTGTGGGAAGCGACCTCAGTCGCCTCACGAGTGAGATGGACAAACTGTTGCTTGCTATGCCAGTAGGGGAGAGTAGGGTCACTGCTTCACTCGTCGAGGAGCAGACCGGCATGAGCAAGGACTACAACAGCTTCGAGTTGCAGAATGCACTTGCCATGCGCGATGTGCTGAAGGCTAATCGTATTGTGAATTATTTTAACACCAATCCTCGCTCCTTTGCGCTTCCTCCCGTGCTCTCTTCTTTGTTCGGATTTTTTTCGGATGTCATGCAAGCCTACTACGCACCCGGTCGTGATGAGAACAGTGTGGCGCAGTGGTTGGGCAAACAACCGTGGGCTGTAAGGCAGGCTATCATGCCAGCCATGCAACGCTACTCTGGCAACAAGGTCATACAGATCATTTCTGAAATTAGACGCACGGATGCCAAATCTAAGGGAGTAGGGGGGTGCAGAACGGCCCCTGGAGACCTTCTCCGCGAACTCGTTTTCTTCATTTTGCACTGATAAGAGCCCCATATCGGGGCTTTTTGCTTTCTATTTTGAACTACTTTTGCCTCAAAATAGAATGTCCATTTTAGCGTGTTTTTTCAGCGTACGCAAGGGTTTCGCCCATTTTCCTACGCGCTGAGAATCGCGCAGAATTGTGCGACCTGACTCATCGTGCGTAATTTTCCAAGCATTCTGATTTTTGCATTTTTCGCCTCTCTTCAATTCTTGTTTTACATATTTTTGCATTTCGTTTTGTTGGCAATTTCAAAATCTAAATATTTATATCTATATTCGCCAGGACCGTCGCTTTGCAAATGTAAATACAGGGTTTTGCGATATTGAAATATAGAATTGTAAATTTGATATCAAAACATATATCTTTCAATTTGCAAATGTAGGATTATTCATAAGTTTTGTTTAAGTATAATGTGCTAAAAATCAGCCAAATACACATTTTTATTATAGTGTTTATTGTTAAATACTTCAAGTAAATGTGAATAATGATATGAATAAGCCGGTTTTTGGCATTTATATACTATTTAACGCATTAAAAACCAATGAAATGCGCATCAAAACATAAAGCGTTTGCTTTAAGTGTTTTTCCTATGAGTATTTAGAGTGTTTTGGATATGCTGTATGGTTTTGTTGTCTTGTTGTATTGAAATGTAGATTTGTATTTTGAAATCTATAATTTCACATCTTTATATCAATTTTGATTCCCGATTCTTGTTTTGTATTTGCTTTTTCGCTATCTTTGTGCCAATAATTTCGGTTTCTATAGGGGTACCCCCTTTTTTTAATACAGCGCAACGATGAAAGATAGGATACAACAGATCATGATGCACGAGGGTATGAATCAGCAAGAGTTCTCCAGAGCCTCTGGAATAGCTCCTGCGTCTCTGTCAAGTATTTTTACCGGACGCACTTCGCCCACCCTAAAACATGCCGAGGCACTGCATCAGCATTTCCCTCGTCTCAACATGTCGTGGCTCCTCTTTGGTGACGGTGAGATGATGCTCCCCGATGAGGATCAGTCTACTGCTTCCTCTAGCACAACTGCTCCCGACAGTGCTTCATCCCCTCTTCCTGCCAGTCCGTCTGCCCCTGCTCCTGCTTCATCCTTGTTCGATGCACAGGGTTCTCAGGCCCCCTATGCCCCCTATCTTGGTACGCCTCAGTCACCTGTCTTCCCTCCTTCCGATGCCCCCATGGCTTCGGTCTATCCACAGCAGATACCTGTAGAACTACTGAAAAAACTTGACACGAAGCCTCGCCGTATTGCAGAGATCCGCATCTTCTTTGACGACGGCACCTTCGAGGTATTCCCCGGCAACTTGTAGTGTCTCGCTCAACTCACTTTTAATTTTTGAGGCTTTGCTCTCGCTGTTCGCTCGGGTCCATTTTCAACTTTCCATTTTCAATTTTCCATTTTCAATTTTCAATTTTCAATTTTTATTTCTATCTTTGCGCCATATATCCGTACTATATATTATATATGGTAAGGTATCGTTGTTGTCTAACAAGCAAAGATTATGTTGAAGAAATACATTTTAGACCTCACGGTAACGGCAGTTGAGCGCCCTCACGAGCGCTATGTCCTGCTCAAGCTTACCGACCAGAGTGCTCCCC
This sequence comes from Bacteroidaceae bacterium, assembly GCA_045629325.1. Taxonomy (GTDB): domain Bacteria; phylum Bacteroidota; class Bacteroidia; order Bacteroidales; family Bacteroidaceae; genus Physcousia. Next base: position 2,420 of record JAZQQX010000014.1, on the reverse strand, counting down.
TCCCGGCCATGTTGCCCGGACAGTTTGCCCAACTTCGTGTAGATGGCAGTTCCACCACCTTCCTTCGTCGCCCCATCTCCATCCATTTTGTCGATGTGGAGCGCAATGAGGTATGGTTCCTCATCCAGCTGGTGGGTGATGGCACCCGTCAGCTTGGCAAGCTTCAGGTGGGCGACACGCTCAATGTGGTTATCCCCCTGGGCAATGGTTTCACCCTTCCCACCACTCCCGCCTCTGAAGGTCAGCAGGAGCGCATCCTCCTCGTTGGAGGTGGTGTAGGATCTGCTCCCCTGCTCTATGCCGGTGCATGGCTCTCACGCCTCGGCTATCGTCCCACCTTCCTCATCGGTGCGCGTAGCAAGGGCGACCTCCTCCAGCTCCCTCTCTTTGAGCAGTATGGCGATGTCTATGTCACCACCGAGGATGGCAGTTATGGCGAGAAAGGCTTTGTCACCCAGCATTCGTTGCTTCAGCAGGCACAGTTCAGCCGTATAGCCACCTGTGGTCCCAAGCCCATGATGGTCAGCGTGGCACGCTATGCCCGTCAGGTGGGCACGCCCTGCGAGGTGTCGCTGGAGAACAAGATGGCTTGTGGCGTAGGTGCTTGCCTCTGCTGTGTGGAGGACACCGCCGAGCATGGTCATGTGTGTGTATGTACCGAAGGTCCTGTTTTTAAGATTGAAGATTTGAAATGGCAGATTTAAATGTAAATATAGGTTCGCTGAACCTCAAGAATCCCGTGATGACCGCATCCGGTACCTTCGGCTACGGTCTTGAGTTTGCAGACTTCGTTGATCTCTCCCAGATAGGAGGTATCATCGTGAAGGGCACCACCCTCCATCCCCGTCAGGGCAACGCCTATCCCCGTATGGCAGAGACCGCCCAGGGCATGCTCAACTGTGTGGGCCTGCAAAACAAGGGTGTGGACTATTTCTGCGAGCATATCTATCCCCAGATCAAGGACATCCAGACCAATATGATCGTCAATGTCAGTGGCAACAGTCCCGAGGACTATGCCGAGTGTGCGTCTCGCATCGCCCAGCTCGATGGCATCCCCGCTATTGAGCTCAACATCTCCTGCCCCAATGTCAAGCACGGAGGTATGGCTTTCGGTACCACCTGCGAGGGTGCCTCGTCTGTAGTCAAGGCAGTGCGTGAGGCCTATCCCAAGACCCTCATCGTCAAACTCTCGCCCAATGTCACCAGCATCACCGATATAGCCCTGGCCGTACAGGATGCCGGAGCCGATGCCGTGAGTCTCATCAACACCCTCATGGGTATGGCCATCAATGCAGAGCGTCGCAAGAAGTTACTCTCCATCGGCACGGGAGGTTTGAGCGGCCCAGCCGTGAAGCCCGTAGCCCTCCGCATGGTCTATCAGGTGGCCCACGCCGTGCAGATCCCCGTCATCGGTCTGGGAGGCATCTCCTCAGCCACCGATGCCGTAGAGTTCCTCCTTGCCGGAGCCTCAGCCATTGAGATCGGTACGGCCAACTTCCTCGATCCCGCCATCACCGTCAAGGTAGCACAAGGCATCAACGACTATCTCGATCGCCACGGATTCCAGTCCGTCAAGGACATCGTTGGTGCTTTGGAAGATTAAGCGAAAAGTGCATTTTCAATTTTCAATTTTCAACCTTTAATTTTCAATTTTCAATTTTCCATTTTCCATTCGCATGCGTCTCCCTCAGACACTCGAAGAGATACACAACACCCTTACCCATCTCATAGGAGCCATTGCTTCGGCTTCGCTCATGTGGGTACTCGTCTCCCTTGCCATCCCCCAGGGTTGGCAGTGGGTGATGGGCGTCCTCTTCCTTGGTGTAGGCACACTCCTCATGTATGCCTTCAGCACCTCCTACCACTGGACCCACACCGGGCGTGCCAAGCGTATCCTGCGTATCTTCGACCACATCGGCATCTACATCATGATAGCCTGTAGCTACACCCCCATCTGCATCGGTCTCGTGGGAGGTTGGCTCGGATGGACCGTCTTCGGCATCCTGTGGGCAGTAGTCATCGCCGGCATCTTCTACAAGGTAGCGGCCATAGGCAAGTATCCCCGCCTCTCCCTTTTCCTCTATCTCCTCATGGGTTGGTCAGTTGTTTTCATAGCCAAGCCCGTCTTCGAGCGCCTGCCCATATCTGCTATGATAGCCCTCCTCTTCGAAGGCTTCTTCTATACCGCCGGCACCTGGTTTTATGCCCACGACGACCGTCCCTTCTTCCATGCCATCTGGCACCTCTTCGTCCTCATGGGCACCGTCTCCCACTGGGTCACCATCATCCTCATCCTCAGCCAGTAGCATAACATTGCTTAACAGCAGGGTAGGAGAGCGAAGTTTTCTCCTCTGCCAAGGGGGGGGAGGGTGTGTTGTCGTTTGTCGTTTGTCGTTTGTCGCATGAACGAGAGTGAGCAA
>JAZQQX010000013.1:0-3513 GCA_045629325.1 Bacteroidaceae bacterium | reverse complement strand
AGCAAGAGCAAGGTTGCCATTGAGGACACCACCTCGCTACACATCCGGGACACGACATTCGTAGAGAATAAAGTGGATAAGCAGGCTGTATATGAGCCTCCCGACATCAGGACCTTTCTATTGTTCTTTGCACTACTCTTCCTCATCTACCTCGTCTTCGAAAGAAGATGAAGCCTCACCCCAACCCCTCTCCGTCTCAGAGAGGGGCTTTTTTAAATTAGAAAATTTGGATAATAGGAAGATTTTTGGTACTTTTGCACATACAAGAAATGAGGAAAGACGCTCATTGGATGCTCAAACAGAGTGTATGAAAAATAACAGATCGGATTATGGACGGAGAAAACAAGATACTGATTTACACAGACAACAGTGGTCTGACATGTATAGATGTGAAGCTGGAGGACGAGACACTTTGGCTTACACAAGCTCAGATGTGTGAACTCTATCAGTGTAGCAAGTCCAACATCAGCGAACATATAAAGCACATTTTTGAGGAAGGCGAACTGCAGGAGGAAGCAGTTGTTCGGAAATTCCGAACTACTGCGTCTGATGGCAAGTCTTATGTGACCAATTACTACAACCTCGATATGATCATAGCCCTGGGATATCGTGTGAGAAGCATTATCGCCACTCGATTCCGCCAATGGGCCACTTTGAGACTGAAGGAATATATTCAGAAGGGGTTCACCATGGACGATGAACGCTTGAAGAAGCTTGGTGGAGGAGGATACTGGAAGGAACTTCTGGAACGCATTCGCGACATCCGATCCTCTGAGAAAGTATTCTACCGTCAAGTGCTTGAGATCTATGCCACGAGTATTGATTATGACCCAAGAGCTTCTGTATCACAAGAGTTCTTCAAGAAGGTTCAGAATAAGATTCATTATGCAGTTCATGGGCATACAGCAGCAGAACTTATCGTTGAACGTGCTGATGCCGAGAAGGATTTCATGGGGTTGCTTACGTTCAAGGGAAGTCATCCTACGCTTGTAGAGGCTCGTACGGCAAAAAACTATCTTGACGAAAAGGAGCTGCACTCTATGGGCCAACTTGTTTCTGGATATCTTGACTTTGCTGAACGACAAGCAGAGCGTGAGGTGCCCATGACCATGAATGATTGGGCAAACTATCTGGATCGTATCCTTACGATGACTGGTGAGCAGCTGCTTCAGGATGGAGGAAAGGTCACCCATGAAGAAGCTATGGAGCATGCAACATCTGAATACAGAAAATACAAACAGCGTACAATAAGCGATGTGGAGAGAGATTATCTGGATACCATAAAGGGATTAGAGAATCTTGGGAAATGATACAAGGAACAGATCTGCTGTCTGCAAGGTGAAGGAAGAGAAGGTGAGGCATCACCCCAACCCCTCTCCGTTTCAGAGAGGGGCTTTTTTATAAGAAAATTTGGAATGTTTGTAAAATCTCCCTATTTTTGCAAATCGAATGCATATATATGCATAATGGCGACCTACTAGTCTATAAGAAACACATAAACAATATCACAATATGAAGAGATTTCTACTTGCGCTTACGGTGCTCATGGCGAGCATCACAGCAGCTTTTGCCGAGGTACTGTCCGGCAGTTGCGGAACGAATGTGACCTATACCCTCGACACTGAGACTGGTGTGCTGAAGATCGAGGGTACGGGGGCGATGAATAACTATGCATCAGGAGAAAATGGATATGGAACCCCAGCACCATGGCGCAAGCATTCCTTCAGGTCTGTAACTATCTCTCAAGGTGTAACGAGAGTAGGAAGTTATGCTTTTTACTGCTGTTACGCTCTGAGCTCCATCACCATCCCCAATAGCGTGGAAAGCATAGGTGAGTGGGCATTCGCTAACAATTCCATGACCTCCATTACCATCCCCAATAGTGTGAAGTATATAGGAGATTATGCTTTCGTGGGATGCTCGCTAGCCTCCGTCACCATCCCCAGCAGTGTGACGTACATAGGACGTTCTGTTTTCGAACATTGCACATCCTTGGCCTCTGTCACTATCCCCGAGAGTGTGACGGGCATAGGAAATTCCGCTTTTTATGGTTGCTCTTCCCTAGCTTCTATCACAATTCCTAGCAGTGTTACGAGCATAGAAGGTTATGCTTTCTATAATTGTATGTAACCACACCAAAACAACTGATAATAACTGATACTAAGAAATAATAAAACACTGAAACACAGCACTTTCTAAATTTTAACACTTCAAATCTGATATTTGGTGGTTCCCGATTTTCCGCTTAAATTTGCAACGTATTTCTACCGCGGAGAATGTGAGGAGCTATTTTTTTGTCACTTTGCGGACTCTGTTGACAAGGGTTGACAGGAGTGAACAAGTAAAGACAAAGATGCGATCATATCTTCGGAAATCGTGACGATGCGGAATGAGTTGACATAGGTTGAACATAGTTCATCATGATTGACAAAACGGTGGAGATACACAAAACGAGTGTAAAACCATCAAAATCGCATCAAAATGAAGACAATCAGAAAGTGCGCATTCTGCGGAAAAGAGTTCGTAGCAAGAAGCGGAATGCAGAAGTATTGCTCAGAGCAATGCCAGACCAAGGCGAAAGAGGCTCGCAAGAAGAAACAACGTGACTTCATCAATGCCATTGAACCAGTCATTGATGTGCAGAGCCAGGAATACCTTACCTTTTCAAAAGCAGCCATCCTTATGGGATGCTCTCGCCAGTACATTTACAAATTGGTAAATGAAGGCAAACTGGCAGCATCACGCATCAGTTCAAGAATGGCATTCATCCGCAAGGCAGACATCGAACAGATGCTTGCAGGGAATCCTTATCACCGTGTCCTTCCCACTTCTAAGCCTAAGAAGGCAAAATCTTCCTCTTCCCTTTCGTCAAAAGAAAAGATGACAAAAGGGAATGGAATAACACAATCCCATTCCGAAGAACCTCTTGACTACATCTCTGGCGAGGAAGTCATGAAGATATACAAGGTCAAGAAGTCATGGCTCTACACCTCTGCAAAGCGAAACGAGATTCCTGTTTGCAGAATAGCAGGCAAGAACTACTATAGCCGAAAACACATGGATGAACTATTCGGGCTAACCTTCGATGCAGACAGCATCAATGAATGGGTAACAACCGAGCAAGTCCTTCAACTCTATGGCATGAACTCTGGTTCCATACATTCATACGCCTACCGTCATCATATCCCAACCAAACGAGAATATGGTGTTACCTACTACTCAAAAGATCATCTGGATGAACTTCGCAGAACTGACCTCGTTTCTGATGACCGATATTATACCACAGCGGAGGTTGCTGAGAAATATGGAATGTCCACCGCCAATGTAGGTGTCATTGTCAAAGCAAGAAATCTCACCAAGGTAAAGGTAGGAGTCAGAAACCTACTTCTCAAAGAAGAGATAGATGGTGTTATGGCAGAGCGAATGGCACAATTCGGTTCATACATCATAGCATGATTATCCAACATAAACCAGTTGAAAAGAGTAAAACTACATGCGTAACTCACCAAAGAG
>JAZQQX010000012.1:0-10330 GCA_045629325.1 Bacteroidaceae bacterium | reverse complement strand
AGCCCCCCTCCTGTCCCCCCCCATAGGGGGATGATTCCTTTCCGCTGGAGGGGGATGAGCGGGATAGGAGCCCTTGCGGGCGGTTTGTGTTTGTGGTTAGTGATTAGCGCCCAACGGAAAACCGTTGGGAACGGTGATTTTGGGGTCTCTCACCGGCTTTTGCCGGGCTCCCTCGCTAGGCTTTTGCCGACGGGCAAAATGCAGAGGGCGGGGGGAGAGTCTTTTTTCGTCACGCATAATGGCTTCGCTTTGTCTTGCTTATGATCGGCCGTTGTCATACTTATGTCGAATCCGAGTCAATATGCATGTGATTTTTAATGCAAGTCTCGTGCCAGTGAGAGGAGAAGGAGCTCGCTTCCCATCACGAACGCAGCCGAGACTCGCGATATCATTTATTATACTGCAAAGTTACGACATCCACCAGCCTCCCTGCCCCTCTCGAAAAGCTTGCGCCACATATGGCAAAATAAGTCAGGATATGCCCAATTTACCACCCCCACAACTTGCATATTTCGTAAATATTTCGTACCTTTGCAAAAGAATAAGAAACTCCTAATGAAACATGAAACTTGAACCATGAACTCTCTATGTTTTTTGTTCATTTCGTTCATTCTAGTTTTAATCTAATCCATTTTCGTTCATTTTCGTTCATTTTTGTTCATTTCTGTTTCTTCAATAAACACACAAACTATGAAAGCAAAATCAAAATCCGAGATAGCCTACGCCTGTGGCATGAGTGTCAGCACCCTCAAACGCTGGATGCGACGCCACAGCGAGAAGTTCGAACAGATGGGCATCACGCCCACCCAGCGCCTCCTGCCCCCCAAGGTCGTCCGCTTCATCTGCGAGGAACTGGGCATCGTCGAAGAGGACTTCGACTGGTAGTGGTCATATCGACCTTATTTTTATAAAAAAACAACCAATAAATTTTGCGGTACCACGGAATAGTCTTAACTTTGCCATCGCAACAACCAGAGAAAGATGACAGAGGAATATCGAAAGATACATTTTGCTGTAATGGCAATAGAAAGCGGTGCCGAGAAAATGGGCATACCCACACAGCAGATGGTCAATCGTCTCAACAAAGTGGGACTCATTCACAAGCGCCTCATTCGCCATTACGATATGCTCCACACTCAAAGCCTTGAGTATGTAGCCGACGATATTGTAGAAACTTTGAGAAACAGAGAAGCACGATTATGACTAAGCTATACCATGGTTCTTACACAAAGGTAGAAGTGCCAAAGACGAGGATTAGGCCATGAGAGACCATGTACTTTGGCGGAAAATAGCGCGTATCATCATGCTTATCGCCCAGGAGCTCAACATCAATGAAGAGGAAGCGCTTACGCTTTTCTACAACAGCCGTGTATATCGTATGCTAAAAGATCCTCGCTATGGACTTCACTTGATGAGCGACCTCTACGTGCTAGACGAGTTTATGCTGGAAATGCATATGTAGCACTCCTACCCTTTTTGCTCGCCCCATAGGGTGTATTTTGATCTAATTCCATTTTTGTTCATTTTGTTCTTCTGCCCGTTCGAGCGCGCTCAGCCGCCTCCTTAGACTATAAACAATGAAAAGGATGCTTCGCAGCGAAGCCTGCAGAAGAAGCGTCACCCTATCGGGATGCCGAACGGATTTTTGGTTAAATCCCTCCTCCCGCTCATCGCTCATCGCTCAACTCTCATCGTTCGCCACTCAACTCTCATCGTTCAACGCTCAACGCTCAACTCTCATCATTCGCCGCCCGAAGGGCCATGTACTCCTCGTAGCTCACAGAGTTCTTTCGGTCCTCCTCCAGCCTAGCCTCGCGATCTGCCTGTTCCCTTTGCTTTTGCTCCATGATGGCCGTCTCTGCAGCCACCAGCTTCTGCCGTCGCTCCTCAGCCGTCATCTGCGTCTGGCGGTAGCCGGAAGAGCGTGAAGAGCAGGTGTTGGCCGGTTTCCCGGCTGCAGTGGCAAAACACCCATTGTGGCGCCATTTCTCAGCTATCGATGTCCAGTACATGATCCGCTTGCCATTGCATTCCCATCCTAGAGCGCTGTAGTGGTGATAGAAGTACTCTGGAGAGCAAGCGATGCCGGGATGTTGCGACCAGTACTCCTGGACCTCTTCCAGCGAAGGCACACGATACTTCTCACAGCATGGAAGCAACGACTTGTCTATTATCATTTTCTTACGACCCATCTTTGATTAAAATCCTTTTCTTCTTTTTAATTTTCTTCTTTAGTAAAGAAAGGAGTCCGGGGAAGGAAACCCCTTTCTTCGTTTGCTTTTCTTCTTGATAAATTCCCTTTTCCGTCCCTTCTTGCGGACTTCGGGAACACATCCTTACCGTCGGTTATTAAGATCAAAATATGGCCCTTGCGCCTTCTCTAAGTCTTGCCCATGGCAATCCTTGCATCTACGCCGCCCGAGTTCTCCCGAGAGCCTGCTCTCATCGCCTTCGCCCGCCCGTATCTGCTGGCGCCAATGCCATACAAAAAACGCCTATGGCGAGCAAAATACTCCCTTCGGTCGAGCAAAATAAGCCTTACCCCATTGCCTTGACACATACTCGTAGTGACATTCAGTCACTCCGACTTCTCCCGACCACTTCGTTAGGAGAGGAGCTACATTGCATATTGAGGCAAAAAGAGAGTCCACAGGCTGTTACATTGCAATTAGTCGCCAATATTGCTTTTGCCCCATTTTGCTCGCCTGCTAGGCGTATTTTGTGCGAAGCATTTTGTCGAGCCTATGCCGGGATGCGCTCGTAGTGCGCATGGATGTGGGGTGCGACCTTGTCGGGATGCTAGCATACCAGGAAGGGCGGGCTTCACAGCCAAGGACCCGTAGGGGCCCGGCATGGGTGAGATTTTGATCTTCTCTCAAGTTATTGGACATATATTTAGAACAAAATAAGTCTTCGACGAACAAAATGTAGAGTGGCATGTGGGCACTTACGGGTATTTGTTATATCTTTGCAAGGTAAAGCAACCAACAAGCGAGAAGAACAATGATCATCAAGCAGAAGGACAACCTAAGCAAAGAACTGAAGAAGGAACTTCAAGACTATGTGTTCGACATTGTAGGAGTCATACAAAGTGTACACAACGAATTGCCATCGGGCATGCCTGAATACATCTATCAGGAGGCACTTGGCATAGCCTTGGAGGAAGCAGGCATAGAGGCCGAGAAAGAATACATCCATCATCCAGTCTTTCGTGGGAGGACACTTGAATCGTTCCTCAGGATGGACCTTATGATCCCCAGGAACCGTGGCAACATCATCATAGAGTGCAAAGCCATTGACGAACTCTCATCCAAGGAGTATCAGCAGCTCTTCTCGTACATGATAGGCACACAGTTTCCCATCGGCATCATAGTCAACTTCCACAGCTATCCTCATGTCACACTCCATAAGTTCTACTATGATCGCAAGGATGGCACTGTCACATCTTTTTAGAGACTTCTTATTTCCACCAACATTAGGATATGCCCATTTTGTTCGCCCCATAGGGCGTATTTTGTTCGGCAAAGCCGTTTTTTGTCGAGCCATTGTATGGAGGCGCAAATGATGCGCCAGGGTGTGACATGCTACATTGCGGGATGCTTGCATACCAGCAGATGCAGGATGCTCACCCGTGGACCAAAGGTCCCATACTATGGTGAGTATTTTGATCTTCTCTCAAGTTATTGGACATATATTTAGATCAAAATATGGCCTTTGCGCCTTCTCTAAGTCTTGCCCTTGGCAATCCTTGCATCTACGCCATCCGAGTTCTCCCGAGAGCCAGCTCTCATCGCCCTCGCCCGCCCGTATCTGCTGGCGCCAATGCCATACAAAATACGCCTACGGCGAGCAAAATACTCCCTTCGGTCGAGCAAAATAAGCCTTACCCCATTGCCTTGACACATACTCGTAGTGACATTCAGTCCCTCCGACTTCTCCTGACCACCTCGTTAGGAAAGGAGCCACATTGCATATTGAGGCAAAACGAGAGTCCACATGCTGCTACATTGCTATTAGTTGCAAATATTCCTGTTCCCTCATTTTGCTCGCCCCTTGGGGCGTATTTTGTTCGGCAAAGCCGTTTTTTGTCGAGCCTATGCCGGGATGCGCAGGTAGTGCGCATGGATGTGAGGGGCAGAATTGCGGCATGTTCAGTTTACCCTGAGCCTTGTCGAAGGGCATGCCAGCAAGACTGCCATGCACATCCAAGGTCCAGCATGGACCCGGCATAGGTGAGATTTTGATCTAATATTCGCTCATCGTCCATCGCTCGCCGCTCAACGCTCGCCGCTCATCGCTCGCTGCTCCCAGTACTTTTCACTTTTCACTTTTCACTTCCCCGCAATTTATGCGGGGGTGGGGCTTACTGCCCGTCCATCCTCACGCAGAGCTTGTCCGTCTGCACCACCAGCTGCTCCTCCTGCAGTGCCACGGCCACCGTCTGCCCGGGATCGCCCGCCAGGAGCGCGGCGGTGAGATGGCGTATGCTGTCGGGCGAGAGCGTCACGCGAAACGACCTCTCGGGAGCCTTCTCCCACACATCCTCGTACACACCTATCGCCTCCATGCTGGGATTCTCACCATGCATGTCGAGTCCCGTGGGCGACACACTCAGCAGCACGCCAGTACGCCCGGGCCCGTTGCCACGCATCGCCGACACACCCATGCAGGTGCGCAATCCCTGCACCAGTTCGCCGGGACCACGCAGCACACCGAAGTCACCCGTCAGCACCTCGGGCAGACGCGTAGCCTCTGCCACCTCGCCCGTCACGCACACACGACGCTGAGGCATCAGAGGCAGACCACTGTCGTCCGTGCCCATCGCCGTGGAGATCACCACTCCACTACCCTCTATCAGCTCCAGCGTCACCTTGTCCTGACCAAACACCGCCAGGGCAGCATCCAAGTCGCGAGTGCGCACCTTCACGCACACCTCGGCGTCATCCACCTGAGCCTCCAGCACCTCCTGCTGTACCCCCAGCGAGAAGCAAGGGTGCGTCGTCTCGCAGTACAGCACCTTGCGGGCCCTCTTCGTCCCATCCTCCAGCGTCATGTCGTACTCCTGAATACTCAGCAAGCAGTAGTCACTGCCACTCATGTTCTTACACTCAGCGCTGGGAAGCGTCAGCCTCACTGCAGCGCGCAGGCACGAAGCCTGTGATGTCAAAATGTTCATCATTTTGTCAGTTTTTTTGTTTGTTAATAAATTGTTTGTTTTAGATCAAAATAATCACACTCCAATAAGAGTAGCTACTTAGCTTATCTATGCAAAACGAGAGCCCATATACTGTTACATTGCTATTTGTTGCAAATATTCCTGTTCCCACATTTTGTTCTTCTGCCCCTACGAGCGCGCTCAGCCGCCTCCTTAGACTATAAACAATGAAAAGGATGCTTCGCAACGAAGCCTGCAGAAGAAGCGTCTCCTTCGTCGCCGAGCGGTTTCTTTAGTAGGAGTTTCAAAAAATACGCTTCACGCTCCACATTCTTCCGCTCATCGCTCACCGCCCTTTGGGCAAAGTGAGCTTCCCTTTCCACAGGTAGAACTTCGTGAGCTCCAGCATCTGGTCCATGGTATATCCCGTCACGCGAGGCTTATAGTGCAACTTGCACATACGGTCGCGCAGCTCCACGGCATGCTTGATGTCGTACGCCACCCATTCGCCTGCCTGCTTCTGCCAGAGCCCCTTGCTGCCCATGTCTGGCCGGTAGGGAAAGATACACTGCGCGAAGAGGTTACGGCGATCGCCCGCCATCCCTATCTTCTTCAGCACCTGCTGAGCCACCGTGTCCGGTATCTCCCAGTGGTGCAGATACCCGTGAGATATGGTCAGTGTCAGCTGTTCACTCACGCCTTCCGCATCGGGGCCCGGCATAGGAGCCATCGCCCTATGGCTGGACGAACCACCCGTGCGGTCCGCCCAGCTCCAGTCATTCGCACCCCTCTTCATGGTCAGAAGCTTTTGTTTCGTCCTTCACCTCAGGGCCAGTAGCCTTAGGCTCGTCAGTCACTTCAGGAGTCATCCTCCTGGCCTTAATGCCAAAGTACCAGTGTATCTCTCTACCCAGTACCGTCATCTTCGTTCCGATGTACATAATTTTCGTTCCTTTTTAAAGATGTTTTGTTAATACTTTTTTTATTATCTCTCGCAAGCTTGCTTTCACTCTCTGTGTGTGTCCGGTGATGAAATGAAGAGGAACAGCAAGAAAACATAGAGCGACAAAATAACCCTTAACTTTCTTACCATAGAAAAAACACACATTCTCATTGCCTTCATTGCTGTTCCATCTAAAGCATTATCAGCATTTCATTTCAACCACTGCAAAGGTATGCCTATCGAAAAAGCCTTGCAATAGATTTACGCAAAACACCCACCTATTTTGCGTAACTTTCACCCACAATGTACAGCGAGCAAGCCTCCATATAGGCAACATCGATACGCCTCGCGCTGTCCGTGTCGGCCACCGACATAGCCCTGGCCCGAAGCTCCCTCATGTAGTCCACCATGGCCCTCATGTAGCCATCCACAGCCCCCTCCTGCTGGAGCACCAGTTCCCCCTTCATCAGTTTCCTCAGCGACTCCTTGTGGAGCATGTACGGGTACTCCGCCAACTTGTCGAACAACGCATTCTTACTCCGTTCATACCTCACTGCCTCACTCAGCAGCATACAGATGGCATCTGTGCCACATTCTTTTTTTTCATCTTAAATATGGTTATAATTTGATTTGTAGTCATTTAGCTTACAAATCCAAAGTTACATATTTCTTGACTAATGTTGAAGAAAACCAAAAACAAACCTTTTCCTTAACATGAAGGCATGAACTTGTTAACAAAAAGGCTATTTGCTTAACATGAACGCGTGAACATGTTAACAAAAAGGCCATTTGCTTAACATGAATGATAAACAAGCTCCTCAAATCCGTCAAGCGCTACTCCGACTGTCAAGACAATTAGAGAGTTCAGCCCCTATGTCCAGCCCCGTAGCACAGGGGCTTTTCTGCCTATTTCGAAAAAACTGCGCCTACTTTTTTCCATAATCATTGCATATTTCATCAAAATCCACTATCTTCGCAAAATATTATGTACGAGTGCGCCCTAGAGCGCGTGCATACATAGGCATGAAGAACCCCTAAAACGAGCACCATCATCCATGACAGCCAAGCAGCAAGCCCTCTACGCCCTCATGCAAGACCACCGCTACAGCCACGGCCTCTGCGTCACTGCGCTCCGCCTCCTGGACGGCAAACCCTCTGCCATCGATGACGCTATCCTCTACATCGACGACCACCACCCCACCGAGGCCGAGATGATCGCCCAGCTCGCCAGCCTCTGCTCACGGGGATAGAAAGATAGTCGAAAAGATGTATGATACAAGTACGACATAAACGAAGAAGATGTACACACCTCCATTTACCATAACAGATGATATCTTGATGCTTGTAGCTGAAATATCAGAATCTATAGGAAGGCTGAATGTCATAATGTCTGACAGACTGCCCCACCCCACACTGCGAAAGCAAAACCGTATCAAGACCATACAGTCGTCACTCGCCATTGAGAACAACTCACTCACCATAGACCAGGTGACAGACATCATAGAGGGCAAGCGCATACTTGGTGCGCCCAATGAGATACAAGAGGTGAAGGGAGCTATCAGTGCCTACGACCTCTTGCCCGAAATCAACCCTCACAAGGAAACAGACCTGTTGAGGGCTCACCAACTGATGATGCACGATCTGGTCCGTGAAAATGGAAGGTACAGAAGTAGCGGCGTTGGGGTGTTTGGTGAAAAAGGATGCGTACACATGGCCCCTCCTCCTCACCGTGTACCAGCATTGATGGGTGATTTGTTTCTGTGGATCAAGACCACTAAGACGCATCCTCTGATCAGTTCGTGTGTTTTCCACTACGAATTTGAGTTTATACATCCTTTTGCCGATGGCAATGGACGTATGGGGCGACTGTGGCAGACAGCCTTGCTGGCCAAGTGGAGACCGGTATTCGCATGGCTCCCTGTAGAAACCATCGTCAAGGAACATCAGCAAGAGTACTACGACGCCATAGCCAAGAGTGATGCAGAGGCCAACAGCACCTACTTCATACACTTCATGCTAAGGTGTATAAAGGAGACAATAGATGATATAAAGACACCAAAAGAGACACCAAAAGAGACACCAAAAGACATCATACTCTCACTCATCAGAAACAATCCTAAGGTAACAGTACAGGAGATGGCTGATGCATTGAGTATGAATAAGCGCAATGCTCAGAAACATGTCAACGCGCTGAGCGAAGCAGGCACAATCAAGCGCATCGGTGCTGCACGAAGTGGATATTGGGAAATCATAGAAATATAGCCCTTCCCGGCCCTCATATGTCTTAGGCTTGTGGAAACACAGGTTAGACCCGGAGTGACGGGTCGGGATCGGCTTTAAAAAGATAAGAATAACTATAGATCATGGCAGATAAGATAAACATCAGAAAACTGGAGGCTGACCTTTGGGAATCAGCCGATTTGCTGCGTGCTGGCAGCAAACTAACATCGAGCCAATACTGTATGCCTGTACTGGCATTGCTCTTCCTTCGCTACGCATACAGTCGATTCAAGATGGTAGAGGCAGAACTGCTAAAGGACCGCCCAAGCCGTGGTGGCAGAGTGATGCCCGTAGAGCCAAGCGACTTTGCTGCAAAGAGTGCGCTCTACCTTCCTCGCGAAGCTCAGTTTGACTATCTGGTCAATCTCTCGGATGACCAGCCATTGGGCGAAGCTGTCAATCATGCCATGGCATTGGTCGAAGAGCAGAGCGAACAGCTGACTGGTATTCTGCCCAAGTCTTACACCATGTTCAGCGACGAGTTGCTTCGCGAACTACTTCGCATCTTCAACAACAAGACGCTCGATGAGATAGGTGGCGACGTGATAGGCCGTATCTACGAGTACTTCCTCTCCAAGTTTGCCAAGGCTGTAGCCAGCGACGATGGTGTCTTCTTTACCCCTAAGTCTTTGGTGAAGATGCTGGTCAATGTACTTGAACCAAAGCAAGGCGTGATGCTCGATCCAGCTTGCGGATCAGGTGGTATGTTTGTGCAGACAGGTGACTTTGTAAATGCAGTTGGAATGAATGCCAATACCCAGATGACCTTCTACGGTCAGGAAAAGGTGGAATATAATGCCCAGCTCTGCTTGATGAATATGGCTGTACATGGACTGAATGGAAAGGTTATCTCTGGCGACGAGGCGAATAGTTTCTACCACGATGCTCACAATCTTTGGGATCCAGAAACAGGTAAGGGCAAGTGTGACTATGTGATGGCCAATCCTCCCTTCAATGTAGACAAGGTAAAATCGGAGTCGGCGTCAGCTGCAGGTCGTTTGCCTTTCGGTTTGCCAGGTGTTAATGCCAAGACCAAGGAGATTGGCAATGCCAACTACTTGTGGATTTCCTATTTCTATGCCTACCTCAACGACCATGGTCGTGCAGGTTTCGTCATGGCATCATCGGCAACGGATAGTGCCAACAAGGATCGCGACATCCGTGAGAAGCTCGTCCTTACGGGCGATGTGGACGTGATGGTCTCAGTGGGCAACAACTTCTTCTACACTCTCTCCCTACCCTGCTCGCTGTGGTTCTTCGACAAGGCAAAGCGTCTGGAGAACAAGAACCGTGTGCTCTTCATCGATGCCCGCAACTACTATACCGTGGTGGACCGCACGCTCAACGAGTGGACGGAATGGCAGCTCCGCAACCTCCAGGCCATCGTGCATCTCTATCGTGGGGAGCAGGAGAAGTACAAGTCACTTCTGAACGACTACAAAGAGACCATCCTCTCATTGGTAAGCGAGCTTGACGAAAAAGCTCAGCCATTCAGCGAACTCATTGACGAGGGTACAAGAGGGCACTTCCTTGGTTTGATGGGATGGATAAAGAATGCAGGTTTCGATATTGCCGAGTTGAAACTGCGTCTTGGCAATCAGATTGACCAGACAAAGGCTTGCATCAAGTCTGCAGAGAGCCTTATCATCAAGCGCAATGTAAAATCCATGCGTTCGGCTGGCGAGGAGTTCTGCGGTGCGCTTAACGAGATACTGACCATCATCGGCGAATACGAGTGGCTCACCTCGAAGTTCGGTACTGAAGGCGAGTACCAGGATGTGCTGGGTCTCTGCAAGATTGCCACCCTCGACGAAATCAGCGAGAAGAACTACAGCCTCACACCTGGTGCCTACGTAGGTGTTGCCGAGACAGAGGACGATGGCGTTAACTTTCATGAGCGTATGAATGAGATTCATGCAGAACTGTCAAAGTTGAATGCAGAAGCTAATATG
>JAZQQX010000011.1:0-17546 GCA_045629325.1 Bacteroidaceae bacterium | reverse complement strand
ATATAACAATTAAAATTAAACAAAATGCCTACAATTCAACAATTGGTAAGAAAAGGCCGTACCGTGTTGGTAGACAAGAGCAAGAGCCCCGCTCTCGACAGCTGTCCTCAGCGTCGCGGTGTTTGCGTTCGTGTTTACACCACCACGCCTAAGAAGCCTAATTCGGCTATGCGTAAGGTAGCCCGTGTTCGTCTGACCAACTCTAAGGAGGTCAACAGTTACATCCCCGGAGAGGGTCACAACCTGCAGGAGCACAGCATCGTGCTGGTTCGTGGCGGTCGTGTTAAGGACCTCCCTGGTGTACGTTATCACATCGTTCGTGGTACTCTTGATACCGCAGGTGTAGCAAACCGTACCCAGCGTCGTTCTAAGTACGGTGCTAAGCGTCCCAAGGCTGCTAAGAAGTAAGAGACCAACGCCTTTTAGGTGTGGCTTTTAGCCTGAAAAAAAGAAAACCGGTTCAAGCCCCGGATGAAGAGAACCTTCGCATAACTGCGAGCGTTCTCTGAAGGCTTGAGAAACTTTTTTATATTAACATTGTTTTGGCTTGTAAACTAAGGTTGAGTAAGCCACTCGGAGGAGCGGCTGAAGAACGCGAGAATGCAGCCCAAAACCAAAAACAACAAAACAATGCGTAAAGCAAAACCAAAGAAAAGAATTATCCTTCCCGATCCCGTATTCAACGACGTGAAGGTTTCTAAGTTCGTTAACCATCTGATGTATGATGGTAAGAAGAGTATCTCATATGAGATCTTCTACAACTCACTCGAAATTGTTAAGACCAAGATGGCCAATGAGGAGAAGTCTGCATTGGAGATCTGGAAGGAGGCTCTGGACAAGATCACTCCTCAGGTAGAGGTTAAGAGCCGCCGTATCGGTGGTGCTACTTTCCAGGTTCCTACTGAGATTCGTCCCGACCGTAAGGAGTCTGTATCTATGAAGAATATGATCCTCTTCGCTCGTAAGCGTGGTGGTAAGACTATGGCTGACAAGTTGGCTGCTGAGATCATGGATGCATACAACGAGCAGGGTGGTGCTTTCAAGCGTAAGGAGGATATGCACCGCATGGCTGAGGCTAACCGTGCATTTGCACACTTCCGTTTCTAATCCAATAAAAGTAGTATAAAGACAATGGCAAAGCAAGATCTTCACTTGACTCGTAACTTCGGTATCATGGCTCACATCGATGCCGGTAAGACTACTACTTCTGAGCGTATCCTTTTCTATACTGGTAAGACTCACAAGATCGGTGAGGTGCACGAGGGTGCCGCTACCATGGACTGGATGGAGCAGGAGCAGGAGCGTGGTATCACCATCACCTCTGCTGCTACTACCGCTTATTGGAACTATAACGGTAACAAGTACAAGTTCAACTTGATTGATACTCCGGGACACGTTGACTTCACCGCTGAGGTTGAGCGTTCACTCCGTGTATTGGATGGTGCTGTTGGTGCTTACTGTGCTGTTGGTGGTGTTGAGCCCCAGTCAGAAACTGTATGGCGTCAGGCTGATAAGTACAATGTTCCCCGTATGGGTTATGTAAACAAGATGGACCGTTCTGGTGCTGACTTCTTCGAGGTTGTTCGCCAGATGAAGGATGTCTTGGGTGCTAATCCCGCAGTTATCGCAGTGCCCATCGGTGCTGAGGAGAACTTCAAGGGTATCGTTGACTTGATTAAGATGAAGGCTATCCTGTGGCACGATGAGACCATGGGTGCTGAATATGATGTTGAGGAGATTCCCGCAGACATGAAGGACGAGTGCGATGAGTGGCGTATGAAGCTCGTTGAGCAGGCTGCTGAGCAGGATGAGACCTTGATGGAGAAGTTCTTCGAGGATCCCGATAGCATCACCGAGGAGGAGCTTATCGCTGCTATCCGTAAGGGTACTTTGGATTTGACTCTCACTCCCATGACTTGTGGTTCTTCATTCAAGAACAAGGGTGTACAGACTTTGTTGGACTATGTTTGTATGTTCCTTCCCTCTCCTCTGGATACTCCCGTTATCACTGGTACCAATCCTGATACCAACGAGGAGGAGACCCGTACTCCCAGCGAGGAGGATCACACCTCAGCCCTCGCATTTAAGATTGCTACCGACCCCTATGTTGGTCGTTTGACTTTCTTCCGCGTATACTCTGGTAAGATTGAGGCTGGTTCATATGTTTACAATGTTCGTTCAGGTAAGAAGGAGCGTGTAAGCCGTATCTTCCAGATGCACTCAAATCACCAGAATCCCGTTGAGGTTATCGGCGCTGGTGACATCGGTGCAGGTGTAGGTTTCAAGGATATCCACACTGGTGATACCCTCGTTGACGATGAGGCACATCCCCTCGTATTGGAGTCTATGGACTTCCCCGATCCTGTTATCGGTATCGCTGTAGAGCCCAAGACTCAGAAGGACCTCGACAAGCTGTCTAACGGTTTGGCTAAGCTCGCTGAGGAGGATCCTACCTTCACCGTTAAGACTGACGAGCAGAGCGGTCAGACTGTCATCTCTGGTATGGGTGAGCTTCACCTTGATATCATCATCGACCGTCTGAAGCGTGAGTCCAAGGTTGAGTGTAATCAGGGTAAGCCCCAGGTTAACTACAAGGAGGCTATTACCGCTACCGTTAACCACCGTGAGGTTTACAAGAAGCAGTCTGGTGGTCGTGGTAAGTTCGCAGATATCATCGTTAATGTAGGTCCTGTTGATGAGGACTACGATTGGAGAGAGAAGGGTGCACTCCAGTTTATCAATAGCGTAACTGGTGGTAACATTCCCAAGGAGTTCATCCCTTCAGTACAGAAGGGCTTCGAGGCTGCTATGAAGAACGGTGTTCTCGGTGGTTTCCCCATGGATAGCTTGAAGGTTGAGCTTCAGGATGGTAGCTTCCACCCCGTTGACTCTGACCAGTTGTCATTCGAGCTCGCTGCTCAGATGGCTTACAAGGCTTGCTGCGCTAAGGCTAAGCCCGTATTGATGGAGCCCATCATGAAACTCGAGGTCGTAACTCCCGAGGAGAACATGGGTGATGTAATCGGTGACTTGAACAAGCGTCGTGGTCAGGTTGAGGGTATGGATACCACTCGTACCGGTGCTCGCCTCGTTAAGGCTATGGTTCCCCTGGCTGAGATGTTCGGTTATGTAACTGCATTGCGTACCATCACCTCTGGTCGTGCTACTTCTTCTATGACCTACGATCACCACGCTCCTGTAAGCAGCGGTATCGCTAAGGCTGTACTTGAAGAGTGCAAGGGTCGCGTAGATTTGGTATAATCTGTAAAATTCAATGAGAAGAGGAGGCGTTGTCTAGCGAATGACTCTTAGACAGCGTACCTCTCTCCTCTAACTATCAATAATTAAATAATAGTAAAAACTATGAGTCAAAAAATCCGTATCAAGCTGAAGAGCTATGATCACAACTTGGTAGACAAGTCTGCTGAGAAGATTGTGAAGACGGTTAAGGTAACTGGCGCTGTTGTTAGCGGTCCAATTCCCCTTCCTACTCACAAGCGTATTTTCACTGTAAACCGTTCAACCTTCGTTAACAAGAAGAGCCGTGAGCAGTTTGAGTTGAATTCTTACAAGCGTCTTATCGACATCTATAGCAGCACTGCTAAGACTGTTGACGCTTTGATGAAGCTGGAGTTGCCCAGCGGTGTAGAGGTTGAGATCAAGGTGTAATATTTTGATGCCTTCTATACAGTTTAACAACAAAAATTTTTATTATTTTAAAGAGAATAACTGAAATGCCAGGATTATTAGGAAAGAAAATCGGAATGACATCCGTATTCAGTGCCGAGGGTAAGAATGTACCATGCACTGTTATCGAAGTAGGTCCTTGTGTAGTTACTCAGATCAAGAGTGTTGAGAAGGATGGCTATGCTGCTGTTCAGCTCGGTTTCCAGGAAGCTAAGGAGAAGAATACTACTGCTCCTATGATGGGACACTTCAAGAAGGCTGGTACTACCCCCAAGAGACACTTGGCCGAGTTCACAGGTTTCGAGCAGGAGCTCAATCTGGGTGACACAATCACCGTAGACATCTTTGCCGATTGTAATTATGTTGATGTAATCGGTACCTCTAAGGGTCACGGTTTCCAGGGTGTTGTTAAGCGCCATGGTTTCGGTGGTGTGGGTCAGGCAACTCACGGTCAGGACGACCGTCTTCGTAAGCCCGGTTCAATCGGTGCTTGTTCTTATCCCGCTAAGGTATTTAAGGGCATGCGCATGGGTGGCCAGATGGGTTGCGATCGCGTAACAACTCACAACCTGCAAGTATTAAAGGTAATCCCCGAGCACAACCTTCTTCTTATCAAGGGTAGTGTTCCCGGTTACAATGGTTCAATCGTAAGCATTATTAAGTAAGATGGAAGTTAGTGTTTTGAATATTCAGGGTGCTGAGACCGGTCGTAAGGCTCAGCTCAACGACGCTATTTATGGCGTTACCCCCAACGATCATGCCATCTATTTGGATGTAAAGTTGTATCTCGCTAACCAGCGTCAGGGTACAGCAAAGTCTAAAGAGCGTAGTGAGATGAGCGGTTCAACCCGCAAGCTCGGTCGTCAGAAAGGTGGTGGCGGTGCTCGTCGTGGTGACATCAACTCTCCTGTACTTGTTGGTGGTGCACGCGTATTTGGTCCTCAGCCTCGTGATTACGGCTTTAAGCTGAACAAGAAAGTGCGTGTTTTGGCACGTAAGAGCGCTCTCAGCTATAAGGCTCAGGAGAATGCAATTATGGTTGTAGAAGACTTCACTTTTGAGGCTCCTAAGACCAAATCATTCGTTGAGGTGTTAAATAATCTTAAAATTGCAGGCAAGAAGGCATTGTTCGTTTTGCCAGGTGCAGATAAAGTCGTATATTTGTCAGCTCGAAACATCGAACGCGTCAGCATGATGCCCGCTTCAGCTCTCAATACATACAAAGTATTGGATGCTGATGTGGTTGTTGTTGCTGAAAGCGCTCTCGCTGTAATTGATGGCAACTTAACGAAATAACGATAAGTCACATAAACTATGGCATATATCATTAAACCCCTGATCACCGAGAAGATGACCAGCATTACCGAGAAGCAGAACAAGTTCGGCTTCATCGTTCGTCCTGATGCCAATAAGATTGAAATCGCTAAGGAGGTAGAGGCTCTCTACAATGTTACCGTAACCGCAGTTAACACCTGCGTTTACGCTGGCAAGAACAAGACTCGCTACACCAAGGCTGGTTTGATCCGTGGACGTAAGAATGCCTACAAGAAGGCAATCGTCACCGTGAAGGATGGCGAAACTATTGATTTCTATAGCAATATTTAATAAATTAAGATGGCAGTACGTAAATTTAAGCCCACAACACCGGGCCAGAGACACAAGATTATAGGTACTTTCGAAGAAATTACTGCATCAGTACCTGAGAAGTCTCTCGTTTATGGAAAGCGCTCTACTGGTGGTCGCAACAACGTCGGTAAGATGACCATGCGTTACATCGGTGGCGGTCACAAGCAGAAATTCCGCTTCATTGACTTCAAGCGAGAGAAGGATGGTGTTCCAGCTGTAGTTAAGACAATCGAGTATGATCCCAACCGTTCAGCTCGCATTGCTTTGTTGTACTACGCTGATGGTGAAAAACGTTATATTATCGCTCCCAACGGTTTGAAGGTTGGTGCTACATTGATGAGTGGAGCTGAGGCTGCACCTGAAATTGGTAACTCACTTCCTTTGGCTAACATCCCCGTTGGTACTGTTATCCACAACATCGAGCTTCGTCCTGGTCAGGGCGCATTGCTCGTTCGTTCTGCTGGTAACTTTGCACAGTTGACTTCTCGTGAGGGTCGTTACTGTGTTATCAAACTTCCTTCAGGTGAGACTCGTCAGATTCTCTCTGCTTGTAAGGCAACTGTAGGTAGCGTTGGTAATAGCGACCATGGATTGGAGAGCTCAGGTAAGGCTGGTCGTTCTCGTTGGATGGGTCGTCGCCCCCACAACCGTGGTGTTGTTATGAATCCCCATGATCACCCAATGGGTGGTGCTGAAGGACGCCAGAGCGGTGGTCATCCCCGTTCACGTAAGGGTCTGTACGCTAAGGGTCTTAAGACTCGTGCACCTAAGAAGCAGTCCAACAAGTACATTATTGAAAGAGCTAACAAGAAGTAACAAAGTTAACCAGAGTAAACTATGAGTCGTTCATTAAAGAAAGGTCCATATATCGAGGTAAATCTCGAGAAGAAGATTCTCGCCATGAATGAGAGTGGCAAGAAGACAGTTGTCAAGACTTGGGCCCGTGCCAGCATGATCTCACCTGATTTCGTAGGTCATACTGTCGCTGTACACAACGGTAATAAATTTATTCCTGTTTATGTTACTGAGAATATGGTTGGACACAAGTTGGGTGAGTTCGCACCTACTCGTAAGTTCGGTGGCCATGCAGGTAACAAGAAATAAGCAGGCATTGTCGAAAAATTAGAGTAATAATATAATGGGAAAAAGAAAGAAATTAGCTGCCGATGCTAGAAAGGCAGCCCTGAAGACCCAGTATTTTGCAAAACTTAAGGGTTGTCCCTCTTCTCCCCGCAAGATGAGATATGTGGTTGATATGATCCGCGGTATGGAGGTTAATAAGGCACTCGCTACTCTTAAGTTCGCGTCAAAGGCTGCTGCTGCTGACGTTGAGAAATTGCTTCGCTCTGCTATCGCTAACTGGGAACAGAAGAACGAGCGTAAGGCTGAGGATGGTGAGCTTTTCGTTACACGCGTATTTGTTGACGAGGGCGCAACCTTGAAGCGTATGAGACCTGCTCCTCAGGGCCGTGGTTACAGAATCCGTAAGCGCAGTAATCACGTCACCTTGTTCGTTGACACTAAGAAAGATTAATTAAGAAGAAACTATGGGACAGAAAGTTAATCCTATAAGCAACCGCTTAGGTTTTGTTCGCGGTTGGGATTCAAATTGGTTCGGTGGCAAGAACTTTGGTGACTCTCTGCTGGAGGACAATCAGATCCGTAAGTATCTGACTACCCGTCTGGGAGACGCTAGCATTTCTCGTATCGTCATTGAACGTACACTTAAGTTGGTTACTATCACCGTTTGCACCGCTCGTCCAGGTCTTATCATTGGTAAGGGTGGTCAGAAGGTTGACGAGTTGAAGGAGGAGTTGAAGAAGGTAACCGACAAGGACATTCAGATCAACATCTTCGAGGTTAAGAAACCCGAGTTGGATGCTACCATCGTAGCAAATAGCATTGCTCGCCAGATCGAGGGTAAGATTGCTTACCGTCGTGCTATTAAGATGGCTGTTGCCAACACCATGCGCGCTGGTGCCGAAGGTGTTAAGGTACTTATCGCTGGCCGTTTGAATGGTGC
Source organism: Bacteroidaceae bacterium (assembly GCA_045629325.1). Lineage (GTDB taxonomy): Bacteria > Bacteroidota > Bacteroidia > Bacteroidales > Bacteroidaceae > Physcousia. The sequence goes on along the minus strand of JAZQQX010000011.1, from coordinate 10,210 downwards.
TGAAATGGCTCGTCGTGAGATGTTTAAGGAAGGTCGTACTCCTCTGCACACTCTCCGTGCTGATATCGACTTCTGCCAGAGTGAGGCTCTCACCAAGGTAGGTCTTCTTGGTATCAAGGTATGGATTTGCCGTGGCGAGGTTTATGGCAAGAAGGATTTGGCTCCTAACTTCACACAGCAGAAGGAGTCTGGCCGCAACTTCAATAATGGTGGCAACGACCGTCGTGGTCCTCGTCGCAAGAAGAACAACAACCGTTAAAAAGTAATTTATCATGTTACAACCAAAAAGAACTAAATATAGAAGGCCGCAAAAGAACGCCCGTAAGGGTAATGCTCAGCGTGGCAATCAACTCGCTTTTGGTTCCTTCGGTATCAAATCACTTGATACCCATTGGATTACCGCTCGCCAGATTGAGGCTGCCCGTGTGGCTATGACACGTTATATGCAGCGTGAGGGTCAGAGTTGGATTCGTATCTTCCCTGATAAGCCAATTACTAAGAAGCCTGCTGACGTACGTATGGGTAAGGGTAAGGGTGATCCCGTAGGCTATGTGTTCCCCATTACCCCCGGTCGCATTATTTTTGAGATTGAAGGCGTTTCTTATGAGATCGCTAAGGAGGCACTCCGCCTGGCTGCTCAGAAGCTCCCCGTTACAACTAAGTTCATTGTAAGAAGAGATTACGATAAAAACGCATAATTATTATGGAAATTGCAGAAATTCAGAAGCTGAGTGATGCCGATCTGAAGGAAACTATTCAGACTGAAAAGGCCAACTATCATCAGATGAAGCTTAACCACGCTGTTGCTCCTCTGGAGAACAATTCTCAGATTAAGGCTGCGCGTCGTAATATCGCTCGCTTGGAGACAGTGCTCCGCCAGCGTGAGCTTAACAAATAATAATGGTCCTACACATGGAAGCTAGAAATTTAAGAAAAACAAGAACGGGTGTCGTAGTAAGCGACAAGATGGATAAGACCATTGTAGTAGCTGCTAAGTTCAAGGAGAAGCACCCTATTTATGGTAAGTTCGTTAGCAAGACTAAGAAGTACCATGCTCATGACGAGAAGAACGATTGCCACAAGGGTGATACTGTTCTGATTATGGAAACTCGCCCTTTGAGCAAGACCAAGAGATGGAGAGTAGTTAATATCGTTGAAAGAGCTAAGTAATTATGATACAAGTAGAATCAAGACTGGTAGTCGCAGACAACAGCGGTGCACGTGAGGCACTTTGCATCCGTGTTCTCGGTGGTACACGCCGCCGCTATGCATCAGTTGGTGATGTTATTGTTGTAGCTATTAAGAATGCTATCCCCACCAGTGATGTAAAGGCCGGAGCTGTATCAAAGGCACTTATCGTTCGCACTAAGAAGGAAGTACGTCGTCCCGATGGTTCATATATCCGTTTCGATGACAATGCTTGTGTACTGCTGAACAATGCAGGTGAGTTGCGCGGTAGTCGTATCTTTGGTCCTGTTGCTCGCGAGCTCAGAGCTGTCAACATGAAGGTTGTTTCATTGGCACCTGAGGTTCTTTAATCTTCAAATAAAGAATTAAAACATGAGTAAGTTACATATTAAGAAAGGCGATACAGTTTACGTAAATGCTGGTGACAACAAGGGCCAGTCTGGTAAAGTGTTGAAGGTGTTCGTTAAGGAGCAGCGCGCTATTGTTGAAGGTGTGAACCTCGTAAGCAAGAGCCAGAAGCCCAGTGCCAAGAACCCTCAGGGTGGTATTGTGAAGATGGAAGCTCCCATTCAAGTTTCTAAGTTGAATCCCGTTGTTGACGGCAAGGCTGTTCGTTCTAACGGTAAGGCTAGAAAGGTAACTGTAAAATAATAGGAGACTAGAATAATGGCAAATACTGCAAGCCTTAAGAAAGAATATGCAGAGCGCATTGCGCCTGCTTTGAAGAAGCAGTTCAACTATTCTTCTACTATGCAGATTCCCGTACTGAAGAAGATTGTAGTAAATCAGGGACTCGGTATGGCAACTGCAGATAAGAAAATTATTGAGGTGGCTATTAATGAGATCAGCGCTATCACTGGTCAGAAGGCTGTCGCTACTTTGAGTAAGAAGGATGTTGCACAGTTCAAGTTGCGTAAGAAGATGCCTATCGGTGTCATGGTAACCTTGCGTCGTGAGCGTATGTATGAGTTCCTTGAGAAGCTCGTTCGTGTTGCTCTTCCTCGTATCCGTGACTTCAAGGGTATTGAGAGCAAGTTTGATGGTCGTGGTAATTATACTTTGGGTATCCAGGAGCAGATTAACTTCCCCGAGATTAATATCGATGCTATTGATCGTATCCTTGGTATGAATATTACTTTCGTTACCACTGCTAAGACTGACGAGGAGGGTTACGCTCTTCTCAAAGAGTTTGGTCTTCCTTTCAAGAACGCAAAAAACTAATTGAGATATGGCAAAAGAATCAATGAAGGCCCGTGAGGTTAAGCGCGCCAAGATGGTTGCTAAGTATGCTGAGAAGCGTGCTGCACTGAAGAAGATTGTCAACGATCCCAACAGCGATCCCGTTGACGCTTTTGAAGCTGCACAAAAGTTGCAGGCTATCCCCCGTAATGCAAACCCCATTCGTTTGCACAACCGCTGCAAGATCACTGGTCGTCCAAAGGGTTACATCCGCTTGTTTGGCTTGAGTCGTATTCAGTTCCGTGAGATGGCATCAAACGGTCTGATTCCCGGCGTAAAGAAGGCTAGCTGGTAATCCCAATTGACAAGAAAGTTTTCGAGTTTTTTAATATTGTCGGGACAGTCCCGATTAATTAAATTCAATTTACAATGACAGATCCTATAGCAGATTTTCTGACGCGTATGAGAAACGCTATTCTGGCTAAGCACAGAATTGTTGAGGCTCCTGCGTCAAATTTGAAGAAGGAAATCACTAAGATTCTCTTCGAGAAGGGTTACATCTTGAACTACAAGTTCATTGAGGATGGCCCTCAGGGTACAATTAAGATTGCTCTTAAGTATGACAATGCTAACAAAGTAAGTGCAATCAAGAAGCTTATCCGTGTGTCAACTCCTGGTATGCGTAAGTATACTGGTTACAAGGATATGCCGAGAGTAATTAATGGATTAGGTATTGCTATTATATCTACTTCCAAAGGTGTAATGACGAACAAGGAAGCTGCCGAGTTGAAGATCGGTGGTGAAGTTCTTTGCTACGTATATTAATAGGAGGAACGTAATATGTCTAGAATTGGAAAATTGCCTATTAGCATTCCTGCTGGCGTTACTATCAATGTTAGCGATGAGAATGTGGTTACCGTAAAGGGTAAGAATGGCGAGCTGACTCAGCGTGTTCATCCCTCCATCAAGATAAATATGTCTGAGGGTGAGCTTACCTTCGAGATGGATACAACTAACGACACTGTAAGTCCTAAGCAGATGCATGCTTTCCATGGCCTCTATCGTTCTTTGATCAACAATATGGTTGTTGGTGTAAGCGAGGGTTATGAGAAGAAGCTTGAGCTTGTTGGTGTTGGTTATCGTGTTTCTAACCAGGGTAATCTCCTTGAGTTTGCTTTGGGTTATACACACCCCATCCTGATCATGCTCCCAAATGAGATCCAGGTAGAGACTAAGTCTGAGCGTAACCAGAATCCTCTGATTATTCTTAAGTCTTGTGACAAGCAGCTTCTCGGACAGGTATGTGCTAAGATTCGTACTTTCCGCAAGCCTGAACCTTACAAGGGTAAGGGTGTCTTGTTTGTCGGCGAGCAGATTCGCAGAAAGTCTGGTAAGTCAGCAGGTGCTAAGTAATTTTAAAACTGTAAAATCATGACTACAAAAATAGAAAGACGAATCAAGATTAAGTACAGAGTACGTAATAAGATTTCTGGTACTGCAGAGCGTCCTCGTATGTCTGTATTTAGAAGCAATAAGCAGATTTATGTGCAGATTATTAACGACTTGACTGGTACCACTCTCGCAAGCGCTTCTTCTCTTGGCATGGAAGCTATGCCCAAGAAAGAGCAGGCTGCTAAGGTTGGAGAGCTCGCTGCAAAGAAGGCTTTAGAGGCAGGTATCACTACCGTTGTTTTTGATCGTAACGGTTATCTGTATCATGGTAGAGTTAAGGAAGTTGCAGATGCAGCTCGTAACGGTGGACTTAAATTCTAATTTTGATTATGGCAAATATTGTAAAGGTAAATAGTGATACCGAATTGAAGGATAGATTGGTTGCTATCAACCGTGTTACAAAGGTAACAAAGGGTGGTAGAACCTTCACTTTCTCTGCCATCGTTGTCGTAGGTAACGAGAACGGTATTATCGGTTGGGGTTTAGGTAAGGCTGGCGAAGTTACCGCCGCAATTGCTAAGGGTGTTGAGGCTGCCAAGAAGAACTTGGTTAAGGTTCCCGTTGTAAAGGGTACTGTACCTCACGAGGCTACTGCTCATTTCGGTGGTGCTGAAGTTTTGATTATGCCCGCTTCTGCCGGTACTGGAGTTGTTGCAGGTGGTGCTATGCGTGCTGTTTTGGATAGTGTTGGTGTTAAGGATGTGTTGGCTAAGTCTAAGGGTTCTTCTAACCCTCACAACTTGGTTAAGGCTACTATCGCTGCACTTGCCTCTATGCGTGATGCTCAGACTGTAGCTGCTAATCGTGGTATTTCAATTGAAAAAGTATTTAGAGGATAAGGAGGATATCATGGCTACAATTAAAGTAAAGCAAGTTAGAAGCAGAATTCATGCTCCCAAGACTCAGAAGGCAACTCTTGATACTCTGGGTTTGACTAAGCTTAATAAGGTTGTTGAGATTGAGGATACTCCCTCAAATCGTGGTCTTATTAATACTGTACATCACTTGGTTGCAGTTATTGACTAATAGTTGAACAAAATCAATTTAAGGATATTATGAAATTAAATATTTTGAAACCTGCTGCTGGTTCTACTCATACTGGTCGTAGAATTGGTCGTGGTCCAGGTTCTGGCTTAGGTGGTACTTCTACTCGTGGCCACAAGGGTGCTAAGGCACGTTCTGGTTACAAGAAGAAGATTGGTTTCGAAGGTGGCCAGATGCCTTTGCAGCGTCGTGTTCCTAAGTTCGGATTCAAGAATATCAACCGTGTTGAGTACTATCCCGTTAATTTGGATGTTATTCAGAAGGTAGCTGAAAAGCTTTCTGTAGAGAAGGTAGGTATTCAGGAGCTTGTTGCAGCTGGTGTTTGCAATGGTAACCAGAAAGTTAAGGTTCTTGGCAATGGTACTCTTACCACAAAGGTAGAAGTTGTTGCTCATGCATTCTCCAAATCTGCAGAAACTGCAATTCAAAATGTCGGCGGTACTGCCACAAAATTGTAATTAAATGAAGAAGTTAATAGAAACCCTTAAGAACATATGGAGTGTAGAGGATTTGCGAGTTCGAATCCTCTTCACCCTGGCTTTTGCAGCGATCTATCGTTTTGGTTCGTTCATTGTATTGCCTGGTATTGATCCAAACACAGCTCAGGCTGTAATGGAGCAGCAGGCTTCTGACAATGGTTTGTTGAGCTTGTTGAGTATGTTCTCTGGAGGCGCATTTACTCATGCATCTATCTTTGCATTGGGTATCATGCCTTACATTTCGGCTTCTATTGTTATTCAGTTGTTGTGTGTCGCTGTTCCTTACTTCCAGAAAATGCAGCGTGAAGGAGAGAGCGGCCGACGCAAGATTAATCAGTATACTCGTTTCCTGACCATCATCATTTTGCTTGTTCAGGGTCCTGCTTACTTGGCTAACCTTAAGGCTCAGTATCAGACAGCACTTCCTTTGGATCATTGGATGTCATTCCTTATTACAGGTACGATTATCCTTGCTGCAGGTAGTATGTTTGTACTCTGGCTTGGTGAGCGTATCACTGACAAGGGTATTGGTAATGGTGTATCACTGATTATTATGTTGGGTATTATAGCTCGTCTTCCCCAGGCATTCTTCCAGGAGCTTACGCACCGTTTGAATAACATGACTGGTGGTGGACTTGTTATGTTCCTTATTGAGATCATTGTATTGTTTGCTGTTGTTTTGATTGCAATCTTGCTTGTTCAGGGTACTCGTCGTGTTCCTGTACAGTATGCAAAGCGTGTTGTCGGCAATCAGCAGGTCGGTGGTGCTCGTCAGTACATTCCTTTGAAGGTTTTTGCTGCTAATGTAATGCCTATCATCTTTGCTCAGGCTTTGATGTTTATTCCTGGTATTCTTGCACGCTTCATTGGAGGCGAGGCTTCGGCTGTTTCTATTGCATTTAATAATCCTCAGGGATTGTGGTATAATGTTGTATCTGCACTTTTGATTATTGCATTTACATATTTCTATACCGCTATCACCTTGAACCCTGTTCAGATGGCTGAGGATATGAAGCGCAGCAATGGTTTCATTCCTGGTGTAAAGCCTGGAAAGGATACAGCTGAATACATTGATACTATTATGTCTCGAATCACTTTCCCTGGTTCTTTGATTTTGGCATTCATTGCTATCATGCCTGTTTTCGCTCGCATGTTCGATGTATCTCCAGAATTCTCCGGTTTCTTCGGAGGAACCTCATTGCTCATTCTTGTTGGTGTAGTACTTGATACTCTTCAGCAGATTGAGAGCCACCTGATGATGCGTCATTATGATGGATTGTTGAGTTCGGGTAGAATTCATGGACGTAGTGGTATGTCTGCCTATTAAGATTTGTCTCAATGATATTTCTTAAGACAGAGGACGAGATAGAGTTAATGCGCGAAGCCAATCTGTTGGTTGGTCGTACCTTGGCAGAATTAGGAAAGTCTATAAAGCCAGGTGTAACCACAAAGCAGTTGGATAAAATTGCAGAAGAGTATATAAGAGATAACGGAGCGGTACCCACTTTTCTGGGTTTCCCTAATCCTTACGGTGGACCGTTTCCCGCATCTATTTGTACATCGGTTAATGAACAGGTTGTTCACGGCATTCCTAATGATATACCTCTTAAAGACGGTGATATTGTTTCGATTGATTGTGGCACCTTGTTGAATGGATATAATGGTGATTCTTGCTACACTTTTTGTGTAGGTGATGTTGCTGATGAGGTTAAAGAGTTGCTAAAGGTCACCAAAGAATCATTATATAAAGGTATTGAGGTCTCGCTCGCCGGAAAAAGAGTTGGTGATATTGGTTTCACCGTGCAGCAACATTGTGAGTCTTACGGTTATGGTGTTGTGAAAGAATTTGTTGGTCATGGTATTGGCAAAGAAATGCACGAAGATCCTCCAATTCCCAATTATGGTCGCCGAGGAAATGGTCACTTACTAAAAAATGGCATGTGTATTGCCATAGAGCCTATGATCACAATGGGGACTCCCCAGATTTATATGCTCTCAGATAAGTGGACAGTAATCACAAGAGACAGAAAACCTGCTGCTCATTTTGAACATACCATAGCCATACATCACGGTAAACCTGATATTCTCTCCTCTTTTGAGGAAATTGAAAAATTGAACTTATAACAATATGGCAAAACAGTCCGCTATAGAACAAGATGGAGTTATTACCGAGTCTTTGTCAAATGCGATGTTTCATGTTGAATTAGAGAATGGACATGAAATAACCGCCCATATTTCAGGAAAGATGCGAATGCATTACATTAAGATTCTTCCTGGTGACAAGGTTAGGGTAGAGATGAGTCCATATGATCTTACCAAAGGTCGAATAGTGTTCAGATATAAATAATAGAATTAGATATGAAAACAAGAGCATCTTTAAAGAAGCGTACCCCTGATTGCAAGATTGTACGTCGCAAGGGTCGCCTGTATGTAATTAACAAGAAGAACCCTAAGTATAAGACTCGTCAGGGTTAATAATTATTGCAAAAGAAATTTATAGTATATGGCAATTAGAATTGTTGGTGTTGATTTACCTCAGAACAAGAGAGGTGAAATCGCTTTGACTTATGTTTATGGTCTTGGCCGTAGCAGTGCAGGTAAAATCCTGGATAAGGCTGGCGTTGACCGTGATAAGAAAGTATGTGACTGGACAGATGACGATGCTGCCAAGATCCGTGAGATTATCGGTGCAGAATACAAGGTTGAAGGTGATCTGCGTTCAGAGATCTCTATGAACATCAAGCGTTTGATGGATATCGGTTGCTATCGTGGTGTACGTCATCGTAATGGCTTGCCAGTACGTGGTCAGAGTACAAAGAACAATGCTCGTACTCGCAAGGGTAAGAAGAAGACCGTTGCTAATAAGAAGAAGGCTACTAAATAATAATTAGATATGGCAAAGAAAACAGTCGCTACTAAGAAAAGAGTGGTAAAGGTTGACGCAATGGGTCAGCTTCATGTACATAGCTCTTTCAATAACATTATCGTATCTCTTGCAAACAGTGAGGGTCAGGTAATTTCTTGGTCATCTGCTGGTAAGATGGGTTTCCGCGGTAGTAAGAAGAATACTCCTTATGCAGCTCAGATGGCAGCTCAGGATTGTGCTAAGGTAGCATACGATCTTGGCTTGAGAAAAGTAAAGGCATATGTTAAGGGTCCTGGTAATGGTCGTGAGTCAGCTATCCGTACTTGTCACGGTGCAGGTATCGAGGTTGTTGAGATTATCGATGTTACTCCACTGCCCCACAATGGATGTCGTCCTCCAAAGAGAAGAAGAGTTTAATTTTAATTCAAGAAATTTAGATTATGGCAAGATATACAGGTCCAAAATCAAGAATTGACCGTCGATTCGGCGAAGCCATCATTGGCAGTGAGAAGGTTCTTTCTAAGAGAAATTTCCCTCCTGGTCAGCATGGTAACAATCGCCGCAGAAAGACTTCTGAGTATGGTGTCATGCTCGCAGAGAAGCAGAAAGCAAAGTATACTTACGGTGTATTGGAGAAGCAGTTCCGTAATATGTTTGAGAAAGCTGCTCGTACCAGTGGTATTACCGGTGAGATTTTGCTTCAGAACTTGGAAAGTCGTCTGGACAATGTCGTTTATCGTTTAGGTATTGCGCCCTCTCGTGCCGCTGCTCGTCAGTTGGTTAACCATAAGCACATTGTTGTTGATGGTGCTGTGGTAAGCATCCCTTCTTATAGTGTCAAGGGTGGTCAGGTTATCGGTGTACGTGAGAAGTCAAAGTCACTTGAGGTTATTGCTGCAGCATTGGCTGGTTTCAATCACAGCAAGTATCCCTGGATTGAGTGGGATGAGTCTCAAAAGGCTGGTAAGTTCCTTCACAAGCCCGAGCGTGCTGACATTCCCGAGAATATCAAGGAGCAGTTGATCGTTGAGTTGTACTCTAAATAATAATTAAGGATGGCGATATTAGCATTTCAAAAACCTGAAAAAGTTTTAATGTTGGAGGCGGACGACAAGTACGGAAAGTTCGAGTTTCGTCCTCTGGAAGGTGGCTTTGGTACTACCGTAGGTAATGCTTTACGCCGTATTCTCCTTTCCTCACTGGATGGCTTTGCTATCAATACCGTTTCTATTAGTGGTGTTGAGCATGAGTTTGCAACAGTGTCTGGTGTTAAGGAGGATGTTACCAACATTATCCTGAATCTTAAGCAAGTAAGATTTAAGCAGATAGTAGAAGAATTCGAGAATGAGAAAGTGAGCGTAACCATCGAGAACATGACTGAGTTCCGTGCTGGTGAGTTCAACAAGTATCTGACTGGATTTGAAGTGTTAAACCCTGAATTAGTTATTTGCCATTTAGATGCCAAAGCTTCGATGCAGATTGAGATAAGCATTAACAAGGGTCGTGGTTATGTTCCTGCAGAGGAGAATCGCGAGTTCTGTACTGATGTTAATGTTATCCCCATTGATTCAATTTACACTCCTATCAGAAATGTAAAGTACTCCGTTGAAAACTTCCGTGTTGAGCAGAAGACCGACTATGAGAAGTTGATTATGGAGATTACAACTGATGGTTCCATTCACCCAAAAGATGCACTTAAGGAAGCTGCAAGAATCCTTATATATCACTTTATGTTGTTCTCTGACGAGAAGATTTCTTTGGAGAATTCTGATGCTGATGGCAACGAAGAGTTTGATGAGGAGGTATTGCATATGCGTCAGTTGTTGAAGACCAAGTTAGTTGACATGGATCTTTCTGTTCGTGCCCTCAACTGTTTGAAGGCTGCTAACGTAGATACACTTGGCGACTTGGTTCAGTACAACAAGACTGACCTTCTTAAGTTCCGCAACTTTGGTAAGAAATCGCTCACTGAGCTTGATGATTTGCTCGAGAGTCTGAATCT
>JAZQQX010000010.1:0-83998 GCA_045629325.1 Bacteroidaceae bacterium | reverse complement strand
TCGAACCCTGGACACCCTGATTAAGAGTCAGGTGCTCTACCAACTGAGCTAAGGGTGCAACTGCGCTTCAGGATGGGCTTGAACCAACGACCCCATGATTAACAGTCATGTGCTCTAACCAACTGAGCTACTGAAGCAGTCTTTTCAGTGACCTCCGTCACATTTTTTTTGAGTATTTCCCTCAATTGCGATGCAAAAGTAGAGGTTTTTTCGGAAATATGCAATATCTTTGCAAAAAAATTGAAGAAAAAAATGAAAATAATAGGAATTGGCAATGCTTTAGTCGATGTTTTGGTCCAATTAAAGGACGATTCCGTGCTCGAAAGCCTCCATTTGGAGCGAGGCGGAATGTCGCTCATCGACGATGGCACACATACCCTGATAACAAACCTGCTCGAACAACTTCACCCAGCCATGTCGACCGGTGGATCGGCAGGCAACACCATACTCGCCCTGGCCAATATGGGAGCACAACCCTCCTTCATCGGCAAGGTGGGACAGGACAACATGGGCGCATATTTTGCCGAAAACTGCAAAAAGACAGGTATCAATGCCATACTTTTGAAGGGAAAGGAGGCTACAGGTGTGGCCAACACCTTCATCTCGGAAGATGGCGAGCGAACCTTTGCCACTCACCTGGGAGCCGCAGCCAGCATGACCAAGGACGATGTGTGCAAGGAATGGTTTGAAGGACAGCGCCTGCTCTACCTCGAGGGATATCTGGTGCAAAACCACGAACTGATAGAGACCGTGGCCCAGATGGCCAAGGAGGCAGGGATGCTGATAGGAATAGACCTGGCCAGCTACAATGTGGTGCGTGAGAATTTAGGTTTTATGCGCCGTCTGGTAAAGGAATATGTGGACATCGTATTTGCCAACGAAGAGGAAAGCATTGCCTTCACAGGTGCCAAGAATGCCTCGAAGGCACTCGACGAGATAGCTGAAATGACCCAAGTGGCCATTGTCAAACTCGGAAGCAAGGGCAGTTCGGCCAAAAGCAATGGCGAGACCTACCTCATACCTACGCAGCAAGTGCCGGTCGTTGACACCACCGCCGCAGGAGACTTCTTCGCTGGCGGATTCCTATACGCCTACAGCCAAGGAGCGCCCATCAAGGAGTGCCTGAAGTGCGGAGACCTGCTGGCAAGCCGAGTGATTCAGGTGGTGGGAACAAAACTTGACGAAGCCACCTGGGACAGCCTCAGAAACGAGGCAAAGCGCATCCTTTCGCATTAAGATGTGAGGCAGGCCTCATCGTGGCACACCTTGCACACGAGGGGAAAAACATCGCTTCAGATTGACGAAAGAAGAGTCGTACACTTATCGTACCTTTTATAAAAAAGAAACAGAAAAAGTAACATGAGACGCAAATTCCTTCTATACATATTACTGACCATTCTCCCCATTGGCATACGGGCACAGAAGAGCGAGAACCACAACGCGTCCATCTCGAGAAACCTAGAGATTTTCAACGAGATATACCGCATACTCGACACCTACTATGTGGACAGTCTTAGTGCCGACACGGTCATCGAGTGGGGCATCAATGCCATGCTCAACAGGGTGGACCCCTACACGGCATACTACCCTCAGGACGATGACGAACTGATGGAGATGGCCCAGGGAAAATATGCGGGTATCGGAGCCGTGATACGCTACAGCAAGACGCTGAAACGAACCGTCATCAGCGAACCCTACGAGGGCACGCCCAGCATGAAGGCGGGACTGCTCCCTGGCGACATCATACTGAGCATCGGCGAACAGGATGTGGAGGGAATGCCTACGGACAAGGTGAGCAACCTGCTTCGCGGAGAGGCTGGCACAACCTTCCTGCTCAAGGTTCAGCGCCCAGGAGAGAAGAAGCCTCGCACATGCACCATCACACGCGAGACGATATCCATACCCCACCTGCCCTACTACGGCATAGTGGCTGACGGTGTGGGCTACATCATGCTCAGCGGATTCAACGACGGGGATGCCTTGCAGATGCGCGCAGCCCTCATGGAACTCAAGCAACAGGGGGCTAAGAGCCTTGTCATCGACCTCAGGTCCAACCCTGGCGGCTCGCTGGAGGAGTCGGTCGACATAGCCAACCTTTTCCTACCCAAAGGCAAGAAGATAGTCTTCACCAAGGGAAAGATGAAGAGCATGAACCACGACTACTACACACGCATGGAACCCGTGGACACCATCATGCCTCTGGCCGTGCTTGTGGACGGCGGAACTGCCTCTGCGGCCGAGATTCTCAGCGGTTCGTTGCAGGACATGGACCGTGCCGTGATCATCGGAACACGCACCTACGGAAAGGGACTGGTGCAAAACATACGCGAACTGCCCTACGGAGGCAACATGAAGATCACCACGGGCCGATACTACATACCCAGTGGCCGATGCATCCAGGCTTATGACTACCGCAACCTGAACGAAGACGGTTCTGCACGCACCTTGCCCGACAGTCTCACTACGCTCTTCCACACGATGAAAGGACGCGAGGTGAGAGACGGAGGTGGCATCAAACCGGATATCATCGTCACACCCGACACACTCCCAACCATGGTCTACGACCTCGCACCGAGCGATGTGCTGTTTGACTTCTGCACCCAGTATGTCAGCGAGCATCCCACCTTCGGAAAACCAGGCGAGGCGAGTCTGACGGACGAGGAGTACGAGCAGTTCATACAGTATGTCAAGGAGCACGATTTTACCTACAATCGCAGAAGCGACGAGGTGATAAAACTCTTGAAGGAAGTGGCTGAAAGAGAGGGATATATGGACATTGCAAAGAGCGAATTTGACGCGCTCAATGCCAAACTCACATCCGACCTCACCTCCGACATGCACCGCCTGCGCAAGCATATCGAGCCGTATCTCCTCGACGAACTTGTCACGCGCTATTATCACCGCAAGGGAGCCACACGACAGCAGTTGGTGGGCGACAAGTGTATGGAGAAGGCATTGGAAATCCTGGCCGACAGGAAGGCTTACGAGCAACTGCTGGAACCCCAGGAATGATTCGCTGAAAAACACAAAAACACACATTAGGATATGAGACACAATGTAAGCAAAACCAATCACGCCGTGATGTACGGCGTAATGGGAATGGCCGTGGTAGTGATGCTGGTCGTACTGCTGTTCTTAGGTTGGATGGGCCAGAGCACATCTGCCGACGAAGAGGATGCCGACTCCACAGAGATCACGACAGGCAGTTTGGAACAAGTGCTCCCAGAAGCACCCACAAACAGCGCCGAATGAGGCAAAATGCACCCTTTTTATACCTTATTTAATAAAAAAGGGGAAAAAAACAGGAGAGTATTTGGTGTGAACACATATTTTCACTACCTTTGCACCAAGATGAAGTGAGGAGCCCGAAAGAGTTCCTCACTTTGTTATGTGTAAGAGGTGAGACCGGAAAAACCTCACCACCAAGGCAGACGATATATTCAATACAATCCTGAATATGATAGACAAAAAAAATCTTGAGAAAATTGTAGATGAGTGGTTGGCACAGACCGACTACTTTTTGGTAGACCTTACGGTCAGTGCAGACGACAGTATTGTAGTAGTGATCGACCATGCAGAAGGTGTATGGATTGAAGATTGTGCCACTCTGAGCCGATTCATCGAAGACCACCTGAGTCGCGAAGAGGAAGATTACGAACTTGAGGTTGGCAGTGCCGGACTGGGACAGCCCTTCCGCGTTCTCCGCCAGTACGAGATACATGTTGGAAAGACCGTAGAGACACAGTTGAAGGACGGCAAGAAGTACCAAGGTATCTTGACGGCTGTCAGCGAGGAAGGTTTCACCATGGTCACCACACAGAAGATCAAGCCCGAAGGTGCAAAGCGCCCCAAGAATGTAGAGGTCGAGGTGAAACTCACCTTTGAGGAGGTGGCCTACACAAAATACCTCATCAAGATGAAATAAAAACAAAAACATATAAAAATGGCAACAAAGAAAGTAGAACCCGTAGTGAGTCTTTTCGACTCATTCAAGGAATTCAAGGAAGACAAGAACATTGACCGTGCTACATTGGTAGGTGTTCTTGAAGAGTGCTTCCGCAGTGTGATTGCTCGTACCTATGGCACAGACGAGAACTATGATGTGATCATCAACCCCGACAAGGGTGACTTCGAGATCTACCGCAACCGTACCGTTGTACCCGACGGTGAGGTACGCGACTCTAACCGCGAGATTTCGCTTACCGAGGCACAGAAGGTTGAGGAGGACTACGAGGTAGGTGAGGAAGTGACAGAGAAGGTACAGTTCACCGACTTCGGTCGCCGTGCCATCCTTACACTCCGCCAGACATTGGCAAGCCGTATCCTCGAACTTGAGCACGACACCCTCTACAACCAGTACAAGGACCGTGTGGGTGAGATCGTCAGCGCAGAGGTTTATCAGACCTGGAAGCGCGAGACCTTGCTCGTTGACGATGAGGGCAACGAACTGTTGCTTCCCCGTGGCGAGCAGATCCCCGGCGACTTCTTCCGCAAGGGCGAGACTGCACGCGCTATCGTTGCAAGCGTAGACAACACCACCGGCAACCCCAAGATCATCCTGAGCCGTACAAGTCCCGTCTTCATGCAACGCTTGCTTGAGAACGAGGTACCCGAGATCAACGACGGTCTCATCACCATCCGCAAGATTGCCCGTATCCCCGGTGAGCGTGCCAAGATTGCCGTAGAGAGCTACGATGAGCGCATCGACCCCGTAGGAGCCTGCGTTGGTGTGAAGGGTAGCCGTGTGCATGGCATCGTGCGCGAACTCCATGGTGAGAACATCGATGTGGTCAACTACACTCCCAACATCAAGCTCTTCATCTCTCGTGCCTTGAGCCCTGCACGCGTCAACAGCGTAGAACTGATCGAAGATGAGCACAAGGCTAATGTTTACCTTGATCCCGACCAGGTGAGCCTGGCTATCGGTAAGGGTGGTCTCAACATCAAGCTTGCCAGCATGCTGACAGAGTACACCATCGATGTATTCCGCGAGGTTCAGGAGGACGAGGATACCGACGATGTAAGCCTCGACGAGTTCACCGACGCTATCGAGCCTTGGATCATCGACGAGTTGAAGAAGTTGGGTATGGAGACTGCACGCGATGTACTGGGTGCTCCACGCGACTTCCTCATCCAGAAGGCCGACCTCGAAGAGGAGACCGTTGACGAGGTGCTCCGCATCCTCGAAGAGGAGTTTGAACAATAATTCATAATTCACCCTCACATTTCACTTCCTTCATCCGACAGTGGAACCGTGATACATAGCGAGACATTATGAATTAAGAATTATGAATTAAGAATTTAAAAGATGAGTATAAGATTAAATAAAGCAATCAAAGAATGCAATGTGGCCCTGCAGACCGCAGTAGAATTTCTCCAGAAGAAAGGCTATAAGGATGTAGAGGCCAACCCTAATGCCAGAATTTCAGAGGAGCAATACGAGGTGTTGCTTCAGGAATTCAACAAGGACAAGGGTTTGCGCCGTGAGGCTGACCAGTTGCTCCAGCAACAGGCTCAGAAGAAGGAGAACCGCGAGGTGAAGCGTGCAGAGATCAAGGTCGAGACACCCACCATCAGCAAACCCAAGGTACTGGGAAAGATCGACCTCAGCACAGCTGGTCGTCCTGCTCCCAAGACCGAGGCACCTAAGGCCGAACCTACCGTAGCAGAGAAGCCCAAGGCTGAGACTCCAAAGGCAGAGGCACCCAAGGCTGAGACCAAGCCCGCAACACCCAAGGTTGAGGCTCCAAAGGCAGAGGCACCCAAGACGGAAGCACCCAAGGCTGAGGTCAAGGTGAAGGCTGAGGCTCCCAAGGCTGAACCCGTAGCAAGTTCTACTCCCGAGAAGCCAGGCATCGGTCAGGAGGTTGATGGCGTGTTCCGTCTCAACCGTGAGGAGCAACCCGTTCAGCAATTCAAGGTGATGGGTCATGTTGACCTCAACGCGCTCAACCAGAGCACCCGTCCCAAGAAGAAGACCAAGGAGGAGAAGCGTCGTGAGCGCGAGGACCGTGCACAACAGCAGAACAATCAGCAGAATGCCGGTGACCGCAAGAAGCGTGTACGCATCGGCAAGGAGCGTGTAGATGTCAACGCTGTCGGCAAGCAGGTACAACAGCAGTCTCAGGGCAAAAAGCAGAACAACCAGCAGAATAACAACGGTGGCGGACAGCAGGGCCAGGGCAAGAACCGCAAGCAGAAGAACCAGCCACGCCAGCAGTTGTCTCAGCCTGAGGTAAGCGAGGAGGATGTAGCAAAGCAGGTACGCGAGACCTTGGCCCGTCTGACCAGCAAGGGTTCGAAGATGGGTAAGGGTGCCAAGTATCGTCGCGAGAAGCGCGAGGCTATCCGCCAGGGCATGGAGGAGGCCATGGAGAACGAGGCAGCAGAGAGCAAGGTACTGAAACTCACCGAGTTCGTTACTGCCAACGAGTTGGCTACGATGATGAACATCCCCGTTACTCAGGTCATCGGAACTTGTATGAGCATCGGTATCATGGTTAGTATCAACCAGCGTCTTGATGCCGAGACCATCAATATCGTTGCTGAGGAGTTTGGCTTTACCACCGAATATGTCAGCGCAGAGGTTAGCGAGGCTGTCACCGAGATAGAGGACGATGAGGAGGATCTGCTCCCACGCGCTCCTATCGTTACCGTCATGGGTCATGTTGACCACGGTAAGACTTCACTGCTCGACTATATCCGTCAGACCAATGTCATCGCCGGTGAGGCCGGAGGTATCACCCAGCACATCGGTGCCTACAATGTCAAGTTGCAGGACGGCCGACATGCCGCCTTCCTCGACACTCCCGGTCCCGAGGCCTTTACCGCTATGCGTGCCCGTGGTGCCCAGGTTACCGACATTGCTATCATTAT
The DNA here is from genome assembly GCA_045629325.1 of Bacteroidaceae bacterium. GTDB lineage: Bacteria > Bacteroidota > Bacteroidia > Bacteroidales > Bacteroidaceae > Physcousia. The sequence continues at coordinate 77,122 of JAZQQX010000010.1, read as the reverse complement.
CGTTGCTGCCGACGACGACATCATGCCCCAGACCAAGGAGGCTATTGCTCATGCTTCAGCAGCCAATGTACCTATCGTATTCGCCATCAACAAGGTTGATAAGCCTACTGCCAACCCCGAGCACATCAAGGAGGGTCTGGCACAGATGAACTACCTCGTTGAGGACTGGGGCGGTAAGTATCAGAGCCAGGATATCAGTGCCAAGAAGGGTACTGGTGTGGAGGAACTCTTGGAGAAGGTTCTTCTCGAGGCCGAGATGCTCGATCTTAAGGCCAATCCCAACCGCAAGGCTACGGGTACCATCATCGAGTCGTCACTCGACAAGGGTCGTGGCTATGTGGCAACCGTTCTCGTAAGCAACGGTACGCTGCGCGTAGGTGATGTGATGCTGGCTGGTAGTCACTACGGTCGTGTCAAGGCTATGCTCGATGAGCGTGGTCATCGTGTCAAGGAGATCGGTCCCTCTCAGGCTGCTACCATCCTGGGTCTCAACGGTGCACCTCAGGCTGGTGATGCCTTCCATGTGATGGATAGCGACCAGGAGGCACGCGAGATTGCCAACAAGCGCGAACAGTTGGCTCGTGAGCAGGGTCTGCGCACCATGAAGCGTATCGACCTCAACGAGATCGGCCGTCGTATCGCCCTGGGTGACTTCAAGGAGCTCAACATCATCGTCAAGGGTGATGTGGACGGTAGTGTTGAGGCTTTGAGCGACTCACTGCTGAAACTCTCTACAGAGAAGATACAGGTCAATGTCATCTACAAGGCTGTGGGACAGATCAGCGAGAGCGATGTCAACTTCGCCGCTTCTTCCGATGCTATCATCGTGGCATTCCAGGTGCGTCCTTCTGCTGCTGCACGCCGTCTGGCCGACCAGCAGGGTGTGGACATCCGTACATACAGCGTCATCTACGATGCTATCGAGGAGATCAAGGACGCCATGGAGGGTATGCTTTCTCCCGAGATCAAGGAGGAGGTTACCGCCCAGGTCGAGGTGCGTCAGGTTTACCACATCTCAAAGGTGGGTACAGTGGCCGGTGCTTATGTCATCGACGGAAAGGTCAGCCGAAGCAACAAGGCTCGCGTCGTACGCGATGGTATCGTAGTCTTCACAGGCGAGATCAATGCTCTGAAGCGTTTCAAGGACGATGTGAAGGAGGTGACCACCAACTTCGAATGTGGTATCTCTCTGGTCAACTACAACGACCTGCGTGAGGGCGATATCCTTGAGACCTTCCAGGAGATTGAGGTTAAGGCTAAGCTCTGATGGTCAGCATTGATATCATTGTACCCCTGATCATCATCCTGGGTACAGTTGTTGGCTGGCACAAAGGATTCCTCAAGACGGCCTGCTCGTTTGTAGGTTTCTTTGCAGGACTTATCTTAGCATACATGCTCTACAATGTGGTGGGTGCCTGGTTGGCACCTACCCTTGGGGGCAATGCCAGTATAGCGTGCCTTGTGGCGTTCGTGCTTATCTGGGTTGCTGTGCCCCTTGCATTAGGGGTAGCGGCCAATATGCTTACTCATGTACTTGATGCCATCCCTATCATTGGCAAACTCAATTCGTTTGCCGGTGCGCTCATCGGATTCCTCAAGACTTTCCTGCTTGCTACCATCGTGGTGTATCTGCTGATTCTCGCAGGTGTCATCTCACAGGAGATGGTGGACAACAGCGTGTGTGCTTCTTTCATGAAAGCATTCTTTGAGAGTTTTGTTGAGGCTTACCGAGGTACGGCCTAAGATGCTGTGACAGGTACACTGACAAAAGACACAACAAGGATAATTTGTAAATTATCACTGAATGGAAGAAAAAAACAGTTTTGTACGCGAGGTGGCGGAGAAGAAGTATGAATATGGCTTCACCACTGATGTACAGACAGACATTATAGACAAGGGACTCTCGGAGGATGTGGTTCGCCTTATTTCGCAGAAGAAAGGTGAGCCCGAATGGCTTTTGGAGTTCCGACTGAAGGCTTACCAATACTGGCTCACGCAAGAACAACCTTCATGGGGACACTTGCAGATGCCGGAGATTGACTATCAGGCTATCTCCTACTATGCCGACCCTACGCAGAAGAAAGCAGATGGTGAGAAGAAGGAGATAGACCCCGAACTGATGAAGACCTTCGACAAACTGGGTATTCCTCTCGAAGAACGCCTTGCACTGAGCGGAACAGCAGTTGATGCCGTTATGGACTCCGTGAGCGTAAAGACGACATTCCGAGAGAAACTGCAAGAGAAAGGCATCATCTTCTGCTCCATATCTGAAGCCGTGAAGGAGCATCCCGAACTCGTACGGGAATATCTGGGTTCGGTGGTGCCTTATCGCGACAACTATTTCGCAGCGCTCAACTCTGCCGTATTCTCCGACGGATCGTTTGTCTACATACCCAAGGGGGTGCGTTGCCCCATGGAACTCTCCACTTATTTCCGCATCAATGCCCGTGGAACGGGTCAGTTTGAGCGCACTCTCATCGTCTGCGACGACGATGCGTATGTCTCTTATTTGGAGGGATGTACCGCACCTATGCGCGATGAGAACCAACTTCATGCGGCCATCGTGGAGATTGTGGTCAAGGAGAATGCTGAGGTCAAATACAGCACCGTGCAGAACTGGTATCCTGGCGATAGCGAGGGCAAGGGCGGTGTGCTGAATCTTGTGACCAAGCGTGGACATCTGCGTGGACGGAACAGCCGTTTGTCATGGACTCAGGTTGAGACGGGCAGTGCCATCACTTGGAAGTACCCTTCATGTATCCTCTCGGGAGATGGTTCGCAGGCTGAATTCTACAGTGTAGCCGTTACCAACAACTATCAGCAGGCCGACACGGGTACCAAGATGATTCACATCGGCAAGGACACCAAGTCGACCATCATCAGCAAGGGTATCTCTGCCGGCAAGAGTCAGAACTCGTATCGAGGGCTGGTCAAGGTTTCTGCCAAGGCCGACAATGCACGCAACTATTCCTCGTGCGACTCTCTGCTTCTCGGTAGCGAATGTGGTGCTCACACCTTCCCTTATATGGATGTTCACAACGACACTGCAGTCATTGAGCACGAGGCTACAACCTCAAAGATTAGCGAAGACCAACTCTTCTACTGCAATCAGCGTGGCATACCTACCGAGGAGGCCGTATCGCTTATTGTCAACGGTTATGCCAAGGATGTCATCAACAAACTACCCATGGAGTTTGCCGTTGAAGCACAGAAACTACTGGGCGTCAGCCTGGAAGGAAGTGTAGGATAGAAGACTCTACCCCCGCCCTCCATCTATAGGGAGGGGCTTTCATAGCCCCCGACCGAAGGGACTTTTGTCAGCGGACAAAATGTAGGGCTTTCATAGCAAGCCAAGGGGGATGAAGTTCATAATCCATCTTGATAGAATATTACTAAATACCATACTGCAAACACCCCACCTCAGAGGATATGCAGGCCCCCTCCCTAGAGGGAAGTCGAAGTGACTAAATGTCACTACGAGTATGTGCCAAGGGCGGGGAGAGAGTTTTTCTTTTATTATGCTAGAAATACGAAATTTGCACGCCAGCATCAATGGCAAAGAGATATTGAAGGGAGTCAACCTTACCGTGAAGGATGGTGAGGTGCATGCCCTTATGGGACAGAACGGTGCAGGAAAGAGCACCCTGAGTAACATCATCGTAGGTCATCCCGCCTACGAAGTGACTGAGGGAGAAATCATCTTCAATGGTAAGAACCTCCTTGAGATGGCTCCTGAGGATCGTGCTCACGAAGGCATCTTCCTTAGTTTTCAGCAACCTGTTGAGATACCTGGTGTCAGCATGGTCAACTTCATGCGCGCAGCGCTCAATGCCAAGCGTAAGTACCAGGGATTGGAAGCACTCTCTGCTGGTGATTTCCTCAAACTGATGCGCGAGAAGCGTAAGATTGTGGAACTTGACAGCAAACTGGCCAACCGTTCGGTCAACGAGGGTTTCTCTGGTGGCGAGAAGAAGCGCAACGAGATATTCCAAATGGCCATGCTCGAACCTACCTTCAGCATCCTCGACGAGACTGATTCCGGACTGGATGTCGATGCTCTCCGCATCGTAGCAGAGGGATTCAACAAACTTCGCACGCCCGAAACGAGCGCCATTGTCATCACTCACTATCAGCGACTCCTCGACTATCTCAAGCCCGACATTGTGCATGTCCTCATCGGTGGTCAGATTGTCAAGACTGGCGGTCCCGAACTGGCACAGGAGATTGAGAACCGTGGTTTCGACTGGCTGAAGTAATAGCGCTCCGCCTTTCGGCATATCAGGGAGTCTCACCTTCGGTTCTGCTCGGCATATCAGAGGCCTCGCCTTTCCGTTCCGTTCGGCATATCAGATCGCTTCGCCTTTCTGTTCTGTTCGGCGGATTACAATCCGTCGCTTAACCCAGTTCACATCTTCAAACCAAAACATACACCTACCTCTTCATCCCTATGAAAACCAAGCGCTTCTACCTTTTACTCCTGATGCTCATCTGCCAGATGGGCCATGTGGCATACGCACAGAAGTATTCTGCTCCTTCTGGAAAGGAGGTTTACATCCCCAGAGACTTGCACAACAACGACTTTACTGATGCCAATTCCAAGTGGAGCTTTGCACGATGTGCATACACCGACGATGTCATCATCTTCTGGGAGAAGGACTTTGGCAATGATCTCTCAAAGGCACCGAAACTTGAGGGGCACTCCATGACCGTTGATATTGACAATCTTCTCGCGCGCGTGCAATCCTTTTATGATTATTACAAGCAGACGCTGAAGTTTATCAAACCGGGGTCCAAGGCAGACAAATATCGCATGATGGTGATGCTCAACTACTCTCTTGAGGGTACTGCCTATGGAGGTGACTACGACGGTACTATCGGTACCCTCTGGATTGCGCCCAACCGTGTGCAGGACAAGAAACTCAACTGCATTGCCCACGAACTAGGCCACTCTTTCCAGTCACAGATTGGTGCCGACGGAGAAGGCGAATCATGGGGTGGTGGTGGCATCTTCGAGATGACAAGCCAATGGATGCTCTTCCAGGTCAATCCCGAATGGCCTACGGATGAGAATTATCATTGGAAAGCCTTCATCGACAATGCTCATCTCCGTTTCTTGGATGGAGAGAACATCTATCACTCACCCTACATCCTTGAGTACTGGGGTATGAAACGAGGTTTGACTGTCATGGCCGACCTTTTCCGCAATGGCAAGCGAGGGGAGGATCCTGCATCCACCTACATGCGTCTCTTCCAACTCACCACCGAGGATTTTGCACGCGAGGCTGTCGATTGCTACTCGCGCCTCATCACATTTGACTTCCCCGGCAAGTATGAGGCGAACAAGAAATATGCAGGTGAGTTCCTCAACAAGAAGGAGTTGCAGACCTTTGGTGCCAATGTCATCGAACTTGACATCACGGGCAAGAGCATCTCGATTGAATTTGAGGGTAAGAACGACGATGCCGGCTATGCCTACCGCCTCGTTACCACGGATGGCGACGCCAAGGCCACCTATGGTCCTATCTCTACCAAGCAGAAGGGCACGCTGAAGATGGCACTTCCCAAGCACACCGAGCATGCCTATCTCGTAGTGACGGGTTATCCCAAGGGTGAGTATAAGCCGTTCAACTCCCGCCCAGGTCGCAGAGGTGCCCAGGCTGAAGTTCCCCAGACCTATCCTTATACTTTTCAGTGTCTAAAGAAATAACCTCCCAACCGTTCCTTGCGCTTCTCCGCAAGAACCCCCAAACCCCAAAACCGTTCCTTACGGTTCTCCGCAAGGCCCTCAAAACATCAAAACCCAATGAGACATACCCTGACATTTGTCATCTTAATACTTTTGGCATTGTCTTCACATGCCCAGGTCAAGACTTCGCTGACCTCTCCCGACGGTCGGCTCAAAGTCACTGTTGATGCCGACAAGCAGGTGATATATAGTATTACGGATCAGGGCACGCCCCTTCTTGAGCAGTCTGTTGCGGATATACAACTTGTTGGAGCCAAGCAGCATCATTTTGTGTCTGCCAGCAAACCTCGTCTCTTCAAGGAGACCATTGAGGCGCCTTTTGCAAAAATCAATGTCATCAACGATGAATATACGGGTATCACCCTGAAGAATGCAAACGGACTCAACATCGAACTGCGTGCCTACAACAGCGGTATTGCCTATCGTTGGATTGTCCCTTCCAAGAGTTGGATTGTAAGTCAGGAGACGGCCGATTTCCGTTTTTCAGGGGATTATACGGCCTACCTGCCCTACTCTACCAATCCCGACAAACCCAAGGCCATGGCATTCCAGGCCACCTATGATGTAGCTCCGCTCTCGCAAAGCAAGGACCTTGAGGCTTTTCTCCCTGCAACGGTTGACTGCAAGGGTGCCAAGGTGACGCTCCTCGAGACTGATGTCAAGGGATACCCGGGTATGTTTGTCAAAGGTTCAAAGCAGATGCTCAGCGCATCTTTTGCCTGCTATCCCAAAACTTTCGACTTCTATGCCTGGCGTCAGCAGAAGTATGTCACCTCCACAGAGAACTTCATTGCTCAGGGCCAAGCTCCTGCTTCTCTTCCCTGGCGTATCATCGCCGTCACACACGAGGACAAGGAGATGCCCACCCATATGCTTTCTTACACCTTGTCGTCTCCCTCTCGCATCAAGGACACCTCGTGGATCACACCGGGAAAGGTGGCATGGGATTGGTGGAACGACTGGGGCATCTCGGGTGTTGACTTCAAGGCGGGAATCAATCAGGACACCTACAAGTACATCATCGACTTTGCTTCGCAGAATCATCTCGAATACATCATTCTCGATGAGGGTTGGTACGACCCCAAGAGTGGCGATATGCTCACGGTTGTTCCCGAACTGGACCTTCCGGCCTTGGTTGCTTACGGCCAGCAACGCCATGTGGGCATCATCCTCTGGACGGTCTTCAATGTGCTCGACAGTCAGTTGGAAGAGGCTTGCCAAAGGTATGCCGACATGGGCATCAAGGGATTCAAGGTCGACTTCCTGGACCGTTACGACCAGGAGGGTGTTGATATGATATATCGCATTGCCGAGCGTTGTGCTGACAGTCATTTGATGCTCGACTATCATGGCATCTTTGCGCCTCAGGGCATACAGCGCACATGGCCCAATGTGGTCAACTTCGAAGCGGTGTTTGGCATGGAGGAGGTGAAATGGACCAACCGCATCAAGCGCATCGTGAATGGTCGTGAGGTGGAGGTCATAGAGAAGGATATGCCTGCCTACGATGTCACCTTCCCCTTCATTCGTGGCATGGCGGGATATGTGGATTTCACGCCCGGAGGTATGCGCAATGCTACCTCTGCCGATTTCCAGCCTGTCTACAACAATCCCATGACCATGGGCACGCGTTGTCATCAGTTGGCTCACTATATCGTGCATGACTCTCCCCTGACCATGCTTGCCGACAATCAGACCATCTACCGTCAAGAGCAGGAATGTACCGACTTTATCACATCGCTCCCTGCCGTCTACGATGAGATGAAAGTCCTTGACGGAAAGATGGGTGAGTATATTGTTACGGCAAGAAAGAAGGGGGCTGACTGGTATGTGGCTGGCGAGACCAACTGGGATGAGCGCGACATCACGCTCGACTGCCAGTTCCTTCCTGCCGGAACCTACGACATCACGCTTTTCATGGATGGTGTCAATGCCAATAAGAACGCTTGCGACTATCGCGTCGTGCGCAGTCGCGTCAGCATATCTCCTACAAGTCATGAGAGCATCGCCATCCACATGGCTTCGGGAGGTGGATTTGCAACTAAAATTGTCAGAATACAGTAAGTGAACATCGTTTCATTGCTTACTTTCAGTAAACGAGAATACATGAACCAGATACAAGAAGAAAGGGTCGAGAAGGCAGAGAAACAGTACATTGAACTCTACGAGGAATGTCGTGAGTTGCTCTACCAATACTCATCCGAACCACTCAATGCCTTGCGCGAACAGGCCTATAGCGACTTCCATGCTCAGGGTTTCCCTACCCAGAAGGTAGAGCGCTATAAGTACACCAATGTGGCAGAGGCTTTCGCTCCCAACTATGGATTGAACCTCAAGCGCCTTCAGATACCGGTCAATCCCTACGATGTCTTCAAGTGTGATGTGCCCAACCTCAGCACCTCGCTCTATTTCATGGTCAACGACCAGTTCTATGGTAAACAGCCTCCCCTACCCCCTGGTGGGGTCCTCATCGGTTCGCTCTGCGAGATAGCCAAGACGCATCCCGAACTCATCTGCAAGTACTACGGCAAACTGGCACGCACGGGCAAGGATGCCATCAATGCCCTCAACACGATGCTCGTACAGGATGGTTTGTTCATCTATGTTCCCAAGAATGTTGTAGTGGAGCGCCCCATTCAGGTGGTCAATATCCTTCGTGCGGATGTCGACCTCATGGTCAATCGCCGTGTACTGATCGTCTTGGAGCAGGGTGCCCAGGCCAAATTCCTTTTCTGCGACCATGCTGTGGACAACCGCGAATTCCTTACGACCCAGGTCACCGAGGTCTTTGTGGGTGAGGATGCTCATCTCGAACTCTACGAACTGGAGGAGACTCATGTCAAGAATCGTCGGTTTGCCAATCTCTACTGTGACCAACAGCGAGGCAGTACGGCTACGCTCGACAGCATCACGCTCCACAATGGCCTGACACGCAATCGAACCGACATCATGCTCTCTGGCGAGTATGCAGAGACCACGCTCAACGGGCTCGTCATTGCCGACAAGCAACAGCGTGTGGACAACAACACGCTTATCGACCACGCCTCAGCCCATTGTCAGAGTCACGAACTCTACAAATATGTGCTCGACGATGAGGCACAGTGTGCCTTTGCCGGCCGTGTGCTCGTAAGAGAAGGGGCACAGAAGACCGTCTCCCAGGAGACCAATGCCAATCTCGTAGGTAGCAAGGAGGCTCGCATCTACACCCAGCCCATGCTGGAGATCTATGCGGATGATGTAAAGTGTTCTCACGGAAGCACCGTGGGCCAGTTGGGCGACCAGGCTCTCTTCTACATGCGTCAGCGAGGCATACCCTTGCCCGAGGCCCGCATGCTTTTGAAGTTCGCCTTTGCAAGCGATGTGCTCCAGACCATCCCTCTCGAACCTCTCCGCGACCGTCTGCACTATCTGGTCGACAAGCGATTTAGAGGTGAATTGAGCAAATGTGAAGGTTGCAAACTCTGTAATTAAGCCCTCCCCTTCTTTTGAAGGCTTTTTATGCCTGTTCCTCGCGCTTCTCTGCAAGGCCCTCCAGCCTTCGCATACTAAACTCGCACCCACAATACAACTGGTTGTAGAACTGGTTTTCCCGGAGCAGTTCGTTGCGACGCTGTTGGAGTCCCCCCTTACGCCAGTTGCGCGCCCAGAATTCCGTTCCTTCCACCTGCGAGCACGCCCATGTGCCCGCCTCTTCTATCTGCTCCAGGCTCTTCCATCGGCTACTGGCAAGCGTGGTGGCAAAGAGGCGTATCCCACGCTCATGAGCCATACGGGCCGTACGGAGCATACGCATTCGGAAGCACAGAAGGCAACGCGGACTGCGCTCGGGCTCGTCCTCATGTCCGCGCACCTCCCTTAGCCATGCCTCATGATTGTAGTCGTCATCTATCACCTCAAGTCCCAGTCGCTCGGCATAGCGCGTGAGTTCATTTTTTCGGATCATATATTCCTCTTCCGGATAGATATTAGGATTGCAGTAATAAAGCACAGGGCGGTATTCGTTCTGCATCATCCATTCCAGGATGGCAGACGAGCAAGGTGCACAGCAACAGTGGAGAAGAACTTCGGTCATAACTTTTCTTTCGGCTTCTTGGTAGGATAATCTTTCGTCTATTTTGAGGTATATGATAGAAATGAGGAGTACATAAAAAAAAGAAGGTTGTCTCACGACAACCCAGCTTCTGTTAACCTTAAATCTAATACCATGAAAAACACGATGCAAAGGTACGGCTTTTTGTGAATTCCGCAATACACGATGCTTTTTTTCGCAAGAAATATCAACCTTTCTTGATTTAGGTCAACGCATTGCCCTATCAATGATATACAATGAGGTCCTTGCGCTTGTTTTCTATTCGCTCATCATCACATCGGTGGATTCTCTTTTGTTACCTTGTGGTTCCTTAAGAGAGTCGCCCAATATCGCCGGTGCATAGTTGTTTTAAGGAACTGCTGGTTGAAGTCTGTTTATCCATCCTCAAAAAAACTTTTTGCGAAAAGTGCCTTCACGCCTTCACACTCTCATGCTGAACAGGGTGGTAGACTGTGCTTCACATAGAAACTGGGAGGGTCACATGTATGCTTTTCATATAGCAACTGGGGAAGTCCACCCCTTGCTACACTAGTTTCTTAATGTTTGCTACTCGGGTAGCACAAGCTTGCCACCCGAGTAGTAGAATGACAATATACATGGGAGGGGTGGAAAAGCGCTATAGACAATTGGACAACGAAAATGTAAGCGTAAACCTTCCGAGAAGGGGCAGAAAACACATAGTGTGAAGGCGTGAAGGCACTTTTGGCAAAAGTGTTTTCAAAAAAACCGTCCGCTATCCTTACTTTTGTAAACCGTTCTCCCTGCACGCTTGCTGTTTCTATCTATTCGCTCTTCATCACATCGGCGGGATTCTCGCGTGCTGCCTTGCGTATCTGCCAGATGACGGTGAGGTAGATGAGGGCGAACATGGCGAGGATGATGCTTGGGTATATCCACCAATGGATGGGGGCTTGCTTGACATACTGCATGAGCCAGAGGTGCATGAGATAGTAGCCTACAGGGAAGGCAATGACGGCACTGGTCAGAAGCAGGTAGATGTACTCCTTGAGGAACATGCGGATGATGGTACCGGTATGTGCGCCATGCACCTTGCGGATGGCTATCTCCCTGCGACGGCGCTCACAGGCCAGGCTCACCATGCTGAAGATGCCGAAGATAGCGATAAGAACACACACGGCGGTGACGAGCATGAGGAGGCGAACGAGGGTGTGCTCGGACTGGAGGAACTTGTCATACTCATACTCTGCGCAGTCCATCCATATGGAGGGAACATTTGGGTCATCTCCAAAGAGTCTTTCCTTTGTTCCATTATCAACCTTGTCCTTTAGCTTTCGCCAATCCGTTCCTTCTTTCCAACAAACAAGTATCTTATTCCAATATATGTTATCCAGAATCGAATTATGCTTGAAGAAAATCAGGGGCTTTGCAGGTGTGGTTGGTGACATGTATGAGAGGTCTTTCACAATGCCTTTCACCACTTGGCCATAATAGTCGTTCACCTTGGCTCCCACTTTGCCATGTTCGCCCAACATGCGAGCTGCCGTCTCGTTGATGCACACCATCTTAGGGTCATCCTTGCTTGTGATGAATTCGCCATCTACCATCTGCAGTTCCATGAAACGGAAGTAGTGCTCGTCAGCATCTGTCCAAAGAAATTCCAGCATCTCTCCATCTTCCATCTGGATACCTACCGGATTCTGGAAACCATTAGGAATGGGATAGTCATAGCCAACGATGAAATCTTCTATCTCAGGCCATTTCTTTATCTTCTGCACAAGTATGTCGGTGTATTTGTCGTCATTTTCATATGTTGAGATGTTAATCACACCACGATTATGCTTGGTAAAACCCATGTCGGGCGATGAGAAGAGGAAGTGTATCTGGTTCATCATCACGAACGAACAGAACACCGCCCCGATGCTCACCGCGAGCTGAATAATCATGAGTCCGCCACGGAAGCCACCCAATGTTTTTTTGCCTTCAGGTTTCTGACGCTTGTCGAGAGCAAGTCGCAGTTGGCGGCGAGTGCATACATACACTATGATGGCTGTGAGAGCAAGCGACACCCATGCTGCCGCAAGGGCAAAGACGAGGAACCAGCCAAGGACATACGACTGAGGTTCATTGACGGTGCTTATCGCCATGAAGTCTTCGTATACATAGCTGACGATGCCTGTGGCAAAGAGCGTGGAGATGGTGAGGATGATGACCAGCTCGGTAGCCACGAGCACGATGAGATTGCCCATCGTGGCACCATGCACATAGCGCAGAGCCAGTTCGCGCTGACGGATGCGAATGCGTGTGACGAGCATCGTGAAGTAGTTGAACATGGCACTGCAGATGACGATGATGCCCAGGAGGACGAACAGCTGCAGGTGGTTGCGCTTAATGACCTTGCTGACATAGCCAACATTGTCGCGAACCTGACTTAGCGGAATGAGCTTGCAGGAGTATTCACGCGTCCAGCTATCGTTAGCCACATACTCAGGATTTGCAAATTCCTCCCTGTGAAATGTTGCCTTTGCCTTTTCAAGTGCTTTAGCCACCTTATCCACATTCCCGGGCTTAATCCTCGCAAATACACTGGCTACGGCAAAGCCGTCATTGATAAAGAATGAATTGATGCCCGTAATGAAATCGTAAGGGAAGGATGTCGGCTTCTGCGGATCCTCCACAATTGCCACGACCTTGAGGTATCGTTTCATACCGTAATTCATCTCGGGAAACCACACCTTTTCACCAACAGCTTTCTTTCCATTGAAGAGGCGTTCGGCTGTGGTGCGTGTGAGAGCCACTTCATCAGGAGCCAAGACAAGCTTCTTCCTTCCCTCCAGCACCTTGATACCGAACATCTCCTGCGCATGTTCGTCAATCTGCATGTAGAACCTCCCCTTGCTGTCTTCCGACTCGGGAGTCAACTTCAGATTGCCATCGAAAAACAATATTCCAGTCAACATCTCAATGTCATGATTGCTTTCCGCTATCTTCTGCCCCATAGGCAGAGGGATATAGTTGGTGTAGCCATGCTCAATATTGTAGCCAGTTGCGCTGTAATACTGAACCATATATACATCATCATGCTCAGGCCACCATGCGTCGTAGCTGTTCTCATATCTCAACCACAGGGCCGAGAGGGCGAAACATACCATGCCTACCGTCAGCGAGAGAATGCTGATAGAGGTCTGCAACTTGTACTTGAGGAGATTGCGCCATGCAACCTTGAGGTTACTTCTGAATAGTTTAGTGTTCATAACTTCATTTACAATTTAGCAATGTACCATTTACAATTTGTTAGACGATTGCCATTTTGCATTCTACTGCAAATGTACACCTTTTATATTATATATGCGCAAGTAAAAGGGGGCGAAAATGCAGAGTGTATGATAATCATACACAATACTGTATGAAAATCATACACTTTTTGGGGGAATGGGAGAAATCCTTTAGAAATCGCTCCTCATGACATCTACAAGAGCAGAAGCGATAATCGTAATGCCCTATCGGGGCTTTCTTTTTTCGGGTGGGTAATTTGTGCTCCATTGTATATCATTGCCCTTAAAATTTGCGAGATTCAATGAAAAGCAGTAATTTTGAGGTCAGAATAACAAATCCCATCCAAAATGAAACATTTCATCACATCCCTTCTCCTCACAACAGCATGTCTGGGCGTCAGTGCCCAGGGTACCGTAGAGGACTACAAGCGCGCCTTCTCCATAGGCAGTAGATTTAACAGTCAGGCCGTACTCGGACAGGCCGAGAATGTGCGCTGGACTTCAACCACAAGTTTTACATTCAGCATACGAACCGCCCAGGGCATGGAACAGCGTGAGGGCAAGATTGCCGAAGATGGCACCGTCACCGTAGGCAAGCCCGCTCCTCGCGAAGAGCGCAGACCCGAAGGTTTCGGTCAGGGTCCCCGTCAGGGTGCTCCCCAGCGCCAGCAACAGATGCGTGGCGGACAGGGTGGAGGCCGTACATCTGTACCTACCACCAAGGAAGGACCCCAACCCCTGCAGAACCACTGGATGAATGTGGGCGACGAGAAGGGGGGATGGAGCGTGATGAGCCCCGACTCCCAGCATGTGGCTTACATCAGAGACTACAATGTGTGGGTGAGCGATGCCAATGGTCGCAATGCCCACGCCATCAGCTTCGACGGCACGATAGACCGCTACTACAGTTGCTACCTGCAGTGGAGCCCCGACAGCCGATATGTGTCCACCTGCAAGATACATGTGCCCGAGAAGCGCTATGTGTACTATGTTGAGTCATCACCTTCAACCCAACTTCAGCCCATACTCCATCAGCAAGAGTATGCCAAACCGGGCGATGAGGTGAAGTGGCGCTATCCAAGCGTGTTTGAGGTTGCTACCAAGCGTGCCATCATACCCACCAACGAACTCTTCCCCAATGCCTACTCCATCGAGTCGCTCGACTGGAACGACGACTCCAAGGCTATCACCTTCGAATACAACGAGCGCGGACACAAGCACTACCGTCTGCTGGAGATGAATGTTGAGACTGGCAAGGTGCGCACCCTCATCGAGGAGGAAGCAGAGACCTTCGTGAACTACAACCGTCTGTGGCACCGCCGACTTGCCGACGGGCACCAGATGCTCTGGCAGAGCGAGCGCGACAACTGGGCTCATCTCTACCTCTTCGACCTTGACAAGGGCAAACTCATCCGCCAGGTTACCAAGGGCGAATGGGTGGTGCGAAGCATCGTGAAGGTGGACGAGGAGCAGGGTGTCGTCTATTTCACCGCCTCTGGTGTGGAGAAGGATGAGGATCCCTATCTCGTACACTATTACAAGATAGGTTTGGACGGCAAGAACATGGTTTGCCTCACCCCCGGCAATGGCAACCATTCGGCACAGTTCAACAGCGACTATACCTGGCTCATCGACACCTACAGCCGACAGGATATGGCTCCCGTGACCGTAGTTCGCCCCCTGAACAATCCCGAGAAGGGCACAGAGATAGGTCGCGGAGATGTGAGCCGTCTGATCGAGAAGGGATGGCAACAGCCCGAGGTATTTGCTGCTCCCGGCCGTGACGGCAAGACCATGATGTGGGGTATCATACAGCGCCCCAGTAACTTTGACCCCAACAAGAAGTATCCCATCATTGAGTACATCTATGCCGGTCCTGGCGATGCCTATACCCCCAAAAACTTCCAGGTGACCAACTACTATACCAATGCCCTCTCCGAACTGGGTTTCATCGTGGTGCAACTCGACGCCATGGGTACCTCATACCGCGGAAAGAAGTTTGAGGAGATATGCTACAAGAACCTCAAAGATGCCGGATTCCCCGACCGCAAGGCATGGATCCGCGCCGCCGCAGAGAAATACCCTTATATGGATGCAGACAATGTAGGTATATACGGTTGTTCGGCCGGTGGACAGGAGAGTACAACTGCCGTTCTGCTCCATGGTGACTTCTACAAGGCCGCTTACAGTGCCTGTGGCTGTCATGACAACCGCATGGACAAGATATGGTGGAACGAGCAGTGGATGGGATACCCCGTTGACAGCAGTTATGTGGAGTGCTCCAATGTGGCCAATGCACATAAGTTGGAGCGTCCCCTCATGCTCGTAGTAGGCGAACTGGACGACAATGTGGACCCTGCCAGCACCATGCAAGTGGCCAACGCCCTCATCAAGGCCGGCAAGGACTTCGAACTGGTTGTCATCCCCGGTGCACACCACACCGTCGGCGAGACCTTTGGTGAGCACAAGCGCTACGACTTCTTCGTGAAGAACCTCCTCGGCGTCAATCCCCCCAAGTGGCAGGAATTGAGGTGAAAAAAGCCTCTCCCCCAACAATTATGAATTGTGAACTCTTCAACTAAGCGAGAGCAGAGCCAAGCTTGCTTGAGCTATGCAGAGTGGGAGAAGAGTCGAGGCGTAGCCTCAATTATGAATTGTGAATTATGAATTGTGAATTAATAAGGCAAGACTTCCCCATACTATCCCGTCAGGTTTACAAGCGCCCACTGGTATATCTCGACAACGGTGCCACCACGCAGAAACCAAGACAGGTAGTGGAGGCCATGACGGAGGAATACTACAATGTAAATGCCAATGTACATCGTGGTGTACACTTCCTCAGTCAGCAAGCCACAGAACTTCATGAGGGAAGCCGTGAGACGGTACGCCAGTTCCTCAACGCCCGCTCCACCAACGAGATTGTCTTCACGCGAGGTACGACAGAGAGTATCAACCTCGTGGCATCATGCTTTGCAGAAGCCTGCATGAAGGAAGGAGATGAGGTCATCGTGAGCGAAATGGAGCACCACTCCAACATCGTGTCGTGGCAACTACAGGAGGCCCGTCACGGCATAAAAATTCGTGTCATACCCATCACCGATGATGGAGAAATCATACTCGAAGAGTACGAGAAACTCTTCAATGAAAGAACACGCATCGTCAGCATTGCCCATGTGAGCAATGTCATGGGTACCGTCAATCCCGTGGAGGAGGTCATCCGTATTGCCCACGAGCACGGAGTACCCGTGCTGGTAGACGGAGCACAGAGCACCCCCCATTTTGCTATTGATGTACAACGGCTCGACTGCGACTTCTTTGCCTTTAGCGGACACAAGATCTACGGTCCCACAGGCGTAGGCGTGCTCTATGGCAAAGAGGAGTGGCTGGACAAGCTGCCTCCCTATATGGGTGGAGGTGAGATGATAAAGAATGTGAGTTTTGCCCACACCACCTTCAACGAACTGCCATTCAAATTTGAGGCTGGCACCCCCGACTATGTGGCAACAACAGGACTGGCACGCGCCCTGGACTATGTATCGGCCATTGGCATGGACCGTATCTATGAGCACGAGCAAGCACTCACCCGTTACGCGCTGATGAAGATGAAGGAGATTGAGGGCATGCGCTTCATAGGCAATCCCCAGCATCGCGATGCCGTCATCAGTTTCCTTGTGGGCGACATCCACCATCTCGACATGGGAACACTACTGGACCGCCTCGGCATAGCCGTGCGTACGGGTCACCACTGTGCAGAGCCCCTCATGCACCGCATGGGCGTACAGGGTACCGTCCGTGCAAGTTTCGCTCTCTACAACACCATGGAAGAGGTTGATGCACTTGTGGCAGGCATAAAAAGAGTGGCACAGATGTTTTAGACCTTGCAGAGAAACACTCGAACAGCAGAAGAACCGCAAAAACTAATAACCTCACACCCCAGTTGAGTTATGTTAGAAAGCCAATATTATATAAATAAGGTGGAAGCCGGATGTGACGAGGCCGGCAGAGGCTGTTTGGCAGGTCCTGTATATGCCGGGGCTGTGATCCTTCCTCCCGACTATCACAACGAACTGCTTAACGACTCCAAGCAACTCACGGAGAAAAAGCGCTACCAACTTCGAGAAATCATTGAGCGCGATGCCTTGGCCTGGGCTGTGGGGGTAGTGACCAACGAGGAGATAGACAAAATCAACATCCTGCAAGCAAGCATCCTGGCCATGAAGCGTGCTGTCGATGCACTTCGGGTACGCCCAGAGGCACTCATCATAGATGGAAACCGATTCCACCCCTACTTTCCACCCACCAACAACCGCGTGCTCACACAACCTGGCACGCACGACAACTGTTTCTATCCTACCGAAGACGAACTCCAACCGTTCCGCGAGACAGAACGAGAGAAACAGGCCCTGCCCCACACCACCATTGTGAAGGGAGATGGAAAGTATCTTGCCATCGCGGCGGCGAGCATCCTTGCCAAGACCTACCGAGATGATTTCATGAACCAAATCCATCACGATTTCCCACATTACTGCTGGGATCGCAACAAAGGATATCCCGCAAAAGTGCACAGAGAAGCCATAAAAAAGTATGGAGTGACGCCATTTCACCGTCTTTCATTCAATCTTTTGGGCGAAAATCAGCAATTATTCTTCGATTTTAACAGTATTTAACTGTTCAGAAAATCGGCGCGACAGTTTTTGACGCATTACTTCATTAACTTTGCATCGGGATTCAGAAACGAGTCATATATGACCGTTGAAGGATCAAAAAAACGAGTTAAAAAAAAGAAGTAAGTAAAAAAATCAAAAACTATAGCATTATGAAGAATCAAGCAATCTGCCAGCCCAGCATCGTAAGTGAGTCGCTCAACATCGTTTGTGACAAGGTACAGTCGTTTACCTTTGCCCAACTCGTGCTCATCGTCCGTCAGTGGATTCTTGCAACCCGTCCCTTCATCGCACTCAGCCAGCTCTTCAGCCTCATACTCGAGGAAGAGGTGTCAGCCTTGAAGGCCTTCAACCTGCTCCATGCCTTTGTTGCCTTCATGGCCATGTTGCTCTTGGGAGGCAACTCCATCCTCGTTCAAGTGGGTCTCATAGCATGGTTTGGTATCACCGCCTACATCTGTAAGCGCAACGGATGGAGTGAAGATTAACACTTTTCTCCCTATTTCTTCGGTTATATCAGGACTTTTTCGTAATTTTGCCAGCTGGAAGGTGTAGTCTCTCGGCTGGCATTTTCTGTTAGGATACACATTATATATAAATACATATATAGATATTAGGCAAACAATCACTAAAAATATATCAAAACTATGGCAAAGAAAGCACTTCTGATGATCCTCGACGGTTGGGGCATCGGCAACAAGACAAAGGGTGATGTCATCTACAGCACCCCCACTCCTTACATGGACTATCTGCAGACCACCTATCCCTGTAGCCAACTTCAGGCAAGTGGCGAGAATGTAGGTTTGCCCGACGGACAGATGGGTAACTCAGAGGTTGGTCACCTTAATATCGGTGCAGGTCGCATCGTATATCAGGACTTGGTGAAGATCAATCGCGCATGTGCAGATGGTAGCATCCTGAAGAATCCCGAGATCGTATCTGCCTACGAATATGCAAAGCAGAACGGTAAGAATGTACACCTTATGGGCTTGACCAGCAACGGTGGCGTACACTCATCTTTGGAGCATCTCTTTACACTCGTTGAGATCGGTAAGACCTATGAGGTAAAGAACACTTTCGTACACTGCTTCATGGACGGCCGTGATACCGACCCCAAGAGCGGTAAGGGCTTCATTGAGCAACTCACTGCAAAGTGTGAAGAGGTGGGCAATGCTTCCATTGCAAGCATCGTTGGCCGTTTCTACGCCATGGACCGCGACAAGCGCTGGGAGCGTGTGAAGGTGGCTTACGACTTGCTGATCTCCGCTAAAGGCAAGCAGGCAGAGGACATGGTTGAGGCTATGCAGGAAAGTTATGATGACGGTGTAACCGACGAGTTCATCAAGCCCATCAACAACAGCACCGTAGACGGTACCATCAAGGAAGGCGATGTAGTCATCTTCTTCAACTACCGCAACGACCGTGCAAAGGAGTTGACCGTAGTATTGACCCAGCAGGACATGCCCGAGCACGAGATGAAGACCATCCCCGACTTGCAGTACTACTGCATGACTCCCTACGATGCAAGTTTTACCGGCGTACACATCCTCTTCCCCAAGGAGAATGTACAGAACACCCTGGGCGAGTACATTGCCAGCAAGGGTCTGAAGCAGTTGCACATTGCCGAGACAGAGAAGTACGCACATGTAACCTTCTTCTTCAACGGTGGTCGTGAAACTCCCTACGAAGGTGAGGACCGTATCCTGGTGCCTAGTCCCAAGGTTGCCACCTACGACCTTAAGCCTGAGATGTCGGCCTACGAGGTAAAGGACAAGCTCGTTGAGGCTATCAATACCCAGAAATACGACTGGATTGTAGTGAACTATGCCAATGGTGACATGGTGGGCCATACCGGTATCTATGAGGCTATCGAGAAGGCTGTTACCGCTATCGATGAGTGCGTGAAGGATACCGTTGAGGCTGCCAAGGCAAACGACTACGAGGTAATCATCATTGCCGACCACGGTAATGCTGACAATGCCATGAATCCTGACGGAAGCGTGAATACGGCTCACTCTCTCAACCCCGTTCCCTTCATCTATGTCACTGCAAACACTGATGCCAAGGTAGAAGACGGTGTATTGGCAGATGTTGCTCCCAGCATCCTTCACATCATGGGATTGGAACAGCCCAGCGACATGACCGGTAAGTGCCTGATTAAGTAAAGAACATGGCTAATGTAAAGATAGAGGAGAGTTGGGCTTCCCAGCTCTCCTCTGAATTTAATAAACCCTACTTCGAGCAACTTATCCAGTTCGTCAAGGCCGAGTATGCCTCCGGAACCTGCTATCCCCCAGGAGGACTCATCTTCAATGCCTTCAACACAACACCGTTTGAGAAGGTGAAGGTAGTCATTCTCGGGCAGGACCCCTATCATGGTCCTGGCCAGGCTCACGGACTCTGTTTTTCTGTAAACGACGGTGTGCAGTTTCCCCCTTCTCTGGTAAACATCTTCAAGGAGATTGAAGCCGAAACAGGTGCCCCTATCCCACTGAGTGGCAATCTCACACGCTGGGCAGAACAAGGTGTGTTCCTGCTCAACACCTGCCTGAGCGTCCGTGAACACCAGGCCTTCAGTCATAGCGGAAAGGGTTGGGAAACCTTTACCGACGCCGTCATAAGCAAACTCAGCCAGGAGCGCGAAGGACTCGTATTTCTGCTTTGGGGAGCACCGGCAGGCAAGAAGGCCACACTCATCGACCAGCAGAAGCACCTTGTACTGCGCTCTGCCCATCCATCACCGCTGAGTGCCTACAGAGGATTCTTTGGCAATCATCATTTCACCCTCACCAACGACTATCTCGTACAGCATGGCAAGCAACCCATCATTTGGTAACGAACTCCCCCCCATGGTCATGGTGGGCGATGTCATCGTTCACTCTGACCTCCTGACGGAATACTTCTGTTGCGACATCGACTCCTGCCACGGACGATGTTGCGAGGAGGGTGATGCAGGAGCCCCTGTAACCCTTGAGGAGATAGCCGATATCGAAGAGCAACTTGACAACATCTGGCCCAGTCTCAGTGCGTCAGCCCAAGCCGTAATCGACAAGCAAGGAGTGGCTTATGCCGATCCCGAGGGCGAACTGGTGACAAGCATCGTGGGCGGCCGGGACTGTGCCTTCAGAGGTCCCTGTGGATGCCTCTTAAGAGAGCGTCCCATCAGTTGTCACCTGTACCCCATACGCGTAAAAGATTTTGGCAGCGTCACAGGCATACAGTATCATCGCTGGAATATATGCGAGGATGCCGTACGCAAGGGAAAAGAATTGCAGATGCCTGTGTACAAATTTCTTCGCGAGCCACTTATTCGCCGATTTGGAGAGGCTTGGTACAACGAACTTGAAGAAGTGGTACAGGAGTTACTCCGAGAATTCACACCACAACAATAAAGCAAAGCATTCCTTTCACACATGCTCAACGGACACGGAGACGACACATACAAGTACAAAGATATCAGACTGAACTTCAGTTCGAATGTCTTCAATCATTTTGATCACGAAGGCCTCTTTTGCCATTTGGCAAACGAGGTTGACAATGTGGTGTCCTATCCAGAACCTATGCCCTACACGCTCCAACGCGAACTGGCTTCCCTACAGGGCATTGACGAAGAGGAAGTGTTAGTGACGAACGGTGCAACAGAGGCCATCTACCTCACAGCACAGACCTTCCGCCGTGCCAAAACGGCAATCCTCGTACCCGCATTTCAGGAGTATGCAGATGCATGCCGGCTACACGAGCATCAGTTGTGTAGCATACACACGCTGGGCCAGCTCCCCACCCATGCCACAATGGTATGGATATGCTGTCCCAACAATCCTACAGGTATTGTCATCCCCAAAGAGGAACTGCTCTCTTGCATAGAGGCACATAGCGACAAACTATTTGTGCTGGATGCCAGTTATGCACCCTTTACACTCCAACCTCTCATCACACCCAGTGAAGCCGTTAGGCATCCCAATGTCATCATGCTTCACTCCATGACAAAGGAATTTGCCATACCCGGTCTCCGACTAGGATATATCACCGCATGCAAGACCCTCATCGAGCGAATCAGACTGCAACGAATGCCATGGTCGGTCAACCAAGTGGCCATCACGGCAGGACACTACCTGCTTCGTCACCAAGACGAGTACAAGATCGACACGGAAGCACTGATGCAAGAGCGCGAGCATATGGCCCAAAGGCTGTC
This sequence comes from Bacteroidaceae bacterium, assembly GCA_045629325.1. Taxonomy (GTDB): domain Bacteria; phylum Bacteroidota; class Bacteroidia; order Bacteroidales; family Bacteroidaceae; genus Physcousia. The sequence continues at coordinate 55,197 of JAZQQX010000010.1, read as the reverse complement.
CTCATTAGGGTGTATTGAGGTTTGGCCCTCCGATACCCACATCCTATTATGCCGTCTGCGTATGGGACGGTCATCTGCCCTCAAAGAATACCTGGCCGAAGAACAAGGCATACTCATTCGCGATGCCTCAAATTTTGAAGGACTGGGCGAAGGATTCTTCCGGATTGCAGTACAGACACCCGAAGAGGATGACGAACTTATCAATGCCATAGCAGAATGGATAGCACTCTGATCGTTATAGCACTACTCGTGGGCTGGCTCCTCGACCTTGTCTTCGGTGACCCTATATCCCTGCCCCATCCCATAGTCTATATGGGTAAGTGGATCAGTTTCTGGGAGAAACGACTCAACCACAGCCCATGGAGAATGACCAAGGGAGCCCTCCTGGCCATCAGTAGTATCGGACTCACCTTTCTCCTCGTATGGTTGCTGTTCAAGGCTATTGGACTATTACCCTTTAGCCGTCTGTTCACTATCGTGATGGGTGCCGTCTGCGTATTCTACTGTCTGGCAGGAAAAACCCTGCGAAGAGAGGTGAGATGGGTCTTTGAATCTGCCGATAGAGGAGAGGAAGAAGCACGCCGGCAGGTGGCACGCATTGTAGGCAGAGACACGAGCGAGCTGTCACTCCAGGAGTGCCGTACCGCTGCTCTCGAGACATTGGCAGAGAATCTCAGCGACGGAGTGGTTGCCCCGTTGTTCTGGTTTGCCCTGTTAGGATTTCCCGGCATGATGATGTACAAGATGGTCAATACGCTCGACTCTATGGTCGGCTATCACTCCGAGCGCTATCTGCGTTTCGGTTGCTGGGCGGCCCGCATCGACGATGCCTTCAACTACATCCCTGCCCGCCTCACCGCCTTACTCATTGTGCTGGCCAGCCACCTGCCTCATCCTGGCACTACCACCCAACATTCCATCCTCCGACAGTTGTCCTTCGTATGGCAGTATGGTCCGAAGCACGCATCGCCCAACAGCGGATGGCCCGAGTCGGCCCTGGCAAGTACGCTCAACTGCCGTTTCGGAGGACCTCATTATTATTTCGGCGAATATTTCTACAAACCATTTATCGGAGAAAAAGAGCGAGTCTTCAATACGCAAGACATGCAATGTGCCTGCTCCCTTAACCTCTACAGTGAAATTATCTTTATTCTTCTGATTGCAGCATTAAGACTTACCTTTTGCTTTGCATAACACGATTCCAGCATCATTTTTCGCGTTTTTACGCATTTTTTGCGTCTTTATGATTGTCGTTTCGCTAATTATGACTAATTTTGCGAACGAACAAAAAAACGAAAGACTATGTGTGGAATTGTAGGATACATTGGCAAGCGACAAGCATACCCCATCTTGATTAAGGGTTTGCACAGACTTGAGTATCGTGGTTACGACAGTGCAGGTGTAGCACTTATGAGCGACAAACTCAATGTGTACAAGGCAAAAGGAAAAGTTAGCGACCTTGAGGCTGTGGCCGACAAACAAGACTGTACCGGTACGGTAGGTATTGCACACACGCGCTGGGCCACCCACGGCGTACCCAACGAAACCAACGCACATCCACACATCTCACAGAGCGGAAACCTCACGCTGGTTCACAATGGAATCATTGAGAACTATGGTACATTGAGGGAACAGCTCTCCAAGCGCGGATTTACATTCAAGAGCGAGACCGACACCGAGGTGCTGGTTCAACTCATCGAGTATGTACAGCAGAAGAAAGAAGGAACCGACCTCTGCACGGCTGTGATCCAGGCATTGCGACTGGTTATTGGAGCCTATGCCATCGTGGTCATAGACAAACGACACCCCGAGCAGATCGTTGCGGCGCGCAAGTCGAGCCCCATGGTCATCGGTTTGGGAGAAGAGGGTGACGAGTTTTTCATCGCTTCTGATGCAAGTCCTATTGCCGAATATACCAATCACATGGTGTACCTCAAAGACGAGGAGGTGGTGAAGTGCGGACCTGCGGGAATGAAAATCTACAACCTCCAAGGCGAGGAGAGCACCATTGAGACAACGGAGGTCAACCTGGATCTCTCTATGCTCGACAAGGGAGGATTCCCCCACTTCATGCTGAAAGAGATACACGACCAGCCACAATGCCTGCGCGACTGTATGAGTGGACGCATCGTGAACGCACCCTTCCAGGCTATGCACAATGCCCAGATGCTGGGTGCCAATGTGATTTTGAGTGCCATCAACGAGCATCGTCGCGAACTGCTTCGGGCAAGGCGCATCGTCATCGTGAGTTGTGGTACCTCATGGCATGCCGGTCTCATAGGCAAGCAACTGATTGAGCAATTCTGTCGCATCCCCGTTGAAGTGGCCTATGCAAGCGAGTTCCGCTACAGCGATCCCGTCATTGAGCACGACGATGTGGTCATTGCCATCAGTCAGAGTGGTGAGACAGCCGACACACTGGCTGCTATCGAACTGGCCCGCAAACAGGGTGCATTGGTTTACGGTATTGTTAATGCCGTTGGTAGCAGTATAGCGCGCAACACCGACACAGGCACCTACATCCATGTAGGTCCCGAGATTGGTGTAGCCTCCACCAAGGCCTTTACCGGACAGGTTACGGTCCTGACCCTCATTGCCCTTGCCCTTGCTCATGTCAAAGGCACTATCGAACAGAGTCTGTACGAAGAAGTCATTCACGAGTTGGAGCAGATTCCTGCCAAGATCGACAAAGTATTACAGCAAAACGAGAAGATACGCCAGTTGGCACAAAGTTTCCGCTATGCCCACAATTTCCTGTATTTGGGTCGTGGATACAACTATCCCGTTGCCCTCGAGGGAGCGCTCAAACTAAAGGAGATCAGTTATATCCATGCCGAAGGCTATCCCGCTGCAGAGATGAAGCACGGCCCTATCGCCTTGGTAGATGCCGAGATGCCTGTAGTGTTCATCGCACCTCACCATCAGTTGTATGAGAAGATTGTGTCGAACATGCAAGAGGTCATCTCACGCAAGGGTCGCATCCTGGCCATTGTGACCGAAGGAGACGAGCAGGTCAGCAAGATGGTAGATGAGGTGATTGAAGTGCCCGACACGCTCAACTGCCTTTCTCCTCTGCTTACCGTCATTCCTCTCCAACTTCTCGCCTATCATGTGGCTGTAGCGAAGGGACTGAATGTGGATCAGCCACGCAACCTTGCGAAGTCTGTTACCGTAGAATAACAGCGGTCAGTCCTTATTTTCTCTTAAACAAAACCCAACAAACAACGGGGGCACCGACAAGTGCCGTAACGCTATTGACGGGCAATGCTCCTTCAAATCCAGGGAGTCGGGCTATAAGATGGCACACCAAGGCCAAGACCGAACCTGAAAGGAGCGTAAAAGGCAAAAGGACACGATGGTCGCTACTTCGCAAGATGGCCCTGCACAGATGAGGGACAGCCAATCCCAGGAATGCGATAGGACCACAATAGGCCGTAACCACCGCACAGAGCATACCCGAACTACTGATGACAAAGAAACGGGCTCGACGCATATTCAAGCCCAGATTACGAGCATAGCCCTCACCTAACAGCAATAGGTTGAGGGTTTTTGCTAATGGTAGAGAGAGGATAAGAAGCACGATGCATGACAGGGCAAAAGGCATGAAGCGCTCGGGACTGACGCGCTGGAAACTACCCATTCCCCACACCACATACGAACGGATATCTTCTTCCACACTGAAAAACTTCAGCACACCGATCAGGGCATTGGCCACATAACCGATCATCACACCGATGATGAGCAGGGTCACACTGCTCTTCACACGATGGCTCACGGAGATGATGAGCAACATGATAAGCATCGCTCCTGCTATGGAGGCCACGGTCAGCGCCATCTCTCCCACCAGTCCCATCTTGCTCAACGCCACACCTGCGATGTTGCCTCCGAGCAACACCACGAGCGCCACACCCAGCGAGGCACCATTGCTGATACCCAGCACGGTAGGACCCGCCAGAGGGTTGCGAAAAACAGTCTGCATCTGCAGTCCGCTTACAGCCAAGGCAGCTCCTGCCAAGGCTGCCACAAGTGTCTGAGGAAGGCGACTCTTCAAGATGATGTTCTGCGTAATGACAGGAACCGACTCATCCCCACAAACCGTACGAATCACATCCTCCAAAGGCAGGTTGACACTGCCCAGGAGGACATTGGCCAAAAGGAGAATACATATCAGCAGGAAGACACCACAGAAGAGCGAACTGTTTCTCATTTCAAAAGCATATAATAGGTAGGTGAATAATCGGGCAACAACTGTGGATGGAAGATATGGACAAAGTCAGCCAACACCAGTTCGGGATGAACGGGGAACGACTCATAGAACGGCGTCTTCGACATGTTACAGTAGATCACCTTGCGCTCACGGAAAGCCTTGAAGTCGGAGAATCGGCTGTCCTGCTCTGCCAGTACATCGTAAGAGAACTCACCGTCAAAACTATTACTGATACGCCAGTAGTCCACATCTGCCGCCTGGGCATAGATAGCCTCAAAGTCCATATTGACACCACCGGTGTCCTCATTGTCCTTCAGGACATAGTCGGCACCTGCATCGCGGAATATGGCAGCCAGATAACTCTTACCACCAGTAGCATACCAGGCTCCACCCTTCATGTCACCACTGAAGATGGTAGGACGAGTCATAACGCCATCTTGGGAAACGACACCTTCTGATTTGAGGTATCCTTCCAAACGGGAACGAAGTTCATTATACTCCTGTTCGACAATGTCAAAATAAGCACATGCCTCTGCCTCGCATCCAGCAAGCACACCGATGAGCTTAACCCATTCGGCCTGTCCGAGAGGATCGGGCTCTTGATAACCCATATGAGGCATAATAGGCATACCACTTTCTTTCAGCACATCGAAGCCGCCTCGCTTTGAAGGAGACACCAATATGAGTTGTGGATCGGCAGCAAGCACCATCTCATTATCAAACTCCCCCTCAATGCCGATCTGTACCGTACTTCCTGCCTTAAGCTGACTGTTGAGTTGCTCATTGAAGAGATGGCGTGTGCTGGTGATGCCCACCACCTTCTCCGTCTGATCGAGCGCAATGAAATTGCTAAGTTGCAGGGAAGTCATGCAGATGAAACGGCTCACGGGCACATGTATCACCTCATAGCCTTCGGGGATGTCCACCGATGCAGAGTCGCCTGCACCACTGGAAACGAGTGCGAACTTATACTCTGTAGCGTGCTTGCTTTCGCTGTTTCTAATGGTCAGCAGACGAACATTAAGATTCGTATCGTCCAAGGTAAAATTCTTGGCATATTTCACCTCTACAGGTTGAGGACCGTCTTCAGCAGATTCGGTGGATTGCTGTTTGTTAAATCCACCACACGAGGTCAAAGCAAGGAGTCCAGCAAGATAAACTCCAAATCGCCAGAATAGATTCTTTTGCATGTCTCTATACATTTATTTACAATGATTGGTTTCAATTTGTTATACTCGTCTTCAGGTATGTCGGTGAGCAACTGACGCGCCATGTTGATATCCTGGATAAGATCGATTGTGGCTTGCGTACACCCCACCTCGGTAGCAAGTTCGGTTACAAACTCCCTATCCATCGTCACCTGATGGCTATGAGTGTTGTCAAAGCCCGCAGCCAGTTTCACAGCCTTGCCTATCATCACGCCAAGCGTGACATGAGGCACACGGAGTCGCTCTGCTATACGCAATCCATCACCTATAAAGTTACCATAATGAATGAAAGCCTGCGAGGGCAGATCGGGATAATGCCCGTGGATAGCCACCTCACTTCGCTTTCCGCTATTGAGCACCACGCGTGGCACATTCAGAGCCAGGGCCACCTGCATCTCACGCTCCATGGCATCGATATAAGCCTCGTGACTGAAAGGATGCACTATGCCCGTTGTGCCCAGTATGCTTATGCCATCCACCACCCCCACCTTCTCATTAAAGGTGTGGCGCGCTATCTCCCGTCCGTCAGGCACGATGACCGTCACATCCAGTCCACCCTGATAGTGAACCCTCAAGTTCTCCGTCATCATCTTCCGGGGCACGGGATTGATGGCCGGTTCGCCTATGTCCAGACCCAGTCCTGGCAGGGTGACACGCCCCACTCCCTCTCCTCCGAAGAAGCGCACCTCACGATGGGAAGGGTTGAACCTCACCTCCACCTGTACCGTACAGCCATTCGTTGCATCGGGGTCGTCTCCGCCATCTTTCACCACACTTGCAAGAGCATAACCTTCGCCATGCTCCACGCGCTGGATGGGCATATTGCGAAATCCATCACGGGGCAATTCAAAGCACACCTCGTGAGGAGCATCGTGCCCCAGCAACACCCATAGTGCCGCGACACTGGCTGCTGTGGCACAACTGCCTGTGCTCAGTCCCGTACGAAGATTGGTTTTGTCTATCATATTGGCTGTGATTGCTATGCTTTGACTGTGATTACTATACTTTAGACTGATTGCTATGCTTCTGGTAATATGTGTTGATGGACTTACTTTCTAAACAGGTGTTTGAACTCATCGGCATAAAGACGGCTCAAACCCTCACGATTGTCAATGGCATCGCCTACCACAAGCAATGTTGTGAGTGTAAGGTGATTGTCTTTCACCATCTTGGCCAAGTCCTTCAGTTGTCCGCGGAAAATCTTCTCCTCCGGCCAAGTCAACTTGTAACAAGCCGCAACGGGAGTCGTAGGAGGATAGGCCTCCAACAGTTCGCGCTGTACTTCCTCAACAATAGCGGCAGAGAGGTAGATGCACATCGTGCTCTGACTCTGGGCCAGTTTGTGCAACTGCTCCTTCTCGGGCATAGGCGTACGCCCTTCACCACGCGTGAGGATGATGGTCTGAACCTTTTCGGGGATGGTAAACTGGCTATGCAAAGCCGCTGCGGCAGCCTGGAAGGCACTGATGCCGGGCGTGATATGATAGTGCATGCCAGCCTCATCAAAGAGTGCCATCTGCTCCTGGATAGCGCCGTAGATACAAGGGTCGCCCGTATGTAGGCGCACCACTAGTTTGCCTTGGTCATAGAATTCCTTCATTATGGCAAACTGCTCCTCAAGATTCATCGAGGCCGAACTGCGTACCACGCAACCAGGTTTGGCATAATGCGTCAGTCGTTCCGGCACCAGACTGCCGGCATAGAGTATGAGGTCAGCCTCTTCCAGATAGCGTTTGCCACGAACCGAAACCAGTTCGGGATCACCAGGACCCGCACCGACTATCTCCACATGACCAGCCCCGACAGCCTCTCTGCTTATGCTGAGTGCAAAGGTATAGTCATTGACATCGGTCGTACCGCTTCTCCCCTTTTGTTTCTCTATAAGCAGAGGACCGTAAGTCATTGCCGTAGCCTCGCTGACACTGGGTATGCCCACATACTTCATGGCACAATGACTGGGATTGGGCACCTCTGCGTGCTCAAGGTCCTCTTCCTTGTGTATCACTATACGCGCCTGGGGCATCATCTCACGGATGGCTTCCAGCAGCGGTTCGTGCCGCTTCAGTTCGATGGTGTCGATCGTTGCCACACTCTTCTCGCTAAAACCTGCCTCATGCAAGGCCTCCACGATGCGCTGAGGAACGAGTCCCGGCACACAGCCATGCGAACAGCCCACGCCCAGATGCAGGACGGGAGGGCGGAAAAGCAATTCCTTTCTCCCCCCCTCATAGGGCCAGTATCGGTAAGTGGTCTCTATATGCACCGTGCCACGCTCACCCACATAGTCGGCAATAGCCTCGTTCATCGTCACGCCACGAAGTTCCTCCACCAGTCCCTCCTGCTTGGCTTTCAGGTCGAGAGCCTCTATCTTCTCTCCATTAGCGAAAGTGCCTTCCACATCGCTCTGTGTCGTAATGACGGGTATTGCACCCAGGATGCGAGCCACACGCCGGCACAGTTCGTTTGCCCCACCCACATGTCCGCTCAACACAGATATGGCCTGCTTGCCCACACTGTCCACACACACCACGGCGGGGTCCGTATGCTTGTCGTGTATGAGAGGTATGATGGAGCGCACACAGATACCCAGCGCACCCACAAAGACAATGGCCTTGCCCCTCCACGCTTCAGGAGATCGGTCCGTCAGAACAGCCGTCCCGCCAGTCACCTCGCAGTTCTGCAATTCTCCTTGCAGTATCTCTGCTATTCGTCTTCCTTTCTCGCTTATATATATGATTGTTGTTTCCATGACATGACAGTTATGGGGTTATGTTCGTCCAGGGCGATACGCATCTCGTTGCATGCACCCACGGATTCCAGGAAAGCCTGTCGGCTGTTCTCACTCACGGAGTTGAACACGATAACACCTCCGGGCAGAAGGTACTCGCGTATGCGTTGTACCATCTCCTTCAGCCTCCCTCCGTGTCCTCCTATGAATACGGCATCAGGTCGGGGGAGTTCATCCAGGTTGGCCTGCATAAAGTCGCCGATATGAACATTGATGCCCGGAGCACCGAATTTATGACTATTGAGCCTCATCAGCTCCTCACCCTCCGGCCGTATCTCAAACGACTCGATGTTGAGGTGCGGGAAATGCAAGCGTGCCTCAACACTGACACTACCCGTACAGAAGCCCACATCCCAGAACGACTGGCGTGAAGGAAGGTCGAGAACAGACAGGGTGATAAGACGCAGAGGCGCCTTTGTGATCATGTTGACCCTCCCGTCAAGGAGATGGAAATGGCTGTCGGGTATGCCAAAGCACGAGGGGCGGGACTGTGTCTGCTGAAGGATAATGCAATTGGGTTGCTTCGTCTCTTCCGGCACATCCTCGAGTGCGTAGGTCATCACCTTTTCCTCATGGGGATTGCCCAGACACTCGCCCACAGTCATGCTGTAGTTGTCATAACCATATTCCAGCAACCTGCGACTGATGAGATAGGGTGTCTTGTACTTGTCGGTGAGACAACCTATCAGTCTCTCCCCACCGATGAGCGCATCGTCCAGTCCTTTCCACGGTCTTCCCGTCACGCTCACGCACTTCATGTCCTGATAGGCAAGGAGCATTCGGTGAGCCAGCAGTTGCAAGGAATTGAATGTTGGGAACACCACCATCTCCTCATTCGGGAACTCCCGTCGAAGCGTCGATGCATAACCGTAGAAGAGCGGGTCGCCCGAAGCAAAGACGATGAGTCCTTCCCCCCGTTCCTCACTAGAGAGGGGCGCAGTTGCACTGGTGGGATGAAAAAATGCACAGCGGTAGGCCTCAAACACTTTGGAAAGAGGGGCGGTGACATCTATCCACTCGTGATCCTGGGGCAAAAGATGGCGCACCAGCTCATGGTGTCGCTTGCCACCCGAGAACACACGGCCCTGACGGATGAGGTTGAGCACTTCGGGCGTGAAGTACTGATCCTGATTGTCTGTTATGCCTATAACGATGAATTTCATACGCTCACTCCATCAATTATGCATTATGCATTGTGAATTGTGAATTGTGAATTATGCATTGTGAATTATATCAAGTCTCTCCCCGGTTTCAGTTGTTCGGCATCGTCGTAGGTGAGGATGCTGTTCACCAAGGTTGCGGCGATATTGCTTCCTCCCTTTCTGCCTTCCACTATCATCTTGGGGATGCTCTTCAGGGTCTTCACGGCATGCTTGCTCTCACACACATGCACGAAACCCACGGGAGCGGCAATGATACCCACGGGGTTCAGACGCCCCTTGCGAACCAGGTCGCATATCTCAAACAAGGCTGTAGGAGCATTGCCCACCACATAGAGCGCATCGGGGTAGTGCTCTGAAGCATAGCGCACACAAGCCTGACTTCGTGTGATGCCCTGCTCCTTGGCTATGCGTGCCATCTCCGGTTCGGCCACAAAGCAATGCACCTCAATGCCCAGACGCTCCAAGGCTCCCTTGCGGATACCGCTGGCAGCCATATTGGAGTCGGTGACAATATGTTTCAGTTCACCGCTCTTCACCTTCTCGTAGAGCAGTTCGGCGGCTCTTTCGTCCATCCACAGGCACTCCTCCATACCGAAATCCACCGTGGTATGTATCGCATGAAGCAAGGGCCACAGGCGCCATCTCGGCACATCCGGACATTTCATCTCCGACATGATGGTGCGGAAAGACTCATTCATGATGGTCACACCTGGAGCACATTTTCCATTTTCAATTTTTAATTTTTCATCCCTGTAGTATCCCCTTGGCGTTATCATCTTCCCTTCGCACTGGTAGGTCTGACTGTTGCCAATGATGACACAGGTGAACATATCCACCTCCTCTGGGTCGAATTCCTGCAGTGTGGTGATGGCGACCTCCTGCTCCGGGCGTCCAGCCTGTCGTACATAGCCCACCACATTGCTTGCCGGGCGTTCTTCCATGAAGATTTCGCGCAGACGGTGCAACTGCCAATAGCGTCCATTGCTCTTGGGATTGTAGATGCAGGTGACAAAGTCGCCCATAGCGGCAGCACGGATACGCTTTTCTATGAGCGCCCAGGGCGTCATGAGGTCGGAGAGCGATATCAGACACAGGTCGTGACCTATGGGTGCCCCAAGCACCGAGGCCGTCTTCTGGAAGGCAGAGATACCGGGAAGCACCTCTATCTCTATGTCCGACTGGCGCTCCAACTTCATCTCCCAGATGAGCGGGGCCATACCGTAGATGCCTGCCTCACCGCTTGAGATGACACACACATCGTGCCCCTCTTCTGCCAGGTCGAAAGCCTGCCTTGCACGCTCCCTTTCCTTCTTCATACCCGTATCCACACACTGCGTGTCGGGCGAAAGATAGGGTTCAATGAAGCGGAAATAGTACTTATATCCTACCACAACATCGCTTCTACGGACAGCCTCCAGCACAGCGGGAGTGATGTCTTCGGGACTGCCGGGCCCGATACCTGCCACTATAATCTTTTTCATGATGCAAAGATAAATAATTCTTTGGGAAAAGCCTCTCTCTTCAAACGGGAAATGTCACTCCTGAGATCGTCAGGAGTGACAATGAAAATATTTCCCCAACCCATACAGGTGTACGGGCAGAGGATTAGAGTAGAAAGAGAGTTTACTCTTCGGGGAGCATTGAATGGTAAGCATCCTCCAGGAACTCTGCGTTCTTGGTGTGCTCAATCCATACATTCAGGATACCGGGAAGCTCAAGCAGACCAAGAGGCTCCTTGTTGGCACCGAGGGTTACGATGGGGTTGTAGTTGTTGTTGTTGAAGTACTCAAACCAACTGTCGTCCTCTGTCTCCTCGTTGCCCCAGTACTCTTCACCTTCACCAGCCATGTCGTTGTGAGCGTGGTCACCGGCGATCGACATCAGAGCGTGGAGATAGATGTTACCACTGGTGATGCCAGATGCTACCATACGGCCATGAACCTCCTGCTTGTAGTTGTCGGGCATATCTACAGTACCTACGAAGTAGTTCTTGTTGATTGCCTGCAGTGCCTCCTCAAGCTGGGTGTAGCGGATATTGGCCTTGAAGGTGTCGTAGGTGTCGGGGTTACCGTGACCCATGAATGCAACAGCACCCTTGGCAGCCTCATCCTTGTAGAGCTTGTTCAACTCATCTGCTACCTTCTTGACATCAGCCTCGGGATCGTTGAGCAAGGGCATACCCAAGAAGATAGACTCGTTCTCCTCGAGAGAAGCCAGGTACTCGTCGTCCAGGTGAGCGCTGGCGATGTAACCGTTGTTCATAAACTTCTTCACGCAAGCCACCACATTGGCAAACTCCTCACCGGGGATCACCTGCAGAGACTGAACATAGATCTTGCTATACTTTGCAGCACCGATAGCGTGGAGCAAGTAGCGAGGCTCATAGTAGTCGCGCTTTACGATGTTGCCGTTCTCATCCTCGTTCTCACCTACACTTGCACGGTTGATGCAGATGTCGCTTGAGAAGCATACATAGACATCAGCATTGGGGAAAGCCTTCTCGTAGGCAGCCTTGGTGGCATCGAATGCCTTGAAGGCGTTGTTCCAGGTCGAACCGAAAGCCACGAGCAGTACAGCCTCGTCCTTCTTCGACTGTGCCTTCTGCTTTGCTACCATCTGATCGTTTACACTGTACTCTGATACAATGTTGTCCTTTGAATTCTCCTCATCGTCGCATGAGGTCAGGACGGGTGCTACCATAGCCATTGCCAGGGCAGCCATGACGAAAGATTTAATCTTCTTCATAATTGTTTGATTTGGTTGAAATAATATTGGTGTTCTTAATCTTCTTTCCTTGATTGAAACGGATGCTGAAAGTGCCGTAGACGGTGGTACCGGCAGAGGTGGTACCCAGGTGGTAAGGATGCATCGTGCGGTCCACATAGTTGAAGATGTTGTCCACGCCCAACTCCAGTCGGTAGACCAGGGCCTTGTCCTTCTTTCCCACATCGTGCGTCGTGTTCACGCGCCATATCTGATAGGGCTTGCCGTTGCCGTTGTTCTGGTAGTATCGGGTACTGCTTCCCCTGGTCGACAGGTTGATGCCCAGACGGTAGCGGGGATTGAAGGTGTGCCCGTACACAGCCGAGGCGCTCCACTTGTGATGAGCCGTTCCGTCGATCACCACATGGTGCACCTTTCCGCTACCCGTATCGTAGAGGTTGGCCTCTGTGTCCAGATAACTATACGAGGAGGTCAGCGAGAGGTCCTTGGTCAGTTTGTACGACAGCGAGAGGTCCACGCCATAGGTCTTCGCATCCTCCATATTCTTATACATACGCGCCTGCACATTGCCACTTCCGTCGCCCAGATAGGCTGTGGTGATACCTGCGGGGATCTCCCCCACCGGCACATTCACCAGCGCTATCATGTGGTCCAGTTGGTTGAGGTAGGCTGTCACGGAGGCCGTCAGCTTGCTACCCCTGTACTCTGCATTGGCACTGTAGTAGTTGTTGGTCTGGGGTCGTAGCGAGGTGTTGCCTATGTTGAAGAAGGTACTGCTACCCATCACATGAAGGTAGCGGTAGTACAACTCCTTCACGGCTGGTGTCTTGAAGCCCTGGCTCCATCCCAGACGAAAGCGGAAGTCGCCCACCGAGAACATCGTGCTGACCTTGGGTGTGAGGCGGATACCGAAACTCTCATTGCCCACGAGGCGTGCTCCTGCGGTGAGGTTGAACCATCGGAGCAGGTTGAACTCGTCCTGCACATACAGGGCGCCGGTCCAGTCGCTTGCCGACCCGTTCTCTGTGCGCTCCGGTGCATTCAGATAGTCGTAGCGATACTCCACACCGGTGTTGAGCGTATTCTCATAGGGCAGGTAGAACACACCCTTGATTTGAGCCATCATGCGCTGTTGGTCGCTCTGCAACTTGCTCTGCCCTCTATACATCGGCACCGAATACCACTCCCCGTCGAGGTCGCCATACTCCTCTCCTTTCAATAGCACATACTCGTAGGTACGGGCTGTATAGTCGTAGAAGTAGGCATGCTTGTTCCAGTCTATGTCGAAGGTCACTACATCCTTCTTGTTGAGTGCCCACTTGCCACCTGCCGAGGCCGACGCATTATTGTAGCGGAGGTCGTAGGTATAGACATCGCATGAGGGGTAGTTGCCGTTCTGCGGACGGTTGATGCGCTTGATGTAGTAGGTACCATCGGCATATATCTCGAGGTTCTTGCTGAAGGCATATTCCAGGCGCTCTGCCACTTGCCAGTTGGTGTACTGGTTTACGGTCTTGTTGCGCGAGTTGTGCACCACCTTGGCCTCTGTCCACTCGTCGGCTGTGTTCTGCCATCCGTCTGTGTGTTGCAACTGGAAGTTCGTACGGCTCGACAACTTACCGAGCGTAAATCCCAACCCATTGTGCTGTCTTACATCATTGTAGGAGCCATATCGTGTGGTGTTGTCCACATAGAAGCCCTCCTTCTCGTGCTTCTTCGTGATGATATTGATGACACCGGCCATTGCGTCACTTCCGTAGAGTGCCGACTGTGCACCCTTCACGATTTCTATATGGTCGATGTTGTGAGGGTCGATGAGTCCCAGGTCGTTCTCCCCGCCCACATCGCCGTGTATGCGCTTGCCGTCTATGAGTATGAGGATGTAGTTGTTGCCCAGGCCGTTCAACTGCATCTGACTGCCCATATCTCCCTCGTTGAAGGCAAAAGAGGCGGTCAGTCCGCCCAGTATCTCCTCCAGCGACTTACCCCCATAGCTGTCGAGCATCTTGCGCGAGATGACCTCTGTCTGCACAGGGGCATCCTTCAGCAGACGCTGGGTTCCCGTAGCCGTGACCACGACCTCGTTAAGCACCTTGTCCTGCCCCACAACTACAAGGGCAAACAGAAGGGCAAACACTATGGATACTAATCTACGCATATTCTCTCAACGCTATACGCTATACACTATAACACTATAACACTAAACTCTATACGCTCAACGCTCATCGCTCAACGCTTCAACCTCACCCCGAACGACACATACACACATCTGCCGGGATGAAGCGTAGAGAAGTTGCTGTTCCAGGGGCGTGTGTCACGCTTGTTGAAAAGGTTCTCTACACCGATGCCGGGCACAAGCATCACGCGCTGTAAGATCCAGGTGTGTGTGGTGTGGAGGTCGAACTGGCTGTAGCGGGGAGCCCATCCGTAGCTGGTACTCCAACGCCGGCTCTGAAGGTGGCCGTTGAGGTCCACATCCAGTGTGTAGTGCCCCCATGTGTGACTCCATCCCGCATACACACGGCCCGTATGGCGCAGACTGCGGTCGGTAGGCGCGGTTGTCGTCTCGTACTGCTGTGTCTCCGTGTTCAGTGTTGTGGTTGTGGCTTTTGTATCTGTGTAGGTATAGGCTCCACCCAGACGCATGTTGTGTGGCAGATAGAATGATGCGCTGAAGTGGAGTCCTTTAACCTTCGCCTTGTCTATGTTGTCTCTTTGCTGGTACTTCGTTGCCGTGGGGTACTTGGTGTCGAGTCCGCGCTCCCCTATCTCCTTGTCGGTCAGCACGCGATAGGATATCATGTCGCGCACATCGTTGAGAAAGGCCCCCGCCTTCAGGTTCATCCAGCGGTTGTTGTATTCCACATTGGCATTGTAGTAGTTGCTCTTCTCGGGTTGGAGGTCGGTATTGCCGATGGTGATGTTCTTCGTCTCGTCGTTCTCGTAGTACATCTGCAGGAGTGTGGGTGTGCGGTATCCGGCACTGTATCCGGCACGCAGACGCACGGGTCCGGGACTGTACATCAGCTGTATGTTGGGCGTGGCATAACTGCCGAAGTTCTCGTTGTAGATATAGCGCAGACCAAGTACGCCCTGTAAATCCCTACAGAGTCGTACCTCGTCTTGCGCAAAGATAGAAAGAGAGTACATGTTTTGGAAACGGAAATTGTAACTTTTGTAAGTCTCAAGCACATATTCCATGCCGGCAGAGAGTTTGTTCCAACTGCCCAGGCGGAAGATGCCCTTGAGTGTTCCGTTGTAGTAGTGTGTGCGCTTGGTCAGCTGTGTGCCACCCTGCCGGTAGGTGTCAAACGAGTCGCGCTCACTCATCAGATTGTCGCTGTAGAAGTCGGCCTCGAGATAGGTCTGACTGTTTATCTTCCAGGTGGCTCCGGCACCATAGAGATAGTCCTCCCTGTGGAGGTCATAGCTGTATGCGGGTGTTTCCGTGAAGATGGTGTCCTTTCCGCCCGATGCGTTTTTCTTCGTTGAGCCTTTGTAGTAGCGGGCCATCTGTGGGCGGTTGGTGCGGTAGTTGTAGTAACTGCCTTTCACATACACCGACAGTCCGTTCTGGAAGTTCCAACCCAGTTGCTGGTTGAGTTGGTTGCTACCGAAGCCCTGACTCATCAGTCGGCCTGTGGGTTTGAGCACTCCCATCACCTCCTCAAGTCTGCTCACCTGCCATCCGTCGGCCTGTCGGCGCTGGTAGGAGGTACTGCTACTGAACCGTCCCTTGGTGATGTCGGCCGACACGGACTCGGCAAGGCGTCCCTTGCTTGAGAGGGTGCTCTGGTTGCTCACGCTCACATGCTCCTGGCTCTCACCCTTGGAGTACATGTTCGACCCCTCCGTGATGATGTTGATCACGCCGCCTATGGCCTCGCTTCCGTAGAGCGACGACCCTGCTCCGGAGAGCACCTCTATGCGCTTCACATTGGCCATGTTGATGCGCGTGTATCTGTCGTCTCCCGTCAGGCGTTTTCCGTTCTCGAGTATCAGTATGTAGTCCTCGTTGAGACCGTTCATCATCAGCGTGGTACCCATTCCGTTGGTCATGCTCGTCACGCTGGGCGTGAGCTGGCGGAGTGCATCTTCGAGATTGGTGGCATGGGTGCGCTGGAGGTCTTCTGCTGTGATCACCTGCACGGGCACCACTGCGTTCTGGGCACGGCTGTGCGTACCGGTACCCGTCACCACCACCTGGTTGAGGTTGCGGTTGAGTACCACGCTGTCGCGCTCTGCCTTTTGAGCGTATGCGGTTGTACTTACGATTATGGCGCACACCGTACAGATGCACACTTGCAGGAAATGCTTCACTTCCGAGGAGACTCAAATTGTGCGTGCCATAATCCCGTAGCACAGCTGGTTTGACTTACGAACATCTTCGGCAGGTTTCCTGACTTTGCCCAAAGAGCGACACCTTCCCATCGGTTAGCATGTCCGACAGTGGCTTTCCTTTTCGTCACTCTTCATAATGGGCATCTACAGTAGCGGGTACTGCTCCGGATTCACACCGGATTCCCTCTCTGGCCACAGCATGCTGACTACGGCCATCACCGAAATGCGCCACAAAGTTACATATTTTTTTCCTTACGCTGTGCATCTATTGCTGTATTTTTTATAAATTTGCGCCATGAAACATGCATTTCTCATAGCTGGGGCGTCCTCAGGAAGCGGAAAGACCACTGTCACCATCGGACTTCTCCGCGCCATTCAGGCACAGGGATTCAGGGTACAGCCCTTCAAGTGCGGACCGGACTACATCGACCCGCAGTATCACCAGATAGCCTGCGGGCAGGACAGTGTCAACCTCGACACCTGGATGTCCTCACCCGAGCATGTCCGCCACCTTTTTGAGTACTACTCCAGCCTAGCCGATGTCAGCATCGTGGAGGGTGTGATGGGACTCTACGACGGGGCCGACGGCATCCATGGGAGCAGTGCCGAGATAGCCGAACTGCTGGGCATCCCCGTGGTCTTGGTGGTCAATGCCAAGAGTATGGCCCACAGCATAGCGCCCTTGCTCTATGGGTATATGCACTACCGTCCCCAGACTCACATCGCGGGCGTGATATTCAACAATGTGGGCAGTGCGCGCCACGAGGAGATGCTCTGCCGGGCTGCAGAGGAGGTAGGGATGCCGGTGCTGGGCGTCTTGCCTCGCCAGAAGGAGTTGTATGCTCCGAGCCGTCATCTCGGTCTGGACATCAGCGAGAGGGAGAAAATCAGCGACCTGTCACAGCAGGTGGCACTCAACTTCAAAGACCATGGACTCTATGCTTATCTACATCGCTCGTGACGAGGCGTTCAACTTCATCTACCGGGAGACCATCGATGTGCTTGCCGGACAGGGGGAGGTCCACTTCTTCTCTCCGCTCCACAATGAGACGGTGCCCGTCGATGCCCACCTCGTGTATCTGCCTGGCGGATATCCCGAGTTCTTCACGGATCAGTTGGCCCAGAGCCATGCCACCATGGAGTCCCTGCGCCTCACGAAGGCTCGCATATGGGCCGAGTGTGGGGGTATGATGTATCTCTCGCAAGGCATCGACGATAAGGACATGACGGGCTTGCTTCCCTTCCGCACCACCATGCAGGGGGCTCGCCTCCACCTGGGTTACCGCCAGATGACCTTCACCGACCCTGCCACGGGACAGACCGTTGCGCTTCGCGGGCACGAGTTCCACTATTCTTCTATCATGGGCACTCCCCCGCCCTCCAGCGCTCAGCTCTTCGATGCCAAGGGCAATCCCGTCGATACGGGTTTCTACATATATGATAATGTGTACGCGGGATATACGCACTGGGTGCACCCTCTCTGTCCTTCGGAGGAGGATGGGCACTCTCCCAGCAAGGGTCTGTCCCTGCCTCACCCGTCTCACTCCCCCGCGGAGGATGGGAAGCCTGCCCCTGCCCTCGCGCCTCTCATGCTTGCCGGCACGGGTAGCGATGTGGGCAAGAGCATCCTTGCCACTGCGCTCTGTCGCATCTTCCTGCAGGATGGCTATCATCCCGCGCCTTTCAAGGCACAGAACATGGCGCTCAACTCTGCCGCCACGGCCGACGGCTATGAGATAGGGCGTGCACAGATGGTGCAGGCGGAGGCTGCACGGGTCGTAGCCACCACCGACATGAACCCGCTCCTGCTCAAACCCAACAGCGAGCATACCACGCAGGTGGTGCTCAATGGCAAACCGATAGGCAACCGAAATGCCTACGACTACTTCCGCAAGGAGGGCAGGGAACAGTTACGCAAGGAGGTGAACAGCGCCTTCGACCGTTTGGCCCGGCAGTACAACCCCATCGTGATGGAGGGTGCGGGCAGTGTATGCGAACTCAATCTCATGGAGACCGACCTCGTCAACATGCCTATGGCTCGCCATGCCCAGGCCAAGGTGGTACTGGTGTGCGACATCGACCGTGGTGGTGTCTTTGCACAGGCCTACGGTAGCATCATGCTCCAGAAACCCGAGGACCGCCGTCGCATCGTGGGTATCATCGTCAATAAGTTCCGTGGCGACATACGCCTCTTCGAGGAGGGACGCAAGATGCTTGAGGACATCTGCCATGTGCCTGTCCTGGGTGTGGTGCCCTACCTCAAGGGGGTAAGGATAGAGGCCGAGGATAGCATGGACCTGAAACAGGCTCAGATACAGCCCCCCCATCCCCCGAGGGGGAGTAAGGATGCAGGAAGTAAGGATGCCAAGAGCAGTGAACAACCATCTTACTCCCCCTCGGGGGCTGGGGGGGCTGTCCAAATTGCCGTCATCCTCCTTCGCCACATCTCCAACTTCACCGACTTCGACCGCCTGCAGAGCGACCCGCGGGTCAACCTCTTTTATGCTCGCACGCCTGGCGAACTGAAGAGCGCGGACATCATCATCCTGCCTGGCACCAAGAGCACCCTGGCCGATCTCTACGAACTGCAGGAGAACGGCATGAAGGAGGCCATCCTCAGGGCGCATCGCGAGGGCAAGCGCATCGTGGGTATATGTGGCGGTTATCAGATGATGGGGCAGAGCGTGGAGGACCCCGACGGCGTGGAGGGTAGCATCGCCCGTCTGCCGGGACTGGGTATCTTCCCCTTCACCACCACCATGAGTGGCGAGAAGACCACCTGTCAGACCACCTTCACCTTTGCCGACAAACCCTGCAAGGGATACGAGATACACCAGGGCGTCACCATCGACACCACCACGGGCCTCGCCCCCTCCAAGGTCGTCATGCACGACCACAGCCTGGGCACCTACATCCACGGCATCCTCGACAACGCTCCCGTCATCGACTGGCTACTGGCTCCCTTCACCAACCGGCAAGTGGAAACGGAGGACTACGACACCTTCAAACAGCGCCAGTACGACCTCCTCGCCGACCATGTCCGCGCCCACCTCAACATGCCCCTCCTCTACGAGGCGTTGAGCGTGGAGCGTTGAGTGTGAAGCGTCGAGCGTTGAGTGTGAAGCGTCGAGCGTTGAGAGATAAAATTCCGTTCATTCTAGTTAATATATAATTTTCAATTTTCAATTCGCATGGTTTCCCCCAATCGTTACAACGCAGGTATGCAATATGTTCGCTGTGGCAAGAGCGGTGTACTGCTCCCACAGATCAGTCTCGGTCTCTGGCACAACTTCGGAGATCTCACCCCCTATGAGCGCTCACGCGAGATAGCGCTCTGTGCTTTTGATCAGGGCATCACCCACTTCGACCTAGCCAACAACTACGGTCCCGAGCCCGGTGAGGCAGAGCGTCGCTTCGGGCGCATCCTCCACGAGGATCTCACAGCCTATCGCGACGAACTCTTCGTGTCCACCAAGGCTGCATACGACATGTGGGACGGCCCCTACGGATCGTGGGCAAGTCGCAAGCATCTCATGGCCAGTCTCGACCAGAGCCTGAAGCGTATGCAGATGGACTATGTGGACCTCTTCTACTGTCACCGCTACGACCCCGAGACACCCCTGGAGGAGACACTCCAGACGCTCGTCGACATCGTGCGAAGTGGCAAGGCGCTCTACATCGGCATCAGTCGCTGGCCTCTTCACGCCCTCAAGGTAGCAGAGCAGTACCTCCAGGAGCAACACACCCCCATGCTCATCTTCCAGGACAAGCTCAACCTCATCGACCGCGAACCCCTCGAGCAAGGACTCCTCACCGAACTCCAACAGCAGGACAAGGGCTTCATCTCCTTCTCTCCCCTCGCACAGGGTCTCCTCACCGACCGTTACCTGAACGGCATCCCCGAGGGCTCGCGCATGACGCAGGAGCACTTCCTCAAGTCGTCCACCCTCACGCCCGAGTTGCTCTCCCAGCTCCACCAACTCAATGCCCTGGCCCAGGAGCGTGGCGAGTCACTCGCCCAGATGTCGTTGGCATGGATACTCCAGCATCCCGCCACCACCAGTGTCATCGTAGGAGCAAGCAGCACAGCCCAGCTCCTCCAAAACCTCACCGCACTCCAATCCGCCCCCCTCACCGACGAGGAACTGCACCGCATCGACCAGATACTGAAAAAGTAATAACATACAGATACTGAAGAAGCAATAACATACACATGTTCTTGCTTCACATTTCTTTTCTTTGGGCATTCCCCATTGATCATACAACATGAAAAATAGACCACGGAGCCTGCGCTTTGTGGTCTTTTTTCTTTTATACTTTTACTCTTAACTCTTACCCCCCCAGGGAGATCGCTTGGTGCCACACAAGTGTGGTTACTTTTTCCACCAGTCATCCTCCGTCCTGGCTATCGTGCGTACCACCTCATTCATCACCATACACATCTCACGAGTGATGTCGGGAGCATCCTCCATCTCCGGCTGACCGTCGATGCCGAGAACGGGGCGCCCATCCCCGTCTCTCACGATCTGCTGTTCACGCTGACGGTAGGCATACTGCCAGGGCGACACTTCCAGCCGTCGTCCTTCGGCCACGGCGTAGAAGTTCCTGCCGGTGGGCTTGTAGCGGTCGCTGAAGCCATTTCCCATCACCTCAATGACGGGGAGCAGTTCCTGTTGCAGCAGTTTCACTATCTCACGCTCCTTGGAGCTCACGCAGGCAGTCACTATCACGCCACCCTGCTCCCTTGCCACTTTCAGCACCCTGGCTTTCTGCTGCTCGAAGAGATGCGCATCGGCCCTGTGGCAGATAAGCGAGAAGAGCGGGCGTTTCAGCAGTTCCATATTGCCCACAAGGTCGAGCACGGGGCAGATGGTGCTGATGTCGCCACTCCAGGTGCCACCACTCCAAGTGCTGGCACCATGGCGTTGCTGGCCGACTGCCGGTGCGCCGTCTGCGCTGCATACGCCGTCTACGCCGTCTGCGCCCGGAGAAGGCTGTGCCCCGGGGGTTGCCAGAGACTTCAGTTTTGCGCTCATCTTTCCCCGGCTGTTTCGTATGCCATCCTCCGTCACCTGTCGCCAGGCCTCCTCCTGCCTGTAGCGGTCGGTGCCGATGAAGCGGTCGGCGCTAAAGCCTCGCAGGATGCGCTCGGGTGTCCAGTTGGCGCTCCTCATGTCGCGCCGTACCCGG
Organism: Bacteroidaceae bacterium; assembly: GCA_045629325.1. GTDB lineage: Bacteria > Bacteroidota > Bacteroidia > Bacteroidales > Bacteroidaceae > Physcousia. The sequence goes on along the minus strand of JAZQQX010000010.1, from coordinate 33,576 downwards.
AAGCACTCGGGCATACCCCTCTGTATCAGGCGCTTGCGCGGGTTGTCGCGTATATACTCGCGCTTTATCTCGATCTCCTCTTCACCTATCGCCTCCACATCGTTGTAGCCACGCACGAAGAGCGAAGGCCCCCGGAAGGACCGCGTGTGATCGCGATCTTGCCACTTGGCGCATAGCGCCTTCTCTTCTGCCTTAGCAGATGCTAAAGTGGTGTCGTTGCCAATCTTACGCTTAAGCGTTTCTTCCAGTTGCTTCCGCATTTCGCTCCATTGTATGCCCAGTGTGTTCCAGTATGCGTGGGTGCAGCCTATCATCAATCCATTGATGATGCGACCAAGGTGGGCTCTATTAGTAGGCAAAAGGTGTAAAAGAGCGTGAACATGTTCTGGCATTATCTGGATCTCCTCGCAGATACATTCTGGATAAAACCTGCCTACACCTTGCCATTCCTCCTCCACCTTCTTCCCCAGTTCCGTCAGCATGCATCGGGGGGCGTTGTCACTGCTGTCGGGAGCATCAGCATCGCCCACTATGTAGCCCAGCACGGGGGCTTCTCCCCGGACATTGAGCGTCACATGAAACCACCCCTCGGTGTAGTCGTTGAGGGGATTGCGCTTCAGGGCATCGGGCGTATCTGCTTCCTTTTGGCGTATCTTGGCTATTTGCTCTGGTGTTAGAGTCATGGGCGGTGACTCTTTTGCTTACTATATTCTTGTAACTTTCGTTGTTCCACTCGCCATATTCATTGTACTTCTTCTGGCTATGGGATCTTGCGCGCATGTACTTATTTTTTTGCGAATTTAGATTTTTTCTGCCATTCGTGCAAAGAAATTCAGGTGAAAACATCTGATTTTAGGGAAAAAGGCATGCCGGACATGGTCTGCCGGGGCATGCGGAGGGGGATGAAAAGGAGGCTGTACCGGGTTTTGACACAGGCAAGGGTGTAAACGAATTCAGTAGAAGAAAGGAGGGCAAAAGTTACAAAATTACCTATAGGGTAACTTTTAGGGTAACTTTTTTCAATAAAAGATACCCTCTTAAATAGTTGAATATTAGTGTCTTACATTCAGTAGGGTAACTTTGGGGTATTTTTTTCTCTAAAAACCCTATATCGTGCGTGCGTAAGAAAGTTTTATAAGAAAATAAGACCCCAAAGTTAGTAATCGTTGTGTAAAATGTTGAATTACTGAATGTTACAAGGGTAACTTTGTGTCTAAAAAGTTACCCTAAAAGTTACCCGCTGTGTACATTCCTAAAATAGGTTGACTGTTTTAGGTCTGTTTTATGCCTTATTCCTAAGATTAGTTGACCGGGTTAAAATTGTTCCTAAATTAAGTTGACTGACTGTAAAAGTCATCCTCGTGTATGCCCAGTTCTTCGCATATATATATCACCACCTTGGGAGGCAGGAGACGGGCATTGGGATTGACACCAAGTTTGATGATCTCATCCTTGTGCTGTGCATACCAGCGACCGAAGGTGTTACGACTCATGCCACAGGCATAGGCAATCTCTGATTTAAGTTTTGCTTTCATAGTATATGAGGTTTAAAGCCCTACCCCCGCCTTGACACATACTCGTAGTGACATTTAGTCACTCCGACTTCCCCCGAGCACTTCGTTGGGGGAGGAGCTCCGTTACTGATGGGGGCAAATCGGAAATGTAATGTGAACGAAATGAATAGAACGGTTTTAAGTTCAAGGGGCTTTTATGGTTTTTGTTTATATTCCGTTATTCCGTTTATTCTAGTAAAATTAATTACCGTTGTTTCCGTTGTTTGTGTTGTTGTTTTAAATCACATACAAAGGTACGAAATATTTACAGAATAAACAACTTTTCATGCTTCAAGATCGACCTTAAAGTGACATAAAATCACTTATTCTACACAACTTACCCGAGGCTGTCAACGCCCCTCCCAAATATTGTAACTTTGTAATGTCAAAAGGACAAAAAGCATGCATGTTGACCCGGATTCGACATAAGTATGACAACGGCCGATCATAAGCAAGACAACGACGAGTCATAAGCATGACAAAGGCATGCCACCTACGAGAGAAAAAAACACTAACACTAACCAATCCCAGCGGTAAACCGTTGGGCCTAATCAAAAGAAAACACCATGATCAACTATTCAGTATCGCCCCAAGTCAATCCCCAGGATCCCGAGGCAAAGATGAAGTTCTACGCCAAGGACCAGTATGTGAAGAATCTTGACATTAACGAGTTCGCTCGCCACATCTCTCTTCACGGTACCGTTTACAGTCGTGCTGACATCGCAGCTATCCTGACCCTTGCAGTAGACTGTATCCGCGAACAGCTCCTCGAGGGCAACAAGGTTTCGCTCGGTGAGCTTGGCAGTTTCTATGTCAGCCTCAAGAGCAACCCTGCACCTACCGCAGAGGAGTTCGTGCCCTCCAAGATCACCGGCTTGAAGGTCAACTGGACCCCCGGCACCGAGTTCAAGACCATCATGAAGGACTGCACCTTCTCGAAGGGGTTTTTAAGGTTTTTGTTTTTAATCACCCATCTTCCTAATTTTTAATTTTGAGGCTTTGCCTTAATTGTGCATTGTGCATTGTGAATTATATCTACCTCGTCTTCGAAAGGAGATGAGGTAGATTTTGGGGATTCGGGGATTTGGGGAACAATTAACCCACTGACATTTTGCATGAGTGTGCTTGATGTCAGTGGGTTATCTCGTATTCGTTGTGTCTTATAAATTATTGCTGGTCAGGGTTCTTTTTTGTCAAGCGTATATCGACGAGATTTGGAATGCGTTCGTAATTCTTCTTACCATCGTAGGCGACTTCAAGAAGGCTATTACGAGTCCAACCTGAAGCTTGTGTGGTGACATATCCTTCAACAGAATAACTGCCATCGGCCTGATACTCCTTTTTTAAGAAGGAACAGGCAGAAAGGGTCCAGTAGTCTACATCGGGCTCCATAGCGTTGACCACGCTCTCTGCATCTGCCTTCAGTGTAGAATGAGACTCCACATAGTCGATGCCCTTGTTGCCATCCACATTGTCGAAGATAAAGCGATAAGCAGGGAGGGTGAGCTTCGTATTCGTCAGACTGTTCTCATAAACGACATCTACCAACTTGCCGTTTGCCTTGTCGATATTCACCACCTTGGACTTGTCGCCACTGTGCAGTGTGAGTGAAACATTGCAGAGGTCGAGTACATTCTGGTTGAGATAGACCGTGCAGACATAGACCTCATCGACAGAAGGCTTGTTGCCATTGCCATCACCGGGGACGAGCTCGTCATCGTCGTCGCTACCACATGATACCATTGTTGCCGCACTGAAGAGTGCCACTGCCATGAAGAGCAGTGTGTTAAGATACTTTTTCATTGTTCTTTTCTTGATGCTATTTAAATATAATGACTATTCGATTCTTCTCAGTTTCATAACAGAAAGAAAGGCATCGTACCCTCTTTCGTTTGCAATAAATTCGGGTAGCACAGAGTGGGTGATGAGGACCATCTGGTCGTCGGATATGGGATAGACTACATAGGTGCCGCTCATGGGGCGCTCATCTAATACTACACCGTCGACCATCATCTTCTCGTTGGCAAGGCTGATGACATTGCCCTTGATGGTGAAGGTGTACTCCGTGACACGCTTGTCCGCCGACTCGCTGGGGGCTGGATAAGCAAACCAAAACTTGCAGTCGGGGAAGAAGGTGTAGGTATCCTGAGGAACCCAGACAGCTGTGTCGATGCTGACGACTTCACCTTTCAGAAGGGAGATGCTCCTCATTTCTTCTTCTGTCCATGAGCCGGAGATTTGAGTCAGAAGTTGGTCGGAGGCGAGGTTGTCGCTCAGCTTCTTCCATGTGTAAGTGGCCGTGTATGGCGAACCGCCGTTGTGCTCCCGGGGGGCAGACCACTTCATCACACGATCCTGGATGGCGTCGATGTTCCACCACTCCGAACTGTAGTCTGCTGCATCATGGGCTTTCCAGCGTGAGGTGAGCTTGCTTCCTTCAATGCTGTACTCGCTGGCTTCGTCACCACGGGGGAACCACACATCTGCAAACTTACGGAAGTAGATGTAGGTGCCATCTGCGAAATACGCGATGCGATCATCGGCATTTCCGTTGGACTCATCGCCTGTCTTCTCAACGCCTTCCCACATTCCGATGATGTCCTGTGGGAAATTCTCTGCTGCCTTCTGTGCAGAATCGTCGTCATTGCTGCATGAGGCAAAGACCATTGCTACTGCCACAAGGGCGAGGGTAGCATAATTGCAGACTGTCTTCATTGTAATTTTCATTATTATCAACCGTCAAACCGGAAAGGGCTATTAGCCCGACCTAAAACCGATTCTCTGTGATACTACTTTAGAGAAATCTTGTGCAAAATTATGAAAAAAATCTCAATAAATAGAGAAAAGTGCTGAAAACAGCAATTTTTAGATAGCTCAAGTCGGTTATCAGTTTTTTTGGTTCGTCGGTTCGTCGGTTCTTCGGTCGCCAATGAAAAATCCTCAACAAAAAGGAGTGTGAAAAATTAAGGGCAAAAGCAATGTTACGGCCAACTACCATGCAAAAATCAATCATACGCAGGATATTTACCTGAGTGACATAAACAAAGAATATCAGGCCTATGATAATGGCCATCGACATAAAGTCAGAATTATAAACAAAAGGACCACGAAGCGCAGGCTCCGTGGTCTTTTTTTGTTTGTTGTATGGTTGTGGAATAATGCTTGGTGACTATCAATACTTTGTCCAGGTGTAGGCCTTATGACCACTTGTATTGAAATTGTCGGTGATGGTGGTGGTATATGCAAATTCAAAACCATTCAGGAAGTTGGACAATACATAGGCGTATGCCACATCCAGGAATGCCTCTTCCTCTGTAAGTGTCAACTGCACTTCAGACTCCTTCATGTCCTTGATCTGCTGTTCTACGGTAGGCCATGTCCTTGATATGGAATAGCTATCCCTTATACGGCTGGTCAGTATCGCAAAGGAGTAGTTGCCCTCAACTGGGATTTCTGTGTATTTCTTGCCAGACTTTTTCACCCAATCCTTGATTTCAGCATATATACGGGCCTGGAAGTCGCCACCAGCCTCAGTGGCACTTGGCTTGAACTCGCTGGTGATCTTGATACCAGCGGTGTAGGTGCCTACAGCCGAGTGAACCTCGTTGATGGTGGGGATTTCGTCGACTTCCCTCTCTCCGCCCTTGTCCACCACATAGTAGTGGAGCTTGAGCATGTCCTTGAGGTCCTTGGAGATGGAGACACTTACCTTCAAAGTGTCAGAGTAGGTCTTTACCTCGACCTCGGGAGTTACAGGCTGCTCGGGAGCCTTGATATCCTCGTCTTCACCACAACTTGTAAGGCAAACGGATGCTGCCACCATGCAGATAGATACAATTGCAAAAATGTACTTTTTCATCTTCTTGTAAATTTATTAGCTATTCTTGTTGATAATCTGTCTGCAAATTCATAACTTTTTTCCAATATATCAACAATCACAATTGTGCATTATCCTCAATTGTGAATTGTGCATTGTGAATTATCTCAGTATCGCGTGAGATTCACAGGTCGATAGAATCTTTGGGCGCGATAGTCATCAAGTTCCGTGTCCTTATCGTGTGAGTAGCACTCCAGCCATTGCTTGATGTACGAACTGTTTTTCCACCACACCCAGTCGAGTTCCATCAGACCGATTCGTATGTCATCTAAGAGGTCGCTGGTCAGGACAACACTCATATTCACGGCCTTCTTCGCTCCAAAATAGAATTTATCCTTTCCGTTGGGCTCGTCGGTGTATCCACCCTGCGTTATCATGAATTTCTGGAAACCGTTCATGCCGGGGAGAACTTCCATTCCGCCCTCAACTTCGAGTGCAGTCATCAGACTGTGGCTCTGTCCGAACTTGCTCTTCTTGTAGTAATTCCATATGGCTTCCACTTCCTGCACTTTCAGACAGTTGTTCTTCACCTCGTTGGTAGAGAGGCTTTCGTCACCGTAGATGAGCTTGGGCACAGCCTTGTCAAAACTGCTGTCGAAGTAAGCTCCGTCAGGGAACCAGGGACGCGTGGAGTAGGGTATGAGTTTCATGTGCTTGTCCATGATGAAGTGTGCGCCTTCTATCTGGCATATCACCTTGTCGTCGTTTCTCACCACCTCATTGGCTTTCGCAAATGCCATATATTCCTTCACTTTAGCCTCTATCTTCTCCAGTGCTTCCACCTTGTGCTTATCGGTGAAGTCTGTACGCACCATATCGTAGAGCATGGCCATGTAGGCATTGCGTGCTATGACGGCGAGGTCGGTTGCACGCAGAGCCTCACGCATGGGGTAGCCTGCATGCTCAAATGGGTATGTGTTGAACACATAGAGGTCGTACACCTGATACATGTTCTTGCCGGTCACCCCGGTACCCATGAGGAAGTCAATGAAGTTCTGATAGTGAACGACAGGGGAATTGCCTTCTACACCGTCTGTCGTAGCCCATGCCGTAACGATCCTGGTGATCTCCTCCTCGCTACCGTCACAGTCCTCCAGCATCTCGTAGTAGTCGTTGGAGTAGTTGTTTATCGGGTTGACATATTTGTTCTTGCGCTGGTTGATGTAGGTCTCGTAAGTGGTGTTGAGATACAGTCGGGTGAGTTCGTCGAGCTTATTGTTGATCTCGTTCATCGTGCTCATCACCTCATCGAGCTTGGCACTTTCTGGCGAAGTGAAGATCTTATCGAAGATGGATGCCGCAGCCTTCGAACCTGTACCCGAAGCAACGCCCTTGCCTATATTCTCTGCAAACCATTCCAATATCTTGAGCACATCAGACTTCAGCGCCAACCCGTTGTTCACCGTAAAATACTGGTTTTCAAGTGCAATGTCATTGAACACCTTGGGACCGATGTGTTGCTCGTCGAGGTCTGCTACCTCCTGCAGTATTTGCTTTGAGAGATCTTTAAGCGTATTGTTTATCCTGTAGTACACCACGCTGTCGGGTGTCATGAGTATGCCCGACTCATCACACACCACCTTGATGGTGGGTCCACCGTTGACGGTAAGTGTAGCCTGACCATTGGCATAATCCACAGTACCGGCCTTGCACGATGTATAGTCATGCTTCGCAACATCGGCATCACAGTATGTGAGTGTGCTTCCGCTGACCTCGATATGTGGCACGATGTCTTGATTGATGTCGCACAACTCTACCCATAGTCCGTCAATGTTTTCGGGGCTGTACGGTGGATTTTCCACACCTTCATCTTCCTTACATGAGTTGAACGCGAACAGTCCGCACACTGTCGCAAGCAAGAACAATACCTTTTTCATTTCTTTCAATTATTAATATAGTTATATAGTTATGTTAGCATCTTCCATCCCCCTCGCGGTGTTTGGCGGTGGTATTTAGATGGCAAAGGTATGAAATTAAATGTTCGTAACCAAACAATTAGCAAAAAGAAAGGGAAATGCAGATATTAGAAATTATGATGCTATCATAAGAAAAACTGATAGAACGCTTGGAGGATTGTAAACATTTCATTAACTTTGCATCATAAAATCTTACATATATCACACACAGACTGTGGCTGATGTCGTGAGACACCTTCCACGGGGTTTATAAAGAGATTTAGTTTTATTGAAGTAAATGGAGTGGCTTGCTCGCGAGAGTAGGCCACCTTGTTTTTGTGCCTGCGTTGGCTTTATATGGCGAATTGCCACGAATTTTAACAAAACCAAGGTGAATGGAACTACCGTGGCATAGTGGTCAAGAACGGCAAGAAGATGCTGCGCAAGTAAAGAGAGAGAGGAGACCATCCCATTTTGCCATATCCCTCTACAACATAAAGACAAGGCATGGCGTACCTGACTGAAGTACACCATGCCTTGCTTCTCTTCTTTTTGTCTCGCTTCTTTACATTAACTCACCACAACCTTTATGCAAGCGTCCCCTATCGTGAGGGACTGCGAATGGCCACGGATGATGTCCATACTTATCTTGTTCTCCTTCTGATGGAATGCATCGGGGTCTAACTGCTGTACATGTTCGAAGGACACTTCCACCTGAGTGGTCTTCTCCGAATAGGTGAGCACCACATCCATACCTTCCTGCGTGCCAACTACCAGCAGCATCTCCTCAATGATGTGGTACACGCTGTTGATGGTGTGCAAGGTGAAGCAGTGGCGTTGGCAAAAGTTCATGAAGTGGCCCATCATGCCGTGGAAATCGTTGTCGGGCACGATGGTGTGCCTGCACTCGCGTATGCGATTGATGAAGACCTGGGTGTTCTTCTTTTCTGGATGTTCGAATATCTGCTCCGGTGTACCCTCTTCGTAGATTACGCCCTCGTCCATATAGAATATACGCGATGAGATGTCGCGTGCAAAGCGCATCTCGTGCGTCACCACCAGCATTGTCATACCCTTTTGCGCCAATGACCGTATCACGGTAAGCACCTCGCTCACCATGGAGGGATCGAGCGCCGATGTGGGTTCGTCGAAAAGCAATATCCGGGGTTGCATGGCCAGTGCACGGGCTATGGCTATGCGCTGCTTCTGTCCGCCTGACAGCTGGTCGGGATAATGGTTGGCCTTGCTGCGCAGACCTACGATGTCGAGCAACGCAAGCGCATCCCTGTGTGCCTCTGCCTTGGACTTGCCCTGCAGTTTGACGGGAGCCAGCGTGATGTTGTCCAGTACGGTGCGACCATTGAACAGGTTGAACGACTGAAATACCATACCCATCTTTTGTCTCATTCCCGGCAGATCGGCATCCTTGTGGAGAATGTCCTCACCCTCTATCTCAATGCTGCCGGCAGTGGCCTTCTCCAACTGATTGAGGCAGCGCAGGAAGGTGCTTTTGCCCGTACCGGAAGGACCGATGATGCTTATCACATCGCCACGCATTATCTCCGTACTTACATCGTGCAACACCTGGAGACCATTGTCGTAGGTCTTGCCCAGATGCTTCACCACGATCAGCGGTTCGTGCTCCCCGTCGGCGGGTGTGCCCAGCAAAACGGGCGCATCGGACATGCCCTGCTGCTCATCGGCCATGTCGTCGACGCTGACGGTATCGGCCTTCTGCTTGGTCAGACTGCGCAGGCCTACGCCTATCAGCCATGCCAATGCAAAATAGATGACCGACACGGCAATCAGCGGGAAGAAGGCATCGAAGGTTCGCGAACGGATAAGGTCGCCTGCCTTGGTGAGGTCAGCCACTGCTATGTAGCCTACCACCGCAGTGCCTTTGAGCAATGCCACCACCTCGCCTGTATAGACGGGCATCACTGCCCTTACTGCCTGTGGGAGGACTATATAGATGAAGGTCTGCCCCGGACTGAATCCTAATGCCAGTCCTGCCTCCGTCTGACCTCGGTCGATGTTGCTTATCGCGGTGCGAAACATTTCGCAGAAGTAGGCAGAGGTGTACAGCGAGAAGGTCACTATGGCCACCACCACGCCCGACAGTTTCATGGGCACAAGCACCACATAGAACATGAGCATGAGGAGCACGAGCACAGGCATGCCTCGCATCAACTCCACATAGGCATTGGCCATGCGCGACAACCATGGCTTACGATGCATGCGCATCCAGCACAGCAAGGTGCCGAGGAGGGTGGCAAAGAAGACGGACATCAGCGTGATGACAAGCGTCACCCACAGACCGTCGACCACCATCATGTAGCGGTCCTCCTTCACAAGATTGTTGACAAACGACTGCTTCAGCGACTCCCACAGACCGCCTATGGTCCAACCGGCAGCACCCTGTGCATGGGCTTTCGCATTGATCACACAGATGGAGTGTGACTGCGTGTAGGGCGAGGTGAAAAGGAGGTTGCCACCTCGGTCGTCAGTCTCTGCCAGAGCAGCACAGGCTATGTCGGACAGTCCCTGCTTGACATGGGGAATGACGACAGGGAAGTCTACGATACTGTATTCCACAGGCCGGCCTACATGCTGTGCAAACATCTCCACTATCTCGGCCTCAAATCCCGTCACCTTACCCCTGTAGACGAAGGTGAATGGCGCATAGTCGGCCGAGGTGGAGACTCTTATGGGTTCGCCCGTTCCCTGGCTCCTCACCATATCCACCTCTCCCAGTACACCCTCTTTCGTACTCCACTTGGCAAACAGTCTGTCGCCCTCTCCCGAAGCTATCAGACTGTCTATGAAGGCATTCAACTGGTCGTAGAGGTCTCTCTTCTCCTTGGTCACACCGATGCAGACGCCCATATCTTCATGGGCGGGGAAGTCAAAGTACTGGAAATGGGGATAATTCATCGAGATCATAGGCCATCCCATCGTCTCGTCGATCACGGCATCCACCTTGCCCGCATCCAGGGCCATGAACATGTCGGGACCCACATTGAAACGCATGATTTGCTTCTCATCGTACTTCTCCGACATCACCACATCGATCGTGCTACCAGCCAGCAGACCTATCCGCGCATCCTTCAGGTCCTCAACACATCTCACCTCCTTCGCCTGGCGCTCGCCACACGACGAAAACACAGCACTCACCATAAGAGTGAGGAGAACCATAAGTAGTGATTCTATCTTTCTCATTATCATCTATCCAAGTCGTTAGTGTCCAATACTTTTACGAGGGCAAATTTAGAGAAAAATCACGAAACACGCAACATATAAAGAGATTTAGTTTTATTAAAGTAAATGGGGGGCTTGCTCGCGAGAGTAGGCCACCTTTGTTTTTGTGTCTGCGTTTTGACATTCTGACTTTGCCGATCTTCGGAGTTAGTTTTTCAAAAAAGAAGGTTTGCTTGCTTGGTTGTGTTATGAATTTTGCTTACCTTTGCAAATAAATTAGATGTACCCGTACGGGCGAACTAACTATAACAGGATGATATATATAGATTTATGAGAAAGAGAATTTATGCGCTGTGGCTTATGGCAGTGGCACTTTGCGGTGCAACAGCAATGGTGTCGTGCGAGAGTGATGACCCCCAACCTTCGGGCGGGAACGAGGCTGAAGAGGTGATGGGAGAGTATTCGTTGTATTTCCCAAGTATCACCATCTCTTACTGGCCCGACACGGAGGCTGGCATCAAGGAGCAGTATGAGGCTTACCAGAAGAGCTTCACGGAGGCCCTGACGATAGAGCCTAAGAAGAAATACAAGTGGAGCGACATCGAGGCTGGCAAGACAAAGGTGCAGGATGCATTTGATGCCCAGGGCGACTATGAGTACAGCGTGAAGTCGGTCAAAAACTATTTCTCTGGAGGATTCAACATTACGCTCAAGGCATATCAGGATGGGGAGAAGAGCACGATTGACTTCGGCAAGAAGAACTTCAAATGCAAGCTCGATGTACCCGACGATGCCACCTGCCAGCTCAACATTATAATGTCGGCATATGAGGGCGAGATGCCTGCAGTGAAGGAGTATGGCACATCGTTGAGAAAGCGCTTCACGGATGCGCTCAAGGAGGTGTTCGACGGAGAATATGGCACGAAAAAGGATTCGAAAGACATGGTGTACACGAGCATTGCCAATTTCAGTTGCGACACTACCGAACTTATTGCCCGCGTGAGGGAGGTGTGCAACGCGGTAGAGGTGCCCGCTCTCCCAGAGAGCGTGAAGGAGGAGGCACAGACCCCTGAAGGTGGGATATCAAAGGCCTTTGACATTGACATCGTGGCATACAATCCCAAGGCATACGCTCCCATGAAGAGCGAGATATATGTATTCTCCCTCAAAGTAAAAACCAAATAATGATCTGATAAATTTCAAACAAAACAAACAATATGAAAAAGATTTTTTCCCTTCTGTTGCTTTGCCTCTGTGGCATGGCTTTTGTGTCGTGCGAGAGCGACGAACCCGTTGTCAGCAAGAGTAAGTTCAAGAGTTGTCTCTTCAGAGCAGAACCTGAATTTAGCGAGGATATACTCAACATGTACGACATCATGATGACCTACACCGCTATGGACGGTAGCGTGAAGGAGATCAAGCCCGACCAGAATGGCAAGATCAGTGTGACGGACGAGTACTCTGACCTGCCTGCCACGGTGAAGTACGAGGTGAAGGCGGTGAAGAAGGCCACCTACAAGGAGTACCTGGCAAGCAAGCCGGCACACAACCTCAAGATGAGGGTTCCTGGTGCTTACGCTCACTGGACAACCACTGATGGCAAGGAGACTATTGCCCGCGACAAGAAGGATGTGTATGGTCTTGACGGCATCTTGGCAGAAAAAGTCAACGATTACTTGACGACTCACGACAAGTATCTCAACTTCACCTTCGAAGGCACTTACACCAAGACCGAGAATGGTTGCGCTTTCAATATAAAGTGATATGATATCCCACTAGGGTTGATTTTATCGACCCCGACAGCTCTCCCACGGGGAGGACTCTAAAAAAAGAATAGAGCACAAAACTAATGAAAGTGAACTTTCAACAGCCTGTGCTCTATTCTTTTGTGGTAACCCGCTCGGGGTTCGAACCCGAGACCCCAACATTAAAAGTGTTGTGCTCTACCAACTGAGCTAGCGAGTCTTACCAAAATGAGCTAACGATTTGTTAGCGGGTGCAAAGGTACGCACTTTTTATTTATCTGCAAAGTTTTTTGCTTGTTTTTTATGCTTCTTCTCGTTTTTCTACCTCATAAAGGAGCTCGGAGGGAGCGTCCTTGAGGACAAATCGGTTGTAATAGGAGATGAGCAGAGTGGTGAGGGGAAGGGCGATGATGAGTCCGATGAAGCCCAGCAGACTGCCCCAGACGGACAGGGAGAGAAGGATGACAGCAGGCTTGAGACCCATGACCCTGCCCATGATGCGGGGCGTGAGGACGAGGTCCTGGATGCCTTGCACAACGAGGAACACGATGAAGCAGGAGAGGAGCACCAACCAGAAGTTCTCACCGGTCTGACTGCAACGGACGAGGCAGAGGAGCACGGCTGGCAGGATACCCACGGTCTGCAGGTAGGGCACAAGGTTGAGTATGCCGATGAACATACCCAGACCTACGGCCATAGGCATGCCGATGATGAGAAAACCGATGCTGAAGAGCACACCCACGAGGAAGGCGATGAGGGTCTGACCACGGAAATAGTTGTTCATACCTTTCTGGACATCATCGAGCACACTGCTTGCCATGCCTCGCTGACCCTTGGGCACCAACTTGATGAAACCGTCGGCTATGTCCTCATAGTCCATAAGGATGAAGAAGAGATAGAGCAGCATCAGGAGGAAGGTGACCAGTCCCTGCAGGAAATTGATGGCATTGGTCACCACGGCCCAGGTCTGGTTGAAGCCCAACTGGATGACATCGATCACATTCTTGTTCTGCAGGAGGTGGGTGATGGTGCGCTCATCGAAATTCTCCGTGAGGTAGCGCTCCACCTCGGCCGCCATGGGTGACTGTCCCCAATCGCGTATAAGACCAACGATAAATCCCTGAAGATGAGACAACTCGCGCACGGTGGGAGGCACGACCAGGGCAAGGATGCCGACCAGTCCCATGAGCACCACAAGCAGGGCGAGGATGATGCTGGGCAGACGATAGCGCACACGCAAACGGTACTGGAAAAGAGTGACAAGCGGATAGATGAGATAGGCGAGCAACCATGCCGCGAAGAAGGGCAGGAGCACACTCTCAAGCCGACGGATGAGAAGCACGGCGGCGACTGTACCGATGAGTACCATCAGTCCGCGAATGAAGCGATCGAAGGTGATTTCTTTTTTCATATTCTTTACTTCCAGATGGGATTATCGGGTTTGTGGAGAACCTTGCGGAATAGGCAAGCAGCGAATGTGAGGGAGCAGACCTTATCCGGCACTCTCCTGCGTGACCTGACGATAGCACTCACGGCAGAGTGGCTCGTACTCGGCCTTCTCGCCCAGCAGAACTTGCTTCTCGCCTGCCACTATACGGTGGGACACATAGGCCAGGGCGCCACAACGCATGCAGATGGCATGTACCTTCGTGACATCGTCGGCTATGGCACAGAGATGGGGCATGGGACCGAAGGGCACACCGCGGAAATCGAGGTCGAGACCGGCCACGATGACACGCACACCACGCTGGGCAAGCTGATTGCACACATCGACGATGCCCATGTCGAAGAACTGTGCCTCATCGATACCTACCACATCGGCATCGTCGCCCATGAGGAGGATGGTGGTAGAGGAGTCCACTGGCTGACTGGTGATGGTGGTGCCCTGATGACTCACCACATCGGCCTCGCTGTAACGGGTGTCGATGGCAGGCTTGAATATCATGACACGCTGATGGGCAAACTGGGCACGCTTGATGCGGCGGATGAGTTCCTCGGTCTTACCGCTGAACATCGAGCCACACACCACCTCTACTCTGCCTCGGCGCACCATCTCGCCACTCCAATCCTGTAGTCCTGACATACCTTATAAATTAAATCATACCATATATAAAGCCTATTTCGCTCACTTGCCCATGTGGAGGACATTGTCCCCGCATTGGGTATGCAAATGTAGCAATTCTTGCCGAGATAACAATTAAAAAAAGTCAAAAAACGGCATGGGGAGAAAATATTTCTACTTTTCTGTGCATAGGTGTGCAATCTTTTTCTTACTTTTGCCAACTGATACATTAGAAACAGCATAAAAACGGACAGCATGGGAACACTTTATCTGGTACCGACACCAGTAGGCAACCTGGAGGACATCACCTACCGCGCACTGCGCATACTGAAGGAGGCCGACCTGGTTCTGGCTGAAGATACACGCACATCGGGCAACCTGATGAGGCACTTCGACCTGCATGTGCCAATGCAGTCGTACCATAAGTTCAACGAGCACCAAACCGTGCAGCATGTGGTGGAACGCCTGAAAGCCGGCGACACCGTGGCGGTGGTGAGCGATGCGGGTACGCCCGGCATCAGCGACCCAGGGTTTCTCGTTGCCCGCGAGGCCATCAAGGCAGGGATAGAGGTGATAACCCTCCCGGGGGCAACGGCATTCGTACCGGCACTGGTGAGCAGCGGACTGCCCTGCGACAAGTTCTGCTTCGAGGGATTCCTTCCCCAGAAGAAAGGCAGGGCTTCGCGTCTGGAGGCTCTGAAGGCGGAGACCCGAACCATCATCTTCTACGAGTCGCCCTACCGCATAGTGAAGACGCTGACACAGTTTGTCGAAACATTCGGTCCCGACCGCCCAGTGTCGGTGTGCCGAGAGATATCCAAGCTCCACGAAGAGAGCGTGAGAGGTTCGCTTGAAGAGGTGCTGGCTCATTTCCAGGAGCACGAACCAAGAGGCGAATTTGTAATAGTGCTCGGTGGAGCAAGTGAATAACGAAATACTATAACTGAAAGAAAGAAAAAGAAACGCAACAACCCAAGAGGGAGAGGAAGAGAGAAAGAGAGAGAAAAAAACAAGAATATATCTAACCATTAAGATTATATAGAAAAGAAAATGAAGAAGATTATGATTATGGCACTCAGCACTTTGATGCTGACTGCATGTCTGGATAAAGGTAACAAGACCGAGGAGAATCCTCTGCAGCATGAGTTGGACTCGCTCAGAAGCGTCAATCAGGAGCAGGCTGAGGAACTGCAGGAATGCATGTCGCTCATCGACCAGGTGAACGAGGGCTTCCGGGTGATCAAGGAGGCTGAAGGCCAGTTTGATGTGAACGACGGCAACCTTGAGGTGGGCAAGCGCGACCAGATGATCAGCAATATGCAGTTCGTGCAGGAGAAACTGCAGGAGAACCGCGAGCTCATCGACCAACTGAAGAAGAAGGTGACCAGCTCGAATAGCAAACTGGCTGCCCTCATCAAGCAGGTGGAGAAACTGGAGGCTGACTACAGGGAGCAGTGTGACCGCATTGCACAGATGGAGGCTGACCTCTCGGAGCGCGACGCCATCATCCACAACCAGACCAACCAGATCAACAGCCTGAATGAGGATGTGAACAACCTCACTGCCGAGAACGAGCAGCGTACAGCCGAGATTGCAGCACAGGACAAGGAGCTCCACAAGGCTTGGTTCGTATTTGGAACCAAGAAGGAACTGAAGGAGCAGATGATCCTGGACAAGGGCGAGGTGTTGCAGAATGGTAAGTACAACAAGAGCTACTTCACAGAGATTGACATCCGCTACATCAAGGACATCCAGCTCCAGTCGAAGAGCGCCACCTTGCTGACCAACCACCCCGAGGGTACCTACCAGTTGGCCAAGAACAACGACGGCTTGTATGAGTTGCACATCAGCAACCCCTCACTGTTCTGGAGCGTGAGCAAGTATCTGGTCGTTCTGGTAAAGTAAGTTAAAAATTAAGAATTAAAAATTAGTACGGTTGCAAGTAAGCAAACCACTTAAACTGAAATTTTGAAGACAAGTAGAAGTAAGCACTATAACTCAAGTCGCTCCTCACTTCCCTTTGAGGAAGGTATGTCGGAGGTGAAGTTCCACAATGTGCTGGATGACAGTCCGGAGACTGCCATTCTCGTGGGCCTCATCACTCCACAGCAGAATGAGCGCAAGACCAAAGAGTATCTCGATGAACTGGAGTTTCTGGCCGAGACGGCCGGAGCTGTCACGGTGAAGCGCTTCACACAGAAAGTGAACGGCCCGAGCAGTGTGACTTATCTGGGTAAGGGTAAACTGGAAGAGATACGCAGTTTTATCACAGCCGAGGAGGATGCCGAGCGCGAGATCAGCATGGTCATCTTTGATGATGAGTTGAGCGCCAAGCAGTTGCGCAACATCGAGGCTGAACTCAAGGTGAAGATCCTCGACCGTACCAACCTCATCCTCGACATCTTTGCCATGCGTGCACAGACGGCCAATGCGAAGACACAGGTCGAACTGGCCCAGTACCGCTATATGCTACCCCGACTGCAACGACTCTGGACGCACCTTGAGCGCCAAGGTGGCGGCTCGGGCGGCGGAGGTGGAAAAGGCAGCGTGGGCTTGAGAGGTCCGGGTGAGACGCAGCTCGAGATGGACCGCCGTATCATCCTCAACCGCATGGCACTGCTCAAGCAACGCCTTGCCGACATCGACCGTCAGAAGAGCACCCAGAGAAGCAACCGTGGCCGCATGATACGCGTGGCCCTGGTGGGCTACACCAATGTGGGCAAGAGTACGCTCCTCAACCTCCTGGCGAAGAGCGAAGTGTTTGCCGAGAACAAACTTTTTGCCACTCTCGACACCACGGTGCGCAAGGTGATCATCGACAACCTACCCTTCTTGCTTTCCGACACCGTAGGATTCATCCGTAAGTTGCCCCACGACCTGGTCGACTCGTTCAAGTCAACGCTCGATGAGGTTCGCGAGGCCGACCTGCTCATACATGTCGTAGACATCTCTCACCCCGACTTTGAGGACCAGATCAAGGTAGTGGAGAAGACCTTGGCCGACCTCGGTTGCTCGGAGAAGCCCAGCATGATATTCTTCAACAAGATCGATGCCTACACCTGGGTGGAGAAGGATGAGGACGATCTCACACCGGCAACGAAGGAGAACATCTCGCTCGACGAACTGAAGGCTACATGGATGGCCCGACTCAACGGCGACTGTATGTTCATCTCTGCACTGGAGAAGACCAACTACGACGAACTGAAGACCACACTCTACAATAAGGTGCGCGAACTGCATGTGCAGAAGTACCCCTACAACGATTTCCTCTTCCAACACTATGAGGAGGAGTAAGTGATGAGCGTGGAGCGATGAACGGCTAGCGGCGAATCGAAATCTCGATTTACATCATAACCTCAAAACCTAACAACCACCATTACCAGCGGTTTTCCGTTGGGCCTCAAAAATAAAGAATAAACGAATAATGAAAACACTCCTCAAGATCTCTGCCTTGGCATTTACCCTGGCTCTGACCAGTCAGTCTGCCTTTGCAACAAACCTATCGAGCCCACTTCCCATAGAGGCAGCAAAGGCTACGAATGTGTACAGCGTGAAGAACCCCGACATGCAGAAGAGTCCCTTCACCGGCATGACTCGCAAGCATTGGATTGAGGCTGGCGAATATCTGCTCAGCGGAGCGTTCAGTTACATCCACTGTCTAGACGACCCCATGTACTTCCCCAAGCAGTTGGACAAGACTTATCCCGAGAACATGGGCAAAGCCAAGACGGCTAAACTCGAGGGACTGGCCCGCACGATGTTTGTGGCTGCTCCTCTGCTCAAGAACAATCCCAACCTGACTCTCAACGGCATCAAGGTGGCCGACTACTATCTGCATCAGTTGGCAAGCCTGACCAATCCCGAAAGCAAGCACTTCGTGCCCCGACGCACTGGTGGTGCCAGCCAGACACTCCTGGAGTTGGCTTCGCTCTGTATCTCGATGAAGGCTGCCCCCGAGGCATTGTGGCAACCTCTCTCAAAGCAGGAGAAGGACGACCTGGCTGCGCTCATATTGAGTTACGGAGAGGGGCCTTCTATCGACTCCAACTGGATGTTCTTCAATGTCTTTGCCATGAGTTTCTTCAAGGACCAGGGCTACAAGGTGGATGAGAAGAAGATGGTGGACTTCCTGCAGAAACTGCTCTCTCGCTATCGCGGTGAGGGTTGGTACAACGATGCTCCTGCCTACGACTACTACTCTATGTGGGCATACCAGAGCTACGGTCCGCTGTGGGTGGAGTTTTTCGGTAAGCACTTCAAGCCCGCACAGGGTACGGGACTGGATGCCGACATCTACCAGAAGATTTCTGCACAGTATCTCAAGAACGAGAGCGAACTGATCGACAACTATCCTTATATGTTTGCACGCGATGGCCGAATGAACATGTGGGGACGCAGCATCTGCTACCGCTTTGCAGCCGTCACTCCCCTGCCCTTGCTGGAGTATGGACAGTTTGAGGGTGTGAACTA
Source organism: Bacteroidaceae bacterium (assembly GCA_045629325.1). Taxonomy (GTDB): domain Bacteria; phylum Bacteroidota; class Bacteroidia; order Bacteroidales; family Bacteroidaceae; genus Physcousia. The sequence goes on along the minus strand of JAZQQX010000010.1, from coordinate 14,776 downwards.
CGGTTGGTTGCGCCACATTGCCTCTGCATCGCTCCTTCAGTTTATGACCCATCCCGACTTCCTCGAGAATGGCGTGCCCACCATGGGCTTCTATGGCCCCTTCGACCCCTGTGTGCAGATATACAGTTGCCGTGGTAGCGTGTACTGGATTGGCAAGGCTTTCCTGGGCTTGCTGCTTCCCGAGACGAGCAAGTACTGGAGCGCTGTGGAGAACGAGGGTCCCTGGGAGAAGGACATCCTGTCCGGCAAGGTGTACAATAAGTTCCAGCCCGCAACGGGTCTGCTCATCACCAACTATCCCAACTGTGGCGGTTCGGAGATGCGCTCATGGTGCCACGAGACGGTAGCAGCAGACTGGCAGAAGTTCCGCTCTTCGGAGAACTACAACAAACTGGCCTACAACACCGAGTTCCCCTGGATGGCTGACGGCAAGAATGGTGAGATATCCATGAACTACGGCACGAAGAACAAGAAGGGCGAATGGGAGGTGTTGCGCCTCTACGACTTCCAGAACTTCGACAACGAGATATACTGCCGTAAGGCCGAACTGGAGACGGACAAGAATGTGAAGTACCAGCTCAACGACATCATGCTGCCCGACGGTATCCTGCGTGTGGACAAGGTGAGCCTGCCCGACTCTACGGACATCTGCCTCGGTCACTACACCCTGGCCCAACTCAAGAGTGGCAAGGCTGCCGAAGCCTTTACGGAGCGTACCGTACAGGTGGACAAGAAGACAAGCGTAACCGTGTATGGCAACGGTGAGTACGAACTGGCTCTCATCCCCCTCATGGGCTGGACCAACGAGGCCAAGGCCATCCATCCCCGCGACTTGCACCCCGTGAGCAAGACTTGTCTGCTGCCCATCCTCAATGAGCGTCTGGCAGGCAACCGTATCTTCGTGACCCTCCAGCTCTGGAAGAAGATAGACAAGAACGGTGAAGGCTTTACTGCCAAGGAACTTGCTCCCGTCAAGAGCGTGGCTCTGTCGAAGGATGGCGCTTCGGTCAACCTGAAGTTGGCCAGCGGTCAGACCAAGACCGTAAGATTTGAATAAGGAAACACACTACTGTGCATATATGCTTCAGGGCTTTGGTTGGATACCAAGGCCCTGACTTTTTTATATCATCACGAAAGCAAGGGGATGAAACAAAAAGAGAAATTTGTTCCATAATACTAACGCTCGGTTTTCCACGGTTTTTACAATATACTCAAATACATATGGTATTTACAAAACAAAAGTACCAACCTCATTGAGATTGGTACTTTCAGAACGGTCGGGCAGACAAGATTCGAACTTGCGACAACACGCCCCCCAGACGTGGACTCTACCGGGCTGAGCTACTGCCCGTTCCTTGCCTAAACTCAGATAGCGTTGCCGCCTCTTTGTTTTTGCGAGTGCAAAGGTATGCGTTTTTTTTGGAACGACCAAATATTTTTCGTACTTTTGCACAAAATAACTTAAAAAAAGGGATTTTACCATGCAATATACCGTAGTCGGCAATGCTTTCGCCCAGAAAACAGTACATCTCCCCGCAAGCAAAAGCATCAGCAATCGTGCACTCATCATCAATGCACTGAGCGGAAAGGGAGTGACTCCGGAGAATCTGTCGGACTGCGATGACACCTTCGTCATGGTAAGGGGACTGAATGAACTAAAAGTGAAGCATGCAGAACCATGCATTCAGGAATCTGATTCTCCCACAAATGACGAACTCACCATCATCGACATTATGGCAGCAGGTACTGCCATGCGTTTCCTCACAGCCTTCCTGAGCGTGACAGCCGGCACACGCGTCATCACGGGTACGGAGCGTATGCGTCATCGTCCCATCTCCGTACTGGTGGATGCCTTGCGCACCCTGGGTGCCAATATCGAATATGCAGAGGCTGAAGGATTTCCTCCCCTACGCATCACGGGAAAGAGTCTGGAAGGCGGCGCCATCAGTTTGCCTGGCAATGTGAGCAGTCAGTATGTGAGTGCGTTGCTGATGATTGGTCCTCGCCTGGAGAAAGGACTGACGCTGACCTTGACGGGCGAGATCGTGAGTCGACCCTATATCGACATGACCTTGAGCATCATGCGCGAATTTGGTGCCAAGGCGGAGTGGACCCAGGACAATGTGATCACCGTATGGCCCACCCCCTACTCTCCCATACCCTACTTCGTGGAAAACGACTGGAGCGCTTCGAGTTACTGGTACGAGATGGTGGCACTGACTCCCGGCAGTGAGGTGGTTTTGCCCGGACTCTTTGAGAAGAGTCTGCAGGGCGACCAGGCCGTGAAGGACATCTTTGCCCAACTGGGTGTGAGCACCACCTTCCTGCCCGAGAATGGCGGTGTGTGCCTGAAGCATACGGGAAAGTGCGTGGAGCGCCTCGACATCGATATGCTACGCCAGCCCGACCTGGCCCAGACCGTGGTGGTGACTTGCTGCATGCTGGGACTGCCCTTCCGCATCACGGGGTTGCAGAGCCTCAAGATCAAGGAGACCGACCGTATCCATGCTCTCCGCTGCGAACTGGCCAAACTGGGTTACGAGGTTGGGGAGGCCGACGATAGCATTCTCTTCTGGGAAGGCAAGCGCATTGCACCCCAGGCCGATGCTGCCATCGACACCTACGAGGATCATCGCATGGCCATGTCGTTTGCCCCCTGTGCACAGGTGCTCAAGGAGATACGCATCAACAATCCTCAGGTGGTAAGCAAGTCCTACCCTTCGTTCTGGAAGGAATTTGAGACAAGAGAAAACTGAAAAAATGTAAGTGATCAAAATTATATTTATATAATAAATGTTCATCTTTGTTATCATAGCAGCGCTCATCGTGCTGGGCCTCATAGCGGCTCTGGCAGGATGGATGCGCAACCGTAATCTGCAAAAGCAACTGGAGGCTGGCGAGATCGACGAACTCCCTGCTGTCAACCCCTACGACATGGAGTGTTGCGGACAGCACGAGACATGCGAGAAGGACAGTCTGCTTGCTGCCATAAGCAAGGAGGTGGAATACTACAACGACGAGGAACTGGACCGCTTCAGGGGACGGGAAAGTGACGAATACACGGAGGAGGAATGTGAGGAGTTTCGCGACATCCTGTACACCATGCGCAGCGACGAGGTGGCTGGATGGGTTCGCAGCCTCCAACTACGCTATGTGAACCTTCCAGACGACCTGAAAGATGAAATTTTCCTGATTGTTGGAGAAAACCGTGCTGCCAAAGACAATAAATCTGCCTAATTTCCGTTATATCAATTAAGGTTAATACGCGCAGGCGTGAGTCAAGTCATGAGAAAAGCAGGAAATACAAAGCAAAGGATCGGTACTCTGCAGGTTTGGGGTACGGCTTGCGCTATGTGTATCGTGCTTCTTTTTTGCTCGGCTTGCTCAACAAAAAACAACACATCCGGCACACGAATGTGGCACAGTTTCCTGGCTCGCTACAACACGATGCACAATGGTTCGCTGGCCTTCACGGAGGGTATGGAGCAGCAGACCAAGGGGCATCAGGATGACTATTCCAACCTGCTCCCGATGTATATCAGCACCAAAAGGAATACGGCTGGTATAGGTCGCTCGAACTTTGACCAGGCTATCGAGAAGAGCGAGAAAGCCATCAAACTGCACACCATCAAGAAGAAGCCGACCGTGAGTGGCGGTCACAAACTCACACCGAAAGAGAAGGAGTTTCGCAATCGCAAAGAGTTCAACCCGGCCTTGAAGCATGCCTGGCTGATGATGGGTAAGGCGCAGTTTCAGCAGGGCGAATTCATTGAGGCTGCCAGCACATTCAACTATATAGCCCACATGTATAGCACCCAGCCCGAGGTGTACAGCGTGGCAAAGGCCTGGCTGGCACGATGCTATGTGGCTTTGGAGTGGCCCTACGATGCGGAGGATATGCTCAACAAGATGCGTCGCGACAGCATGAGCGTGGAGGGCAAAAGGGAGATGGAGAACACACAGGCTGGCTTTCTCATCCTTGCGGGTCGCTACGAGGAGGCTATCCCTCATCTGAAGGAGACCATCAAGCACACGCATGGCAAGACCCAGCGCGCGCGTCTCAACTTCCTCATGGGCCAGCTCTACAACGAACTGGGCAACAGCAAGATGGCTTACAAGTATCTCGGGAAGGTGGCACGCAGCAATCCGCCCTACGAGATGGAGTTTAATGCGCGTATCCTCCAGACAGAGGTGATGTCTGAAGGCCAGAGCAAGAAGATGATCAAGAAACTCCAGCGTATGGCGCGCAACGAGCGCAACAAGGACTATCTGGACCGTGTGTACTACGCCATAGGTAACATCTACATGAGTGTCAACGATACGGCCAAATGTATCGGCGCATGGGAGAAGGGTGTGGAGAAGAGCACCAAGAACGGGGCGGCCAAGGCGACGCTCCTACTGCGTCTGGGACAACTCTACTGGGAGCAGGAGAACTACATCGAGGCTCAGCGTTGCTATCAGCAATGTATCGGCATCCTCGACAAGGAGCACGACGAGTACAAGGAGGCTGCACGACGCAGCAAGATACTCGACGAACTGCAACCTCCTCTCTCCGACATCAAACTGCAAGATTCGCTCCAGGCTCTGGCCAAACTTCCTGAGGCTGAGTATATTGCTGCCATCGACCGTGTGATTGAGGCACTGAAAAAGAAGGAGAAGGAGGAGGCCAAGAAGGCTTTGGCCAACGGACAGACTCCGGGCTCAGGTGCTCCTGGTGCCAATATGCCTCAGAGGAACAACGGCGGTGTGGCCTCTGCGGCTACTCCTGCTACGGGTGGACAGCGTGGTGCCTGGTACTTCTACAACCCGATGACCGTACAGACGGGTAAGCAGGAGTTCCAGCGTCGCTGGGGTCAGCGTGCCAATGAGGATAACTGGCGAAGGAGCAACAAACGCGTGGAGCGCAGTGACGACTTCGGTGAATATGACTACGGCGATGAGGAGAAGAGCGACTCGCTGGACTTGGGTTCGGGCGAGATGGATGCCGAGTCGCAGGAGGACCAGGCACTCAAGGACTCTCTGGCCAATGATCCTCACGAGCGTGAGTTCTACCTCCGTCAGATACCTTTCACGGAGGAACAGATGCAGGCTTCCAATGCCATCCTGTCCGAAGGTCTCTACAAGGCTGGTGTGCTGGAGGTGGAGAAGTTGGAGAATTTCCCCTTGGCACTGAAGACCTTGCTCCGTCTGCTCAACGACTTCCCCGACTATGAGAAGAAGGAGGACATCTACTATCATCTCTTCCTGCTCACCGGACGAATGGGCAACGAGGAGGAGGCTGCACGATACAAGGATCTCATCACGGAGCAATATCCCGACGGCAAGACGGCTGCCTTGCTCAACAATCCCAACTACATCATGATTGCGAGTCAGGGCAAGCATGTGGAGGACTCCATCTACACGGCTACCTATGCGGCCTATATGGACGACCGCTATGAGGAGGTGGAGCGCAACTATAAGTTCAGCACCGACAACTTCCCCGATGGACTCAACCGTGCCAAACTGCTCTTCGTACATGCCATGACACAGCTCTACACGGACCACAAGAAGGAGTTCCTCGACGAACTGAAGACTCTTGTGGAGAAGTATCCCCAGGAGGACATCACGGCTATGGCAAGCAGTATCGTGAAGGGCTTGGAGGAGGGCCGTCTGCTCTCCGGCGACAAGTATGACGCTACGGGTATATGGGGACGACGCACCGTGGGTGCCCTCAACGACTCTACGGCTCTGGCCGATACGCTCAAGGCCGACCGTATCACGCCTTTCAACTTCGTGCTGGCCTACCCCACCGACTCGCTCGACGAGGCGAAGTTGCTCTTTGAGGTGGCGCGCTACAACTTCACCAGTTTCATGGTGCGCAACTTTGAGATTGAACAGATCAAACTGGATGGCATCTCAATGATGTGTATCCACGGGTTCCTGAGCTACGATGAGGTGCATGCCTATGCGCAGAAACTCTACGCTGACCACCACATGGCTACGCTCCTGGCTGGTATTCGCGTGGTGCTCATCAGCGATGACAACCTGCAGATGCTGGGCCGTCAGTATAGCTTCGACGACTATGCGGACTTCTTCGACCAGCACTTCGCACCACTGGCCATACCCGACAATATACGCATCGACGAACCAACTGACATACCTTTCATCGACCCCGATGACTACGAACCGGAGGAGCAATACGAGGAAGAGGAGGTGACCAACTCCAACTCGGACTACGACTGGCTCTTCTGACGCCCCGCTCCACCTTGAGGTTTTGCCTCGACTTCATTTTGCACGCCTGCAAAAGCGCTCACGCTCGGGCATATTGATGCAAGCATCATATCCCACCCACTATTCACTTTTCACTATTCACTTTTCACTTTCATTGCCCCGTGGACTACAGACTTCTTTGGATTGACGACGAGATAGAATTGCTTAAGGCTCACACGCTTTTTCTGGAAAAGAAAGGCTATGAGGTGAACACGGTCAGCAATGGTTACGACGCACTCGACTTGTGTGCCGAGAACAACTACGACCTCATCTTGCTCGACGAGAACATGCCGGGCATGAGCGGACTGGAGACCCTGGCTCGCATCAAGGAGATATCGCCTGCCACACCGGTGGTGATGGTGACGAAGAGCGAGGAGGAGAATATCATGGAGCAGGCTATTGGTTCGCAGATTGCCGACTATCTCATCAAGCCGGTCAATCCTCTGCAGATCCTCTCTACGCTGAAGAAGAACATTCACCAGCGTGAGATTGTCACGGAGGTGGCACAGAATGCTTATCAGCAGGATTTCGGCCGACTGGGTATGCAGATCAACGACTCGCTGACCATACAGGACTGGATGGAGGTGTACAAGAAGTTGGTGTACTGGGAGTTGCAGTTGAGCGAGACGGACTCGTCCATGAAGGAGATGCTGCTCATGCAGAAGATGGAGGCCAACAGTATGTTTGCGCGTTTCATCAAGAAAAACTATCTCTCGTGGGTGGGCAATCCCGACGCTCGTCCCACTATGAGCCTGGACATCTTCAAGAAGTATGTCTATCCCGCACTCAACGACGGGGAGAAGGTGTTTCTCGTGGTCATCGACAATTTCCGCTACGACCAGTGGTGTGTGCTGCGCGATGAGATTGCCGACCTCTTCTCCATCGAGGAGAATCTCTACACCAGCATCCTTCCTACGGCTACCCAGTATGCGCGCAATGCGATATTCAGCGGACTGATGCCTCAGCAGATAGCGCGTATGTTTCCCGATCTTTGGGTGGATGAGGACTCGGAAGAGGGTAAGAACCTCAATGAGGCTCCGCTCATCCAGACTCAGTTGGAGCGCTATCGTCGCAAGAATACATTCTCCTATCACAAGGTCAACGACTCGCAGGCTGCGGAGAAGTTCCTGCGCGAGTTGCCCAACCTCAAGCGCTTCGACCTCAATGTGCTGGTGCTCAACTTCATCGACATGCTTAGCCATGCCCGCACGGAGAGTCGCATGGTGCGCGAACTGGCCAACAACGAGGCGGCTTACCGTAGCATCACGCAGAGCTGGTTCCGCCACTCTGCGGTGAAGGATCTCTTCCGTGCCTTGGCGCAGAGCGACTATCGCATCATCCTCACCACCGACCACGGTAGCATCCGTGCCACCAATGCCATCAAGGTGGTGGGCGACAAGAATACCAACACCAACCTGCGCTACAAGTTGGGCAAGAACCTGAGCTACAACCCCAAGGAGGTGATGGAGATCAAGGACCCGGCCAAGGCTCAGCTACCCTCGCCCAACATCTCCACCACTTATGTCTTTGCTACTGGGGCCGACTTCTTTGCCTATCCCAACAACTACAATTACTATGTGAGCTACTTCAAGGACACCTTCCAGCACGGGGGTATCTCTATGGAGGAGATGCTCATCCCCATTATCTCCCTGCAGGGCAAGAAGAGGGCTTGACAGACTTCTTTCCCGGCTTCTCCAATTGTTATTTTTTGCAAAATTTCGGCAATTTATTGTTCATTTTGTCCTTGACGAGAATTATTGTACTATAGCAAGGTGAAAATGAACAATCCACTCCGTGGTATTATTCGTACCTTTGCAGCCGAAAAAGAAACGGCACGCCTTGCTGTCGCTCCATCCATCTCCTTTTCTTCTCTTCACGAGAGGGTGGTTTGGAAAAAAAGATCAGGCGTTTAGGTTGTCGTTAATTATTATTAATAATGTATAGTGTATTATTGCTATTCCAGCAAAAAGCAGTAACTTTGCACAATGTCTATTATATACAAACGGACAGAGGACTAAAAGCAGTAACTTTGCATGTTATTTGAAGACAATTCATGTTTTTAAGAAAATAAAGATTGTATTATGAATAATTTCTTTTTAAAGAGTAGTAAGTTTCTGGGTGTCGTGATGCTGATGACGACATTCGGCTCTTCTATGCTTTGGGCACAGAATGGCAAGATGGAACTTACACTGGACAAGGCCATTGAGATTGCTCTGGCAGAGAATCCTACGATGAAGGTGGCCGACAAGGACATTCAGCTCAAACAAGTGGCCGACAAGGAGGCTTGGCAGGCTTTGCTCCCCACTGTGGATGGTAGCATCGGTCTGTCTCACAGTATCAAGGTGGCTGAGATTCGCACCAGTATGGGTTCGTTCAAGATGGGTATGGATGGCACCACCACTGCTCAGGGTGGCGTCACCGTCACTTTGCCTCTCTTCGCTCCTGCTGCCTATCAGAACATGAAACTCACGAAGGAGGACATCCTCGTGGCTCAGGAGAAGGCTCGCAGTTCGAAGCTCGACCTCGTCAATCAGGTGACCAAGGCTTACTACGGTGCGCTGATGTCGAAGGAGAGCTACGATGTGCTGGTGAAGGCATACAACACCTCTAAGGAGTATTTCGACTTGATCGACAACATGTACAAGGTGGGTCGTGTGAGTGAGTACGACAAGATTTCGGCTGAGGTTCAGATGCGCAACATGAACTCTTCGGTGGTCAGCGCTGAGACGGGTGTCAAACTGTCTCTCTTGCAGCTCAAGGTGCTCATGGGTGTCACTGCCGATGTGGACATCGTCATCAAGGATGCCTTGAAGGCTTACGAGAATCAGCTGGTTGTTCCCGGTGAGGTCAATGCCGATCAGGTGGAGAACAACACCAACCTGCGCCAGCTCGACCTCAACATGGCTCTGCTCGACCGTGCACGCAAGATCCTGAAGACCAACTTCATGCCTACCGTTGCCATGCAGCTCACGGGTCAGTATCAGTCTATGTCCAACACGAACTGGAATATCTTCAACTATCACTACTCGCCCAGTCTCTCGCTGGCATTTGCCGTTCAGGTGCCCATCTACAGGGCAAGCAACTGGACCAAACTGCAGTCCAACCGCATCCAGCGTTCTCAGCTTCTCGACACGCGCGACAATGCGCGACGCCAGCTTTCTATGGCTGCCACAAGCTATCGTGAGAACATGGTGGCCACGGTGGCCAAGTTGGAGTCCAATCGCGAGGCTGTAGCTCAGGCCAACAAGGCTGTGGCTATCTCTGCCAAGCGCTACGATGTGGGCAAGGGCACCGTGCTGGAGCTCAACCAGAGCGAGACGGCACTCACACAGGCCGAACTGACCTACGCACAGAGCATCTATGAGTATCTCACCAACCGTGCCGACTTGGACTACACGCTCGGCAAGGAGTAAAAGCATTCTGCGAAACGATCAATAAGCAGGTGATCAAAATTAGTTTTCTATAATTACAGGATAATAATATAAGACAAAGAATATGAAGAAGTTATTGACACTCATGATGGGTCTGACCTTGCTGGCTTCGTGCGGCGACAAGAAAGAGGATCAGGCCGATAAGGCTGGCGCTGTTGCTGCTAAGCCTCAGGTGAAACTGGCTGTTGTTCACAGCGAGAGCATCCCTCAGACTGAGACCTACACGGCTACCGTGGAGAGCGATGTGAAGAACAACATTTCTCCCAACATGGCTTACCGTATCGAGCGCATCCTCGTTGAGGTGGGCGACCGTGTGAGCAAGGGTCAGTGCGTGGTACAGCTCGACGAGAGCAGTCTCCAGCAGCTGAAGTTGCAGATTGACAATCAGAAGTTGGTTCTGGCCAATGTGCAGACCGACTTCAACCGTATCGAGGAACTTTTCAAGATTGGCGGTATCAGCAAGGCTGACTACGACAATGCCAAGGTGCAGTTGGAGAGCCAGCAGACTCAGCTCAATGTGCTGAAGACTCAGCTCTCACAGATGTCTAAGAACACACAGCTCTTCTCGCCCATCAGTGGTGTGGTCACTGCGCGCAACTACGACAATGGTGACATGTACGGCGGTCAGCCTATCCTCACCATCGAGCAGACCAACCCCGTCAAGCTCATGGTCAACATCAGCGAGAACCACTACAAGGATGTGAAGAAGGGTCAGACTGTCGACATCACTCTCGATGCCTACGAGGGAGAGACCTTCACTGGCAAGGTGACCATCGTCAACCCCAATGTGGATGCCACCACTCACACCTTCCCCGTGGAGATCACCATCAACAATCCTGAGCAGAAGGTGCGTCCCGGTATGTTTGCCCGTGCTACGGTCAACTTCGGCGACAAGGAGCATGTACTCATCCCCGACGAGGCTCTCGTCAAGCAGATTGGTGCTGGCGACCGTTATGTGTATGTTTACGATGCTGCCAGCAAGACGGTTAGCTACAACAAGGTGGAGCTGGGCCGTCACATCGGTGAGTCTTACGAGATCTTCTCTGGCGTGAACCCTGGCGATCAGGTTGTCGTTGCAGGTCAGGCTCGTCTGAACAATGGCAAGGAGGTTGAGGTTGTCAAGTAATTCACTCCCCCGTCAATCATTCATCATTAACCATTTAGCCTTTCCCCCTAAGGTAAAAACTCTCCCCTCGGGGAGCTGGAGGGGGTCTGAATATTTATGACACTATACGAAGGTGCGGTCAAAAGACCGATTATGACAAGCCTCTGTTTTGCGGCTATCATAGTGTTCGGTATCTTCTCCTTGATAAAGTTGCCCATCGACCTTTATCCAGATGTTGATACCAACACCATCATGGTCATGACATACTACAACGGTGCGTCGGCCAATGATATTGAGAACAATGTGACTCGTCCGCTTGAGAACACGCTCAACGCTGTGGAGCATCTCAAGCACATCACGAGCAACTCGCGTGAGAATGTCAGCGTCATCACGCTGCAGTTTGAGTACGGATACGACATCGATGCGCTTACCAACGATGTGCGCGATAAGTTGGACATGGTCAGCAATGCCTTGCCCGACCAGGCCAATACGCCTATCCTCTTCAAGTTTTCTTCCGACATGGTGCCCATCTTGCTGCTCTCTGTCACGGCAGAGGAGTCGCAACAGGCGCTCTACAAGATCTTGGATGAGGGTGTGGCCAATCCCCTGGCGCGTATCGACGGTGTAGGTACGGTGTCTATTGCGGGTGCTCCCGAGCGTGAGATCAACATCTATATGGATCCGCTCAAGATGGAGGCCTTTGGCGTTTCGCCTCAGCAGGTGAGTGCGGCTATCTCGGCTGAGAATATGAACATCACCAACGGTACCGTGGATATCGGTACGCAGACCTACACCGTGCGTGTGGAGGGTGAGTTCAAGGATCCTCGTCAGATGCTCGATGTCATCGTGGCAAGCCGTGGTGAGGCCAATGTCTATCTGCGCGATGTGGCTCGCATCGTCGACAATCTGCAGGAGCGCTCTCAGCGTGCCTTCACCAATGGCAAGCAGGGTGCCATGATGGTCATCCAGAAGCAGTCGGGTGCCAACTCCGTGGCTATCTCCGACAAGGTGATGTCTATGTTGCCTGAGTTGCAGAAGGGTCTGCCTTCTGATGTGCATCTGGGTGTCATCGTCAACACCTCGGAGAACATTATCGACACCATCAACTCGCTCGAGGAGACCATCCTCTACGCTATGATCTTCGTAGCGCTCGTGGTATTCATCTTCTTGGGCCGCTGGCGTGCCACGGTCATCATCGTGGTCACCATCCCTATGTCTCTGATTGCCTCGTTTGTCTATCTCTATGCTTCGGGGTCGTCGTTCAACATGATTTCGCTGGCCTGTCTTTCTATTGCTATCGGTAATGTGGTGGACGATGCCATCGTTGTCCTCGAGAATGTCACCACACACATCGAGCGCGGATCGGCTCCCAAGCAGGCGGCTGTGCATGCCACGCAGGAGGTGGCCATCTCCGTTGTGGCTTCTACGCTTACCATGATTGCGGTGTTCTTCCCTCTCACCATGGTACCGGGTATGGCTGGTGTGCTCTTCAAGGAGTTGGGTTGGATGATGTGTATCATCATGACTGTATCTACCATCTCGGCCCTCACCTTCACGCCTATGCTCTGCTCGCAGATGCTGAAGCTGAAGAAGAAGCAGTCGGGTCTGTTCAAGAAACTGTACACACCTATCACCAAGGTGCTCAATGGTCTCGACAACTGGTACGAGCGCCGTATCTACTGGGCTGTTCGTCATCGCAAGTCGGTCCTCGTAGGCTGTCTGGCTTTTGCTGTCATCACGGTCCTCGTGGTGAAGGCTGCGGGTATCAAGTCCGACTTCTTCCCTTCCAACGACTCTGGCCGTGTGGGTATCAGCATTCAGTTGCCCATCGGTACGCGTGTGGAGAAGTCGGAGGAATTGGCCAAGTCGCTCGTCAAGAAGTGGCAGGAGCGCTATGGCAAGGACATGAAGAACTGTAACTTCTCTGTGGGTCAGGCTGGCGACAACAACACTTTTGCCTCTCTCCAGGACAATGGTTCTCACATCATCTCTTTCAATATCCTTATGGTACGCTCCGACGAGCGTGAGAAGGGTCTGGCCACCATCTGCGACGAGATGCGTGCTGACCTCCGTACCATCCCTGAGATCGCGAAGTATCGCGTCAACCTCGGTGGTGGAGGTGGTGGCGGTATGGGCGGTCAGTCCACTGCTACCTTTGAGATCTATGGCTACGATCTCGATGTCACCCGTCAGTTGGCTGAGGAACTTTCTGCCAAACTGCGTGCTGACGAGATGATCACTGAGGTCTTCATCTCTCGTTCGGACTATCAGCCTGAGTTGGTTGTGGAGTTCGACCGTGAGAAACTGGCTCAGCAGGGCATCGGCATGAGCACGGCTGCTACGGCTGTACGCAATATGATCACCGGTTCGCAGATGACTTACTTCCGCGAGGATGGTGAGGAGTACGATGTGAAGGTACGCTTCGAACCTACCGCCCGTATCTCTATCGAGGATATGGAGAATATGCTCATCACCAATGCGCGTGGTCAGAACATTCGCATCAAGGATGTGGGCAAGGTCATCGAGAGCTCTATTCCTCCCACCATCGAGCGCAAGGACCGTCAGCGCTATGTCACCGTCAGCGGTGTATTGGCCGATGGTTATTCGCTCTCCGACGGTGTCGAACTGGGTGAGAGCCTCTACTCACAGATGGCCATTCCTCAGGGATGCAGCATTCAGGTTGCGGGTTCTTATGAGGATCAGCAGGAGTCCAATCGCGACTTGGGTACCCTCGGTGTCATCATCATCATCCTTGTCTTCATCGTGATGGCTGCTCAGTTCGAGTCGCTCACCTATCCTTTCATCATCATGTTCTCCGTGCCCTTCGCCTTCTGCGGTATCGCATTGTCGCTGGTTGTTTCGGGCACCGACCTCAACATCATGTCTATGCTGGGTGGTATCATGCTGATTGGTATCGTGGTGAAGAATGGTATCGTACTCATCGACTACACCATCTTGCTCCGTGAGCGTGGCTACTCTCTGCTCCGTGCAGCTTCTTCTGCAGCCCGTTCGCGTCTGCGTCCCATCTTGATGACCACCCTCACCACCATCCTCGGTATGACGCCTATGGCTCTCAGCCACGGTGTAGGTAGCGAGATGTGGCGCCCCATGGGTATCGCCATCATCGGTGGTCTGCTCATCTCTACCATCATGACGCTCATCTATGTTCCTTCTATGTTCTGCGTCTTCGGTGGTATCGGCATCAAGAATCGTCGTCGCACCATGCGCAAGCAGCGTCAGCTCGATGCTTACTGGCGTGAGCACAGTGCTGAGGAGAAACTTATCAGCAAGAAGAAATAACCCCCACGCCACCATGCCTCTCCGTTCAAGGGGAGGCGTCGAGGCTCTAAAGTAAGAAAAAAAATAAGCGCCATCGTTCCTCCCCTCAGGGGGAGGTACCAAGGCGACAGCCAATAAACTATACAACAATGAAAACCGTATTTATAGCATTCGACCAGGCTCACAAGGAAGGAGTCATTGAGGCGCTCAACGCTTCGCTCTGCCGTGGCTACACCATGCTCCCCGATGCTGCCGGCCGTGGTAGCAAGACAGGCGAACCTCATCTCGGCACTCATGCCTGGCCTGCTCTCAACTACGCCATCATCACCGTCTGTGAGGATGAGAAGGTAGAGCCTCTTCTGGCTCGTCTGCGTCAGCTCGACATCGACAATCCTCTCCTGGGCCTCCGTGCCTTCGTATGGAATGTAGAGCAGGCACTCTGATCCGTCCCTCATCGCTCAGTCGGTCTATCCCTTATTTCCCGATTTTCCGATTCCCCCCCAATTCCTCTCTATACAGCAAGAGGCACATCTTCCCGGTGTGCCTCTTCTATTTTCATCGCTCATCGCTCGTCACTCCCCGCTCATCGCTCAACACTCCCCGCTCCCCGCTCCCCGCTCACCGCTCCCCGCTCCCCGCTCACCGCTCCACGCTCAACACTCCCCGCTCACCGCTCAACGCTCATCGCTCCCCGCTCCACGCTCATCGCTCC
>JAZQQX010000009.1:0-13883 GCA_045629325.1 Bacteroidaceae bacterium | reverse complement strand
ATCCTGGGGCTGGAGAAGGTCCCAAGGGTTGGGCTGTTCGCCCATTAAAGTGGCACGCGAGCTGGGTTCAGAACGTCGTGAGACAGTTCGGTCTCTATCTATCGTGGGCGCTGGAGATTTGCGTGGATCTGACACTAGTACGAGAGGACCGTGTTGGACTGACCGCTGGTTTACCGGTTGTACCGCCAGGTGCACCGCCGGGTATCTAAGTCGGGATCGGATAAGCGCTGAAAGCATCTAAGCACGAAGCCGGCCACAAGATTAGATCTCCTCATGAGGGTCGTCAGAGACGATGACGTTGATAGGAGGCAGGTGTAGAGACGGTGACGTCACAGCCGAGCCTTACTAATAGCCCGAAACTTTCCGTACATGGGAATACTTTCAGGTGGGATGCTTCCTGCAGCACATGCATTGCTTTCGTGTCCGAATGTCAACCTTACTTAGGTGGCTATTGTGGCGGGGTTCCACCTCTTCCCATTCCGAACAGAGAAGTTAAGCCCGCCCGCGCCGATGGTACTGCACACCCGTGGGAGAGTAGGTAGCCGCCGTCTTTTCAGCAGAAAGCCTCGAAGAGAAATCTTCGGGGCTTTTCTCGTTCGTATTCAGCAGTGATCTCAGGACAAAGGTCTGGAGTTCTTTCTATGACTATATATTATGGGTGTAAATACTAAAATTAGCCCCTTCGGATACAATATCCCAAGGGGCCAATTACTATTTTGTTGTGTATTTTTATAAGTTTGAGAATCGCTTCATTGCTTCTATACAGTCTTCTCGTTTTCCAAAAGCTGTAAGACGAACATATCCTTCTCCTGAGGGACCAAATCCTACGCCTGGAGTGGTGACAATTGCTAACTCGTGCAGTATTTTGTCAAAGAATTCCCATGATGAGATTCCTTCTGGTGTTTTCAACCAAATATATGGAGCATCGCTTCCACCAAATACTTGATATCCCAATGCTGTTAGTTCTTCGCGCATGTAGGTAGCATTGCTCATGTAGTAGTTTACAGTCTTACGAACCTGCTCTTTTCCCTCGATTGTATATATGGCTTCTGCAGCTCGTTGCGTGATATAACTTGTTCCATTGAATTTTGTACATTGTCGTCTGTTCCAAAGTGCATTGAGCTTACCTTCTTCTAATTCTTTAGGAACAATTGTGTAACCACAACGCACACCTGTGAATCCTGCAGTCTTGGAGTAACTCCTCAATTCTATAGCACAGTGCTTGGCTCCAGGTATTTCATATATGGTATGTGGTATATTGTCATGTTGAATATATGCCTCATAGGCTGCGTCAAATAGAATCAGGCTATGCTCTTTTAAGGCGTAGTCAACCCAAATCTTCAGTTGCTCTTTGTCCAATACCGTACCTGTAGGATTGTTAGGATAGCAGAGATAAATGATATCGATATGTTGTTTGGGTAATTCTGGTACAAATTGATTGCTTGCCGATACGGGTAAGAATGTGATATTGCTCCATTTACCTTCTGTATAATCTCCAGCTCGTCCAGACATTACATTGCTATCCACATATACAGGATATACGGGGTCGGTGACTCCAACACTACATTTTGTATCCAGGATATCGCCAATATTGCCACAGTCACTTTTTGCACCGTCGCTTACAAACACTTCATCAAGTTCAAGATGTACTCCTCTTGGCTCGTAATCATTCTTCACGATAGCCTCACGGAGGAAATCATAACCTTGTTCGGGGCCATATCCTCGGAATGTGGCACTATTGCTCATTTCATCTACGGCCTTGTGCATTGCTTTTATACAAGCATCGGGTAAAGGCTGTGTAACATCGCCAATACCTAAACTGATTACTTTTTTCTCGGGGTATTCTGCTTTGAAAGCCTTTACTTTCTTTGCTATGTCTGAAAAGAGATAACTGCTCTGCAGTTTAAGGAAATTCTGATTGATCATATTAGTTCACTGTTTTGATTCCGGTAAGTTATCTGTTTTTAATTCAATCTTAATTGTTCGCAGTTTTGCTTTATTCAATTTCTCCCTCAAAAGCTGTTGTGGCAGGACCTGTCATCATGATATGTCCGGTTTCTTCGTCCCACTTAATATGTAGTTTTCCTCCGTCCATTTCAATGTCGCTTTCTCGTCCTCTTCTGCCTGTTAGACAAGCAGCAACTGCTGTGGCACAGGCACCAGTTCCACACGCAAGTGTGATGCCACTACCTCTTTCCCATACTCGCATACGGATGGTTCCATCAGGTCGTATGGTTGCAAACTCTATGTTGCAACGCTGAGGAAAGGCAGGATTGAACTCCAATCTTCGGCCTTCTTCTGCAATGTTCAAGTCCATCACCTCAGATACGAAGATAACAAAATGAGGGTTTCCCATCGACACGAATGTACCGTCATATCCATCTACATGATATACATGGTCGCTGGTATGACTATGCCCTTTTGCATCGAATTGTTGTGGTACATCCATTCGGGGTTCTCCCATATCCACTGTAGCACCAATACATTGGCCGTCTTCGATGAGGAGGTGTATGATCTTGATTCCTGCTAATGTGTCCAGAGATATGGTTGTCTTGTCAGTTAGATGATGGTCGTAAACATATTTACCCACGCAGCGTGTTCCATTACCACACATCATCGCTTCACTACCATCATTATTGTAGATATGCATAGAAAAGTCTGCAACATCCGATTTGCCAATGAGAATCAGTCCGTCACTACCGATACCAAAATGTGGCTTGCTCCATTCTATACTCTTTTCCGCAGGATTCTCAATAGGGTATTCTGGGGTATAGACATAGATGTAGTCGTTGCCAGCTCCATGCATTTTTGTGAATTTTGTCATATTTAATTATTTATGGCGATTGACTCGTATTAAAATTGTGTTTTACCTTGTTGTAGGTAGTTCTCGTTTTTAGATATTGCTTTTCCTTACTTCTCAATGGCAGCCTTTATGAAAGACATGAATAGAGGATGGGGGTGCAATACGGTGCTTTGATATTCAGGATGGAACTGTGTTCCGATGAACCATTTTAGTTCGGGTATTTCTACAATTTCCACAAGTTCTGCTTCTGGATTCTTTCCTATACATTTCATACCCTTATCTTCATATTCTTGCAGATATGCATTGTTGAATTCATAACGATGGCGATGACGCTCCTTGACCATTGTTGTTCCGTAGATATCAGCAATTTTTGAATTCTGTGAAAGCATGCAGTCATAAGCGCCAAGACGCATTGTTCCACCCATATTTGATATCGTCTTCTGATCTTCCATCATATCGATGACATTGTGTGTGGTAGTAGTGTCCATTTCGCTACTGTTGGCATCCTTATATCCTAAGACATTGCGGGCGAACTCAATAACCATCATCTGCATACCCAAGCATATACCAAAGCAAGGTACATCGTGTGTGCGGGCATATTCAACAGCAAGGATCTTGCCTTCAATACCACGCTGTCCAAATCCAGGGCAGATGACCAAGCCGTCTTGAGAAGATAATTGTTCCTTTATGTTGTCAGATGTCAGAAATTCGGAATTAATAAATGTAATCTGGATTTTCCTGTTGTTGTAAGTGGCTGCGTGTGAGAGACTCTCACTGATGGACTTGTAAGCATCCTGAAGATCATATTTGCCCACCAAGCCAATCTTTACAATCTCTGTAGCATTCTTACGCAAATTGAGGAAATTAATCCATGGTCCGAGGGCAGGAGTTTCGCCTACAGGAATACCCATTTTGCGGAGAATGGCGCTATCCAAACCTTGACGCTGCATGTTGACGGGTACTTCATAGATGCTTGGGAGGTCTTCGCTCTGAATGACACACTCAAGGTCGACATTGCAGAATCCTGCCACCTTCATACGCATGTGATCGTCAAGATGCTTCTCTGTACGCAGGATGAGGATATCAGGCTGAATACCATAACTCAACATCTCCTTCACAGAGTGTTGTGTAGGTTTGGTCTTCAGTTCGTCAGCCGCTTTGAGATATGGCACATAGGTTAGGTGAATACTAATGGCGTCCTTGCCCAACTCCCATTTCAACTGGCGTATTGCTTCCAGGAAAGGAGCACTTTCAATGTCACCAATCGTACCGCCAATCTCGGTGATGACAAAGTCGTATTTACCCGTCTCTCCCAGATATCGGATGTTACTCTTAATCTCGTCTGTGATATGAGGCACCACCTGTATAGTTTTACCGAGGTAGTCTCCACGACGCTCCTTGTCGATGACCGACTTGTAAATACGCCCTGTAGTCATACTGTTGGCCCTTGTGGTTTGTATGCCCGTAAATCGTTCATAGTGTCCAAGGTCCAAGTCAGTCTCCATTCCGTCCACTGTGACATAACATTCTCCATGCTCATAGGGATTGAGCGTTCCTGGGTCGATATTGATATAGGGATCGAACTTTTGAATAGTTATCTTGTAGCCACGAGCCTGTAGCAGTTTGCCGATAGATGATGAGATGATGCCTTTACCAAGTGATGAAACCACACCTCCAGTAACAAATATATATTTAGCCATATCTTTTTATTTTTGGTTTGATTCGTAATAATTGATATATGCCTTGTAAAGCATACGCAATCCTCCGGGGGTGGGGTAGTCTCCGGTAAAATACCAGTCTCCGCTGTGATTGGGGCACGCTTGACGCAGTCCTTCACGCGTTTGGAATATAATCTTAACTTCCGTGCCAACACTCTTAGGGGTTAGCAGTTCGGCCATCTTAGCCGAAATCTCTTCGTCAGTAAACGATGCATAGATATCCTTTACGGGATTACTCATATCTTCGCCGTCGTTCTGCAAGGCCATTTTGCATCTTTCGTACACATCCTTCTCCACATGTTCCATGCCCCTCTCTTTAAGCAAAGCCAGCGCGGCCTTGAATGCGATGAATTGTTCCATACTCGACATGTCAATGCCGTAATAGTCTGGGTATCGAATTTGAGGTGACGATGATACGATAATGGTGCGTTTGGGATGCAGACGATCCAATATTCGTATAATACTTTGGCGTAAAGTGGTTCCGCGTACGATGCTATCGTCGATGATTACGAGATTGTCCACATAAGGTTGCAAACTGCCGTATGTGATATCGTAAACATGAGCGGCCAGATCATTGCGACTATTGCCTTCTGCAATAAAAGTACGGAGTTTGATATCCTTGATAGCCACCTTCTCACTTCGTATACGCATAGAAAGAATGTGGCTGATCTCCTCTGCCCTGCTTGGATCTGCAATGAGTTCCTTCAGTTTGGCAGCTTTCAGTTGGTTGAGGTAGTTGTCCATTCCTTCAACCAGTCCGAAGAAGGCAACCTCTGCTGTGTTGGGGATATAAGAGAAAACAGTATGCTCCACATCGTAGTCGATGGCAGGGAGGATTTGTTCCACGAGTCTGTGACCCAGTTCCTTGCGTTCTTGATAGATATCAGCATCGCTTCCACGACTGAAGTATATACGCTCAAATGAGCAAGCTCTCTGCTGCTGTGGTTGGTTGATCTGCTCCAGGCGGATATTGCCGTTCTTGCTTGTAAGCAATGCCTGTCCGGGGAGTAGTTCGTGAATATCCTCAAAGGCAACATTAAGGACGGTCTGTATGACGGGCCTTTCAGATGCAAGCACGAGTATTTCTTCATCCTGATACCAAAAAGCGGTACGGATGCCCCATGGGTCACGCAAGGCGAAAGACTCACCACTGCCCGTAACGCCACACATCACATATCCGCCGTCCCAGTAGCAACTGCTTGTACGCAGCACATTGGCCATGTCCATGCGTTCTTCGATGGCATGTGTCAGTTCCAAACCGGTCTTTCCTGCTGCACAGCAGCGGTTGTACACCCGTTCTACCTCACGGTCCAGCCTATGTCCCACCTGCTCCAACATAATATGTGTATCAGCATATTTTCTGGGATGCTGGCCATTTGCTACGATACGCTGAAATACCTCGTCTACATTAGTCAGGTTGAAGTTGCCACAAAGTGCCAGATTCTTAGCTCTCCAATTGTTCCGTCTCAAGAAGGGGTGTATATAGTCCAGTCCGCTGCGTCCGGTTGTAGAGTAGCGTAGGTGTCCCATGTACAGTTCGCCTATGAAAGGAGATAGACAATCCAGCTCGTTTCCGTCGTTTTCGAAAGCTTCTTGTTGAAGATGTACGGCATTGAAGATTTCGGTGATAGCTGTCGTGCCGGCAGCACGCTCACGGAACATATATTCATCGCCCGGACTGGCGCTCAGTCTCACGCAGGCAATACCAGCACCTTCCTGCCCACGATTATGCTGCTTCTCCATCAATAGATAGAGCTTGTTGAGCGCATACTGCATGGTGCCGTATTTCTCCTCATAGTATTTTAGTGGCTTTAGCAATCTGATCATTGCTACGCCACACTCATGCTTCAACTGTTCCATATGTTTTGCTTAGTAAGCCTTCTCGTGTACTCCTGCTACAGCTCGTCCGCTGGGGTCGTTCATGTTTTTCCATGCTTCGTCCCATTCCAAGGCAATGGCAGTAGAACATGCTACACTTGCCTCGTGAGGTACACTCTTTGCTGCACTTTCGCTGGGGAAGTGCTCTTCGAAGATGCAACGATAGTAATATTCTTCCTTGCAAAGCGGTGTGTTGATGGGGAAACGCTCAGCCGCATGAGCCATCTGTTCGTCGCTGACAGCCTCAGAGGTAATCTTCTTCAGGGTGTCAATCCAGCTATATCCTACACCATCGCTAAACTGCTCTTTCTGTCGCCATGCAATCTCTTCGGGCAACATATCGGCAAATGCCTCGCGTACGATGCGCTTCTCCATGGTCTGACCAGGGCACATCTTTGCCTCGGGGTTGGTTCGCATGGCCACATCGAGAAACTCCTTGTCGAGGAAGGGAACACGACCCTCAACGCCCCAAGCCGAGAGACTCTTGTTGGCACGCAGGCAGTCGTATAGGTGTAGTTTGGACAGTTTGCGTACGGTCTCCTTGTGGAACTCCTCTGCCGATGGGGCCTTGTGGAAATATAAGTATCCACCGAATATCTCATCTGCACCTTCGCCCGACAGCACCATCTTGATACCCATGGACTTGATAACTCGAGCCAACAGGTACATTGGGGTAGATGCACGCACCGTTGTAACATCATAAGTCTCTATGAAGTAGATGACATCGCGTATGGCGTCAAGACCTTCCTGTATGGTATAGTTGATTTCGTGATGTACGGTACCAATGTGATCGGCTACCAGTTTGGCCTTGGCCAGGTCGGGTGCACCCTTCAAGCCTACAGCAAATGAGTGCAGACGAGGCCACCAAGCCTTACTTTGTCCGTTGTCCTCAATACGATGCTCTGCAAACTTCTCTGTGATAGCGCTGATGACACTGCTGTCCAAACCTCCTGAAAGCAATACACCGTAAGGCACATCACTCATCATCTGTTTCTTTACAGCTGCGCGCAAGGCCTGTCGTATGTCTTCGCTGCTGGCAGGGTTGTCCTTCACAGCATCGTATTCCATCCAGTCGCGCTGATACCAGCGCTTCATACCAGGATCCTCGCTCCAGTAGTAGTGACCAGGCAGGAATGGCTCAAAGTGATCGCACTGACCTTCAAGAGCCTTCATCTCACTGGCGACATATACCTTTCCGTCAGCATCATAACCTATATAAAGAGGTATAACGCCAATCTGGTCGCGAGCTATGAGGAAGGAGTCACGCTCCTCGTCGTAGAGTGCAAAGGCAAAGATACCGCTAAGGTCCTCCAGGAAGTCGATGCCCTTGTCCTTGTAGAGAGCCAGTATCACCTCGCAGTCGCTACCCGTCTGGAACTCATATTTTCCCTCGTATTGCTTACGGATATCCTGATGATTGTAGATTTCACCATTGACAGCCAGTATCTGCTTGTTGTCAGTAGAGAAAAGTGGTTGCTTTCCACTTTCGGGGTCTACGATGCTCAGTCGTTCGTGAGCCAATATGGCAGATTTGCCACAATAAATACCACTCCAGTCAGGTCCGCGGTGACGGATTTTCTGACTCATTCTCAACGCCTTCTGTCTCAGGTCCTGTGACTGCTCCTTAATATTGAAGATAGATACAATTCCACACATGTCTTTTTATAATTTTAATAGTTTACTGTTCTTATATTTTGAAAGAAAGGCAGCTTCTCTCGTTTTTCGTGTTGGGAGTGCTGCCTGTTTGGTTATGGGGTTAATGTGTCTTGCTGATCAGAAATCAGCATTCTTTGTGTCGTTTGTCTTGTAATTTGTTGTTTCATGTTGCAAAAGTACAATAAAAATCCAATAGTGCAAAACAAAATGCCAATTAATTTGATAAATTAGTATCAAAATGCAATCTCCTTCCCGCTTCCGGTGTCATAATGACGGGTAAAAACGGAAAGGGACACGCTTTTTTAGCATGTCCCTTCATGATGTTTTTGTTCGGTTAGCCGGTTGGACTATTGTTAGGGCCTTACGGAAAACCGAAAGGAACGGTTGTAAGATTTAGCAGTTGTTTTTACAGTTGTGGGCTGATGGAGAATCCTACTGTGAAGTAAGCCTTCTTTGAGCAAGGGTTAGCATTGATAGCAGCAAAGATGGGGATTGTAACTTTCTGCTTGATATCAAAACTCTTGGTTGCTTTCAGTCCGATATTCGTTACGGAAAATCCTTCCGTGCCATAAAAATCAGTGGCGTAGGGCACCATGCCAAGAGCAGCCTCCCAGTCGCAACTTACGAAACTGAATGGAGCGGTCAGTTCCATGTACGATGAGTATGCACGATTTCCTTTCTTGTTGGCACCGTCGTTGCCGGCAAAGTTGGTGTACCACTGAATGCCCAGGAATCCAAAGTCGTAACCCACATTGGCCTCAAACACATGATTCGTGCTATGTGCTTTGTATGCGAAGTAGCGATTCTCTGCGTCCAGACCAGCATTAAACCAGTAGTCGGTCACGCCCACATTCAGTCCTCCTACGCTATAGCCCAGTGTCAGGTCCATCTCCTTTGTGTCAGAAGCAGAAGTCAGTCCTACGCTGCCCCAAGCACTAAGTGACAAGCCTTTCCAGCTAACTCCCAGGGTGGGCTGGATGCTCACATTGCCCAGGTCCTGTCCACGCCAGATGTACTGGCTTACGATGTCCGTTCCTATGGTGCCTTCTGCCTTGTCCTGTGCCTTGCACTCCATTGCTGTCATGCACATCAGTGCCACAGCGGTCATATATTTTATTGCTTTCATTGTTTTTCCTTTTTTTTTTTTTGTTTTTTCGACTTCTCGGGTCCTCGATTGCTCTGTTTTCGATTCTTTGATCCTTCCGGGTTCTCGAGGTCTCGAGTTTTTATTATTATTGTTTAGTTATAGCAGCTTTCACCGTGCTCGTATACATCCAGACCTTCTTCCTCGATACGCTTGTCACAGCGCAGGCCATGAGTGTATTTGATTGCCAGGAAGATTACCATACCAATGCAGAATGCAAATACGGCTACCACGCATGCACCAAGAGCCTGAACGCCGATGCTTGTTTCTACGCCGTCGATGGCACTGTCACAGAATACACCAGTAAGGATGGTACCCAGCAAACCACCTACGCCATGTACTGACACAGCACCAACGGGGTCGTCAATCTTCAGGGTCTTATCGATGAAGCTTACGCTGAAGCACATCACGGCACTTACGATGATACCGATCAGGGCAGCAGCTCCGATGCTTACGCAATCACATCCTGCTGTGATACCCACCAGTCCGGCCAGCACACCGTTGCATACCATTGAGAGTGAGGGCTTTCCGTCAACAAGCCATGTGTAGGCCAATGCTGTGATACCACCAGTGGCAGCAGCCATGTTGGTAGTTACGAATACATGACTCATGCTTACAGCGTTGTCATAACCAGTTGCTGCAACGGTGCTACAGGGGTTGAAACCAAACCATCCTACCCAGAGGCAGAACACGCCCAGGGCACACAGTGCCAGGTTGTGACCAGGGATAGCGCGTGAGTTGCCCTGCTTGTCATACTTGCCAATACGGGGACCCAGCACTATAGCTCCGGCCAAGGCAATGGCACCACCGCAGAGGTGTACCACCGTGCTTCCTGCAAAGTCGTGGAAGCCCATCTCGCTGAGCCATCCGCCACCCCAGCTCCAGTGACCTTCAAAGGGATATACGAAGGCAGAGATCAGTACGCTTACAAGTATATACATCGAGAATTTGGTTCTTTCTGCCATTGCACCGCTCACGATGGTAGCCGTTGTGGCGCAGAACACCGTTTGGAATATGAAGGTACACTCAGCAGGTACATTGCTGTCAGAACCGATAAAGCCAAATCCTTCCCATCCGAAAAGCATATTGCCGGCACCATACATGATGCTAAATCCCAATATCCAGTACAATACACTTCCGCACATGAAGTCCACGAAGTTTTTCATCAGGATGTTGGCTGCATTCTTCTTCTGGGTCAATCCTGCTTCCACCAAGGCAAATCCTGGCTGCATCCAGAACACCAGCATAGCGCCCAGCAACACCCACATCGTATCCAGTCCGTTCACAAAATCCTTTGACTCCTCAACTGCGGGAGCCACAATATCTAATAATGTTATCATAAAAAAGACTATCCCCCGCCCTCTGCGTTTTGCCCTTCGGCAAAAGTCTATAGAGGGGGCTGCATTACCTGTTGGGGGGTATGTTGCAGTTGTTAATAAGACTCTTCCCGCCTTTGCGTGGGAAGGTTTTCTACTTCTTGTCTCTCAATACGGTGTCACCATTCTCACCGGTACGGATGCTCCATACATCGAGCACATCGCTCACGAAGATTCGTCCGTCACCTACGCCACCCGTGTGAGCCACCTGGAGAATCACCTTCACGGTGGGATCGACAAACATCTCGCGGCATACGATGGTGATCTTCATACGCTCTATCACATCTGTGCTATACTGCACACCGCGATACACTCTCTCCTGACGGCTCTGGCCGATACCATGTACGGGGTGGTACTCAAACCAGTCGATGTCGCTGCTCAGCAGCGCTTCCTTGACCTCTTCAAATTTGGTCTTGCGGATAATTGCTTCAATCTTTTTCATACCCAAAAACTTTTAGTGTGTTGTGAATTACATTATTTATATATGATATTTATCGGTCGGTTTTGTTGGTTTTGTTTGTTCGTAGCGTGTTATTCGTAGGTTTTCCGTTCGTGGATTTGTCTTTCGTTTTAATAACCAAAGGCTGCTTTCCCGTGTGTTGGGTCTGCAGCCTTTAGGTGGGTCTTATTGAGTCGGAATAAGAGCGTATCTATCACGAGCATCGCTCACGGTGCTCATACGGTGACATTTTGTATATAATCTAAATGCAAATACTTTCATTTTGTATCTAAATATATTGTTTTCGCTTGCAAAAGTATAATAAATTGCGAATATATGCAAGAAAAATGATAATTATTTCGCAAAATCTTTATCATTTTGTTCATTCTTCCCTGTTTTCCCTGTCATTTCGTCGCATCTTTGCCTTCGTGATGTATTTTATTAGTCTTTGGCTTGTCTCTGTTAAGGTGTTTATGCAATCAGGATTCAGTGAGCGCGATCCCTTTGTTGATAAGTTTTTTTTCTTTCAGTATCTTTACTGCAAGGCATCAGTCTTCCGGACATGTAGTATGGTCTAATTTCCGACACCCAAAAAACTTTTCGAAATATTGTTTGGCTATATCAATTATAATGTCTAATTTTGCCATCGTAGTGTGGACCGGATTGTGCCGTGTGTACTTTCTTGCCAGCCGCACTTCCAAGAAAGCGTTCCAAGCTTTTGTCCTTTGAATCGAAATCGCCAATTTCAAAGCTGAAGGATGAAGTGTGCAGGACGCCTTACCTGTATGTAGTACGTACGCATACGGCTCCTACGCCGTTTGCAACTGCATATCGGCGTAGGTGTATTGTAACTATTCATTTCAGCAATGGTGTTTGGCGATACCAGATTCAAGGTGAGTAAGGACATTCCCCTACGCTTTTTTATGCCAATTGTTACGATTGCGTGTGGATATTGCAACGATATTAGAAAAATACATCAAATAATTTTGTCATGAAACACTTATTACATTATTCAGCACTCTTGTTGTTATTAGTTCTTCTCCCGTCCTCCCTCTCTGCGGAGGTGGTCGGTTCGGGTAGTTGTGGTGATAACTTAGTCTGGTCTTATAACGATGAGACCCATGAACTGAAGATTGAAGGCAAGGGAAGTATGGAGAATTTGTATTGGACTAGCTCCCCCTGGAAGTCGTATAGGTCGGATATCCTTACTCTATCACTCCCTGCAGAGTTGACTAGTATTGGAAAGTATGCTTTCTATGACTGTTCCAGCCTAGCTTCCGTGACCATCCCAAATTCTGTCACTAGCATCGGGGCATGTGCTTTCCTGAATTGTTCCGGGCTGACCTCTGTGTCCATTCCCAATTCCGTCACCAGCATAGGAGAACGCGCTTTCGAAAACTGTCCTTCCCTGACATCCGTATCCCTCCCTAATTCCGTCACCAGCATAGGAGAACGCGCTTTCAGTGATTGCTTAGGTCTGACCTCCGTCACTATACCTGAAAATGTGACGAACATAGGAAACAATGCTTTCCAATATTGTTCCCATCTGACTTCGGTGACCATCCTCAATTCCGTCATGGGAAATGGCGCCTTCAATAAGTGCGTTTCTTTGACCTCTGTGAACATCTCCCATTCCGTTACCAGCATAGAAAGTTCTGCTTTCTCTGGTTGCTCCTCCCTGACCTCCATCACCATCCCAGAGAGTGTGACGAGCATAGGAGGTTCCGCATTATATGGCTGCTCCTCCCTGACCTCTATAAATATCCCAGAGAGTGTGACGAGCATAGGAAGTTATGCTTTCGAAGGAACAGGATGGTATAACAACCAGCCAGATGGGCTTGTATATGCAGGACTAGTCGCTTATAAATATAAAGGAACTATGCCTGCGAACACTGGTATCGTCTTAAGGGACGGAACCAAGGGTATCGCAAAAGACGCTTTCTTTCGTTCCAATTCCCTAACCGCTATCACCTTACCCAGTAGCGTGACAAAAATAGGATATGATGCTTTCTATGACTGTTACTCCTTAACCGATGTCACTTGCTTAGCAAATACCCCTCCGACATGTGATAATTATTCATTTTCCACCCATGGTACTCTCCATGTCCTTCCTGGTTGCGGTGATACCTATCGTGCAGCAGACTATTGGAGCAACTTCACCATTGTGGAGGATGCTGTGGATCCTATTATCCACGGAACGTGTGGCGAGAATCTCACATGGGCTCTCAATTCAGAGACGGGAGAACTGCAGATCGATGGTACGGGCATGATGAGAGATTACTCATTTGTTAATGGTTCGGAAATCACCACAGCGCCATGGGGAGAATATTACCAGACCATCACCTCTGTGGCTATCTCACAGGGTGTCACGGGCATTGGCAAATCTGCATTCTTTGGCTGCTCCTCCCTTACTTCCATCACCATCCCCGAGAGTGTGACGAGCATAGGAAACTGGGCTTTCCGTAATTGCTCTTCCCTAACCTCCATCACCATCCCCTCGAGTGTGACGAGCATAGGAGATTATGCTTTCTATAACTGCTCCTCCCTGACCTCCATCACCATCCCAGAGGGTGTGACTAGCATAGGAAATCATGCTTTCTATTGGTGCTCCTCCCTGACCTCTATCAACGTTGCCCCTAACAATACGTATTACACATCGTTAGATGGAGTGTTGTTTGACAAGGCAATGACTCAACTAGTACAATATCCCACAGGAAAGCAACAGGTATCATACACCATCCCCTCGAGTGTGACGAGCATAGGAAATGATGCTTTCTATCGTTGCTCCTCCCTGACCTCCATCACCATCCCCTCGAGTGTGACGAGCATAGGAGATTATGCTTTCTATAACTGCTCCTCCCTGACCTCT
>JAZQQX010000008.1:0-82507 GCA_045629325.1 Bacteroidaceae bacterium | reverse complement strand
CCGATGCCAGTTGTTCAGTCAACACTGACCTTCCTGGTAGACGGAGAGACTTACAGTCAATCAACAGTCTCAAAGGGGGCTACCATCTCCCTTCCCGAACCTCCCACCAAGGATGGCTATACCTTCAAGGGCTGGGAAGGCCTGCCCGAGGATATGCAGATGCCTAGCAGCGACCTAACCGTGACAGCTATCTTTGAGGAAATTATTCTGGAGGATACTGACATCGCCGCTCTGGCTAATGCTGTGTATGCGAGAAATCAAGTGGGCAGCATTGGCTCTCAGATGGTGTTGCCCATCCAGATGAAGAACAGCATCGCAGCCACCGGTTTCCAAGCAGACCTCGTACTGCCTGAAGGTATCACGGTGGCAGAAGACGGTGATGGCTTCCCCATGGTGGAGCTGAGTACTCAGCGCACCACTGCTACCAAGACCAATATGTTTGACTATAGCTATCAAGCAAACGGAAGCCTTCGCATTGTCTGCAACTCAACCAAGGGTTCTGCCTTCTCGGGCAACGATGGCGAGGTGGCACTCGTGACGCTCAACATCTCGGAAGAGATAGAGGAAGGTGATTATCCCATCATCATCAAGAACATTGTCATCACCGATGCACAAGGTATAGACAAGAAGAAGGTGGATCTCGTGAAGTCCACCCTGACCCTCGTCGCCTATACCCTCGGCGATGTCAATGGTGACAACGAGGTGGATGTGGCCGACATCTCTTCACTCTCCTCATACATCCTCGGCCGTGAGGTTCCCGGATTCGTCGAGAAGGCAGCTGACCTCAATGAGGATACCGAGATTGACGTGGCAGACATCTCAGCTCTAGCCTACCTCATCCTCCATCCCGAGACTGCACAGAAGGCAAAGGCTCGCAAGGTGGCAGAGAAGAAGGAGAACATAGAGAATGCCTACAATACTCTCTACGCTGAGATGCTCCAGGCAGAGGCAGGTACCGATGTCGTTCTCCCCATCATGATGCGCAACAGCATTGAGGCTACCGGCTTCCAGCTCGACCTCATGCTTCCCGAGGGTGTCACCCTCAAGGATGCAGCTCTCAGCAATGCCCGAACCTCGAGCAAGCGCACCAACCTCTTTGACTATGCACGTCAGGCGGATGGTACCTATCGCATCCTTTGCAATAGCACCAAGGGTCTTAGCTTCAACGGTCATGACGGTGAGGTGATGACTCTCACCCTCCACATCGACAAGGATGCAGAGCTCGGTGCACAGACCATTGCCCTCAAGGACATGGTGCTTACCGATGCCACTGGTATGCTTCGCGAGGAGTCCAGCCTCTCCGAGTCCACTCTCTGGATAGGCAATGCTACAAGTATCCACGAGATGGCAAGCGAGAAGTCAGCTCCTACTTACGACCTCCAGGGTCGCAAGGTAACCAAGAAGCAGAAGGGCATCCACATCCAGAATGGCAAGAAGACCGTAGTGAAGTAAGTATCAATATTGTAAAGTAAAATCAAGTAAATAAAAATAAGGATATGAAATTATCATTGATCAAAACGATAGTTATGGCATTGGCCCTCTGTGCTACACAGTGGGCATACGCCTATGACAACGAGGTTTATGCCAGCAATACTGAGAGTCAGGCTGGCAAGCAGGTTGTCCTGCCCATCCAGATGAAGAACACCATCGCAGCAACTGGCTTTCAGGTGGACATCTTCCTGCCTGAGGGCATCACAGTGGCAGAAGACGGTGATGGCTTCCCCATAGTAGAACTGAGCACTCAGCGCACCACACCTGCTAAGACAAATGTCTTCGACTGTGACTATCAGACAGACGGTAGCCTACGTATCCTCTGCAACTCTACCAAAGGCATTGCCTTCACAGGCAACGACGGCGAGGTCGCTCTGGTGACACTCAACATCGCCGAAGGTCTTGCCGAAGGTGACTACACGATAGCTTTGAGAAACATCGTGATCACGGAGAGTACCGGTACCGACAAGCGCAAGGTGGACGAGACCTTGGCCATCCTCAAGGTTGTGGCTCCATCGGAGGAAGGGGGTGAGGATGAACCTAGTGGTGCCGACACCGACATAACTGGTATGAGCAACGTGGTGTACATCGAGGCACAGCAGATCGAGCCTGGCCAGACCGTGGAGGTGCCCATCCTGCTGAAGAACTCTCTGGTGACCACAGGCTTTACCTTCACCCTCGTTCTCCCTGAGGGACTGAGTATCGTACTGGATGAGGAGGGGTATCCCGATGTGGTGGCAGTGTTGGATCGATTCGATGCTGCCAATCATGCCAGTTGTTATGGTGACTTCAACGAGGATGGTAGCGTGGAGGTAACTTGCGGCACCACCAATGCCACTCGCTACAAGCTCTCGGGCAACGAAGGTGCAGTGGCTACTATCAGGGTAAAGGCCTCAGCCTCCCTGGCAGAGGGTAAGTATCCCATCATACTGAAGGATATCACCATCGCCAACGAAGAGGAGACTACCATCGCCAGCGTACAGACCACCTTCACCTATGGCGACTCCTGGGAGTGTACCCACATCAGGGGTGATGTGAATGGTGACGGCGAAGTGACCATCGAGGATGTCAACGAGGTGATAGATATCTTGCTGAAAAAGAAGAAATAGAGAATAGCCCCTTTCGCCAAATTCGGTGGAAGGGGCTATCTCCTTTTAAACGCCTAAATCATAGGTTTTCTTTTCTTCCTTATCGTTTTTTTGTGAAAGCGTGAAAGTGTGAAACTACAAAATCAAACTTTTTTTGGGAAATACGATGCGTAAGAAACACGGCGGCCCCACCTTGTATGAGGTAGGGCCGCTATAGTTATGCTTATGGTCTTGCTTGTTTTAGCAGAAGATGAGTTGGACGATGATGTAGATGGGGAGGCAGACCACGAGTGAGAACTTGATCATGTAGCCGAAGAAGGAAGGCATACGTATGCCACTCTGCTCTGCAATGCTCTTCACCATGAAGTTGGGACCGTTGCCGATGTAGGTCAGTGCACCAAAGAATACGGCACCGATGGAGATGCACTTCAGGAAGGCATCGCTGGCCAGTCCGCTGACGAGTGGGTTCTCAGGAGCCATGGAGTTGAATACCATAGCCGTGGGGGCATTGTCGAGGAAGGCAGAGAGCGCACCGGTGCAGTAGAGATACTGCCAGGGCTCAGCAAGTACCTGCTGGATGTCGGTCTTCATGGCTCCAAGATACATGAGGGCAGGAGTCATCGTGGCGAAGATACCTACGAAGACGCAAGCCACCTCGAGGATGGGAGTCCAGGAGAAATTGTTGTCGTTGCGAACGCTCTTCTTCGTGGTCACCATAGAGATGATGATGATGGCAATGAATACCCACTCGCGGAGGAGTTTGAGGTAGAATGGTGCATCGTGCTCACCCATGGCAGGGATGTACTTGGCGTTGATGAACATCGTAGAGGCGATGACGCAGAGCAACCAGAGGATGTTGATAAGGCCTGTAGCCGTCACCTTCACCTGCTCGGCATGGTCGGCAGCCAGAGCTTCCTTCGACTCCTTCTTGTACCAATAGCTGTCGAGCACATAGTAGGTGGCAAGCAGCAATACGCCTGCTGTGAGCCATTCGGGGATGAGGCCGAAGAACCATGTGAACTCGGCTCCCTTCTGGAAGAGAAGGAACAATGGGGGATCGCCCAGAGGAGTGAGCAGACCGCCACAGTTGGCAATGATGGCGATAAAGAAGAGGATGGTGTGGGTGGTGTACTTACGCTGGCTGATGGTCTGTATCATCAGTCGGATGAGCAGCATGGCCGCACCTGTTGTACCCATGAATGAGGCCAGCAGAAAACCAATGGCTAGGATAGTGGTGTTGGTCAGAGGTGTCGCCTTGAGGTCACCCTTGATGCAGATACCTCCCGTGGTGACGAAGAGCGCCATGAGCAAGAGGATGAAAGGCACATAGTCGTAGATCATCTGATGCTCCAGTTCGTGCCCCATGCCGTTAGCGATAAGCCAGGCACCTACGGGTACACCCAGCAGGAGAGACACATAGAGTTTGTGCAGATTGTGCTCCCACCACTCTTCCAGTTTGGTAAGAGGCAGGACGGCAATGCACAGGAGTTGTACCGCAAAGGGTATCAACATCCATGTAGGAATAGCATGTTCCATTGTTTATTTTGTTTTGTTTATTAATCCTTTAACAATGCGTATTGAATTGTTTCAGCGTTTCAGTGGGCAAAGGTAGCAAAAAAATGTAAAATGCGGGGTATATTTCTATTCATTTTCTTGGCATAGTCATTAAATTATATTATTTTTGCGCTGTAATTTGCGCGCGTCTGTATGTAGGTGCGTCTGCTTATTATGAAGAATGGGGGAATACCCGAAACGCTTGATAGATTCAACTCGAAATACACGATAGATTCAACAATAGCAGAAGTAAGATAAACAATAGCAGAAGTAAGATAAACAATAACAGAAGAAAGATAAACAATGGCAAATGTAGAGTTTAAGTACGCTCCTATGTTCCAGATGGGCAAGGACGAGACTGAGTATTATCTGCTGACCAAGGAGGGTGTCTCCGTCAGCGAGTTTGAGGGTCACAAGATGCTGAAGGTTAGTCCCGAGGCACTCACCATGCTGGCACAGCAGTGCTTCCACGATGTAGAGTTCATGCTTCGTCGTGAGCACAACCTTCAGGTGGCTAAGATCCTTCGCGATCCTGAGGCAAGTGAGAACGACAAGTATGTGGCTCTGCAGTTCCTGCGCAATGCAGAGACCGCAGCCAAGGGTATCCTGCCTTTCTGCCAGGACACCGGTACGGCTATCATCCATGCAGAGAAGGGACAGCAGGTGTGGACCGGCTTCGAGGATGAGGAGGCACTCTCACGCGGTGTGTACAACACCTACACCGAGGACAACCTGCGCTACTCGCAGAACGCTCCCCTCAACATGTACGACGAGGTGAACACCAAGTGCAACCTCCCCGCACAGATCGACATCGAGGCTTGCGAGGGTGCTGAGTACAAGTTCATCTGCGTTGCCAAGGGTGGTGGTTCGGCCAACAAGACCTACTTCTACCCCATGACCAAGGCCCTCATTCAGAATGAGAGCACCCTGCTCCCCTGGTTGGTTGAGGAGATCAAGCACTTCGGTACTGCAGCTTGTCCTCCCTACCACATCTGCGTGGTAATCGGTGGTACCTCGGCTGAGAAGAACCTGCTCACCGTGAAACTTGGTTCGATCAAGTACTACGACTCTCTTCCCACCACAGGTGATGAGACCGGCCGTGCCTTCCGTGACCTCGACCTCGAGGAGAAACTCTTGAAGGAGGTTTACAAGATCGGTCTCGGTGCACAGTTTGGCGGTAAGTATCTGGCTCACGATGTTCGCGTCATCCGTCTGCCTCGCCACGGTGCATCTCTGCCCGTAGGTATGGGTGTAAGTTGCTCCGCAGACCGCAATATCAAGGCTAAGATCAACGAGGACGGTATCTGGATTGAGAAGATGGATGCCAACCCCAGCGAGTTGATTCCCGAAGAACTGCGTCTTCCCGGTGAGGGTGGCAAGGGCATCGAGATTGACCTCGACAAGGGTATGGATGCCGTTCGTGCCGAACTCTCTAAGTATCCCGTAAGTACCCGTGTCAACCTGAAGGGTACCATCATCGTGGCTCGCGATATCGCTCACGCTAAGCTGAAGGCTCGTCTGGATGCAGGTGAGGGTCTGCCTCAGTACCTGAAGGACTATCCCGTGCTCTATGCCGGTCCTGCCAAGACTCCCGAGGGCTATCCCTGCGGTTCTATGGGTCCCACCACAGCCGGACGTATGGATCCCTATGTAGATGAGTTCCAGGCCAACGGTGGTAGCCTCGTGATGATTGCCAAGGGCAACCGTGCACAGTGTGTCACCGATGCTTGTAAGAAGTATGGTGGCTTCTACCTCGGTACCATTGGTGGTGTGGCAGCCGTTCTCTCACAGAGCAGCATCAAGAGCATTGAGTGCGTAGAGTTCCCCGAGATCGGTATGGAGGCAGTATGGAAGATCACCGTAGAGGACTTCCCCGCATTCATCCTCGTAGACGACAAGGGCAACGACTTCTTCAAGCAACTCAAGCCCTGCGCAGGTTGCACCATTCTGTAAAAAAGATCGTCGAGATATCAAGACTTCGAGTTGTCGAATTATCGAGGCATCGAGATTTCGAATACTCGAAGCCATAATAACCCCTATATGAGCCCGGTTTTGGAGCCGGGCTCATATTAACATTTTAGAAGAGCATATGAAGATAGAGATCATCAACGAGTCACATCACCCCCTGCCACAGTATGCCACAGCGCAGTCGGCAGGTGTGGATCTGCGTGCCAATCTGGAGACACCTATCACCCTCAATCCCGGTGAGCGATGCCTTGTCCCTACAGGACTCCGCATTGCCCTTCCCGCAGGTGTAGAGGCACAGGTTCGCCCACGAAGCGGACTGGCCCTGAAGCATGGCATCACCGTGCTCAACACACCCGGTACCATCGATGCCGACTATCGAGGTCTCATCGGTGTCATCCTTATCAACCTGGGTAGCGAACCCTTCGTTATCAACGACGGTGAGCGCATTGCCCAGATGGTCATTGCACGCCATGAGCAGGCAGAGTGGCAACTTGTAGAGACCCTCTCCGAGACTGAGCGTGGTGATGGCGGATTCGGACATAGTGGCAAGGCTTAATAGTGGCAAGGCTTAATATGAGATCATTCGGCTATATCCTCCTACTGCTTACTCTGCTCATGCCTCAATGCCTTAGGGCACAAGGCATAAGCGATGAGGCCCGACGCAGGAAGTTGTCATACTACTATATGGCAGCTCAGCGCGCCAAGGCACAGGACCGCTATGCCGATATGCTCGAACTGCTCAACCATTGTCGTGACATCGTGCCCGACGACCCCGCCACGATTTTTGAGTTGGGCACATACTGCATCCCCTTAGGCAAGGACAGTCTGGGACTGACTTTGATGGAACAGGCCGCAAAGGCCGATGCGGGCAATCCCTGGTACCTGGAGCGTCTGGCTATCATGTACCTCAACCTCAACAAGCAAGACAAGGCACTCGAGGCCCTGGAGAAGTTGGCCTCCTTGCAGTCTAAGCGTGTAGATATCCTGAGTCAGCTCTTCATGCTCTACAAGCAGATGGGGCGTACACAGGATGTCATCAACACCCTCGATCGCATACAGACGCTTCAAGGCAATAGTCTGCGTGTAGCCGAACAGAAATTCCAGCTCTACATCGACATGGAGCAGGAGGAGATGGCCTTCGATCAGTTGCGAGCCGTATGTCGCGAGTTTCCCTACGATGTGAGTTGCCACCTCGTGCTGGGTGAGCACTATATGGAGCATGGTATGATGGATAGCGCTCAGGTCTGCATGGACCGTGTGGCACAGTTGGATCCACATCATAGCGGACTTGTTCTCATGCGCCTAAACAGCATCCTCGAGCAGGGAGACACTGCAACCTATGAGCATCAGCGCGACTCGCTCATCCTCGACCCAGGTACCGACCTTCAGGTTCGTTTCACCTCTCTGCGTGAGATTGCCATTGCAGCCGTGCAGGATAGCACGAAGCGTCATCATGCAACGCATCTTTTCGAGACACTCCTGGCCGATGAGAAGGCCGATGTGATCTTCCTCCAACTCTACAAGGGCTACGATGCCTATCTGCACAGTGGGGAGAACGAGTACATCAATCTCCCTCTGGCCCAACGCATATTGGAGACCGATCCAGCCAACTACGAGACCACTACCGAACTGGCACAGTACTACATCGAGCAAAACGATATCGATCACCTTCAGGAGGTATGCCAAAGGGCCTTGCTTTACTTCCCCTCGGAGGTTCGCTTCCATTATTTCCTCGCCCTGACCTATCTGCAGCATTCAAAGAATGTGGAGGCAGAGGAGACCTTGAAGGCCGGTTTGCGCCAGGCCGATGAGGACACACCTCCAGCCATGATAGGTACGCTCTATAGTTTGCTGGGCGACCTCTATCATGAGATGGGGCGTGAGAAGGAGGCCTTTGCCGCCTACGACTCCTGTCTGGTATATGCTCCCGATGAGATCTCGTGCCTCAACAACTATGCTTATTTCCTCAGTCTGAAGGGTGAGCAACTCGACAAGGCAGAGCAGATGAGTTATAAGGCTGTCAAGTTGCAACCTACCAACAAGACCTACCTCGACACATACGCCTGGGTGCTCTTCATGCAAGAGGATTACACCACAGCCCGTATGTACATGGACCGTGTAGTTGATCCGAAGAAAGAGGATAGCGAACTGATGAACGATCCTGAGGTCAATGCCGTCTTGCTGGAGCATGCGGGTGATATCTATGCCCAGTGCAATCTCATGGACCAGGCCCTGCGCCTATGGTCTCTGGCTATTGACAAGGCTGGGAAGAATGACTCAGGCACCTCGGGCGTACTGAAGAAGAAACTGAAAAAGAAGAAGTACCTGAAGCATTAAAGCAACGATTGAAAATATAACTTCCTAAAAATAAAGTTGAAGTAACCCTGACGAAAATACATCATCATTATGACAAAGTATAGAATATTTTCCTACACGGCTCTCCTTGCTGTTCTTACCTTCGTGTTGGCATCTTGTAGCAAGAAGGTGGCCGATACGGTGACAGGTAGCGATGCTGTAGCCGATGTACAGTTGGTAGAGATCATGCAGAAGGTGAATGCCACCCGTACCGATCTCTCTCAGGTATCTGGCCACATCTCGCTCGACCTCTCTATGGGTTCGCAGAGCGTGAAGGTGAGTGGCGATCTCAAGATGAAGCGCAACAGTATCATACAGATCACACTGCAGGCTTTGGGACTTATCACCGTGGGCCGCCTGGAGTTCACACCCGACTATATGCTCGTGATGGACAACATGAACAAGCGCTATGTGAGACTCCCTTATTCGGAGATACCTTTCCTCATGGAGAACGGCATAGACTTCTACACCTTCCAGTCTCTGCTCTGGAATGAGATCTTTGTACCGGGAGGCAAGGACAAGGAGCCCAGTGTGGTTGCATTCCGTCAGGCACAGCAAGACAAACTGGTGAAACTCACTCACCAGGCTCCCGGACTCTTGGTGTCTTTCCTTGCCAATCCTTCTACAGGTCGTGTCCAGCAGTCGTCCGTCAAGGGTGCAAAGGCGGCTCGCGGCATGGAGTGTAACTATCTGGAATGGGGCAAGGTCAAGAATGAGAATTTCCCCAGCAAGTTCCAGGTGGATGTGAACCTTGGCACGCAGAGCGTCATCACGAAGATGGATGTGAGCAAACTGCGTAGCGATGACTCGTGGAAGGGCACTCCCACCAATGTGGATACTAAGAAGTTTCAGCAACTCACACTCCAGCAGGTCTGGTCTGCTGTGATGAGTCTGGCCAACTAAAAAGTCGTACACTACTCTGATACATGCCTCGCTACATGCATAGAATACCCTACATACTCATTCTCCTCTTTGCCTTCATGCCCCTTGCTGCACAAAA
The DNA here is from genome assembly GCA_045629325.1 of Bacteroidaceae bacterium. Taxonomy (GTDB): domain Bacteria; phylum Bacteroidota; class Bacteroidia; order Bacteroidales; family Bacteroidaceae; genus Physcousia. The sequence continues at coordinate 73,051 of JAZQQX010000008.1, read as the reverse complement.
CAGCAAGAAGGTGAAGGACCTCCAGAAGCAGCGCGACCAGTTGCAGAAGGAGGTGAAGAAGTCGCAACAGCAGTTGGAGAAGACCCGACAGAACATCACACAGCACAAGCGTACACAGCAACTGCTGGGTGTGCAGATGGAGCAACATCTCGACAGCATCAAGCATGCAGAGGACCGTATGGTGGAACTCGACAGTCAGATGGTGGTGATGCACGACAAACTGTACGATCTCTCTATGCAACTTCAGGAGAAGAAGGACGCCTATGCCACAGCCTTGCGTTCGGCTCGTCTGAATGGCAACATCAAGCACCACACGCTTCATGTGCTCTCTGCCAAAAAGGTGAGTCAGATGTATCGCAAGGCTCGTGAGACCAACTTCATGGCCGATGTGGTACGCTCCTTGGGAGAGGACCTTATCTCAAAGGAGGAAGAACATCTGGCTATGCAAAACAGTTTGCTGGCTGCCAAGGGCGAGATGAATGAGTTGATGATCAATGTCATGACCCAGCGTCGCAACCTCGGTATGCGTCAGAAGGACGAGGAGGCCCAGATCAGCAAATTGGGCAGTCAGCAGAAGAGTCTGGAGAGCCAGGTCAATCGTCAGCGCAATCAGTTGGCCCAACTTAATAAGAAGATCGATGCCGTAGTTGCTGCTGAGGTTGAGGCCGCGCGCAAGAAAGCCGAGGAGGCTCGCAAGAAAGCAGCGGCAGAGGCGGCCAAGAAGAAGGGTAAGACCTCAACCAGTTCGTCGGGCAAGTCTTCATCGTCCTCATCGTCTGTTCCTGCCGATAAGTGGCTCACTCCCGAGGAGAAAGCCTTGAATGGCAGTTTCGTGCAAAACAAGGGTCGTCTTCCCGTACCTATCACAGGTAGTTATAAGTTGGGCGAGCGTTTCGGCACCTACAATGTGCCTGGCATGAAGAATGTACAACTTGACAACAAGGGCGTGAACTACATTGGTAAGTCGGGAGCACAGGCCCGCAGCGTCTTCGATGGCGAAGTGACGGCTGTGTTCCAGTTCTACAACACGAAGGGTGTACTCGTTCGTCATGGCAGTTACATCACCGTGTATTGCAACCTCTCCTCAGTGAAGGTGCAACGCGGTCAGAAGGTCAAGGCCCGCGACACGCTTGGAGCCGTTGCCCCAGCAGGGGATGGCACCTGTGTACTTCACTTCCAACTTCGTAAGGAGACGGCCAAGCTCAATCCCGAACAGTGGGTGAGCAGATAGGTGCCACGACATTACAGCCAGCAGTAGAATCATCATAAAGCATATAGCAATCATACTCCCATGAACAAAGAATTGAACGAGGCCGTTTCACTCCTCTCCCGGCTCATAGCCATTCCTCGTGTCAGCCGTCAGGAGACGGAGGCTGCGGATATGTTGGAGCATCAGATGAGAGAGTGGGGCATAGATGTGAAGCGTACGGGCAATAATCTGTGGGAGGTGGCTCCCGGTTATGATGAGGCTCGTCCCACCTTGTTGCTCAATGCTCATATCGACACGGTAAAGCCCGTTAGTGCCTGGACGCGCGATCCTCACAGTCCTGAGTTGACCGCCGACGGTGTGCTTTACGGTCTGGGTAGCAATGACGATGGTGCATCGCTTGTCACACTCCTGCTCACCTACCGTGCCCTGCGTGGTTCGGAGAGGACCTACAACCTCATCTTTGTGGCTTCGGCTGAGGAGGAGGTGAGTGGACTTAATGGTATCAGTTCCGTACTTCCTCTCTTGCCTCACATCGATGTGGCATTGGTTGGCGAACCTACGGGTATGCATCCTGCTATTGCGGAGAAGGGACTTATGGTGCTTGATGTCACCGAGCACGGCAAGGCTGGTCATGCTGCGCGCAACGAGGGTGACAATGCCTTGTATCACGCTGTCGATGATATTGCATGGTTCCGCACTTATGAGTTTCCCGAGCAGACCGAACTGCTTGGTCCCGTCAAGATGACGGTTACGATTATCCAGGCTGGTACACAGCACAATGTGGTGCCCGACACCTGTCAGTTCACAGTGGATGTGCGAAGCAATGAGTGCTATTCCAATCAGGACATCTATGCCAAGGTATGTGAGAGTGTGCGTGGCGAAGTCAAGGCTCGCTCGTTCCGTCTCAACTCCAGCCGTATCAGTCTGGAACATCCACTTGCGAAGCGTGCCCTTCTGTTGGGTCGCCATCCTTTTGGCAGTCCTACGCTCAGCGATCAGGCTTTGATGCCTTTCCCCAGCATGAAGATGGGACCGGGCAACAGTGCCCGCAGTCATACGGCTGACGAGTTCATCAAGGTGGAGGAGTTGCAAGAGGCCTTGTTGCTCTATCGCGACCTGCTCAGCGACTTGCAGTTGTGATGCCCTTGCTACTCAAGAATAGAGAGAATATGTCGTAGTGATATCATACGGTTCTCATCTGTCAAAAGAATATACCTTTTTTGCGTGGATTTGCCCGCAATCGAATATAAGTTTTATCAAAAATAGTTGAACATGCTGAACACCTCGCCTTTATCTCTGATGATAGCCTCTCAGGCTAAGGTCTACGGAGAGCGTACAGCCCTGCGTTACCGCGACTACAACAAGAATCTGTGGAAAGATATCTCTTGGAATGAGTTTGCTCGTCGTGTGCGTGCTGTCTCCAACGCATTGTTGGAGTTGGGGGTCGGCGTGCAGGAGAAAGTGGCTGTTTTTGCACAGAATATGGTGGAGAACCTGTTCGTGGATTTCGGTTGCTATGGTATCCGTGCTGTAAGCATCCCGTTCTATGCCACCAGCAGTGAGTCGCAGGTGAAGTATATGATCAACGATGCTGCTATTCGCTATGTCTTCGTAGGCGAGCAGTATCAGTACGATGTGGCTTTCCGCGTACTGCGCATGTGTCCTTCCCTGGAGCGTCTTATCATCATCGACAAGACTGTGAAGAAGGATCCTCAGGACAGGGTGAGCATCTCTTTCAGCGATTTCATCCATTTGGGTGAGGACGACAGGCATGCATCGGAGATAGAGCAGCGCAGTTCCGAACTTCAGCGCGACGATCTGGCCAATATCCTTTACACCAGCGGAACTACGGGAGATAGCAAGGGCGTGATGCTCACGCATCTCATGTACGAGTCTGTCCTTTGTTATCAGGACAAGGCTCTGCCTTTGAGCGACAAGGATGTGATACTCAATTTCCTGCCCTTTACGCATGTCTTTGAGCGTGCTTGGAGTTATTGGTGCATTGCGCGTGGTGCAACCTTGTGTGTCAACCTTCGTCCTACGGATGTTCAGCAGTCGCTCAAGGAGGTTCATCCCACTTGTATGTGCAGCGTGCCTCGCTTCTGGGAGAAGGTATATGCCGGTGTGCAGGAGAAGATTCGCGAGAGCAGTCCGGTACAGCGCATGATGATCAACGATGCCCTGCGTATCGGTATGGAGTACAATGTGAAGTACAAGATGCGAGGCTTGATGCCCCCCATGGGCCTTCGTATGAAGTTTAAGTTCTACGAGAAGACGGTCATCGCCTTGCTCAAGAAGGAACTGGGCTTGGAGCGTGGCAACTTCTTCCCCGTGGCTGGTGCTGCCATACCTCGGGAGGTGGAGGAGTTTGTGCATGCTGCGGGTATCACGCTCATTGCCGGTTACGGGCTTACGGAGAGCACGGCCACCGTGGCTTGCGACAGGGTAGGGGCGCTCAAGACTATCGGTTCGGTAGGTCGCCCTCTCGACGGTGTTGAGGTCTCGTTTGGTGAAAACAATGAGGTGCTCCTCAAGGGTAATACCATCACGAAGGGCTACTACCGTAAGCAGGAGGTGACGGATATGGCCATTGACAAGGACGGCTGGTTCCATACGGGCGATGCCGGTTATATGAAAGATGGCGAACTGTTCCTCACCGACCGCATCAAGGACCTTTTCAAGACCAGCAACGGTAAGTACATTGCTCCGCAGATGATAGAGTCGAAACTTGTCGTTGACCGTTATATTGACCAGATTGTGATCATTGCCGATATGCGTAAGTTCGTCTCGGCACTCATCATCCCCGATTATCGTTCGTTGGAGCAGTTGGCCGAAGAGCGCCATATCTCTTATGGCAGCCGTGCCGAACTTTGTGCCAACGAGCAGATCAAGAGCATCCTGATGGACCGTATCGACACGCTTCAGCAGGAGTTTGCTCACTATGAGCGTATCAAGCGCATCACATTGCTCCCCGAACCTTTCAGCATGGAAAGGGGCGAACTCACCAACACGCTGAAGATACGCCGGCCTGTCATCAATGAGAACTATGCCCGCGAGATTGAGGCCATGTACGGGGAAAGTTAAGAGTTAAAAATTAAGAGTTAAAAGTTAGAAGTTAAAAATAAAAATCAAAAATAAGAATCAAGTGATAACATTTGAACAACTGAAAGAAGCAAAAGACCGCCAGGAGCAACTCTATCGCTATCTGGACATCGACAACAAGAAGGTACAGTGGGAAGAAGAGCAACTTCGTACCCAGGCACCGGGATTTTGGGACGACCAGAAGCGTGCAGAGCAACAGATGAAACTGGTTAAGGGTTTGGAGAAGTGGATCAACGACTACAATGAAGTGAGTTCGCTTTGTGGTGAACTTGATACTGCCTTTGAGTTCTATAAGGAAGAACTGGTGACCGAGCAGGAGGTTGATGAGATATATAGTCGCACCATGGAGGCCATTGAGGCGCTTGAGATGCGCAATATGCTCCGTCAGGAAGAAGACCAGATGGACACCGTGCTGAAGATCAACTCTGGTGCAGGTGGCACCGAGGCACAGGACTGGGCACAGATGCTTATGCGTATGTATATGCGTTGGGCCGAGACGAATGGTTACAAGTGCCGTATCAGCAACCTTCTCGATGGTGACGATGCTGGTATCAAGACCTGTACGCTGGAGATCGAAGGTCCCTATGCCTATGGTTATCTGAAGAGCGAGAACGGTGTTCACCGCCTGGTTCGTGTGAGTCCTTACAACGCACAGGGTAAGCGCATGACGAGTTTTGCCTCTGTCTTCGTGACCCCTCTCGTGGATGATACTATCGAGGTCAACATCGAGCAGGCTCGTATTTCTTGGGATACATTCCGAAGCAGTGGTGCAGGTGGTCAGAATGTCAACAAGGTGGAGTCGGGTGTGCGTCTGCGCTATCAGTACAAGGACCCCTATACGGGCGAGGAAGAGGAGATCTTGATTGAGAACACAGAGACTCGCGACCAGCCCAAGAACAAGGAGAATGCCCTTCGTCTGCTCCGCTCTATGCTCTACGACAAGGAGCTGCAGCATCGTATGCAGGAGCAGGCCAAGGTTGAGGCTGGTAAGATGAAGATAGAGTGGGGTAGTCAGATCCGCAGTTATGTCTTCGATGACCGTCGTGTGAAGGACCACCGCACCAACTATCAGACCAGCGATGTGGGTGGCGTGATGGATGGCAAGATCGATGCTTTCATCAAGGCCTACCTTATGGAGTTTGGCGGAAATGGCACTAATTCGTAACTGGGAGGCTATGCCTCGACTCTTTTTATGGCAAATCTGGAGATAGAACGCAAATTTATTGTCAGGGGTGAGTTCAAGTCGCTTGCCCACAACTGTACCCATATTCAGCAGGGATACATAGCCAGTGGTAAGGGGCGCACCGTTCGTATCCGTATCCGCGACGACAAGGGTTTCCTCACCATCAAGGGGCCCAGCAAGGATGGTGGTTTGTCGCGTTTTGAATTTGAGAAGGAGATCGACCTCAAGGATGCGCTCGAACTCATGGATATCTGCGAACCCGGTGTCATCGACAAGCATCGCTACCTGGTGCGTGCCGAGGATGGCCATGTGTGGGAGGTCGATGAGTTCCATGGTGACAACGAGGGACTCATCATGGCCGAGTTGGAGCTTGAGCGTGAGGACGAACCTTTCTCCATCCCGCCTTTTATAGGTAGGGAAGTGACGGGCGACAGACGCTTCTACAATTCACACATGCGCACCAATCCCTACAAATTGTGGAAAAAGGATTTTGAAGACTAATTTTTCATTTGTTTCGCGTAAGAAATGCGATGAGGCTCCCCAGTAGCACACCCGTACTATTGGCAATGGCATCCATACACTCACCGCTACGGTAGGTGGTGAGGTAGGCTTGACCCAGTTCCATCAGTATACCCAGGATGATCGGAAAGATAATGCCCAGCACGATAAGTTTGCTGGGTTTTATTTTGCCGGTTTCTATTTTGCCGGTTTCTATTTTGCTCTCTTTTCGGCACAGTTCCCACCACACGATGAGGGCGAGTGTACCATACATCACGAAGTGGGCCCATTTGTCGTAGAAGGGCACATCCTGGGCCACTTCGGGAGCCCCGATGGGAGCCAGGGATAGCACGATGATGGCCAATGTGCAGAGTAGGGAGAAGGGATATCTTTTGATGACTTTTGCTATCATACTGTTCCGTTGTTTTGCGATTTTGTTACTTTATAGCGCTTTTATCTTATAATTCCATAGCATAAAGCGTGTGTTATCTATCGTTTTCGTTGCAAAAGTACGATAAAAGTTGTAATTTTGCACACAAATATCAATAATAATTACATTATGGCAGACGAAAGAGGTCATTTTGGTAGCAAACTGGGTGTGATACTTGCTTCGGCAGGTAGTGCTGTAGGTTTGGGTAATATATGGCGTTTCCCTACGGAGGTGGGCAAGAATGGCGGTGCGGCTTTCATCCTCATCTATCTGTTCTTCGTGTTGTTCCTGGCTATGCCTGTGATGCTGGGTGAGTTTGTGATAGGTCGCCACTCGCGCTCCAACACGGTGGCTGCTTATCAGAAGTTGGCTCCCCACACCCCCTGGCTCATTGTAGGACTGATGGGTGTGCTCTCAGGCGTACTCGTCCTTTCGTTCTATAGCGTTGTGGCAGGTTGGACGATAGACTATTCCATGCTCTCCATCACAGGCCAACTCTCTTCCTCGCAGGATTATGGTGCCGTGTTTGGCGCTTTTGTGAGCCATCCCTATCGTCCCGTCATCTTCCTGCTGATTTTCCTTGTTGTCACACATGTCATTGTGAGTCGCGGCATAGAGACGGGCATTGAGCGTTTCAGCAAACTGATGATGCCCCTCTTGCTGTTTATCATCGTGTTGCTTGTGATACTCTCAGTTACTATGCCCGGTGCGAATGAAGGACTGGCATTCTTACTTCAGCCCGACTTCTCGAAGGTGACGGCTCCCGTGGTGTTCAGTGCTATGGGTCAGGCTTTCTTCTCCTTGAGTGTGGGTATCGGTTGTCTGGTCACCTATGCCTCATACTTCAGTCGCGACACACGCTTGGTAAGTTCGGCCTTCAATGTCTGCCTCATCGACACGATGGTTGCCATCCTGGCCGGATTCATCATCTTCCCCACCGTGTTCTCTGCAGGTATGCGTCCCGACGAAGGACCAGGTCTGGTGTTTGTCACCCTGCCCTATGTATTCAATCAGGCCTTCTCGGGTATGCCTTTGCTGGGCGACCTTTTCAGCATACTCTTTTATGCACTCCTCTTGCTTGCGGCCCTCACCAGTAGCATCTCTATGCACGAGATAACTACAGCCTTTGTGCGCGAGCATTTCAAACTTACCCGAGAGCGTGCAGCACTGATTGTCACCTGTATCTGCATGGTGCTCGGCATCTGCTGTTCGTTGAGTTTTGGTCCTTGGGCCGAAGTCAAAATGTTTGGCATGGGCTTCTTCGATCTCTTCGACTTCGTCACTGCAAAGTTCTTCATGCCCCTGGGTGGCATCTTCATCTGTCTCTTCGTGGGATGGGTGATGAAGCGCGATGTGGTGCGCGATGAACTCATGAGTGCCGGCGTGGCTCCTTGGCTGTTCTCCTTCCTACTGTTCCTTGTTCGCTTCGTTTCACCCATTTTCATCAGTGTGGTGTTCATCTACGAACTGCTGTAGAGATAATTCACAATTCACAATTCACAATTATTTGACTTCGTATTCATCAAGCTTCGCAGTCACAATGCACAATGCACAATTCACAATGCATAATTTTTAATTTTCAATTCCCCATCATATGTCAGAACATCGCGGAACTTTTGGTAGCAAACTGGGCGTAGTGCTTGCTTCGGCAGGTAGTGCTGTAGGTTTGGGTAATATATGGCGTTTCCCCACAGAGGTGGGCAACAATGGAGGTGCAGCCTTCATTCTGCTCTACTTGATATGCGTATTGTTTATCGGTATGCCCATTATGATAAGTGAATTCGTCATTGGTCGCCACACACATGCCAATACAGCAACAGCCTATCAGAAGTTGGCTCCGGGCAGTTGGTGGAGAGTGCAAGGCGCGATGGGTGTGTTTGTGGCCTTCATCATCATGTGCTATTATAGCGTCATCTCGGGTTGGACGCTCTACTACGCCTATGCCTCTCTGGCAGGTATGCTGAGTGACGGTTCGCAAGATTTCAAGCAGTTCTTCAACGACTTTGTGAGCAATCCTGTTCTGCCCCTCGTGTTTGCCGTTATCGTGATGGCCTTGGTACATGGTATCATCGTGCGAGGCGTGCAGCACGGTATAGAGCGCTTCAGCAAGGTGATGATGCCCATGTTGCTGCTTATCATTGGTATCCTTATGGTATGCTCCTTCTCGCTTCCTGGTTCGTCGGCAGGTCTGGCCTTCTTGCTCAAGCCCGACTTCTCCAAAGTCACGCCCACAACCTTCCTTAGCGCTATAGGACAGGCCTTCTTCTCGCTGAGTCTCGCTATGGGATGCCTGTGCACCTATGCCAGTTATTTCCGTGATGATACCAAGTTGGTCAAGACGGCATGCAGTGTCTCTGTGATTGACACTATGGTAGCTCTCTTAGCAGGATTCATCATTTTCCCCGCCGTGTTCAGTGTGCCCGGTGTGGAGCCAGAGGCAGGTCCCGGACTTGTATTCATGAGTCTCCCCTATGTCTTCACGCAAGCCTTCCATGTCCTACCATGGGTGGGCTATATCTTCTCGTTCCTCTTCTATGTGCTACTCTTCCTGGCAGCCTTGACGAGTGCCATCAGCATCCACGAACCCGTTACGGCCTATCTGCACGAGGCACACCATATGAGTCGTAAGAAGGCAGCATGGTGCGTGTCGTTCGTGTGCATGACCTTAGGCGTCTTCTGTTCGCTTTCCAATGGTATCCTTTCCGACTTCAAGATCTTCGGTCTCACGCTTATCGATGCTTTCGATGCTCTGCCTGCCAAGATACTCTTGCCTCTGGGTGGTATCATCATCTCCCTTTTCACAGGATGGCGCCTCGATCGCAAGTTGCTCTACGATGAATTGACCAATCAGGGCACTGTGCGCTTCCCCTTCTTCCGCGCTTATATCTTCCTGCTTCGCTGGATCATCCCCGTGGCCATTGCTTGCGTCTTTGTGGCCGAACTCCTATAAAGCATCTCAACCCCTCCACAGCTCGTATTTTGAAACAGACTGATGTCAATCGTGCAGAGCGGCGAGGACTCATGCTCATACAACTGAGTCTCTTGCTTGTGGTAGTGATAGGACTGGTCTGTTTTGCTGTGCTCCATCGTGAGGACGACTTGAGCGAGGAGGAACTCAAGGCATCCGGTGTGGATGGGGTAGGTGGCGATGCCGTTCAGGCCATCTCCGTGTCGGAGGCAGAGAGTTTTGCTTTCGATCCCAATACCGCTGACAGCGCCTCTCTCATGCGCCTCGGTCTGTCTTCCTATCAGGTGCGCAATCTGCTTCGCTATAGGGCCAAGGGAGGCGTGTATCATCGTACGGAAGAGTTCAAGAAACTCTATGGACTGACAGTCGAACAATGGAATCATCTGGCTCCCTTGATACAGATAGGCGAGTCTTACCGTTATCTGGCCGATACACCAGAGGCCTACAATGCCGATGCCTATGCCCGAGGTGGGAGAAACTCCTATGATGAGGCTCATACCTTGACAGACACGGCCTCGCATGAGCATGCTTCAGGTCGTCCCTATCAGGGTGCACGGCGCGACACTACGCTCTATCCCAACAAACTCCGTGCAGGTGAGACACTCGACCTCAACCTGGCCGACACTTCAGCCTTGAAACGCATCCCTGGTATAGGCAGTTATTTCGCACAGAAGATAGTGCAATATCGGGAGCGTCTGGGTGGTTTCGTCTCGCTTCGCCAACTGGATGACTTGGACAACATACCTCTGGGTGTGGAGGAGTATCTTACATTAGGAGATAAAGGTCCGCACCGACTGAAGGTCAATCACTGCACATTGCGCCAGTTGAATGCTCACCCTTACATCTCCTATTATCAGGCACGCACCATTGCCGACCACATACGCCAGTTTGGTCCCCTCCGCTCCATCAACGACCTCTCCCTCTATCAGGACTTCGCTCCTGAGGATTTGCAAAGGCTGGAGCCCTACCTTGATTTCTCTATGTAGAGAAGAGTCAAGGCAAGTGAAAAAGTATTTAAACGCAAGATGTGGCCCTCCATGTATGGAAAGCCACATCTTATATTTTTTTATGTGTGTGCACATGCGTGTGTGTACGCGTATGTGCGTTGATACACATGTGTTGCCTCTATTCAGGCACCTCTGTAGATATTTTACTCAGCGGGTGTCTCAGCGGGTTGCTCGTTGCCACCCTCACGGTTCTCACGGAAGGGACGACGCTCGCCACGGTCGCGACGCTCACCGCGGTCACGGCGCTCACCACGCTCGGGACGGGGACGACGCTCACGCTCTACATAGCCCTCGGGCTTCTCAAGCAATACGCGACGAGAGAGCTTGAACTTACCGGTCTTGGGATCGATCTCAAGCAACTTCACCTGCAACTTGTCACCCTCCTTGATACCTGCCTCTTCAACAGTCTCAAGGCGCTTCCAGTCGATCTCGCTGATGTGCAGCAGACCGTCCTTGCCGGGCATGAACTCTACGAATGCACCGTAGGGCATGATGCTGCGTACGGTACCCTCATAAACCTCACCAATCTCGGGGATAGCCACGATAGCCTTGATCTTAGCCAATGCTGCCTCGATGACAGCCTTGTTGGCACCGCTCACCTGGATCTTACCTACGCCGTCAGCCTCCTCGATGGTGATGGTGGCGCCGGTCTCCTCCTGCATACCCTGGATAATCTTACCACCGGGGCCAATGACAGCACCGATGAACTCCTTGGGAATGGTGATCTGCTCGATACGGGGTACATGGGGCTTCAGTTCTGCACGAGGCTCGCTGATAGTCTTCATCATCTCGCCGAGGATGTGCTCACGACCAGCCTTTGCCTGCATCAGAGCCTTCTCGAGGATCTCATAAGAAAGACCGTCACACTTGATATCCATCTGAGTTGCAGTCAGACCATTGGGAGTACCGGTGGTCTTGAAGTCCATATCGCCCAGGTGGTCCTCGTCACCGAGGATATCGCTCAGCACGGCATACTTCTCCTCACCGGGATTCTTGATCAGACCCATGGCGATACCGCTCACGGGAGCCTTGATGGGCACACCGGCATCCATCAACGACAGACAGCCTGCACAGGTGGTAGCCATTGAACTTGAACCGTTGCTCTCCAATACATCGCTCACTACGCGAACTACATAGGGATAGTCCTCAGGAATCTGACCCTTCAAACCACGCCATGCCAGGTGACCGTGACCGATCTCACGACGACCTACGCCACGCTGTGCCTTAGCCTCACCCGTTGAGAAGGGAGGGAAGTTGTAGTGGAGCAGGAAGCGCTGGTACTCGCGAACGAGCACATCGTCAACCAGCTTCTCATCCATCTTGGTACCCAGTGTACAGGTAGCCAGAGCCTGAGTCTCACCACGGGTGAAGATGGCACATCCGTGAGGACCGGGCAGAGGACTTGCCTCACACCAGATGGGGCGGATGTCGGTGGTCTTACGGCCATCCAGACGGATACCCTCATCGAGGATGCAACGACGCATAGCGTCCTTCTCCACATCGTGGTAGTAGCGATCTACGAGAGCATTCTTCTCCTCGAGTTCCTCTGCGCTCATGTCAGCATGAGCCTCAGCATAGCGGAGCTTGAAGTTCTCACGGATCTCCTCGAAGGCAGCAGCGCGTGCATGCTTCTCAAGAGCCTGCTTGGTCACATCGTAAGCGGGCTGGTAGCACTCGCTCTTCACCTGCTCACGCAGTTCCTCGTCGTTCACCTCGTGGCAGTATTCACGCTTCACATCCTTGCCAAGTTCCTTGCTCAGTTCCTTTTGCAAGCGACACATAGGCTTGATAGCCTCGTGAGCAGCCTTGAGGGCAGCCAGCAGGTCGCTCTCCTGTACTTCCTTCATCTCGCCTTCCACCATCATGATGTTCTCCTCGGTAGCACCTACCATCAGATCCATGTCGGCATTCTTCAGTTGCTCGAAGGTGGGGTTGATAACAAACTCGCCATCGATGCGAGCTACGCGTACTTCAGAGATAGGGCCCTCGAAGGGAATATCACTAACTGCCAGTGCGGCACTTGCTGCGAAACCAGCCAGTGCATCGGGCATATCAACGCCGTCGGCAGAGAAAAGTATCACATTTACATACACCTCAGCGTGGTAGTTGCTGGGGAAAAGGGGACGCAGGGCGCGATCCACCAGACGACAGGTCAGAATCTCGTCGTCATTAGCCTTACCCTCACGCTTGGTGAAACCACCGGGGAAGCGGCCAGCAGCGGCATACTTCTCTCTGTACTCTACCTGCAAGGGCATGAAATCTGTTCCGGGAACGGCATCTTTAGCGGCGCAAACGGTGGCCAGCAGCATAGTGTTGTTCATACGCAACATCACGGCTCCATCGGCTTGTTTGGCCAATTTCCCGGTCTCGATGCTGATGGTTCTTCCATCAGGCAACTCGACTGTCTTTGTAATTACGTTCATCTTTGTTTTTTTGAAAAAATGTTTCATCAATGTCCCCACCTCCGGCGAGCCTTTCCCGCTTTCGGGGGGATAAAATCGTGCAAAGGTACACAAAAGAATTGAAAATTAAAAATAGAAGATTGAAAATTAGGCCATAAGTAACTAAAATGATAATGTATGCGCGCGTTTTTCGGTATATTGTACGCAGTTGTGGAGGAAAATGTTTACCTTTGTGCTTTGTAACAGTAAAAATCCATTCCAGATGAAGAAGACCGTATCGCAATATCTCTTTTCCGCCGTAGTTCTCCTCCTGGCCCTTGCAGGTTGTCAGGACGAGGCTGGCAAGTTTCATGTAGAAGGCACCATCACAGGTGCCAAGGACAAGACTATCTATCTCGAGTCGCACACGCTCACCGAGGGTATCGTCACTCTCGACTCGGCCAAACTCTCCGACGAGGGTCACTACCGCTTTGCCTATGCCGACACCAGTTCGTGCCCCGAACTATATCGTCTTCGCATAGAGAATCAGATTGTCAACTTTTCCGTTGACTCTACAGAGACCATCCGCATCGATGCTACATGGCCTCAGATGGCCTTCAACTACACCGTAGAAGGCAGTGGTAGCAGCGATACTATTCGCATCCTGGCTAATCGCCTTGCTCAGTTGGAGCGCAACATACAGGCTATGGCCGACAATCGTGACTTCACCCTCGAGGAGCGCGATCAGAACATCCGTACTATGGTGCGTCAGTACAAGGATTCTGTCAAGATCTATTTCATCCAGAACCACTACGAGAGTGCATCCAGTTACTTCGCACTCTTCCAGAGTATCGGTCGCTCGCTGTTGTGGGACATGGACAACGATCAGAGCGATGTGCGCTGGGCCAGTGCCATTGCCAATGCCTGGTGTACCAAGTGGCCCGGTAGTCTCCGCGCTCAAAACCTGCTCAACATTGTCATGCGTGGCCGCCGTCAGACTCACCCTCGCACCGTTGATCTCAAGATCGACGATGACAAGATCAAGGAAAGTGGCATCATCGACATGGGCTTTCCCGACATCAATGGTGTGGAGCGTCGTCTCAGCGACCTGAAGGGCTCTGTTGTGCTGCTCGACTTCACCGCATATAGTGGTGCTACCTCACAGGAGCGTATCATAGAGATGCGCGATCTCTACAAGAAGTATCACGACCGCGGTCTCGTCATCTACCAGGTGTCTGTTGATGCCAGCATCCACTATTGGAAGACGGCTTGCCAGGATCTCCCTTGGATATGCGTGTACTGCGCAGACGGCCTCTATAGCGACATGCTCACTCTCTACAATGTACAGCAACTCCCCACCTTCTTCCTCATCGACCGCGACAACAACCTCGTGAGTCGCAGCGAGTTTATAGAAGATGTAGAAAAGGCCATCGAGTCACTCCTCTGATGGCCTTAATATAGTTTTGTTTCATGTTGTCTTGCGCACCTGTTGGTGTGTATTCCCCTATCTTTACTTGATACGCATGGCAAATCCGCCTCTTGAGAGGCAGGGTACTTCTATTGTGTCACCTCGCTTCACCTGCTGTTGAGTGGTGCGGAACTGTGTAGCATCACCACCATCGGCAATGAGGGTAAGCGTGTAGGTCTTGTTTTTCTTCAGGAAGTTCAGTTTCACGCTGAAGGTCCTTGCCGTACTCTTGCCTTCCAGTCCACCCACATACCATGTGTCACCCTTGCGTCGTGCCATCACGATGTGCTCTGCGGGATATCCGTCGAGTAGCAGACACTCATCCCAGGCAGTGGGTATCTCCCTCATCAGTTGCTTGGGTTCGTCGGGCAGGTTGTAGAAACCGTCGGGACGGTCAGCCCAGTGCTGTATGCCCGACTCAAACACTACTGCCAGAGCCAATTCGTGGGCATACGAAGTGGTGTGTGGGTGCTGTGAGTTGGTGAAGGCTACGGGGGTGTAGTCCATAGGACCTACGATGTTGCGCGTGAAGGGCAGTATGCAGTTCACATGGCATCCGTTGTCGGTCATGTATCTTCCGTTGTTGTACTGCTCAGCACCATATACGCCCTCGGTGGACATCAGGTGGGGCCATGTGCGTGTCCATCCGCGTGGGATGGTGGCGCCGTGGAAGTTGACCATGATCTGCGCCTCGGCAGCGTCCTCCAGTATGTCGATGAAATAGTTCATCATGTGCTGCTTGTCGCTCTCGAAGAAATCCACCTTTACGCCCACTACGCCTATGCTCTTCAGCCAGGCAAACTCCTTCATACGGCTCTCGTGGGTGAGCATGCGGTCACGCGGTGTGGACATCACTCCCGTGTGTGGTCCGCCAGAGTTGTACCACATCAGGGGTTTGACACCCTGTGAAAGAGCATATCGGCAGGCATCCTCGATGGTACCCCCGTTTCGCATCGTATCCCACTCCCAGTCAAACAGCACATAGGGCCAGTTCATCGTCTTGGCCAGGTCCACATACTGCTTGCAGATTTGGAAGTCGCGCGTACCATGATTATATGCCCAATATACCCAAGCGGCACCACCGGGCTTGATCCACGAGGTATCGCTTAGCTTGCAAGCATCAGAACAGTCTTCTACCAAGGTCGAGGTTGTCACCGTGGCCAGATCGCCCAGGATGACCACACGCCAGGGCGAAGTCCACTCGCCTTTCCAGCGAGGATTGACCTCACCCACCCTGTTGCCTTCCCAGTCGAAGGGGTATTGCACCTGAAAGACCGTGCCCGAAGCACCGTTGTTCAGATGAGTGTTGCAGTACATTCGCGAGGGATTGGCCTCTGTGATGAGCATATAACTGCCAGCTGTTTCGAACAGGCATGGATAACCCCAGTCACCTTGACGGTCGCCCACCGTCATGCTGCGATAGTCGTCCTCATAACTGGTAGTAAACTTCTGTAGCCAACATTTGTAGCGACCAGTGATGTCAAAACTGGTCGCCTCGCCCGTAAAGGTACGCTCCTTGCCGTTGTCGGGCAGGTTGTAACGGAAGGTCACACCATCGTTCCAGGCCCGCACCTGCACATGGAGAGGTTGCTGGTGTTCATTGACAAACTGCACCGTCACAGTGCTGTAATGGTTTTCTATCTGCGATGCCTTGCCATGCACCATGTGGTATTTCTCATGGTCCGTGCTCACCTTGCCTACCTTGTATGGCGTCAGGTCAACATAACTCTCTTCGCTGGTGGTCAATCCCAAGGCAATGCGTGTCTTCAGGACCTTCTTGCCGTCCAGCACATCAAGATAGGTCTTACCATCCTGTTGGGAGAGTAAGGCAACAATCTGTTTATTAGGACTCTTTAAAGCCACGATGTTAGCAGCCTGAGCTGTCAGTATGCCCCATGCTGTGAGCCATGCGATGATGAAAGATTTGATTTTCATGATATGAGAGATGTTTGTTAGTCTTTGTTGCGAAGTGTTTATATGCTTCATCCGTTCGTGTCACAGGCTTTCTTTCGTAGCCCTGTGTTCACTTTGCAAAAATAGCCATTTTTTCCTATACAGAAAAGAAAAACCTCTGCAAACTTTCGTTCACAGAGGTTATCTCGCTCTTTCGAGTACCCAGAGCCGGGATCGAACCGGCACGCCTTGCGGCATTGGTGTTTGAGACCAACGCGTCTACCAATTCCGCCATCTGGGCATGGCGCTTTTCAGCGTTGCGGGTGCAAAGTTACGGCTTTTCCCCGAAACTGCCAAACATTTCCCCAACTTTTTCTCCTTTTTGTATAAAATACCCTGTGAAAGGATGAAGCCTGGTATAGAGGTGGATGATAAAAAGTTTGCAAGAAAAAAGTTCTTAATCGTTCTCTTCAGGGTTTTGATTTTTGAATCCTCATTGCATGATGATTTGTTCTGGCTATAAAAAAGTGGAGACATCGTGGAACGGATTCACAATGCCTCCACTTGTAATATATATGGAGTGATTAAGGTTTTGCTATTCCTTCAGTAGAGTTTTCCTTTCCACCATAGGAGAGGTTGTGGTTGGGGTGTTCTGGAAATGCTTGGTACAAAGTTATGGGTTTATTGTGAGGGTACCGTAGTATATCATGTGGTGTTTTGTGTGGTATTTTGCGTGGTATTTCGTATTTTTGTTGGAAATTTTGGTATATGTATGACCGATTTTTCCTACATTTGCGAAATGGAAACACTGAATACCTTCTACTGCGTGGCGACATTCTCGTTCCTCTGCTCGGCATTTCATCTGCTCGTGGCACGAATACCTAATCCTAATAGGTGGAAGAGGTTGAACTACTGTAGGTATCTTTTGGTGGGGGTGTTTGTGGTGGTGAGCCTGGCATTGCTGAAGAATATCATCTGGCCTCAGATAGTCAATGAGCGGAGCATCATCACAAGTACGCTCATATCTGCCAGTATTCAGTCGTTGCTCTTTGTGATTACGAGTGTCACCTTCCTCAATCCGCAAGCAGTGAGGTTCAGGTTTGTGATGTGCAACCTGCTGATCATTGCCGTTCATGCTGTGCAACTGCTGTGTAGCCTTGTACTGTGGCCTTCGCAATTCATGGTGTCTGCCATCGTGTCGGCAGTGGTCTATCTGTCGTTGCTGGGCTACTATCAGTTGTACTTCTTCCGTCACTACAGGGCATCGATAGAGGTGGCAGAGCAAATCATGGATGAGGATATGGAGAGGCATTTCAGTTGGGTGAAATACTTCTTTCTGAATGTGTCGGTACTCGGACTGACGGCATGCATCGTCCCATTCTGCCCCCTCATCGTGTATGAGCTGTGGATGCTCTTTGCTGCCGTGTGCTACGGCTATGTAGTGGTACGATTTGTAAGTTATTTCTCTTCGCTTGGGCGCATTGTCAGTCACACGCAGGAATCCTCGTGGGTAGAACTGACTGATGGGCAGTCTGCCCCCGTGACGCTGACCGACACATGTGACTTTTCGGACGAATATGAGAAGTTGGCCATCAACCTTCAGGCATGGGTGGACCGACATGGATTTGTGGAGAATGATCTGGTGTCGGAAGATCTGGCCCGACAGTTGGGCGTGGACATTGTGGTCTTCCGAACATATTTCAAGGAGAAACTTGATACGGATTTCCGCCAGTGGCGTATCAAGTTGCGTGTGATGTATGCCTGCGACATTATCCGCCAGCATCCCAACTACAGTTACGATATGGTGGCCAGTATCGTAGGCTTTGGTGACAAGAGTAACTTCAGCAAGGCTTTCCGGCGCACTATGGGCATCTCTCCCAAGGAGTACTTGGAGGGGTGTGGTGGTGAGCGATGAACGATGAGCGTGGAACGATGAGCGTGGAGCGATGAACGATGAACGCTCGACTCTCAACGCTCAACTCTCAACTCTCAACGCTCCACCTTATTTATATATAAGTGTGAGGAGAGGTTGGGTGAAGATAGATTGTGCGGTGCGCTGTAGGTCGAGAGCCGTGAGAGCCTGGATGCGGTCCATGAGTGTTTGGCGGGACTGCGTGTTGCCATAGTGCAGATAGCGCTTGGCCATACCGATAGCCACACTCTCGAAGGCATCGTAGGAGAGGCCGATCTGCCCAATAATCTGACGCTTGATGGCACGCAAGGCCGTGTCGGAGAGAGGTTGGGTGCAGAGGCGGTCCAACTCGTGGCGTACGAGGCGCAGGCAGTGGTTGACATCGTTTGGGTCACAACCGAAATAGACGCTCCACACACCCGTATCGGTGTAGGTGACGAAGGAACTTTCCACGGTGTAGACCAGTCCATGACGCTCACGCAAGGCAAGGTTGAAGCGCGAATTCATGCTCGGTCCGCCGAGGATGCTGTTGAGCACACGGAGCGAGAGATGGCGCGGGTCGTGCAGGGGTACGCCGAGGGTGCCGAGCATGACATGAGCCTGGTGAGTGTCCTTGTGGCGTACGAATGTTTCGCCCGTAGGGAGAGCAAAGGAGGTGGTGTCTCCATTTTTTGTTTTTAATGCTTCATTCTTAGTCTCCCC
Organism: Bacteroidaceae bacterium; assembly: GCA_045629325.1. Classification (GTDB taxonomy): domain Bacteria; phylum Bacteroidota; class Bacteroidia; order Bacteroidales; family Bacteroidaceae; genus Physcousia. The sequence goes on along the minus strand of JAZQQX010000008.1, from coordinate 54,297 downwards.
TTCCTTTTCGTCCCATCTTCTTAATTCTTCATCTTTAATCTTCCCCATGGCCTTTTCTGCTTCGCGCACGATACGCGACATAGGTACATTGCCATACACGAAGAGCACCATACGCGAGGGATGGTATAGACGGCGGGCAAACTGCTGAATGTGCTCAGAGCGATAGAGGCGGAGCTTGTCGGCTTGCCCGAGTATGTTGCGACCAAGGGGATGACCGGGGAAGATGAGGCTCTCAAACTCGTCGAAGATGAGTTCGGAGGGCGTATCGTTATAGCTCTCAATCTCATCGATGACCACCTCCACCTCCTTGTCCATCTCGTGCTGGGGGAAGGTGCTGGAGAGCGTAATGTCGATGAGCAAATCGATGGCTCGAGCGAAATGCTCGCGAGGCACCGTGCAGTAGTACACCGTCTCCTCCTTGCCCGTATAGGCATTGAGGTCTCCTCCCACACTCTCCATACGATTGAGGATGTGCCAAGAGCGTCGGCGTGGTGTGCCCTTGAAGGTGAGATGCTCGGTGAAGTGAGCCATACCACTCTCCTCAGGGAGTTCATGGCGTGTGCCGGCATCGACGGCTATGCCACAGTATACGGTGTTGGTGGGAGAGGGGGCTGAGATGATGCGTAGTCCGCAGGGGAGTATATGTGTTTCCAAAATTGTAAGTCCCTCGCTTTTCCTCTTCAGTGGGACTGGAGGATTCCTGGAGAGATGAGGTGCTGAATGGTTGAAAAAAGTGAGATGACCTTGCCAAAAGCCGAAGCGAAGGTAATCATTTTTAGGTATATTGACAACGGAGAAGGGGCAAAATCAACTTTTCTTATGGTGAAACGGAAAGAAATATGTAATTTTGCTGTCGAAATGAACAATGAAAAGCGTATGAAACTGAGCGAACTGCATATTGGTGGAAAGGGCTTGATAACGAGTGTGGGGGGCGATGGTGCCCTGCGTCAGCACTTCCTGGACATGGGCGTGAGTCCCGGCGTGGAGGTGACGGTGGAGAAGTATGCTCCTATGGGCGACCCCATACAGTTGCGCATACGAGGCTACGAACTGACCATGCGCAAGGCTGATGCCGGAGAGATAGATGTGGAGGAACTGACCATTGACGGTAAGGCCCAGCAAGAACATGTGCTGACCGACGATGAGGCTCGCGTGCTGGTGAATGCCGACCTGCTACGCTATGCCGATGTGCCTCACCCTCGCTATGGTGAGGAAGGCGACCCACGACACACGCACACGGGTAGCGCACATCATCCCCAGCCGGAGAATCACAGTCACGACCTCAATGCTGAGAAGCGTGGGGGAGCCGAACTGACCTTTGCACTCGTGGGCAATCAAAACTGCGGTAAGACCACGCTCTTCAACCAATTGACAGGTGCCAGTCAGCATGTGGGCAACTTTCCAGGAGTGACCGTTGACCGCAAAGACGGACAGATAAAGGGCCATGCTCATACCCAGGTGACCGACCTTCCTGGCATCTACTCGCTGAGTCCGTATACGAGCGAGGAGGTGGTGTCGCGACAGTTTATTCTGGACGAGCACCCCTCGTGTATCATCAACATCGTAGACGCTACCAATATAGAGCGTAATCTCTACCTCACCATGCAACTCATGGAACTGAACATACCAGTGGTGTTGGCACTGAACATGATGGATGAGGTGGAGAACAACGGTGGAACGGTGCGCATCAACCAGATGGAACGCTTGCTGGGAGTACCCGTCATACCCATTTCGGCCATGAAAAACGAGGGCGTGGACGAACTCGTGACACATGCCATCCATGTAGCACGCTACCAAGAGAGACCTGCCCGACTGGACTTCTGCGACCCAGATGATCACGGAGGTGCAGTACATCGATGCCTACATGCCATCATGCACTTCATAGAGGATCATGCCGTGCAGGCTCACATACCCGTTCGCTTTGCTTCTACCAAACTGATGGAGGGCGACCCTCTGGTGGCAGAGGCGCTGAAGCTGACGGACAACGAGCAGGCTACCGTACGACATATCATCCGGCAGATGGAGGAGGAGCGAGGACTGGACTGTGCTGCTGCCATGGCCGACATGCGCTTTGCCTTTATAGAGCGTGTGTGCAAGGCTTGCGTGGTGAAGCCCAGAGAGAGTAAGGAGCAGCGACGCAGCCGTCGTATGGACCGTGTGCTGACGGGACGATGGACGGCCCTTCCTTCCTTCCTGCTCATCATGGGGGCTATCTTCTGGATCACTTTCGAACTGGTTGGCGGAACTCTGCAGGACTGGATGTCGGAGGGCATAGATCAGACCAGCGAGTGGCTGGCATCGCACTTTGAGGTATGGAATATCAACCCTTGGGTGTCATCGCTCATCCTCGACGGTGCTTGGGCCGGAGTGGGCAGTGTGCTCACCTTCATCCCCATCATCCTCTGCCTGTTCTTCTTCCTGAGTATGCTGGAAGACAGCGGATATATGGCACGCATAGCCTTCGTGACGGATTCACTGTTGCGCAAGATAGGTCTGTCGGGCCGTAGTATCGTGCCGATGCTCATCGGATTCGGTTGTTCGGTGCCCAGCATTATGGCTACGCGAACCTTGCCCAGTGAGCGCGACCGTAAACTCACCATCATGCTCACACCCTTCATGTCGTGTACGGCGAAGATAGCCATCTACGGTTTTATAGCCCGCCCCTTCTTCGGCGAAAAGGCGTGGATGGTGATGATAGGCTTGTATCTGCTGGGTGTAGTGGTGGGTGTGGTGATGGCTTTCCTAGCCAAACTATTCGTGTTCAAGGGCGAGGCCGTTCCGTTCGTCATGGAACTGCCCTGCTATCGTCTGCCCAGTTATCGAAATACGCTACAGTTGCTCTGGGAGAAATGCAAGGATTTCTTGCAGAAGGCCTTTACCGTGATCTTCGTGGCTACCATCGTGATTTGGTTCATGCAACATTTCGATTTCCGTCTGAATATGCTTACCGACGAGCAAGTGGGGCAGTCTATCCTGGCTGTCATCTCGGGTAGCATAGCACCAGTGTTTGCCCCCCTCGGATTTGGAGACTGGCAGACCACAACGGCACTTTTCACCGGATTCATCGCGAAAGAGAATGTGTGTGCCATCATGGAGCAGGTGTATGGGGGTAGTCAGATGCTACCTACGATCATGACTCCGGTCACAGCCATCTGTCTGCTGGTGTTCTGCCTCCTCTACTCGCCCTGTGTGGCTGCTATCGCTATTGTGAAGCGTGAGCTGGGCAATCGCTGGGCAGTGGGTATGGTGCTGAACCAGTGTGTGCTGGCTTGGCTTGTGGCTTTCATCGTAAGGTGCGTGCTTATGTTACTCTAATAACTCTCAACCCTCCACTCTCCACGCTTAACTCTCAACTCTCAACCCTCAACCCTCAACGCTCATCTCTCAACCCTCCACTCTCCACGAATAACCCATGAATCTTCAAAGTATCATCTTGCTCATTGTAGTCTTGGGCCTGGCAGTCTGGGCTCTGCACTATCGCATAAAGAACAACCGCAACACGGGAGGGTGTTGCGGCTGTGATGGATGTTGCCACCAAGGTGAGTGTGGCTTTGTGTCTAAAAAGAAATGAAGGGCATCAGTTGGTCGTTGTGGGGCTCGCTGCCTCTCCGTCGGAAAGGATGCGTCGTGCACCAACATAACGGCTAACATAGTATGCTTCGCGTGAATCGCTCACACGAATGCCACCATGTGTGGCAGCATGAACGAACTTAAAACTACCTGTGGTCTTGCTCACTTCAGTGACAATGCCTACATGGCCAATACCACCTTTCTTGTTGCTTCCACGCCAGAAGACGAGGTCGCCTGCGCGCAGGTCGGCCACTTGCTTGATGGGTGTGCCCTGAGTGTACTGTGAACGAGAGTCGCGGTTGAGCGCAATGCTAAACTGCTTGTAAACATAACTGGTGAAACCGGAGCAGTCAAACCCTTTGGGGCTACTGTTGCCACTACGGTAGGGGACGCCCAGATACTGCATGGCTGTCTTGACGATAACCTCGCCAGACACATCCTCGGTAGTCTCCTCCTGAGCGTTATTGCCGTCAGTCATCACCATGGGTTTGGTGTTGCTGGGCTTCTGCTTGCTTACCACCATGATAGGCTTTGCACTGACCTGCAAAGACAGGGCAAAAGTGGTGATGGCAAGGGTGATTATCTTGTGTAAACGCATATCTTGTTAGTTGTTAGGTAGGGGTACAAAAACCCAATAATGGGGCAAAGGTACGATTTTTTTTCCTTTTCTCCAAATAAATAAGGTGGAAATGTTTTCCCTGGAATAATGCTTGCATAGCGAAACAAGGCAAAAACTCTCCACTCTCAACCCTCCACGCTCAACTCTCAACTCTCAACTCTCAACTAATTAGCGTAACTGTGCATGCCGCCAAGGAGATAGTTGACACCAAAATAGGTCATGAGGAGGCACAACAGGCAGAACAGGGAGTAAAGGCGGTAGTTGCGAAGTGAGCGAAACCAAGGCAAAGACTGTTGATGGAGCGGTACGCTATAAACCAGAAGGGTGATGATGGCCCAAGTCTCCTTGGGATCCCAACTCCAATAACTACCCCAGGAGATATTGGCCCATACGGCTCCAAGGAAAATGCCAGCGGAGAGGAAGAACACGGCATAGCGAAGCATACTGCGTCGGAGCATGCTCACCACGAGTAGGACATAACTCACCATGATGACTCCCACATGAACAAATAGCATTGGAGAGCGTAGTACGGGAAGCAGGGGACGGAAGGCTATGGAGATGACCATGTAGGATGCCAAGAGGATACCAAGAAGGGTGAAAAGTGAAAAGTGAGGAGTGAAAACTGTTTTCTTTCCTTTTGATTTCTCTGCATTGTCAGACTCCTCGCTCTTCTCATTTGACCCATTCTCCCTCCTTGCTTTCTTAATTCCCAGCCATACCATACTTACGGCCAGCAGAGCATAGCCTGCATAAGTGACACCTGTGCCCCAGGGGTCATGACTTACGGTAAAGAGACTGCCGTGTGCATCTTCATCGTAGGAAGTCTGGAAGATGCGGTAACCATGGATGCGACCTATATGGTTCATGCTTACAGTGGCGGACCGCTTTTCGGAATGTTCTACGAGGGTGATGTGACTCACATAGTCGGAGGGGGTGACACCATCGGCATCATAACAGATATAGAAGGTGTCGAGAGTCATGAGGAAAGGCATGTCGTGCAGGCGGATATTGAGTCCGTCCTCGTCGTAGTACATATACTGCTGTGCCACTTCGCCCTGACGCAAGTGGATAAAGCCTTTTCTGCCGATGAAATGGGTGATTGTTGCACCTGTGAGTATGACCAAAAAACTAAGATGCAGTGCAAAGACAGCAGGTCGCATCCATAGTTTGCGCCTCAAGGTGTACCAGACGGCAGTGAGGCTTAGTATGGTCCAAAGTAATACAAACCACCACTTGCCATAGATAACAGGAGGAGTGGAGCTGGATGTGCCACCCTTGTCCAGTACGGTGGCAACAGCGAGAACTGCCACCATCACGCCAAGAAAAATGAAGGGAAGTTTAGAAGTCTTGGTAGTCTGCATTGTTGCGAGGCTTGACGGCCATGCACTCCATCTCTATGAGCCATGTGGGACGGCATACGGGAGCCAGGGTGAAGACAGTGGGGATGTGGGGGAAACGCTCTGCAAACATCTCGCGTACCAAGGCATAGTCGGCAGTGTCGCGCAGATACACGATGAGGTGCATCACATCGTCATAGGATGTGTCGGCCTCCTCGAGCAACTTGCCTACATTTTCCCACATACGGCGGGTCTGCTCCACGATATTGCCTACATGCACCACCTCGCCCTTGTTGTTGATGCTGGCAGTACCGGAGATGAATACATGGGCACGGTCGCCATACTCCAAGGCTGTACCACGCTCAAAGGTGACACCATACTCGTAGGTAGGGTTAAGATGAGTAGGGGCATAGAGATAGCGTTGTTGCTCAGGTTTGAAACCGGTCAGCGCATAGGTGCCCAACTGGATGAGTGCCTTGGTCTCGGGAGGATTGCCTCCAATGCCTGTAGAACTGATATAGTGGGTCTTCTCCGTGAGTCCTTGCTGGATGAAATTCTCTCGGCGAGCACGCACCAAACCACCATACTGCGTGTCCACATCGCGTACGAAGAACCATGTGCGGATACAGTTGTCGGCCAGTGTGGCATCAAAGTGCTTGAGATCATCTTCGTATTCCAACAATACAGTCTCGGTTTGCTGGGCAGAGTCGCCTATATTGCTACACATGCCCATCTTCCACAGGTGGCTGTAACCGTTGTGCCTGGCTACGACCACGCCATGTTCCACGCTCATGTCCATGCCTCGCTGGAGATAGAGCCAAACGGCAATCTTACTGCCATCGAGAGGCTGTTGCTGGATGTAACTCACTGCAACATGTGACTCGTGGCGCATGAGAGGATGTTGGTTGGTGCTGTCACTCAAAAAGTAACGCTTCAGAATGTACTGTGCACCAGCATAGGCTGGCATATGGAGTATGCGGTCCTCTGCCTCGTAGATGCGTTGCATCTGTCCCTCGAAAAGTTGACCGCGCGGTTCCACATGAAGCATCATATGCCACTCGGCGACACCCTCCAGAGGAAGGAACGAAGCAGACTCAATGGTAACGCCAAGGTCCTCCAGATATGTAGATTCGTATTTCATGTGGACAAAGTTACAAATAAAAGTTGATAAAAGGAAATGGAAAGTTGAAAAATGATGTTTAGTTGAAAAAAACCAAGCAACACCCGAGGGCATTGCTTGGATCACACTGTTTTTGAGTTCTATTTTCAACACCCAATTCCCTATCCCGCGACAGAGAAGAAGGCTAAAAAATAGCAAGAGTTAGAAACTAAATTTAGCATCGAGTCCCACCTGAAGGGGACGAGCGTGCTGTTCGTAGGCACGACCTGCACTGACAAACCAGAAGGTGTTGTGATTGCTGTTAGTGAGGTTGCTCCCCCAGAGGGTGAGGGTGAGAGGATGCATGTCGAGTGAGATGCGTGCTCCGATAGTGGAGTAGTAATCCTGCCATGCATCGTTCTGCTCGGTCCAATAGATACGGCCTGCTCCTGCATAGTTGGCACCAACGGTCAGTCCCTTGGCAATGAATCCGTTGCGACGGAAGGTGTAGGCCGGACGGTTCTGGTTGAGTAGGAAGGTGTAGGCTATGTCAAAATTCACTGTGTGTTGAGGCATGAAGGGAACATAATTTCCTTCGCATTCAACGAGAGAATTTGTATTTGCATCGTAGTCGGAATAGTCACGGAAGGTAGCGTGGGTATAACCATAGTTGGCCTGTAGGAGGAGGTTGCTCACGGGCTGTACCTTCATCATCATCTCCATACCTACCGAACGACTCTTGCCGGCATTGACCATGATACGGCCCAGACCAGTCTCGCTCATCTGTGAGAGTTGGAGGTCGCTGATGTCGCTAAGGAAGGCACTGGCATCGAGTGCCATACGGCCTTGCCAGAAATTGAGGTGAGTGCCAATCTCGTAGTTCCATGCATATTCGGGATCGTAGGTACAGGCCTGTACAACATCGGGGGTAGGAATGTTGGCCATGCCACCTATGCCGTTTATGATTTTGTCCTTTGATTCGGCAGGAATCATGGGTGCCTGACCACCGGGGGCAGAAGTCATTCCTTCAAAGGCCTCCAAGGTGAGATCGCGTACATCCTGCATCATGTCGCGCATCATGAGTGAACGCATGAGTTCGCTGATATTCTGCACATTGTATCCGCCCGAGCGGTAGCCTCTGCTCACCGATGCATAGATGTTGCCAGTCTGTCCCATCTGGTACTGCAAGGCTATTCGGGGCATTACATCGATGTCTGTGTTGCGAATAGGTGAGTCGGCAATGATGCCCTTCGTAGAGGAATCGTAGTTGCTACTGTAAAGACCGTTGCTGATACTGCTCTCCTGGTCCGTCACCATGTTGATCACACGCTCTACGGGTTGGGTGAGATAGCCCGTGAGGTTGTAGAGGTGGTCGAAGTCATACCACGATGCATACTTGAGTGAGCGTGTCTCCACATTCAGTCGCAAGCCCAGCGTAGCACTCAGTCCTTCCATGCCAAAAAGACTACTGAATGTGCTTTGGTGGAAAATACCTGCAGAGAGATTCTGCGTATTGAACTTGTCCTTAATAATCAGTTCTTTGCCCAAGATTTGGTCGTCAAACTCGAATTGCATCCTTGTGGCACCGTTCTCCACAATGGGCATATGCTTGTTGGCATTGTTGTTGATGGTCTGGTTGAGCCAGGCTATGCCTTCCTGACGGAAAGTGACGGGAGCCTTGATCTTGCTATTCATCAGTGAAGTAGTGAAACCGGATATCCATTGCCACTTGCCAGGTTTGCGTGACTTGAGCAGAAGATCCTCGCTGAGGGTCACATTCTTCTGTCGCTGAGTGAGTTTGTAGATGTCATCAGAGAGGAAGTCCTGGTCCATCTGCATGGTGTCCTTGAGAGATTGCAAGGCAGTGATCGACTTAAACTCCAAACGGGGAAAATTTCTTGAAGCGTTGAGCGAGGTGCGGAAAACGGTACGGTCGTAGAGCCCCGTGATGTTATTGTTGATGCGATAAAGTTGCTCGGGCTTGTCTTCCTCGCCATTCTGACGACCTACATAGTAATAAGGATAAGCTCCCTCGTTGTCCACCTCAAAGCGCATGTTCATGTCGAGCGTCCAGCGATGAAGAGTCTCCAGCACAGCCCTGAAACTTACGCCGCCACCAGAGTAAAAATCCATCTTGGGCTTGTTCTCCTTGAAGTCGTTGTGGAAGAAGCCGTCACCACCGTTGTAAAAACCACCAAACGCCCATGCAAAGCGGTCTAAGGGCTTAGAATAGTGCATCAGGCCGAAGGAACGGGTATTGTCGCGGGTGGCAAACCCTAGGCTGATGTCTGTGCCCTGATAGGTGAAGGGTGAACGGCTGTATGCGCGAATCACACCACCCATCGTGCCCGAACCATAGAGCGTGGTTTGAGGACCGCGAAGCACATCGACACGCTGAATGTCGTTGAGCGAGAAGTCAAAGGCCGACTTGTCGAGTACGGGTACATCGTCAATGTAAAGTCCTACAGCTGGCGAATTGATACGCGAACCTATACCGCGGATATACACTGCACTACTCTGGCGCGAACCGTAGTCAGGCATGAAGAAGTTGGGCATGAGTGTATTGAGCCCCTTCAGTGAGGTGGCGTGTATGTCTTGTAGTTGCTGATACGACGCGATGCTCACACTTGTGGGCTGTTTGCGCATTGCACCATCTTCGCGTGGAGAGGCGATAACTTGAAGTTCCATGAGGTCGGAACTCTCCTCAGCGACTTCCTCTTCCTGTGCCCAGAGGGGAGCGCAGGAGCAAAGCAACAATGTGGAAATGAGAATGTGGCGACGAATCATCATAATCGGTGAGTTTTAATGGTTTCGGTTGCAAAGTTAAGCTTTTCTGCACATACATACAATACCTAATAATAATGATTTTGCAAAAAAGGGTGATAAAAACTCATTTAGGACTTGCTCTCCTATAAGTTTATTTGTAATTTTGCCATGAAAAAGTAAGAATTAAGCGAGAAGATATGAAAAAACTATGTATGACTGCATTGCTCATGGCTGGATGTGCGTTGCCAGTCTGTGCAGATGACAATACCCCAGGAACCGACAGTCCCGAACCTTCGGGTTTTGTGACCTCGCTCCTCAACAATGCACTCGCCAAGGGTATGGATTCGCCCGTTGCAGAGGGAGAACCTATGGAGTATGGACGCACTGAGACTCGTTGGGCGAGTGTTCCGAAGTTTGGCGGTTATGCTGTTGGCACATACAAGTACAGCAACGAGGAGGGTAAACATGGTGGTGATGGTTTTAATGCCCGCTATGTGCGACTGTATCTGGACGGCAGTTTGCTCTCTGACTTCAAGTATCGTGTACAGTTGGAGGTGAACGGAGATCCCGGTGCATCGAAGGGACCTCATGTGAAGGATTTCTTCCTGGCTTGGAGTCATTGGAAAGAACTGGAGGTGAAGGTGGGACAGTTTAAGCGTTGCTTCACCTTTGAGAACCCTTACAATCCTTGGGATATTGGAGTAGGCGACTATTCACAGATGGTGAAGAAGCTGGCTGGCATGAGCGACTATTGTGGTGGTGAATCGACAAGCACGGGTGGCCGTGACCTTGGACTTCAGTTGCAAGGAGATGTGCTCCCTGTAGGTAAGGACAAGCATCGCCTCTTCCACTATCAATTGGGTATGTTCAACGGTCAGGGTATCAATCATGCCGATGCCAATCGTAAGAAGGACTGGATAGGAACGCTTCAGTTGCAACCCGTGAAGGACCTGTATGTAGGTGTGTTTGGCTGGAAGGGTGATATGAAATACAACAATATTACCGTGGAGCGCAATCGTTATGCTGTAGGTGCAAAATACGAGCACAAAGGATGGAGCGCAAGGGCAGAATATGCTCACCATACAGGCCACAAGATGGCAGACTATCAATGGGACTCGGAGCGTGGAGAACAGGTGCTGACCCAGCATGCCAGTCGTGGTAAGGCTGATGGATGGTATCTCACGGTGGGTGTGCCTTGCACCTCATGGCTGAAGATTTATGCCAAGTATGATGCTTTTCGCGACAATGCGAGGAACAGTTCGCTGAATAGTATTTATACACTGTGTCCCAATTTCCAGATACACAAGAACCTGATGTTGCAGTTGCAATATAACTATGTACACAGCAAACTCTCTGCTGACAGCAAGCATAGTGAGTTGTGGGGTGAACTGTATTTTAGGTTCTAATTACCCCCTCCCTAACCCCCGATGGGGAATTAAGAACGAAAGGGAATAACAATATTTTATATAAAAGTTCGAGCAAAGAAATGGCCTATCACAAGAATGATCAGATGAGTAGTCTTATAAGTGATGACTACCGAATGTTGCAGATACTCTCCCGCTTTGGCATCTGTCTGGGTTTTGGCGACCAGAGCGTGGACATGGCATGCCAGAAGTGTGGCGTGGATACGGCAACCTTTCTTGCTGTGGTCAATTTTGTCAAGAATGCAGGGCACGCTCATGTGAATGAACTGAAGGAACAGGTGAATCTGCCCGACCTAATGAAATATCTACGCAACTCGCATGCCTATTTCGTGGAGTTTCGCTTGCCTGCAATCCGACGGAAACTTATTGCCTCGATTGACTGTGCGAAACATAATCAGATAGCCTTTCTTGTATTGAAATTCTTTGACGAATATGCGTCGGAAGTAGAGCGACACATGGAGTATGAAAATACACATGTGCATCCATTTGTGGATCAACTGCAACAAGGCAAGATGCCCAAGCAGACTTTTCGCGAGGTGGTGAGCGAGCATGAGGGGAATCATGCAAGTATGGAAAAGAGCATTGCCGAACTGAAGCATATCATCATCAAGTATTACCCAAGTGAGGCCAACGCACAGTTGCTCAATGATGCTTTGATGGATATCTATATGATGGAGGAGGACCTGCTGATGCATTGCACCTTGGAGGATAGTCTGTTCGCCTCTTGCGTACGACAGCTGGAGGTTGAGGTGCGAGAGCGGCGGGCCAGCATAACTGACGATGATGACCTCAAGGACGAAGTGTGCGGTGAAACGGTAGAAGACAACTTGAGTGAAAGGGAAAAGGAAGTTATCGTACAGGTGGTGCGTGGCTTGTCCAACAAAGAGATTGCCGAACAAATGTTCATCTCTCCCAACACGGTGATGACACACCGGCGTAACATCTCACGCAAACTTAACATACGCAGTGCTGCAGGATTGACGATCTATGCCATTGTGAACGGGCTTGTCAAATTGGAGGATGTCAAACTCTAAGTAGTGATTTCTTATAGTAGGCGGTACATGCCTCCACTCATCATCTTCACCAATCCTTTTATTTCCAGGGTGAAGAGTATACCAGCGAGTTGGCCAATGGGGGTGCATGTTTCGACGGAGATTTGATTTATCCCCTTTCCATCGGTATTTTTCAGGGATTCAATGATGCTTTGCTCCTCTTGGCTTAGGTCGGGAAACAGTTCCAGTTGTGCATTCTTGTTGCTGATTGCCCTTTTCTCCTTCTCTGATAGCCAGCCCATGGATTTCAGAAACTCCTCGGCAGAGATGAGTACGCTTGCCTCATTGCGTGAGATGAGCATATTGCATCCGAGGGAGTAGGTGTCGTTGATGCGGCCTGGGAATGCAAAAACATCACGGTTGTAATCGTTGGCAATGCGTGCTGTGATGAGCGAACCGCCCTTCTCAGCCGACTCAATGATGATCGTAGCGTCGGCCATGCCAGCCACAATACGATTGCGTGAGATGAAATTCAGTTTGTCTATCTTGGTCTGTGAGGGATATTCGGTGAGCAGGCCACCCTGGCTGAGCATCTGGATGGCTGTGTCGCGATGAAGTCTTGGATAGATCTGGTCCAAACCGTGAGCCAGCACTCCTACAGTGGGTAATCCCTGCTGAAGGGCGTTGCGATGAGCGTGGATGTCGGCTCCGTAGGCCAGTCCGCTAACGATGAGCAGGTTGGGACAGAGTTGAGACAGCTCACTGATGAAATTCTGACAAAGATCCTTTCCATATTCCGTGATGTGTCGTGTGCCAACAATGCTGATGATGCGTGTAGCGTTGAGATCGGCATTGCCTCGATAGTACACGAGCAAGGGAGCATCGGGACACTCTCGCAGACGGGCAGGATAGGCCTCGTCATTGATTCCCAGACATTGGATGCCTCCTTTTTGGGCAAATCGTATTTCCTCTTCGGCATGAGCAAGTTGCTGATCCATTGTAGCAATAGCCCTGCACAGAGCGGGTGTGGCATCTGGAAAGACTTGTCGGATATCTGCGCGGTTTTCGTAGATAGCCGTAACGCTTCCCAAGGCTTCCAACAGATGGTGCTGGTGCAAACTGTTGAGTCGGCCCACCTTGGTCAATGCAATTGCATACAGAAGTTCTTGCTCCGTCATAAGATTATGTCGTTTAGGAAGGGATTTATTGTTGGTCTTCCCAGTATTTACTGAAGGTCTTGTCAAGCACAGGGCATGAGCGCATCAGGGTGCCGTTGAGCATGCAGACGGTATCCACCTGACTGCGAATGACGATCTTCTCGTCGGGAAGGCGATATATGTCTTGGAAAAAGACATACTTGATACCCTGTTTCTCTATACGGAGACGACACACAAATTCGTCACGGCTACGCAAGGGGGTCTTGAAGTCAATGCTTATCCTTGCCACCACAGCATCGATACCTTCGTCGTGAAGATCGGAAAAACTCACACCGTGGTCCAGCAGAAACTCATGTCGGCAATGCTCCGTGTAGTGCTGGTAGTTGGCATTGTTGACAATACCTTGAAGGTCGCACTCATAGTCGCGTACCTTCATCTTGAGTTCGTAGATATATTCTTTCATGTGTATGATGTTCTTTTCTGTTGTCCTTCAGATACTCTTGGATGCCTTCAGATACTCATAACCAAAGCGGCATCGCAGACAGTCGGTTCGGTCACAGTATTCGCGCTTGAGTTGTATGAGAGCCTGACTGTCAGCGGCAGTGCTCACTTTGAGTCCGCATTGTTTCCACTGTCGAAGGATGTAGTTCTCTTCAGACTTCAAGGATTCGAGCAAATGGATGGCACGCTCCGTGTATTGCTCCTCACCGTGATATTCGGCATAGGCACACAGCACGGGCACTATGGTATTGATAACAATCAAATTCATCGATGAAACCGAGAGTCCTTCGGTATTTAGGCACTCGTGTAGAGCCTGCAGAGTCTCTGCTTCAAGGATACGGCTCAGTTTGGCGCGCTCGCTTTGAAAGAGTTTGGCCAATTGGCGAATACGCACATGTGGGAAATTCTGAGGACGGGTGCGTAGGTAGCGCCAGTCTGCGAGTTGAAGTTCCTCTGTGATGCCGAACCTATGTTTCAGGTAGGCATACTCGCGTATGACAGCTTCATCATCCACCTTCTCAAGCAAACCTGCAATACCGAGAAAGAGAGCCTCGACCTGTATGAGATTGTTTCGCAGTCGTGAGGCCACATTGAAGGGTACGATGCGGGCCCAGCGTTCGAAGGCGTCTCCGTTGAGTGAGAAGCCGAAGTTGCGTGCCAGGGTGATGAGAAATGCATGTTCCCAACTGTTGTTGGCCTTTTTGAGTCTCTCTTGCACCAGTGAGGCACGGTCGCGAAGGCGTTCATCAAGCAATGCATCCATCCATCCGTGTATCTTCAGAGTGTCAAAGGTGGGGATGAGACGGTGACATCGTGGGTAGTCCATGGTGGCAAGTAACTGCTGATAGTTCTCGAGCAGACCTTCGGGGATGGGCAACTCAATCTGGGGAAGTACCTTTCCCGATTGCGTAGTTACCTCGGTGTCAACCTTGGTACACACATGCAGAATGACATTGTTGTAGGCTGGGTCGTCCTGGTGCCTGTGCTTATACCAGTCGCTTGCGTGCAGATGCAGTTCTACATTGCCAGCCCACACCACTCCGTCGATCTTGACCTTGGCATTGAAAAAGTCAGGACCAGCATCCGAATTAGACATGCCTGGATGGATAATCTCCAGGGGCTTGCCTTCCGTGGTTTTTAGTTCGCGAAGGGGCAATATTTTATGCTTCCATGCATAGTGAAGAAGCTTTTCCATGCGTCTAATCGTTATAATTATATAATTTTAAGCACAAAAGTAGTCATTTTTACTCAAAAAAGCCTACCTTTGCAAGAGTTTTTATTTTATAAGGTATGAAAATAGCACTTATTGGATACGGCAAGATGGGTCGTATGATAGAGCAGATAGCTCTGCAGAGAGGACATGAAATCGTTAGTATCATCGATATAGACAACCAGGAAGACTTTGACAGCGAAGCTTTCAAGAGTGCGGATGTAGCCATTGAGTTTACTACGCCCTGGACTGCTTACGACAACTATCTGAAGGCTTGGAAAGCTGGCGTAAAGGTGGTCAGCGGAAGTACGGGTTGGATGAAGGAGCACGGCGATGAGGTTCGCAAGGCCTGTACGGAAGACGGGAAGACTCTCTTCTGGGCGAGCAACTTCAGTGTGGGTGTGGCTATCTTCAATGCCGTAAACACCTACCTGGCAAAAATCATGAACCAGTTTGAGCAGTATGATGTGAATATGGTGGAGACCCATCATGTACATAAGCTCGATGCTCCTTCGGGCACAGCCATCACCTTGGCTGAGCATATCGTGGAGAATCTGGACCGTAAGACTCGCTGGGGTTTGCATGAGACGGCTCCCGATGTACTGCGTATTGACGACATCCGCAGAAAAGAAGTACCTGGTATCCATACTATCACCTACGATTCGCCTGAGGATATGATCACCATCACACATGATGCCCATAGCCGTCAGGGCTTTGCGCTCGGTGCTGTCTTGGCTGCAGAATATACTGCTCAGAACAAGGGTCTGCTTACGATGAGCGACTTGTTTAAGTTCTAATTTTCTTGTATTCATTATTTAATATATCCCGATCACTTACTTTTTCAAGCATGGAAAAGAAAAAGAAATCACTTACAAAGATGGACATTGCCAAAGGTGTGATAGCCGTGGCTTTGTTTATTGCTTTCCTCGTTTACATACAGTCTTGGTGGGGCATTATAGCGCTCCCCTTTGTATTCGATGCTTACTTCACACGCAAGATCAACTGGTCGTGGTGGAAGGAGCTGGAGAATCCCGGCAAGACCATCATGAGCTGGATAGATGCCATCGTGTTTGCCTTGGTGGCCGTCTATTTTGTCAACATTTATTTCTTTCAGAACTACACCATCCCTTCTTCCTCCTTGGAGAAGAGCCTCTTGGTGGGCGACTATCTGGCAGTCAGCAAGATGAGCTACGGTGCCCGCGTGCCTCAGACGCCTCTTCATATGCCTCTCTGCCAGCACACCCTGCCCTTCAATGCCGGCAAGAGCTACATCGAGGCTGTGCAGTGGGACTACAAGCGCATCCATGCCAAGCAGGTACCCCTCAACGATATCGTAGTGTTCAACTATCCCGCAGGCGACACCATCCTGACCGACGAGGCCTGGCAGACACGCTACTATGAGATGTGCTACAGGCAGGGCTGGGAGGTGTACGGCATGATGTATGCCATGGAGGAAGGTGTGGCACCCGCTTCGAAGGTGTTCCGCGGTGGCCAGCTCACTCGCATCGACTCGCTCAGCACCATGGAGCAGCGCCGTCTCTACCAGGAGGTCTACGAGTTGGGTCGCAACCTGCTGGCGAACAATACCGACCAGGTGGGCACGATCGGTTGGCGCCCCGTGGATCGTCGTGAGAACTACGTGAAGCGCTGTGTGGGTACGCCCGGACAGACCCTCGAGATCAAGGATAAGATCATCTATCTGGACGGCAAGGCCAACAAGACGCCCGACAATGCACAGTTCAACTACTATGTGTGGTACAAGCGGGATATCCCCGAGGAGCTCGCTCACGAACTGATGATCAGCAAGGACGACCTCTATGGCACTGGCAATGGTGATGGCCTGTATGGCAATCCCGACAGGGTAGGTGTGCTGCCTCTGACCAAGCATGCCGTGGAAGTGCTTTCTTCTCACAAGGAACTGGTGGATAGCATCAAGCCCGTTCAGTATGCGGCCGATCCCTTGCTCTATCCCCAGAACATGAATCACCACTGGAGCCAGGACAACTACGGTCCGCTGTGGATTCCCGCCAAGGGCAAGCAGATACCCGGTGGCCTGACCCTGGAGAACCTGCCCATCTATGAGCGACTCATCAAGGTGTACGAGGGCAACGAGCTCGAGGTGACCGCAGATGGCAAGATCCTCATCAATGGCAAGGAGGCTACCAACTATACCTTCAAGATGGACTACTACTGGATGATGGGTGACAATCGCCATTGCTCGGCCGACTCTCGTTATTGGGGTTTCGTGCCAGAGGATCATGTGGTAGGAAAGCCCACCTTGATATGGATGAGTCTCGATCCTGATCGTCGTATCACGGATGGTGGTATTCGTTGGAACCGCCTCTTCCGATGGGTTGACAATATCAAGTGATGGGTGTACTTCTCACATCCGCCTATTTTGCTCCCCTTGCCTGGTATGTTCCGATGGCAAAGGGAGCAAATGTGTGTGTGGAGCAATATGACAACTTTGTGAAGCAGACCTTTCGCAACCGTTGTATCATCACAGGGCCCAATGGCACTCAGGTTTTGACGGTGCCTGTGGAGAAGAATGCCAAGGGCAAGACTTGCATGAAGGATGTGCGTATCAGCGATCATGGTAACTGGCGCCATCTGCATTGGAATGCTTTGGAGAGTTCATACGGCAAGTCGCCCTTCTTCGAGTACTATGCCGACGATCTGCATCCCTTCTTCGAACGGAAGTGGGACTTCCTTTTTGATTACAACGAGGAGATACGCCAAACGGTGTGTCAACTGTTGCAGATAGAGTCAAAAGTGACCTTTTCATCGGAGTATTTGCATGGTGAGCATGTTGCGGATGGCATCTTGGATATGCGTCCTCTTGCCGAGCCCTCTGTACTCGAACAGCAATCCTGCGCTCCCTACTATCAGGTGTTTGCCCAGCGTCATGGTTTTACTCCCAATCTCAGCATCCTCGACCTTCTTTTCAATCTTGGTCCAGAGGCGCTCGTTTATTTAATTCACAATTCACAATGCATAATTCACAATTAACTAAAGCTTCCCACCTTGGGGGGACATTATGAATTATAAATAAAATTGTGCATTGTGCATTATGAATTATAATTAAAATTATAAATTGTGAATTGTGAATTGTGCATTGTGAATTATAAATAAAATTGTGCATTGTGCATTGTGAATTATGAATTATAAATTAAACATCGCCCTTGATGTACACACCCACACCCTTGTGAGTGGGCATGCTTTTAGTACGGTGCAGGAGATGGCTAAGGCTGCTGCGGAGAAGGGTTTGAAGATATTAGGTATCACGGAGCATGGTCCCAACATCCCTGGCACTTGCGACCCCATATATTTTCGCAATCTTCATGTCGTACCTCGTGAGATGTATGGTGTGCGTCTGTTGATGGGTGCCGAACTCAATATCCTCGACACCAACGGTACGCTCGACCTCGACGAGTGGTACTATCGTGAGCGCCTTGACCTGCGTATTGCGGGCATTCACCGTCTTTGCTGGCAGGGTGGAACGCCTGAGGAGAACACACATGGCATGGTGGAGGCTATCAAGAATCCTTATGTGCAGATCATCAGTCATCCCGGTGATGGTGAGGCGCAACTTATCTTCGAACCGATCGTCTTGGCTGCAAAGGAGCATCACACCCTGCTTGAGATCAACAATGCATCTTTCAAGCCTTGTCGTGGACTCACGGCCTCGCACACCAATTATCGCGAAATACTCCGCCTGTGCAAGCAGTATGAGGTGCCTGTCATCCTGGGAAGCGATGCTCATATCAGTTTCGATATTGCCAACTATGAGCGTGTCTTGCCTCTCCTTGCAGAGATTGACTTCCCCGAAGCACTCGTCATGAACCATCAGCCGGAGTTCTTCCTCAAATACACAGGCATAGAGCCGTAAACATCATACGCTAGCGCAAGAAATGGACATGCAGGGGTAATAAAACATGTGTTTTCTTGGCAATGCCAGGAAAAGTGTTTACCTTTGCACCCCGAAAATAGGTACGCATACTAAAAGTATGCCTTTCTGGTAAGAAGAAAACAAAGAAATAAGATGCAGAACATTCGTAACATCGCCATTATCGCCCATGTGGACCATGGCAAGACAACTCTCGTAGACAAGATGCTTTTGGCTGGTAATCTTTTCCGCGAAAACCAGCAGACGGCCGACCTTATGCTCGACAACAACGAACTGGAGCGTGAGCGCGGTATCACCATTCTCTCCAAGAATGTAAGTATCAACTACAAGGATACCAAGATCAATATCATCGATACTCCGGGACATAGCGACTTTGGCGGTGAGGTGGAGCGTGTGCTGAATATGGCTGACGGTTGCCTTCTTCTAGTAGATGCCTTCGAGGGTCCTATGCCCCAGACGCGTTTCGTACTGCAGAAGGCCCTGGAGATAGGTCTGAAACCTGTTGTGGTCATCAACAAGGTGGACAAGCCCAACTGTCGTCCTGAGGAGGTCTATGAGATGGTGTTCGACCTCATGTTCTCGCTCAATGCCACTGAGGATCAGCTCGACTTCCCCGTGGTGTATGGTTCGGCCAAGCAGGGTTGGATGGGTCCCGACTACAGCAATCCCACTGATGGCATCACCTATCTGCTCGATGTCATCCTCGACCATATTCCTGCTCCCGTACAACTTGAGGGCTCACCTCAGATGCTCATCACCAGTCTCGACTATTCTACCTATACAGGTCGTATTGCCGTAGGTCGTGTGCATCGTGGCACACTTCGTTCGGGTCAGAATATCACTATCAGTCATCGCAATGGCACCACAGAGAAGACTAAGATCAAGGAACTGCATACCTTTGAGGGTATGGGCCACCGTGCCACTCAGGAGGTTAGCTCAGGTGATATATGTGCCGTCATCGGTCTGTCCAACTTCGAGATTGGCGACACCATCTGTGACTTTGAGGCTCCCGAGGCTTTGCCTACCATCAGTATCGATGAGCCTACCATGTCGATGCTCTTCACCATCAACGACTCTCCCTTCTTCGGTAAGGAGGGTAAGTTCTGCACGAGCCGTCACATCTACGATCGTCTGCAGCGCGAGTTGGAGAAGAACCTTGCCTTGCGTGTGGAGGAGGTAGAGGGCTACACCGATCGTTGGATTGTCTCTGGCCGTGGTGTGCTTCACCTTAGTGTCTTGGTTGAGACCATGCGTCGTGAAGGTTATGAGTTGCAGGTTGGTCAGCCACAGGTTATCTACAAGGAGATTGGTGGCATGAAGTGCGAACCTATCGAGGAACTCACCATCAATGTGCCTGAGGAGTTCAGTAGCAAGATGGTGGATATGGTTACTCGTCGCAAGGGTGACTTGGTGAATATGGAGAGCCAGGGTGACCGTGTCAATATAGAGTTCTACATTCCTTCTCGTGGCATCATCGGATTGCGTACCAATGTGCTGACTGCCAGTCAGGGTGAGGCTATCATGGCGCATCGTTTCAAGGAGTATCAGCCTTTCAAGGGTGAGATCACGCGTCGTACCAATGGTAGTATGATTGCCTTGGAGGGTGGCAATGCCTATGCTTATTCTATCGACCATTTGCAGGATCGTGGTAAGTTCTTCATCGAACCTCAGGATCAGGTTTATGCCGGTCAGGTTGTGGGTGAGCATGTCCATGAGATTGACCTTGTGATCAATGTATGCAAGGCCAAGCAGTTGACCAATGTCCGTGCAAGCGGTACGGATGAGAAGGCTCGCATCATACCTGCCGTGAAGTTCAGTCTGGAAGAGGCTCTGGAGTATATCAAGGAGGACGAGTATGTAGAGGTTACCCCCAAGAGCATGCGTATGCGTAAGGTTATCCTCGACCATCTGGAGCGTAAGCGTGCCAATCGTTCAGAAGGATAATTCTCGTGG
Source organism: Bacteroidaceae bacterium (assembly GCA_045629325.1). Taxonomy (GTDB): domain Bacteria; phylum Bacteroidota; class Bacteroidia; order Bacteroidales; family Bacteroidaceae; genus Physcousia. The sequence goes on along the minus strand of JAZQQX010000008.1, from coordinate 33,762 downwards.
AGCGTTGAGAGTTGAGCGTGGAGTGTTCATCGTTCGCCGTTGACCTTCGGTCGAGCTCATCGCTCAACTCTCATCGCTCAACTCTCAACGCTCAACTCTCAACGCTCAACATGGACATCACCAGCGCACAAAATCCCAAGATCAAGAAACTTCAGCAACTGCAACAGAAGTCTTCGGAACGACGGAAAGAAGGTCTTTTCGTCGTAGAGGGTGTGCGCGAACTGCTTCATTGCCTGAGTGTGGGTTATGAGGTGGATACCTTGTTCTACTGTCCTTCCATTTTGGGCGAAGGGGTAGGAGAGGATAGTGATGAGGCCCGTGTGCGAGAGTTGCTGGAGAGAGTCCGCCATTTTGCCGTTTCACCCGAGGTCTATGCCAAGATAGCCTACCGTGAGAGTACGGAAGGTGTGGTGGCAGAGATGAAGGTGAAGCAACATAGGTTGACCGATCTCCATCTGCCGGAGCATCCCCTGATTGTGGTTCTGGAGAGTGTGGAGAAGCCTGGCAATCTGGGTGCTATCTTGCGTAGCGCAGATGCAGCAGGGGTGGATGCCGTCATCGTATGTGATCCCCTGACCGACCTCTACAACCCCAATCTTATCCGTAGCAGTATCGGTGCCATCTTCACCGTCCCCTTTGTGGCTTGCAGTTCGCAGGACTGCATCGCCTTCCTCAAGGAGCATGGCATACGCATCCTTACGGCCCAGTTGCAAGATTCCGAACTCTACTACGACACCGATATGCGATGTGGCACGGCCATCGTGATGGGCACCGAAGCCACTGGTCTCACCAATGCCTGGCGAGAGGCTGCCGATGCGCATATCCGTATCCCCATGCTTGGAAAATTGGACTCTTTGAATGTCTCTGTCTCTGCCGCCATCCTCATGTACGAGGCCGTGAGACAAAGAAACTGATTCCTTCATTCTTTCATTCCCTTTCTCCCTCTTTCCCTTTCTCCCTTTCTCTCTTTCATTCTCTTTTGCATAGGTAATGCTTGTTTTCGGGATGAGTCATACTTGTCCTCAGGCCGTACCATGCGCCTGGTACAGCTGTACCACGCGTATGGTACAGCCGGGTATGGCTTGTCAGAAGGCGAAGAGTTGATAGTGCCAGGGGTGAAGGGACAGGGATAAGATGATCGGGAAGTATGAAACTGGGAAGGAATACAGGCACTGTTGCCACAAAGTAATTGCATAAAAAATATTTCAAAAAGTACAAAATCACTCTACATCTCTACACTGAGCATAGTCAACGCATTGTATATCAATGTATTGTACCAATGTAGAGTGGTATGTATAGCGAGATTTCCACTCTACATGGTACTCTACACAGTTGGAAGCTTATAATAACCAACTGATAATAAGGATAATAGCAATGTAAAATCAAGCATTAGTGTAGAGATGTAGAGTAAATTGCACTTTTTCTATAAACTTTTTTGTAATTCAATATTTATTTCGTATCTTTGTGAATAGTATGAGTTAGTAAACCAAATTGGATTAAGAAAACAGGTAAACAGCTATGAGAATATCCATAATAAGAGTGCACAAGGACGGGCATAAAAGCGTTAGAAATGAGGATGTTGCGCAAGTAATGGAGCGCATCAGAAGTGATAAGAATGCAGAAGATGTACTGTGCTATCGCGAGGTGGCTCTTTCACTCGAGTCACCATCAAAATGGGTGCATGCAGACCGTCTCTTCCACCTCTGTCCAACCTCTGAATACAGCCGTAAAGCCTCTGGAGAGCTCGTGTGGAAGCTCTGTAATGGCTTGTCCGTGCTCCGAATAGCCGGTATAAGTGGTCCTGCACAGCTGCAAAAGGCGAAGAACTATGTACGCCAGTTCCCACAGGTATTTTGTGCCTTTGAGGGTGCTGACGGGCACTCTTTGATGGTGTGGACGATGTCCAGACGGCCTGATGGCTCCCTTCCCACGCGTGAAGAAGAGGCTCTGAACTTCTCTGCACAGGCCTATGCCGTGAGTGTACAGTGCCTGGCTCCCTCGTGCGAGTTTACCCTGCAAGTGGAAGAACCTTCGCTCGGCAAGTCTTGTCTCATGAGCTACGACCCCGATCTCTATCTCAATCCCCACCCTGTACCCTTTATCATAGCCCAGCCCACGGTGCACGAAGTGCAGAGAATGCAGGTGAAGGGTGGTCATGATGACTATCTCTCCCACCTGAGCGCAGGGGCTGAGAGCTATGTCACGCTGACGAATGTTTTCAATGCGGTGTATAGCAGGGTGAGACAAGGCCTGTCGGGCTGGTGCCCTTCCGACGACCCCTTGCGTATGGTGCATCGTGTGGCCGAAGAGTGTACGCTGGTGGGTATGCCTCAGGAGGAGGTGACGCACAGGCTTTTCCTGATGTTCGAGCACAGCCTGCGTGAAGATGAGGTGAGAGGCGTGGTAGAGAATGTGTACTCCAATGTGGAGGAACTGGGCCACAAGTCCGGACTCTCCAGGCATCAGTTGGTGGCCTACCGCTTGCGTGAGTTCCTGGCTCGTCGCTATGATATCCGCTTCAATGAGGTGTTGCAGATGACGGAGTTTCGCGAGCGTCAGTCGTTGCAGTTCATCTATCGTGAACTGGGGCGTCGAGAGCTCAACAGCATACACCACGAAGCCCTGATCGAGGGTATCGAACCTACCTTCGGCGAGCTAGACAACATCGTACACTCCTCGCGCGTACCTCTTTATAATCCCATCACCAGCTATCTGGACCAACTGCCTCAGTGGGACGGGCACGACCATATAGCCCAGGTGGCCAGTATGGTGCCCAATCGCAATCCACACTGGGAGAGACTCTTCCGTCAGTGGTTGCTCTCCATGGTGGCTCACTGGATGAATGCCGACCAGTTGCACGCCAATGCCACAGCTCCTATCCTCATTGGAAAGCAAGGCTATCGCAAGTCCACCTTCTGTCGCATGCTCCTGCCACCTGAGATGCAACAGTTCTTCACCGACAGCATCGACTTCCGCTCCAATGTGGAGGCAGAGCGCAGCCTGTCGCGCTTCCTGCTGGTCAATATTGACGAGTTCGACCAGCTCAGCGAGCGTCAGTTTGCCTTCGTCAAGCATCTCTTCCAGAAACCGCAGACCAACATACGCCGTATGTACAGCGAGGCCATCGGCACCCAGCGTCGCTATGCCTCCTTCATCGGTACGAGCAACCACCAGGAAGTGTTGCGCGACCCTACGGGCAATCGCCGATACATCTGTGTGGAGGTCACAGCTCCCATCCGTGTAGAGGAGGGCATCAACCATGCACAGCTCTATGCACAGGCACAGCATCTCATCAATCAGGGAGTGCGCTACTGGCTCAACGACGAGGACGAGGCTTTGCTCAGAGAGTCCAATCAGGTCTTTGAAGCAGAGAGTGCCCTCGAACAGATATTCTGCACACTCTTCACGGTACCTACCGAGGAGCAGGAGGGTGAGTGGATGCGTGCAACGGAGATTCTTGAAATCATGAGTCACCACCGACTCTTCAACCCACGCAAGGATAAGAATCTCAACAATCTGGGCAAGGTGCTCACTAAGCAGAATGTGGTCAAGACCCGTAAGGCCAACGGTATGGTCTATTGGGTGAGGAAGCGGTGAGCGATGAGCGTTGAAGGCCGAGCGAGAGCGGGCTCGACCGAAGGTCAACGATGAGCGTTTTTTGAAAAAATAATAAAAAAGACGGAATGATGAACAAATACTTTTGCATGAAGACAGACTGCGTGCATGCCCAGTCGTGCATGCGCTTGCAGTCCTTTTTGAGAGGTGAGACGAGTGATGCTCTCCTCACCGTTGTCAACTATAGTCTGGTGGGTGATGGCAGTCTGTGTCCCCACCGTGTCGAACTGTGTAGGGTGAAGTATGCCAGAGGCTTCGTAGCCGTCTTCGACCGCATACCCCAGAAGGTGGGTCGCGACATAGCCCTTTCCCTCTCCCTCATCTTTGGCCGTAATCCCTACTATAAGCTTCGTCGTGGTGATCGCCTCATAACTCCTGCCGAACAGGCTACCATCGTCAAGGCCTTCCATAAGCATGGCATTGACGACCCCTCAATCTTCGACTCCTTTGAGGAGCATGAAGAATGGGCGCCCATAGAGCCTTGATCTTGCTGTCCCCGATTTATCTATCAAATGCCTGAAATACTACGAAAAAGCGCAGGAAAGGGCAAGAAATGGGATTAAACAAAATTAATCACAGGAGAATTTTATGCCTTATGGGGCAAAAAAAGCACCTCACGGGAGGGTGAGGTGCTGGGGGGAAGTGGATTTTTTTTGAATTCTATAATTTATTTATCATCATAATGGCCCATCATCTGAAGTACATTAACTTGCACGACCTGGTTATGAATCGAATAAACAACTCTGTCCTTGTCTGTTAACCTTCGGGAATAGGTGTTTGGACGATGCTTGAGTTGTTCTGGCTTCCCAATGCCAGTGAGAGGATGCTCCATCAATTCGTGGAGAATCGTCTGTAGTTTCTTGATACGCGCCTGATTACCTGATTTTTTTATTGTCTCAAGATCTTTAAGCGCACGAGGTGCAAATACAAGTTGATAGCTCATAGGAACATGGCGTCAAGTTCTTGCGCATTAGTGACGCGGACTCCCTCGCCATTCTTGATGGCTTCCTCTGCCTTGTCTATTTCTGCATAGAACTGTGGACTGTTGTAATAATCCATCTTTTCAATGGTCCATCCCATGGCTTTGGCAATAGCCTTGATTTTTTTTAGATCTACTCGAGGTAGACTTATAGCCATGGTTTCCATCTTAGGTTGTATTGTTGTTGCCATTTGTGATATATTCTTCCTTTTTGCAAAGGTATGACTATTCCATGAACCGGCAAAGTATATTTATAATTTTCTTCATGATATCATGCTTTTTTGTGATTCAGTACCCAGCTCTTTATAGCTAAGTTATTACCGGGTACTGCTCACAGTTGGCTTTATCTTCACTTTCATCTCACCACCTTCCTGCCATCCTTGATGTAGAGGCCCTTGCGGGAATGGGTGCCGACCTTGCGACCTTGGAGGTCGTAGAGGGTGGAGGGCTCATTGCCGATGCTTTGCTGGGGATGCAAGATGGCTGTGGGGAGGCCTATCTTCAGAGGTTGCTGTGCGTTGGTGATGTTGTTGATTTTGCCCATGTACAGGATGGTACTGTTTTGATTGTCCTCTATGGTGAAATAGAAGGGATGGTTGATGCGGACTGTGGCTTTCTTGTTTGAGAGGTCACCTGTGGGGATGTCGGCATAGACGGCTGTTGCGTTGTAGACCATAGTGCCGTGTATGTCGGTCTTGATGCCCGATGACTGGTAGATGTCTTCTATATGGAAGAGGCTTCTGTCCGTGATGCCGGAGAAGTCGGCTTCACCCTCCACGAACAGGCTCTGCATGCCCAACTGCTGGCAGATGTCCTTCATGTCAACATTGATATTGGCATTGAACGGGGGCAGGAAGAGATAGGTGTCATAAGGCTCCATCGACTGATGGGAGGCGTTCCATACATCGGTGGTCAGCGGGTCGGTGCCGAGCGTATCCTTTGACAGGTAGATGTACATGGAGAAACGGCGGTCGGGGTTATAGTCGAGTCGTACCACCTGGAAGTTGCCCACCTCGGCATAAGCGTTGAGCGATCTCTTGCGCATCGTGTTGATGCTGACCGGCGTGGTGCCGTTGTTGTAGAAAGTCACCTCCGGCATGTATTCGGGGAATTCGTCCTCCCATTGAGCGTTGAACACAAGAAGGTTGAGCAACAGCATAGCCCTGTCAGGCGAAGGTTGGAGGTTGAGCGATGGGATGATGCCGTTTGTCTGCTCGGCGCACCACGCATCGATTTTCTTATAGTCGTCTATGGCCGTGAGTTTGGCGTTGTCAACGAGTGCATTGTAAAGATTCTTACAAGAAAGCACATAGTCCGGATTGGCTTCGAAAGAAGGGTTGAGATACAGCGCATTGGCCGTCTTGATGATATTGCGTTCATTGTCTTTCATAGCCTCAAGTCCGGCCTGATTGAGTCCGTCGAGTATCTGCTTGTTGTACGCATCGACCTCGTGCTTGGTGTATCCCTCAATGCCGATGCTCTTGTGTATCTCTTCCAGCGTGGCACCCGATGCTCCGCTCTGCAACATTCCAATTGCCATTTCAAGCGAGAGGGGAGAGTACACCTTGTTCTCATTCTCATTCTCACCTTGCGACTTCTCCAGCATCTCCATTGCCCGTATGCTCATATCAATATAGGCACTCTTGATGTCGCTTTGCTGGGGATGTGATGTGCCATTAGGATCCTCTGCATCCTCCACGATATTCTTGAACATCTTCCATCCCTCGGCCTGGGCATAGATGTCATGACAGCCGGGGAGGACATGGAGGGTGGCTCCCGAAAATCCATCTGACAGCCCACTGGCAAATACGCTGGTGCTGATTGTTTGTGGTGTCGGGGCAAGGTTGGTCACTGATATGTTGGGCGAATACCAGCCCAAGGCCATCTCTTCAATCTTTGTCACGCTGTTGGGTATGATGATTTCCTGCAGTCGCATACCGCATCCGCTGAATGCGTTTCTCCCTATCTCCTCAATGCCGTCTGACAGTGTGACTGATGTCAGTTTGCTACAGTCATGGAAACTGTCCTCGCCGATGCGTGTAACACGGTAAGTCTTGCCATTGTAACCCACGGTGCTTGGGACTACTACCATGCCTTGGTATGGACCGTAATATGGTTCAATGAAGTTTTCCTCTTCCTTGTAGGTCACGGTACAGGTTCCTTCAGCTTCGGACAGCACCTTGTAGAAGAAGCCGTCCACCTCAAAGTCGTACGGGCCCTTGCCTGGGGTAATCGATGATTGAATCATTGACATTACCTGCTCTATGTAGGGGTCTTCCTTGTAAGCCTCTGCGTATCTATAGGCATCGGCAGGACTCCAGCAGGTATCATTCACACACAGGCCTTCCTCTGACTCTGGTGCCTTATAGAGCATCTTTCCGTCACGGTAGTAGGCGTTGAGCGTGCAGGCATATATATTACCGTCTGTAGGCACCTGAAGGGGGAAAAGAGGGTCCATCGGATTGTTAAGAGAGCCCATTGCCTCATAGAACCTATGTGTGTTCATGTTCCACACCCGGCATTCCGTTCCGTCGAGCAACTGGCAGGTGTCTACGGATGTCACGGCATAATGGCCGTCGGGCGACACTTTGTCTCCGGGCTGGAGGTTGAAGTTGTAGAGCACGCACTCCTTTCCCTTCTGGAAATAAGGCAGATAACTCCAGTCCTCGCCTATATAGTATTCTCCATACAACAAGCCTGGCAGTGACTCCGTCAATGCATAGACTACTCCTTCCTCTTCCCTCAAGGGAAGCCACATTGTGACGGTTGGCACCCCGTCCTTTATCTCTATCTTGCCCATCATCTTGTAGGTCGTTCCGTCTATCTCCTTCTCGCCACCTACGAAATAATAGTTGTACACCTTGTCGTTGATGTCCAGATAGCAATTCTTCTCCCACACCTTGGGCATATACTCGCTTCTGAAGGCCCATACGGCATGATTCTCGAGAAATACCGCAAGGGCTTCTGTTGGCATGAACGAGGCAAGAGCTAAAATGAGGGACTTGATATGTTTTAGGAATAAAATCTTTTTCATATTCATATTCTTAAGTGTGTAATATCGTTTTCGCCCCAAAGTTAGGTAAAATTATTGGAATATAAACAATATTTTGAAAAAAATAATAAACCAAAATTAAACCAAGAGTGAGGAATGGGGGGGGGGTAATGTACTGAAATATAATCACTTATAGATTAATCAAAGCCTCGCGATTTTTTCTCTCCCTACTTATCTCACCACCTTCCTGCCATCCTTGATGTAGAGGCCCTTGCGGGAATGGGTGCCGACCTTGCGACCTTGGAGGTCGTAGAGGGTGGAGGTTTCGGTTGATGCCGGAATGGTAAATATGTTTGTAGGGGATTCAATATTCGTGTAGAAGCACTCATATCTGAATATCTCTATATCTGACTGTTTGCAAGAGATAGTGATATTCCTGTTCAGTCCGTCATATCTCCACCATATTGCATCAAGTGGGCCATAGGATCCGCCTATTCCCTCAATCCAAATATCGTAGTAGCCAAATGCCGGGTAGACGCCTTCTTCTGCACTTCCTATAAAGTATCTTTTGCGTTGTATGCCGTTGATGCATACCTCATCTATCTTGTCAATTTTTATTTCCTGCAGTTCACCATCCTGCTCCGTTTTCATAACCTCTCCTTCTTTCAAGTCGAAATCAAAAAGTAGTGACTCGTACTTGTCGTAGTCCCTGACCCTATACACTTTGCCACCCTCCTGACGGAGTGCACCCAAGTACGCGTCACCTTTGCGGAGTTGCTTGTATTTCGTTCCACCTATGATTGTGTCGCCTTCTATAGTATAACTGCACACACTACCTTTGCCCCATTTGCCGTGTATGTCCTGGTAGTAACCGTTTTTGTCCTCCTGGGGTGTGTTGGAGAGTAGTATGGATGCAATCTCCCAGGTTCGGCCTTCTTCAACGAGGATATGTGCATCGGTAGAGGTCTGTGCGCTGAGATGAAAGGTAGACAAAAAAGTCAAAAAGAGTAAAGCCTTCTTTTTCATTTGTTTAAAAAGTTACATTTATTAGATATGATTACGGATTGTTTATAAAAATCTCAGTACCGTTTTCTGTTTTAAAGCCATTGTTTATCAAGAAATATTCATGACTGACATTCTTGATTTTCCCTTTTGTAAGGATTACATCTCCTTCGCTCCTATCAGATATAATATTGCGACCGATTTGAGTGACATCTGAAAAGATAGGTAAATCTCTACTGATAATTTCATTCTGAATACATACATTTGATCCAACACGAGCTAAATATGGTATGTATCCTGGTTTTGTAATACATAAATAATAGTCATTGTCCAACCCATTGATTACGGTACTGTCTGTATTGTTGATTACATGATAATATGTTTCTCCATAATCATTTACACTTGATACACATATTGTACAGTTATTCACATTTGAAGATATATTTAGCACTCCTCTTGAAAAGCTGATGTTTATGTTCTCAAATATTCTGGGAACTTCCGTGTATACTGGCATCTCAGCGTCGCCAAGGGCATTTAATGACAGAATAAGTCTTCTGTAATAGCTGCTATAATTAGATGCAGAGCCTAAAAAATAGTTTTTGGATGCAACCGTTGCTCTGCCAAATTGTTTGTCGTCTCCTGTTAACAGAAACTCATAAAATTTTCCGATGAAGTTTTTAGTATAATTTGCCCAGCCTTCTCGAGAACTACCCCAATATGCAAGAATACCACTCTTCGGATTTCGCATAAATGCTTCGCTCAAGCTCTTGTCATAATAAAAATCTTCTCTAGGATAGTCGGAGGAAACTTTATCGAATGCATTGGAATGACATGATATTGTTGTTATGATACTATATCCATTGTTTTCGAGATTTGAAGCATGAACATCATGGTAGCAAGAATCGTTTGCAAGCCATCCCCATCTATTCACAAATCCATGGGAGTACTCGTCTACAAAAGTATACCCCTTTGTAAGTTCGTGCTGGAAAGCTTCCCTTGATGCATTGTTTCTATCATTAGGATAATCTGACCATGTGTCAAACAATTCAAATTTACCTCCATTCCAGTACGGCTGTATATAATTTTCATAATTAGCTTCGCTGTCGTACTGGGCATCACTTATTATCATTCCATTCTTTTCACGATATTGATGCCTATAATAGCCACACATCAATATACTATTATTCCAATTCTGAAGTTTCGGATTGCTTTCATATTCGATAATACGATTTACAAATATTTCGGCATCACTTCTTGAATTTACAGATGCACGAGTTATTATAAATTCAGGTGCGAGATCTACGATGTCTTGTGCACCCGCATATATATGGTCTCCATTAGTATCCCAGCTTATGTCATTGTCTAAACATGAGTAGTATAAATCGGCAGGGGTATCAGTTGTTTCATCATAATGAGGCAAGTCGCACATTTGAGCAGGAATTATATTAACATCACCGCCAAGTAATGCATATTCCATTCCATTTGAATAGTAGTTCGACAGTACACTTTTTATAGCCAATTGTTGAGTGTATTCGGGGAACTCTTGACAACATTCTTCAATGGTGACAACCTTTGTCTTAACGCCTTTGATTGTTTTCCACCGTGCAAGCTTGTCAAATACATCGTGAAGGCTATCACATGTAACAATTATATATTTATATGGAACTGATTGATGCGTCTTGGATTCATACTTATGTTCATTCTTTGTGTTAGGGTACAATTTGTCAATTTCATTGCTGTTTTCAACTATATTTATTATTGTATTTCGCATGTTGTTTCCCGTATTCTGCCTTTCTGTTAGAACTACAGCATGTTTTTCTGTTGTTTCAATATTGACTTTTATCCCTCTGATTAAATACAATTTTCGATTTGAAATGTCATAATGAAACGGACATACTACAAAGTTTAATAATTTATAACCGTCCATTATATTCGTTCCTGTATATGCAGCTTGTTCCTTCGGGTATGAATCCCCAAGATAGTTCGTTTTAATCAAGGATTCAGAAACAGAGCTTCTGTTCAAGCAATCAGATATAGGAGAGGGATTGGGTTCTATGTCTACATCAGAAGCAATCAGAATCTTCTCATACGAGAGTTTATGACTCTGATAAATTTCATTAGGAGATACAAGAATCGTAAAGTTAAAGAATGGCAAGGCTGGATCAATACTGTCTCCCCATATAAGAGCATTCCTATCATCTGACAAAATCCTTGTATACCCATCATCTGTTTTTTCTATAGTAAAATCTTTTTCAGTAAACTTAAAGCTTATAACCCTTTTTGTCTGACTAAAAGTTATGGTAGGTAAACTTGATAGTAAAGTGGTAAAGATAAGGATAATTATTTTCGTATTATAGGCATTCATTGTCTTTTTCATTATAAACCAACCTATGTTCGAAGCTCTCTTTTTTAATTCAGAATCATTCTCTTTGTGTTGATTACCTGTCCGTCCGCAATAAGAGCATAAAGATACATGCCTGGGGTAAGACCTTCGGATGTAAGGGTAACAGAGGTCTTTCCTCTTCCTGTGATCTCAATCTGACGCAACTGCTTGCCAGTCATGTCGTAGATAACAAGATAGGCATTTGATGTAGAAGTGGGGATGTTCATGGAGATGCTTGTAGACGAACTGAAAGGATTAGGGTCGTTTTGTGAAAGGTAATAATGTTCCGTATTGACATCTGTAATAGATGTGGTAGAAGCCACTCTTCGTTCATTTGTCTTTCTAGGATTTGCACCTTCTAATATCTGAATCTTCTTGTTAAGTTCATTTATGCATTGCACAAGCAATGGCACCATCTCTGTATAATTAACGCTGAGACGACCATACTCGTCTTCATATACCAGCTCGGGATAAACATCGCGAAGTTGGTCTGCCGCCAAACCGTAACTCATCATTGGAAGCTTTTCTTCCTCAACACATTCTTTGTATGAATCTTCATCAGTGTCGTCCAAGTCTGCAGATGATTTCATAAGAGGTTCATCTTCCAGTGTGGGAGAAATTTCATATCTGTTGAACTGTACTAGCTGAACTTTACTAAACTTGTCTGCTATACTTTCCGTTTCATCGTCAACAGCAAGCAATGTAGGGGCCCCAGTCACACCTTGCATAGAGCTTGTAGTAGGCGTATATAAGGTACCATACATCATTCCTGTTACTTTGACATCACCCTTGAAATAACCTGCATAGGTTCCTACATCATTGCTACCAATAGCACTAGAGTGTCCGCCGAAGACAGATGCTGAAAATATTGAACCACTATTGCTGGGAACGCGTCCAAGAACACCTATGTTTCGAGTTCCACCGCTGACATATCCTTCTATACCTTTTATGATAGTTGCCCCATTACCCTCCACTGAGGTGTATATACCTCTTGGATATGTGTATGTGCTAGTATAGTTTATATTTATACCATATTTGGCATTATGCATATAGTTGGAGTCGTTCTCTATATAAAGACCGTTGTTTCTTTTTGACAGAATAGAGACTGTACTTCCTGCCTTTCCGCTACTACCAATAGACAAAGGGCTATGCAAGTGCTCCTCACATTGCAGTCCGACATTACCGTTTCGATCTACAATCAATTGTCCATAGCTGTAAACAGACAGTATCATGCTACAAAGCATAACAATTGTTTTCTTCATGATTTATGTTCTTTATGTTAAAAAATAATACTATAATTCAATTTCGCCAACAAAGGTGAATGTTTCGCCAACAAGACGGATTTCATATTCGCCTGTTAGGTTGCTGGGCAAACACAGATCATCGCTATCCTGAATATAATAGGTATACACTACCATATCATCCTGCACCAACTGCAAGGTGTAACCAACGCATGATGAACTGAAAGACAGCGTATGATCTTCTATATATAAAGAAGGTACGCGAATGGGGGCGCGGGATGCTTCACCATGTTCGGAATTCTCACCAGAGAGATCTGGGTAAATGATAACAAGGGTGGGACCTTCTGGCTCAACAGGAGTGTTGGTGGTTAATGATGCAGCAAAAGGCATCTGGCAGAATGATAAGAGTAAAGTACTCACGATGAACAGTCTTTTCATTTTTCTTAATAATTTTATAATTAAATTGCTAAAATTATTAGGATTAGGATAAAAATCCTAATATTTCAATGATTATTTTTACACGCATTTTACACGCCCATATTGAAAATAGGTGGGGTAAATTAATGATAATCAGTATAATATGACGGTATGTTTTCTTTTTAGTTTAGGTCGGATATGTGCGTGATGTTGTATTTGAAAGTTTTTGTTTCATCTTTGCCAAACGCCTTCTTGTTTGCATTTCGTTTGGCGTTTGATATACGTTGTGAGGAGGATCCCATCAAGATTGCTATTTCTTCACCGGTGAAATCAAGGTATGTGAGAATGGCGATACGGCGCTCTTGCTCTGTCAAGTCGGAGTGTGTCAGTTTGTGATAGAGCAGAGAGGATGTCTGTCTGACTGCATCCTGCAGGCTCTTCCATTGTTTGCTTGTGGGTAACTTGTATTTATGCTCTTGGGGACATAATAGTTCTGTGAATTCGAGAACAATGGAAGAAGAGCACAAGGCCCTCTTCTTTTCTGTGTGATTCATCTTCTCAAATTGTAATTTGTACTTGCTGAGGTATGCTTTTAGTTCCTCTAGCTCTTGGTTTTTCTGAATTTCGTATTCAGAAAAGCTTTCTTTAGAGAACTCCAATTCTTGAATGGTATTTTCGTATCGTTCAGATAAAGCGAGGTATTCATCAGTCATTTTCTTGACCATCTGCTTTTTCTTTTCCCTTATCCTTTTGTGGCGATATACCATGGTGGAGATAATCGCAGTGAATAGGAAGCCCATAAGAATAAGGCTTTTCTCAGTTCGCTCACGCTTGAGTCTCTCCTCGTAGGCTATCTTCTGATTGCGAGAGTAGTCGTACATGGCTTCGGTCTGACGGACAGACTCCATGTTCAACTTGGAGAAGTGGAGGTCCATTTCGCGTAAGTATAGTAAAGAGTAGAGCGAGAGAGAGTCGGCATCATTTCTTTCCTTGTATATTTGAATAAATCCAGCGTATGCATCCAATGTGTATCCGGCATCCGAAAGTTTTCTAAAATAGTATTCAGCAGAGTCTATTTTGCCAATCCCCAAAAAGTATTTCCCTTTACTATTGTAATAATGTGAATAACGGGGTGTGATGTTCCCATTCTCGTCAAACAATCCAGATTTCGTTTCGTATATTTGCATCCATTTTTTTGCCTCGTCATATTTGCCATACCTAAGCTTGTTTGCTATGGGGACGGGGAGTGTGCGGGCTGCTTGTGCAGTATCTCCACGGTTTAGGAATAGTTTATAAGCAGTATTTGCTGTTTCAAACATTTTTGTAGTGTCTTGTAGGTAGTTGTATGCCCTGACTTGCAGTTCGATGCCCTTGATGTAGTTGGTGGTATCACCACACATCAGAGCATATTTGCTGGTCTGCTTGTTCGCCTCAATCTCCTCCAAGGGCATGACCTGCTTGTCGTACAGCGTGGCCATCTGTCCGTAGATGCTCATCATGGTGCGATAGTCGCAGTCGGGACTGAGGGTGTCGGCACAGGCCACGGCATCCTTGTAGCACTCCAGCGTGCGTGGAGCCTCGCCCAGGTCGCGATAGGTGCATCCGAGGAGATAGTGGGCCAGCATGCGCTCGTTGGGTGTGCCGTGATGGTCGTAGTAGTCGGTGACGGCGAGCATCACGCTGTCGGTGGTGAAGTCCACATAGGCCTTGTTCATAGCCTTTGCCACCAGCAGTTCGTGGCGCATGCGCTGTGAGCGTGGACATGAGGCCACCTCCTCCCTGGCCTCCTCCAAGATTAGGAGGGCAGAGTCGGGGCGGGTGTTCATCAGGGAGTCGGCCTCAAGGAAGAGCGTGTTGAGCTCCCCGCTCTCCCCACAGGAGGCGAGGAAAGCAATCGTCAGGAGCACAAGGGTATGGACTATGTGTCTTTTCATCATCTTATCTTCTTAATAATCGGGTATCAGATGGGTGACATTTCCGCTCGTCAACCTGCATGAATACCATTGCAAGAACAAAGTTACACGAAAGATACCTAACTTGCAAGTATTCTCCCCACTTTCTTCACTCCTCTGCCGGGCAAAGGAAAAGCACCTCACGATCGTAGAAATTAGGTGAACCTTATGGTGTGCAGGAAGATGCTTGTGCGCCAAACACGCATGTTGCTTTCTGGGGGCCTTGAAAATGATGAGGGAATACAAAAAAAAGACCCAACCGAAGTTGAGTCTCTTGGTAGCGCCTACGGGAATCGAACCCGTGTTCCATGCGTGAGAGGCATGTGTCCTAGCCGCTAGACGAAAGCGCCATTTTGCTTTTCGGAAACTCTCTTGTTCCCTTTTGCGAGTGCAAAGGTACACATATTTTTTTAATTTGCAATGGAAAAGCCAAGTTTTTTTAGAAAAAACCAGAAAGGTGGACAGATATCAAAATGAAACTAGAATAAACGGAACGAAAAGAATATTTATTTCTCCCCTGTCTCTGCAGGAATAGAAGAACACTCCGTTCCGCTTATTCTAGTCTCAATGTTTACCTATATATATAATAAGGTATACTTACTTCACGCTCCACTCGAAGACACCACAAGACTTGTCCACGGGCTGTACGACCTCAAGTTTCACAGCCTTGGTCTTCACGGGGTCGAAGGATACGGTACAAGCTACGCCCTTGTCAGTGGGATAACCTGAGGGATGACCAACCTCTTGCCACTCACCTGCATCGTTGCGATAGTAGAGCTTCCAAGAGTCGGGCACCTTGCACCCCTGCCAGGGCTGGTCGTCGTACCAGTAAACGGTGGAAGTGGTGATGGTGGTTGCCTCCTTGAACTCATAGGCGATCCACTCTGTAGAATTGTTCTTGGGCCACCAGTGAGTGTAGGGGATACTGCGGTCGTCACCTCCGGCAGGAACCAGACGGTCGTTGATAGACTGCAATGAGGGCAGATTGCGTACGCTGGCCGTAATCTTAGCCTGCGATGCCAGTGTGGGAGGAAGTGAGGGCTTGGTGGCGCTCAGGTCGATGGGGATCCAAACGGTCATGTTGCCGCGTCCACGGTGAGCCCATGCATAGTAGGGGATGAGGGTGAGACGCTCATCGTTGGTTGTCAGTTTGCCATTCTCACCAAACTTGAGGGTCTGTGCATCGGTTACGAGGGTCTGAACATTGGTCTGCATGATTTCCTTGTTGCCAATCTCAAACTTGGGCTCCTGATTCATCAGTACGGAGAGCACATCGCAAGAGTTGTCGCACCATTCAGCACAGTAAACCAAGGGACCACGCTCCACACTAACCTGACCCTTGTCCTGGCTCACCTTACCGTTGGCCTTAACGACACGAGCCTCCATGTCGAAGTGTACCTCAACCTTGTCTCCTGCCTTCCAGTTGCGATCGATGATGAAATAACCGTTCACCAGTTCGCTCTCCACGGGCTGTCCGTTCACCTTCACAGTGTAACCTAAGTGCTTACCATCAGCAAAGTAGTACAAATCGCTGGGTACCACCTGACCGCGTACCCAACCGGGAATACGGATGTTGAGTGCCATCTGTCCGCTCACCTTCTTGAGGGTCATGGTGATGTCGCCATTCCAGGGATATTGGGTCTCCTGCTGCAGAGTCACCTTCTTGCCACCCACCTTCACTGTAGTCTCGTTGCCTGCGAAGAGGTTGACATACAGAGCATTGTCCTTGACAGCATAGATGTACTGAGGCAGAGAAGGGATGAAACGAGCTGCATTGGAAGGACAGCAGGCACAGCCAAACCAAGCCTGACGCTGGTGCTGGCCCATAGACTGCAGAGGATTGGGGTAGAAGAAGTTACCACCATCGATGCTGATACCAGAGATCACACCATTGTAAAGGCTACGCTCCAGAGCATCGTAGTACTTACTCTCTCCGTGAAGGAGGAAGAGGCGGTAGTTGAGATATACCTGTGCAATAGCAGCGCAAGTCTCGCAGTAAGCCGACATGTTGGGCAACTCATAGTTCTCGCCAAAAGCCTCGCCGCTTGAGGTGGCACCTACACCACCAGTAACATAGAACTTCTTGCCTACGATATTCTCCCAGATGCGGTCGATGGCGTTGATATAGGTGGTGTCACCAGTAAGTGCAGCCACATCGGCCATACCTGCATACATATAACCGGCACGAACGGCATGGCCAACAGCCTCATCCTGCTCCAGAACGGGCTTGTGGCTCTGTGCGTACTGGTCGATCTTGTGAAGATAGCCTTGTGCATCGTACATGCCACCACGGCGACGCTGCCATGAGGGATCCTTCACACCACGCTGCTCAAGGAAGAACTTGGCCTGCTCGAGGTACTTCTTGTCCTTGGTAGCGGTATAGAGCTTGGCCAGTCCCATCTCAGCAATCTGATGACCGGGCACAACCTTAGCCTGACCAGGGTTCTTACCCACCTCGCGACATACACAGTCGGCATAGGCCTTAGCGATGTTGAGGAGTGAGGTCTTACCCGTAGCGTTGTAGTGAGCTACAGCTGCCTCGCAGAGGTGGCCGAGGTTGTAGAACTCATGAGAGAGGTCCTCAACCAACTCCCAACGCTTGGTACCAGCCCACTGATGAGGAGCCTTGGGGTTCTGGGTACGGGCGGTGTAGAGATAGCCGTCGGGCTCCTGTCCGGAAGCAATGATGGCAATGACCTTGTCCATGTACTTGTCGATAGGCATGCCGTTGATCTGTGCATTGGGATAGGTCTGATAGAGATAGCTGGCACCCTCCAGGGTCTTGTAAGGGTCGGTATCGTCAAAAGAGTAACCCATGGTCACCTTGAAAGTCTTGTTGGGGTCCTTGATGTGCTGAGCAGCCTGTTCGAAGTTCTCATAACGATGCTCCTCCTCACACTTGCTGAAAGCCAAGGGAATAGTGACATTGCGACTGGCCTCAAGACGCTGTCCCCAGAAGGTACCGGGTGCAACCTTCACAGCAGTGAAGGGAACGGGCGTAATAGGATAGCCCGAGTCGGCAGACTGTGCTTGGGATGCCAAAGGAATCATACTTGCGATGGCTGCTCCCAGGATGAATTTTTGAATTGGTTTCATGATTTTGGTTGTTAGTTTATTTTAGTTATTACTTTAATTTCGGTTATTCGGTTAGTCGTTCTTCTCTATGAGATGAAGACCGTCTTCCTCAATGGTAATCTTGTGGCGCTTGTAGAGATCGCCCACTGCCTTCTTGAATATCTTTTTGCTCACGCCGAATACTTCGTAGATATCCTCGGGAGAAGACTTGTCGCACAACACTGTGTATCCCTTGTTCTGACGCAGATAGTCCAGAAGGTCGTAGGTGAAATCGCGCACACCAGCCTGTCCCTTGCGCTGAAGGTTGAGATCAATTTTGCCGTCGGGTCGTACGAGGTGTATATATGCCTTTGTACGGTCACCCGTGCGCAGTGTGCGAAATACCTGATCATCATACAGCAATCCTGGATATTGGTTGTCGATGATCACCTTTAGTCCGAGTTCGGTCTTCTGCCAAACCAGAACATCTACTTCGTCGCCACGCTGGTAGGGTGGGAAGTCTGTATTGAGGTAACGCTCCACTTTGGCACTGGCCATGATGCGATAGCTCTCCTCATCAAGGTGTATGTGTACAATGTAGCTCTGCCCCTTCTGCATCTTCATCTTCTGCTCGCGGAAAGGTACAAAGATGTCCTTCATCAGCCCCCAGTTGAGAAAGGCACCAAAGTTGTTGACCCATGCCACCTCAAGGAATGCAAAATCGCCCACCTGAGCCAAAGGTTTGCGTGTGGTGGCAATGATGCGCTCTTCCTGGTCTAAGTATAAGAATACCTCCACCTGTTCATTGCCAGCCTCCAGGCTTGCCTTGGTCTCAGCATTGATCTCATTGTTGGGCAGCAAGATGTCACCACTTCTGGCATCGCCTTTGAGGAAATAACCAAAGTCAACCTTTCGGAGAACCCTTAGTTCGTTGAATCTTCCTATCTCTATGCTCATAAGTCTGTATTTTCTTTATCTTCGCAATTCACTTCGGATGGCTCCTGCGAAATGCTATTGGTGTTCTCGCTGATGATCTGGCCGTCCTTCATGTGTATGGTACGGTCGGAGATGGAGGCCAGGGTCTCATCGTGTGTCACGATGACGAAGGTTTGTCCCATCTTATCACGCAGTTCGAAGAAGAGGCGATGAAGCTCTTCCTTGTTGCGACTGTCGAGACTACCACTGGGTTCGTCGGCCATGATAACGGCAGGGTGGTTCATTAGAGCACGGGCTACGGCTACACGCTGCTTCTCACCGCCAGACAGTTCGTTGGGCTTGTGCGATGCTCGTTCGGTCAGTCCCATGAATGCAAGCAGTTCCTCGGCTCTCTTCCGCGCCTCCTTCTTGCCTACTCCCCCAATGAATGCGGGAATCATGATGTTTTCGAGCGCAGTGAACTCGGGTAGAAGCTGGTGAAACTGGAATACGAAACCTATCTTCTGGTTGCGGAAGTGACTCAGCTTCTTTTGGCCAAGTTGTCCTACATCCACTCCATCGATGATGATTGTACCAGTGTCGGCCTTGTCAAGTGTACCCATGATCTGCAGGAGTGTGGTCTTACCCGCGCCACTTGCACCTACGATACTCACGATTTCACCTTGGTGAATGTCGAGGTCGATACCCTTCAGCACTTGTAAGTCGCCAAAGGACTTCGTGATATTTCTAAGTTGTATCATTGTTTTTTCTTTCTTTTCTTCTTGTTGGATTTCCCTTTGCTCAGACTGATGAGCCCAGCAAGGTTGGTTGACATGCCCTTGGTTACGGCCATACCGTTGGGTGAGAACACCGACAGCGTCTCACTCGGGTCACCCCATTGGTCAGGGTAGAGTAGCATCAAGCTCGAGCGTTTGAAGTTCTGGCTCATCTGCTGTGGCAGTAAACTCTGCTCGGGTGTGTAAGATATGAATCCCGGGCGTGAGGTGACCACGATAAGCATATCGTTGCGACCAAGGGTGGAACTGAGTTCCAGAAGTTCCTTCCAGTTAGACATTACCGTAAACTCTGTGCGCACATTCTGATGCTTCTCGCCCATATAGTCACGGATATAGGTTGTGGTCTCTTCAAAAGCATGGAAGCATAGATGGCAGTCAAGTTGTTCGCCAAGTCGGCAGATGTGCTCCAGCCATTTGTAGAATCCCACTTCATATTCAGCCTTTTGAGGAATGACCACATGCAGATGACGCAGAGTGCCAGGAGGAACGATGAGGTGAACTACCATGATTTCACGGTGAGAACCCTCTATGACACCGTCCACCACATTGCCAAGCGACATACCGGGACGGAGTGTAGCCGTATCTTCTGCATCAGTAGGCTGTGTAGCCTCATTGCCGTCTGCGATGCTCTCCTTATGGTGTACATGTACAAGATGCATGCCCAGTACGACCTCACCTACATTGTATTCCTTCATCGTGTGGAGGATACCCGATGCTACATTGGTGCTTACACGGCTGAGAGTAGTCATCGCCACATCGGCTGCAGCTGCTATGCGTGTGGCTTGCTCAAGGTTGCGCTTATCTCGACGAAGTACCTTGCTGTCAGTTGACTTGTTACCTTCGCTCTCGTTGTCGAAGGTTACGCTCAAACCCATAAGACTGTCGGGCACAAAGGGATTGCGGATCATGATAGCCAACTGGGTCAATACATCCACCGTCTCCTGATGGTCATAGGTGATAAGGCACTTGCCGTGGTACGATCCTCGGTTTTCCTGTAGTTCGGTGTCGGAGAGAGCCAACTTCAGCGCGCCACGGTTGGTGGCAAAACTGCTTACGATGCAAGAGAAAAGAATGAGCATCACTACGGCATTCAGTATCGAACTATCCATGAGATTCACCTCTGGCGTAGTGCCTATCATGACAATAGCCAAGGCTCCTGCAGCATGCGCATTGCTAAGACCAAACATCAGTGTGCGAGAAGCAGGTGAACCGTTTTTCCCGATATTCATCACCCATGCTGCTATCCACTTGGTCAATATGGCTGTTGCTACCACTACACCAACCACCTTGATGGTACTAAAGTCGCTGAGAAGTACACGCACATTGATGATCATGCCGACACCAATGAGGAAATAGGGGATGAATAGTGCATTGCCAACGAACTCAAGTCTGTTCATGAGTGGCGAGGTGTGGGGAATAAGGCGATTGACGGCCAATCCTGCCAAGAATGCACCCAAGATGCCTTCCAGTCCGGCAAGTTCAGCAAGTGCGGCACTTAGGAATACCAAGGAAAGCACGAAGATGAACTGTGCTACGGGGTCATCATACTTGCGTAAGAACCAGCGTCCTATTCTTGGATAGAAAAAGATGATGATGAAGCCATAAACAGCACATTTCACTGCAAAGAGAACCCAATATAAACCGTCAGCATTGGGTGTTTGACTGCCTACGACCAAAGCCAGCGCTAACAATGACAGAAAAGTGGTGAAAGCTGTTGCAACCACAGATATAACAACGGTTCGGTGCTTTCCCATACCATATCGCCCCACGATAGGGTAGGCCACTAAGGTGTGGGATGAGAAAAGCGAACCGAGCATCAGGCAGGTGGGCCAGGCATAGTCGAGCAGGAGGCGTGAGGAAAGGGTGCCGAGCACGAATGGAATGACAAAGGTCAGCACTCCAAATCGTAATCCTGCCCTGCCATATCGC
Organism: Bacteroidaceae bacterium; assembly: GCA_045629325.1. Taxonomy (GTDB): domain Bacteria; phylum Bacteroidota; class Bacteroidia; order Bacteroidales; family Bacteroidaceae; genus Physcousia. The sequence goes on along the minus strand of JAZQQX010000008.1, from coordinate 12,486 downwards.
ATGACGCTTCCCATGTCCAACTCCAATGCGGCAAGGAACATGATGAAGTATATGCCCACTTGCCCGAAGAGTTCAAAGGAGTTGTCACGCTCCAAAATGTTCAGTCCGTACTGGCCTAATACTATTCCGGCCAAGATAAGTCCGATGATATGGGGAATGTGCAACCGGCGAAGCAAGATGGGAGCACACAATATAACCATCAGTACCAGGAAGAAAATCCAGGTAGGGTCGGTTACGAGAGGATTGCTTATGTAGAGTGTGCTTATCATGTAAAGTGAGCTGCCGTGCTTGTTTGTGGTAGCGTAGTTTGACACATACCAATGTTCGCGAAAAGTATGTTTTAGTGCAACAAAGTGCACCGAAAAAGCATACTTCTATGCTAATTTGCGTACAAAGATAGCTATTTTTGCTGAAATTATGAGTATCACACCACCTTATTTATAATAATTTATTAAATTTGCAACCGAAACAAAGCATAAAAGAAAATATCAACTAAAGACAGACTGCCTATAAGAATGTGGCAGTGACACATCAAAAAAAAATTCAATAGCGTATGAAAGTTGCAATTGTAGGTGCAAGTGGTGCCGTAGGACAGGAATTCTTGCGTGTGCTCGACGAGAGAAATTTCCCCATTGACGAACTGCTCCTTTTTGGAAGCGAGCGTAGTGCGGGTCGCAAGTACACCTTCCGTGGTAAAGAGATTGAAGTGAAGCTTCTTCAGCATAACGATGACTTCAAGGGAGTAGACATTGCGTTTACCAGTGCTGGTGGTGGCACTTCCAAGGAGTTTGCGGAGACCATCACTAAGTATGGAGCTGTGATGATCGACAATAGTAGCGCCTTCCGTATGGATCAGGATGTACCTCTCGTAGTACCCGAGTGCAACGCCGAGGATGCACTCAATCGTCCTCGCAATATCATTGCTAACCCCAACTGTACCACCATCATGATGGTAGTTGCCCTCCAGGCATTGGAGAATATCAGTCACATCAAGCGTATTCATGTAAGCAGTTATCAGGCTGCCAGCGGTGCCGGTGCTGCTGCTATGGCTGAGCTCTATGAGCAGTATCGCCAAGTGTTGGCAGGCGAGAAGCCCACAGTGGATAAGTTTGCTTACCAGTTGGCCTTCAATGTGATTCCTCAGATTGATGTCTTCACCGATAATGGTTACACCAAGGAGGAGATGAAGATGTACAATGAGACCAAGAAGATTATGCACACTGATTGCGAGGTTAGTGCTATGTGTGTTCGCGTGCCTTCACTTCGTTGTCATAGCGAAGCCATCTGGGCAGAAACTGCTGAACCTGTTAGCGTAGAGCAGTTCAAGGAGGCAATCAAGAACGGCAATGGTCTTCAGCTCGAGGACGATCCCCAGAACAAGGTTTATCCTATGCCTCTCTTCCATGAGAATTGCGATGATGTGTATGTAGGTCGTATCCGCAAGGATCTTGCTAATCCCAATGGTCTTACCTTCTGGCTCGTCAGCGACCAGATTAAGAAGGGAGCTGCTCTCAATGCGGTTCAGATTGCCGAGTACCTCATCAAGGTGGGCAATGTAAAATAGTATGAAAAGAATATTCCTATACGCCTTTTTCGCATGCTGTGCTCTCTTGGGTAATGCCCAGGAGAACGCAGGCGTGTTCCGTCACCTTGACCTCTCTGTTACAGCAGGTTCAACGGGTGTCGGTTTTGATCTATCTATGCCTGCGGGTGATTATCTCCGTCTTCGTACAGGAGCCACCTTTATGCCTCGCTTTGAGTATAAAACGCAGTTTGGTGTAGAACTGTTGGGTGATGCCTCTTCTTCTGTCAACCGTGAACATTTCAAACGATTACAGGAACTTCTCAGGGGCTTTACCGGCAATGAGGTGGCTGATCATGTTGACATGATGGGTACGCCTTCTTTCAACAACTTCAAGTTTCTTGTCGATGTTACTCCTTTGCGCAATAAGCATTGGCATGCTACGGCAGGTTTCTATGCAGGAAAAAAGCGTATAGCCAAAGCACACAACACCAACGAGTCTACCGTTTCGCTCTTTACGCTCAATATGTACAACGATATGTATTGGAGATGTGAGAACGATGAGCCTATCATTGATGATTTTGACTTTGATCCTCGTATCAAGGGTCGTTTTCATACCTATGGTACAATGGCTATGACGGTAGGATATTTCAAGGAGGACTATTACGCACCTCACGACATACTCTGGGACCACAATGTTCTTATGGACGACCTCGATGAGGATAGCCCAACCTATCTTGAGAGGGTGCTTGTACATGAACGAGGTAGCGTGCGCTATCATGAAGGCGAACTCGTTTATCACGCAGGCGAAGCTTATCGTATGCTTCCCAACGACGACAATATGGTCAAGGTCGATGCTATTGTGAATAAGATACGCCCCTATGTCGGAGTTGGTTATTCCGGTGCGTTGAGCAAGGATGGCCGAACCCAGATTGGTATAGATGCCGGTGTGATGATGTGGGGTGGCAGACCGCAGATTGTCACGCACGATGGTGTTGATCTTATGCGCGACCTTACACGCATCAACGGACGCATACAGCGCTATGTGGATATTGCATCCAAACTCCGTGCTTTCCCCGTCTTAGAGCTTCGCCTCTCACAGCGTATATTTTAATCTTTCTTATAAACTCTACAAAGCATCTCGGTAATGAGATGCTTTTTGGTTTATTTTGTAAACTAATGTTAAAAGTCGTCATTTTTCTTGCGCATAATTTGGTTTATAAAATAAACTTACTTAACTTTGTGCTCAGAATCATTAGTGTGAGAAGAGTACCATGCTAGCTTAAAGCAAGCGAGAGTCGACCTCCTTGCTTCTCTTTTTACCGAAATGGTTTACAAAATAAACCAAATAACAAACCTGGCACGCTGTAAATATTACTAAAGTTATATAAGGTGTGTCGCAAACAAAGAAGTAACAATGGAAGAAAAGAAGATTTCTGAGAAGGAGAGTCTCGAACTCATCTCGCAGATGATACAGCAAACAAAGAATAGAATTGCAGTTGGAAGTGGCAAACCATTCATCGTTTGGGGAGTCATCATGATGGTGGTTGCTATCGTAATAGGATTGGGGATACAGTTCACTGGCAACGGAATGTGGATGTGGGGCTACTTTGCCATACCTATGCTTGGTTATTTGTACCAATACATCAACCAAAGACAAGCTCGCAAGAATGTTCAGCCACAAGTAAAAACTTACATCGAGGAGAATCTACAACTTGTATGGAAAGGTATAGGTACTATTCTTTTGTCATATCCAGCTATAATTCTTGTATTGCGTTTCAACGAACCAAGAGCATGGATAGGTATGTACTTCATTGGTGCATTTATGCCTATGGTTGGAGCCTATCTTACATGTTTGATGCTCAAGATCCACAAAATCAATTATTATATTGGACTTCCGATGGGAATGTGTCTCATGATGTTGTCGGATCTGTTCATTAACCAGACGATGACTAATAACTACAATTTCATTTTTGCCTTGCTTTCATTCTTTTCTTTGGTAATTCCAGGATTCATTATCAACAAAGAAGCTCATAAGGGTAATATCAACAAGAACAATGTCGCATGATGCAAGAACTGGATCCATTACTTCATAGTCAGCTCCGACTTGCCATCATGTCCATACTGTTGACCATTGAGGAGGCCGACTTTGTCTATCTGAAGGAGAAGACGGAATCAACGGCGGGCAACCTCAGCGTACAGTTGGACAAGCTGACTTCAGCTGGCTACATAACGAAAGAAACGGACGGTTCGGGAACCAAGCCTCGAACCATCTGCAAAATGACTGATGCTGGTCGTGAAGCCATGCAAAAATATGTAGAAGCCTTAAAGACATATTTTGCGGGTCTGTAGTATTGCTAATCCCCTTTTCTACTTTCCTCCAGTAAATGTTATATTGAACATTGTAATAAGCAAGCGTCTCGTTTGAGGCGCTTGCGTCCTATACTACAAGTTCAATCTCTATTGTCAAGCCTCCTCCGGGAGTTTGTGAGGCTGTAACTGAACCTCCGTACTGAAGGGCAATGTTCTTGACTATGGCAAGACCAAGTCCTGTACCGCCTAAACGGCGTGAACGGCCTTTGTCTATGCGGTAGAACCGTTCGAAGATGTGGGCCAAATGTTCGTTGGGAACTCCAGGGCCATTGTCTATGAATGTGAAGAGATACTTGCCTGCTGAAGCTTTGACTTGTACCTTAAAGTAAGTTGCATCGGTTGCGTAAGCGAGGGTGTTGCTGAAGATGTTGCGGAAAAGCGAGTATATGAGTGCTGCATCTCCAGTCATGGGTAGCGTTTGAGGAATGTTCAATCGCAATTGTATATTCTTCTCACGGAAATACATTGCCGTCTCTTCTTCTATCTGATGGAGGATTTGTGCAGCGTCAATCTGTGTTTGTGGGCGAGTGATATGTGCTTCATCCAGACGGGTGAGCGTACTCATATCTGCGAGCAGACGACTCATACGGTGGCTTTGTGCATGGCAGCGCTCAATGAAGTTTTGCCGTTTGTCTTCGGGCATCGAAGGATTGCTGACGAGCGTTTCCAGGTAGCCTTCGATGGTAGCAGCAGGAGTTTTCAGTTCATGAGCTGCATTCTCGGTCAGCTGTCGTTTGATACGCTGTTTTTCCTGCTCACTATGTTCGTAGCGACGACGGAAATACATAGCAGTAGCTATGAGTGCAAGTATGCCAGCGGTATAATAGAAAAAGGTGTAATCGTGCTCGAGTGAAGAGGTGAGTTCGGCAGAATAAGGTACAGAGGAACGAACTATTTTGTCGTCAAAACGAGTGGCAGAATAAAAGTATTTCTCACCATTGGTTTCCGATGCTCGTTTGATAGCGTAGCCACTGCCACTTGTAAGTGCCTCTTGTATTTCTTCTCGTTGCAAGTGATTGCCCATGCGACTGGCATCTGCTTCTTCCGTATCAGAAAGAACATTGCCAAGGGTGTCGATAACGGTGACGCGTATTCCCCTTTCTCCTTGTCCTCCCAAGTAGTGGTAGTTGTTCAGTTGCAACTGCGAATGTAGAATATCCACACGAAAAGCATGCTCACGCCTGTATTCGTAAATTCCGAAAAAGAGCGTGAAAACGGCTATCAGAATGGTAGCAGTGATGAATAGCTTGTTGGTCAGTCGCGTACGCATTGTGCATTATGCATTGTGAATTATGAATTATGAATTGAAGAAGTATCCATACCCAAATTTTGTGCGTAGGTATTCTCCATAACGCCCTATTTTCTTGCGTATGCGAGTGATGTTGACATCCACGGTACGGTCGAGCACGATAGTGTCGCTTGGCCATACGGTACTCAAAATCTTTTCTCGCGAAAAGACTTGTCCAGGTTTGGAGAGCAACAGGGCAAACACTTCAAATTCAAGTTTCGTGAACACTACTTCCTGCCCATCAATGAAACATTCCTTGCGGTCAAGGTCTAACTTTATACTTTCGTATGTGACAGAGTTCTCTTTCTCTTGAACATCTGTGACTTTCATCTCCTCCCCCCGGGAAGGTCGGGAGGGGGCCGCCCTTTTCAGCACTGCTTTTACTCTTGCCTTAACCTCGCTTATGCGAAAAGGCTTACAGATGTAGTCATCGCTACCAAGAGCAAAGCCTTGCAGAAGGTCCTCCTCCATTGTCTTTGCAGTACAGAAGATAATAGGAATATAGGCAGTGCGCGGGTTGCTCTTCAGTTCCTTTGCCCATTCAAATCCCGACTTGGGAGTCATCATCACATCAAGCAGAATCAGATCTGGCATGGGCCCTCCCCCTCGGGGGAGCGGGAGGGGGGCTTCTTCTGTCTCCACCTCATATCCCTCCATCTCAAGATTGAAACGAAGAATCTCACAGATATCAGGTTCGTCATCGACGATAAGAATACGCTTGCTCATTTACAATTTACCATTTACTGCTATTTGGTTGCAAATATAGTAAATTCCATTTAAATACGATTCAATTCATACTTCGCCATACAAAACTTTAACAACAATGTAACACTTTCACCCGGTTTCATCGAATTTTAACATCCTTGCAATAAGCCTGTAGCAACTATTATCGACTTTTGCACCGTTATTTCGAGAGCGAACCAAATCCTCGAAGTGATGGAGTTTTATGAATAAGGTAAAATGGAGTGTTTTATCGTTCCTTATATGCTACGGAGGAACCCTTATGGCGCAAACCACGGAACTCCCAAGGAGAGTGAACAGGACAAACTCGTAGCCGAGCTAATGATCAAATTTTAAAATAACACTATGAGGAAGCTGTACAACATATTCAATCTTTTCACGAGGTGCCAGGCTTCTGTCCTTCCCAGCCAGGAGCAAGGCATCATCGTAGATGTTGACGAGATGGAAGAACCTCGTTCCATCTCTTTTCCAGAAGAAGATGACGACGATGATGATGATTGGGATGATGATGATGACGACGACGATGATGACTAAACGAAGAGCTTATTATTAGTAAAGCTATGTTCTGACATAAGCAAATACACAAACGGAAGGCTACCAGTTCTTTGCTTTTACCGTACCTTTGTGCTTACCAGCATGCAATGTGTTGGTCGATACATTATTAATCTTATTAAGGTACAGTCATGGCAAAATGGATTTGCAAGGTGTGTGGCTATACACACCAGGGAGACAATGCTCCCGAAACCTGCCCCCAGTGTGGTGCACCGAAATCACAGTTCCGTGAAGAATATAAGCGGAGAGGTTGTAGTTTCAGCGTAATCTTGCTCCTTGCCGTTCTCACCGCGTTCTGTCTCAGTTTCGTGTCGTGTACTACGGCTTCAACCGTTGACAACTCTACGGTGAAGTCCCTTGATCTCAACCGTTTCATGGGAAGATGGTACGAGATTGCCCGCTTCGACCATAAGTTCGAACGCGATATGCAACAGGTCACCACGATGTATGCTATCGGGGACAACGGGCGGGTCAAAGTGATCAACCAAGGGCTCAAAAAGGACAAGTGGAAGACATCAGAAGGTAAAGGCAAAGTCACAAGCACTCCCGGTCTCCTACGGGTATCTTTCTGGGGTCCCTTCTACTCCGACTACCGAGTGATGATGCTTGCTCCCGACTATTCCTATGCCCTTATAGGAGGCGAAAGCGACAAATATCTATGGTTGCTCTCCCGTTCTCCTCAAATGCCCCAGGACACCCGCAACATCCTCCTCCAAGAAGCTCAACGCCGAGGTTATAACACAAGCAACCTCATTTGGGTAGATCAGAAATCTAACCAGCAATAAAAAGTTTCGTACTGCTTTGATTGGTATGACTCCCGAAAGTCAGACAAGATTTCTCGGGAGTCATATCATTTTTATGCTCTCGTCTGCCTTGCTTTGCACTGCACTACATTGAGGATATAGTCACCGAGTTTCTCGAGACCGTTGATGTAGTCTATGTAGAAGGCACCGAGCTTGTAGTCGTACTGACCTGTAGCAATGCTTTGGAGGTTGTCGTTGCGAACTTGTGTGCGTAGGGTATTTATTTCATTCTCGATGGCATAACTACGAGTGATGTCGTGACCCTCACCTTCAGGTTGCTGGAGTGTATCGGTCATAAGTGTGAGAGCTTCGCTCACGAGGTGCTCCATGCGAAGTGTCTGTTCAAACTGTTCGGGGTTGAAAGGCTCTGGACAGTTTTCTTGTTTGCGACTGAGGGTGCGTGCCAGTGAAAAACAGCAGTCGCCAATGCTCTCCAGGTCATCCACCTCGCGAAGCATACGCTGTACCTGTCGCTTGGCATCGTCAGAGAGACGACCTTCGCTCACCTTCTGCAAGTAGTGGGCTATCTCATACTCCATATTGTCGGTGATGCCTTCGTATTTTTCAACCTTGGCGAAGCATTCCTTAAAACTATCATCGTTGTAATCGTCATCATAACTACGCATGGAGAGCACATAGTTGAATGATTTCTGACAGCGTTCGGCAAAGTGAACGATCTCCTTGCGTGCCTGAAGTATAGAAAGTTCGGCAGTTGAGAAGAGACCTCCCGAGATATATTTGAGACCGTATTCCTCCACCTCCTCTTTGAGGGGAAGCACGCGGCAGACGAAGTTTTCAATCTGCTTCACAAAGCCTATAAGTAATAAGGTGTTGAAGATATTGAAGGCGGTGTGGAACATAGAGAGCTTGAACAAGTCATTGTTGCCAGCCATCATCACATCCTCTACAAGCCAGCTGACTGCATTGCAGAATGGATAGAACATGAGCAACACAACGACTACACCGAAGACATTGAAGAACATGTGGGCCAGGGCGGCACGGCGTGCCTGCGTGCCAGCGGTCATCGAGGCCATGAGGGCGGTGATGGTGGTACCGATGTTCTGGCCCATGGCGAGGGCGGCAGCCTGTTCGAGTCCGAAGCCGGGGATGTGCATGTCGAAGAGCATCAGCGTGATGGCCATCGTGGCGGCAGAGGCCTGTACGACCATGGTGACGAGTGCACCGACGATGACGAAGAGGATGATGGTGAAGAAGCCTCCGTCGGCCACCTTGGCGAGCATGGCGGCCACCATGGAACCGATGTCGAGATCGGTGGCTGCCTGCTGCAGGAAGTTGAGACCCATGAAGAGGAAGGCAAAGCCGAAGATGAATTCACCCACCGACTTACGCTTGTTTTGCTTGCTGAATATGAGGGGAATACCGAATGCGAGCAGGGGCAGGGCCAGGGCGGCGATGTTGACCTTGAAGCCGATGGCGGAGATGGTCCATGCCGTCACGGTAGTACCGACATTGGCTCCCATGATGACTCCGATGGCCTGGGCCAGCGTCATCAGTCCGGCATTGACAAACGACACCACCATGACTGTCGTGGCAGAGGAGGACTGGATGAGCGCCGTGACGATGATGCCCGTCAGCACACCCATAAAGCGATTCTTCGTCATGGCTGCCAAGATGCTACGCAGACGATCGCCCGCAAACTTTTCCAGTCCCTCGCTCATGGTCTTCATACCGAAGAGGAACAGACCGAGTGAGCCCAGCAGGGACAGGAGAGTAGAGATTAATTCATAATTCATAATGCACAATTCATAATTATGTTGCAAAATTATTACGAAGATGTTACAAACCTGTTACAACCGTATGAAGATGTTGTTACAACGCTTTCTGTAACACTAATGAAACAACTTTGCAAACACTCTGTAACAGCCATTCGTGACCTTTGCGGCAGATTTTCAAAACAGTAAAGTTATGAACAAAGAAAAAGCAATGAAGATTCAGCGGTACTACGATTATTTCCGCTTGACGGTGATTATCCTTTTTATAGGCCTTCTGATGTGTTTTGCATTATAGGCCTCAAGCCCCCGTTCCCGGCACTTTTCCGTTGGCCCCCCCATAGCCACCGTTCCCGGCACTTTTCCGTTGGGCCCCCTAAAAACCCTAAAACCCCAAAACAATGAATACAATCTTTCTTGGAATCGTCATATTCCTTTGTGTGCTGGCGGTGTTCGACCTTGTGGTTGGCGTCAGCAATGATGCGGTGAACTTCCTCAACTCGGCCATCGGAGCCAAGGTGGCAAATTTTCGCACGATAGTGTTTATCGCGGCTGTGGGCGTGTTTGCCGGAGCTGCCATGAGTAATGGTATGATGGATGTGGCCAGGCTTGGCATCATGACGCCCGAGCACTTCACTTTCTACGAGGTGATGTGTGTGTTCCTGGCGGTCATGGTGACGGATGTCATCCTGCTCGACATCTTCAACACGCTTGGCATGCCAACATCCACCACGGTAAGCATGGTGTTCGAGCTGTTGGGTGGTGCCTTTGCAGTTGCTGTCCTGAAATTGGCACATGGGATAACTTCGACTGACGGTACTCTTCTCCGCCTTGGCGATCTGCTTAATACAGAGAAGGCTATAAGCGTCATCATGGGTATCTTCCTCTCCGTAGCCATCGCCTTCGTGGTGGGTATGGTGGTGATGTGGGTAAGCCGTATGGTCTTCACCTTTACCTATCGCGTGAATGGCAAGACTACGGCCTACAATGGCAACATGGGAGGCCTGACCAGCAGTTCGCTGAAGATTGGTATCTTCTCGGGTATTGCTGTGACGAGTATCATCTGGTTCTTGCTCATCAACGGACTGAAAGGCAGTTCGTTCATGTCGCCTGAACTCAAGGAACTGATAAATGCAAACACATGGTACATCCTTGGTGGCGGTGTACTGATATTTAGCATCATCATGACGGCATTGAGTGCCCTCAAACTTCCTGTGCTGAAGTTCGTCGTACTCCTCGGCACCTTTGCTCTCGCCATGGCTTTCGCTGGCAATGACCTGGTGAACTTCGTCGGTGTGCCCCTGACCGGATTGGAGGCATACCAAGATTACGTGGCAAACGGCACTGGCGATCCCGACACCTTCCTGATGCGTTCGTTGATGGACAGCGCCCACACGCCCACCATCTTCCTCGTCCTTGCCGGTGTGGTGATGGTGCTCTCGCTCATCTTCTCGAAGAAGGCGCAGAACGTGGTAAAGACCAGCGTTGACCTCAGTCGTCAGGACGAGGGCGATGAGATGTTCGGTTCGTCACCCGTGGCTCGCTCACTGGTGCGCAACAGCAACGCCACCTCGAAGTTCGTGGCCAAGATCATGCCCGACAGCCTTCTGCACTGGATCGACACCCGCTTCAACAGCGAGGAGATGAAGCTGGAGCAGGGCGCCGCCTTCGACCTCATCCGTGCCGCTGTCAACCTGGTGCTGGCCGGACTGCTCGTAGCCATTGGCACAAGCCTCAAGCTGCCCCTCTCCACGACCTACGTCACCTTCATGGTGGCCATGGGTACCTCGCTGGCCGACCGTGCCTGGAGCCGTGAGTCGGCCGTGTTCCGCATCACGGGTGTGCTGAGCGTCATCGGAGGTTGGTTCATCACGGCAGGTGCAGCCTTCATCTTCTGTTTCTTCCTGACTGGTGCGATGTACTTCGGTAGCTACTTCGCCATGGCTCTGGCCATCTTCCTGGCCATCTACCTGCTCGTTCGCAGTAATCTGAAGTCATCGTCATCGTTATCGTCATCGTCGAAATCCGACTCCCTCTTCACGCAGATCCTCAAGAGCAAGGACAAGGCCATCATCTGGGGCCTCCTCTGCGAGCACATACGCAATGGCAACGCCGCTCGCCTGAGGTTCGTCATCGACACCTACGGTACCATGACCGATGCCTTCCTCCACGAACAATACCAGCCCATCAAGCGGGCCTCATCGCTCATCGAGGAAGAGCGCAACACGCTCAAACGTCAGCGCAAGCAGGAGATCGTGACCATGCAGCGCCTCGACTCCATGCAGATGATCAGTCGCAACACCTGGTACTTCCTCGGCATCAACTCCTGTCAGCAGATGCTCTATAGCCTGAAGCGCATCAACGAACCGCTGCGTGAGCATGTGGGCAACAGTTTCTCGCCCCTTCCCGAAGCTTACCATGAGCGCTTCATCGATGCAAGGGAGTCCGTACTGAGACTCTATGACAGGGCTTTGCAGATGCTTGAGTCGGGCGACTTCACCCATGCCGAGGTGCTCCGTGAGGACTGTACCGCCGTACAGCAACGCATCTCCCAGGACCGTAAGCGTGCCTTGGATAGCATGCAAGACGAGACAGCCCAACTCAACACCCTCCTTCTCACCATCCACATCCTGCAAGAGAGCCAGGAACTCATGGGCTCTCTCCGTCACATGATTCGTGGCATGAACAAGTTTGCAGGGGCAGATGAGTAATGTCTACGCATTGTTTACGCAATAACAAGAACAAGGCACTTACGATTGTCCGTAAGTGCCTTGTTTTTTCTTTTGTGGACCAGCTAGGGCTTGAACCTAGGACCTCCAGATTATGAGTCTATTTGCATTATATTTCACGAAATTTTAATAAATCATAAAACACTGAAAATCAGTGTCTATTTTATTTTGTAGATTGCAGAAAATTGCCTAACTTTGCACCAGTTTTCATTTTAGAAGGTCACCTGAAGGTCACCAAAAGATCACCGAGACCTTTGATAAATACGGAAGTATAAGGCAATATGAAGTCACAAAAAGCAGAACAAAACGCAAAAGATACTGCAAAAAAGCAGAAATCCAGTACCAGAGGCGACAAGTGTCTCGCCAAATTCACGTCATCCAATGGTAGTGTATATGGGTCTTTGACTCTTGATATTCGTAAGGCTGGCGATTACAGTCAGCCTATTCCTGTTGCCGTGCGCGTTTGCCACGGAGGGCAGAAGGCTTTCCTTCGATTAGGAAGAGCATATACCTTACAAGATTGGTTGGACGTCTGTGAATATGAGAAAACTGGACGACGTGTTCAGTTGGCAGAACGTGACGAGATGAAAAATCAAATGGAGAAGATTCGCCAACTTGTAAATGAGTTGATCGACACTAATATCTTCTCACTTCGCAAACTCCAAGACATATACCAAGGCAAGAAGGACGAGAATACAACCATTTATTCTATTTGGGAAGAGTACATGCAGGGCAAACTCAACGAGGG
>JAZQQX010000007.1:0-66745 GCA_045629325.1 Bacteroidaceae bacterium | reverse complement strand
CTGGGTGGGCGTTGAAAGTGGAGCGATGAGCGTTGAGCGAATGACACTACACGCCTGCCTTGGGAGGAGCTACATAGCAAATAGAAAAGAGGTGATGTGATATTCATAGTTAAGGTTTGAAGTATGCTTCTTCTGCCCCTTTGGAGCGAAGCGTCACAGCAAAGCTGATGCCGGGCGCGCTGTGGCGCGGCATACTTTTTTATAAGAAAGTGAATTGTATAACATAACACCCATATCCCCATTCGCTCCGGCTTTGCCGGGCACTCGCCCCCCTTGGGGGAGAGCGGGGAGAAGGGCTATAACTGATATGGAAGATTTTATTACAAAAGACATAGAGGCTCTGGAAGAGCAGAAGGAAGAGAGAGCGAGAACTGTGGTAGGCAGACGGTTGGCAAGCTTTGTGGACATGGTGCCCGATAAGAGTGAAACAATAGAGGCCATAGTAGAGGCATCAAAGACTAGGAAAGGGGCTTGGGCCTCGCTTTGTGATCTGCTTAGTCCACTGGTGGTGGAGGCTTCCGATGGTAATATCACAGCGGTGGAATATTCGCAGAAAGCGATGTCGAAGCAGGCGCTGCATGTATTTGTAGGCACTCACTGGGTGCAGATACGCACTCAGGTCTACTACGACTTCGTGAACGATTGCTGTAAGAAGGCAGGTCTGACGGACATTTATCTGCAGGATCCCGACTTCATGAACAAGGTGTATGAGCGTGTGGGATTCATGGTGGCGCGTGACCGCCAGTTGTTCGTGCCACAGGGTGAGGTGTGGGTGAACATGCAGAACGGCACCTTGGTGGTAGATAGTCAGGGGGAGGTTCAGTTGAGAACTCACGACCGTGAGGATTTCTTTACATATGTCTTGCCTTATCATTATCTGCCTATGGCTCAATGCCGCAAATGGCACCAGTTCTTGGATCAAGTGTTGCCCGAGGAGCAATCACAGATGCTGTTGGCAGAATACATGGGCTACTGCTTCACCACCAACCTTAAGATGGAGAAGATGCTGGTGCTCTATGGAGGTGGATCTAATGGAAAGTCTGTGACTACCGACATCATGCGTGAACTCTTGGGGCGTGAGAATGTAAGTAGCGTAGACCTTGAGAAGCTGACCACCGACGACAACCACCGATCGCTGATAGAAGGCAAGCTAGCCAATATCGCGCAGGAGAATGGCCAGAATGTATCTTACTCCATCCTGAAGAATGTGGTTTCGGGTGAGCCAGTAATGGTAAAGACACTTTACAAAGACCCCAAGCTCATTACCAACTATGGCAAGCTCATATCAAGCTACAATCAGTTGCCCAGATCAGAGGCCACTCTCGGCTTCTTCCGCCGTTGGATTGTGATGCCTTTTGATGTCACTATCAAGGAGGAGGAGCGCGATGTACGCCTTAAGGATAAGCTTTGTGAGGAATTGCCAGGCATACTCAACTGGGTGCTTGAAGGACTGAAGCGACTTGTGATGAATCATGCCTTTACGGAGAGTTCTGCTTGCAACATGTCGCTTGAAAAATACAAGCTGAGTACTAACAGTGCACTTCGTTTCTGTGAAGAGAGACTCGTAATTGTTGAAGAAGGCAGAATGGCAGTAAAAAAGATATATGATGAATATCACAAGTATTGCAATGAGGATGGTGTGACAAACCGATATGGGCGTAATAACTTCATAGAGCAACTAGAGAAATGGGGAGCAAAATTTGTCAATATATCCAATCAGAAGTTATTCAAAGTCATGTTTAAGAGCGAAATATGATTTACTCTCAAAAGCAGATAGACGAGGCGAATGCCAAGGACATTGAGGAAGTGGCAAAGGGCTTGGAGATAAATATGGTGAGCAGAGGCAGGTATAAGTTCTGCCTCTGTATCAGCCATTCCGAGAAAACCGCAAGCATGGTTGTAGGTGGTAAAAGAAACGAATGTCATTGCTACAGTTGTGGAGTCACCTACAGCCCCATCTCCTTGGTGATGAAGGTGAAGAAATGTAGTTTCAAGGAGGCGATGGAGTATCTAATAGGAAAAGACTCTCTCCCCGCTCTCTGCATTTTGCCCGTCGGCAAAAGCCTAGGGAGAGGGCCCGGCAAGCCGGTTTCTCGCCCAAAGCCAGCATATATTTATCATGTTGATTTCCCTTCATGGGAGATAGTGGCCGACCCTCATTACAAGGGGAGGATTGATGAATTCCTTCCCAATATGGACAACTCGTTGTCGGTGTGCCTACGGCAGAAGTTTCCCTATGAGGTGGTGAAGGCTGTGACACAGCGATATGGGTTGGGGTTGCGCACGGATCGTACCTTCGTGAGAGGCACGATGTTTCCCTGCATTGACCTTCAGGGGCGATGCCATAACATCAAGGTGCAGGAGTATGATACGCACCCAGAGAGTGAACGCTTCATGCATCGCAAACCGGCAACAGTATGGCTCGGAGCGATACTGCAGAGGGATGGGATGTATGAGCAAGGCCTGACATTTGACACCCGTGCGCTCTTTGGCGAGCATCTGCTTGTGGAGAGTGGCATGGTAGCCCTCGTGGAGAGTCCCAAGAATGCTGTGGTGGGTGCGTGCCGATGGCCCGACCTCATCTGGGTGGCAGTGGGCAACAAAGGAGCACTCACAGCAGAGATGCTCCGTCCGCTCCACGGGCGCGATGTACTGGTATTCCCCGACAAGGATGCACTCACCGACTGGCAGGCACGACTCGACAAGCTACAGCATCTCGCCAATTTCCGCTTCTCCACCGAATGGATGGACGAGGTGGGAGAGAAGGGGGATATAGCTGACTGGGTAATGAACGCGAATTGAAAATTGAAGGTTGCGATTAAGCGAGAGGGATATGATGCTTGCATCAATATGCCCGAGCGAGAGCAAGCTCGAGGCGTAGCCTCAAAATTAAGAGTTAAAAGTTAGCGGGATGCGTGGCCTCAACTGTGCATTGTGCGCTCGGCATCTGCGTAGCAGTGACGCTTCGCTTGCCTGCAGAAGAATTGTGCATTGTGAATTGCCTCTGCCCCTTTCTATTGTTCTTTGCACTACTCTTCCTCATCTACCTCGTCTTCGAAAGGAGATGAGGTAGATGTGTTTTAGACAATACCTGCGCTTAACGGATGATGATCATCGCCTCTTTTCTCCACACTTTTTCAAATTCCTTAACTTACTTTCGTCCCGTAGGCGAAAGTCCACGAATTTCTTGCTCCTCTTCATTACGCAAGCGTCACTCTACGGGATGCCGTGTCTTGTCCTAATATGATGAGAACGAAAGTAGGAGGATTGTTTCGGCGAACATAAGTTGGAAGGTAGATGTTTTTGCTAAACAAATGCTCAAAAAATAGCCAATTAGTTTGCATTGTGTAAAAATAATGTTTAATTTTGCGACCAAATAATTATATCGTACGCGTACGAGCGAAACAACGATTTACTCAAATCTGCGAAAAACCATAATTTTTTTATTAAATAATTTTATTATTATGAAGAAAAATCTACTTAGTTTGGTTTCGACCTTCGTAATGCTTTTTGTGGCACAGTTTGCCCTGGCAGAAACGGAGACGAGGACCGTGCTCGACCTTGATTTCTCCAAAGGCAATGGCGGATGCACCATCCAGGGTGGCGCGGTATCTGGCGGCGTACTGACCGTGGATGCAGCCGATGGAAACTATGTCGAGACTCCCGAAATTGATCTGTCGGTGTCGACAGACGGAGTGTTCAAGGCTACCGTGACCTTTGCCATGCCTGCTGCCGATGCCAGCGTGAGCTATGTATCGGCCTACCTTGACAAGTACTACAACGACGCCAATGGCGCCGAAGTGAAGAAGAACATGGGCTACCCCTTCCTGTACAATCCTGCAGGTCCCTGGGCTGGCTACATCCCTGCCGACGGCTGGCAGATGACTACCTTCACCGACAACATCTCATCGCAGGTATGCCCCTCTCAGAAGGTGCGCCTTCGCATGTATGTGCCCGGTGGTACTACCGCCTTCAAGCTGAAGTCTATCACCGTGACTTGTGAGTCTGAGGTGAAGGTGGAGGAGGAGCCCGTAGAGGAGCCCGAGATGGTGACTCTCATCAGCGAGGATTTCAGCAAGTTTACCACCCCCAGCCCTGCCGATCTCTCTGACGCTACCACCGACATGGTGCCCGCCAAGTACACCAACCAGCCCGGCTGGAAGGCTCACGGCGTACAGGCTCTGGGCGGCTTTGCCCGTCTGCAGTCCAGCAAGGACTACATAGAGACTCCTACCTTCGACTTCTCTGCCAACAGCGAGGGTAAGTTTACCGTGAAGTGCAAGATCACCAACCCCAACGCAGGCAGCTACCTCTTCATGTATGTGAAGGCTAAGTATGTAGATGCATCTGGCAATGTGAAGGAAGTCGTAGGCTTCGACAAGCCCGAAGGCAAGGATGCCTACTATGTAACCGTGTCCAAGGAGGAGAACATCACCAAGTACTTCATCCTGAGCAAGGAGGAGTGCCCCAGCCAGAAGGCTTCGGTATATGTAGAGGACTACTATAAGGGTTCGGAATTCTACATCGATGATGTGAACATCAGTTGTCTGGGTGACAATGTGGCAGAGAAGGATCAGTTTGAGGACAACGGCCAGTATGCTCCCATCGAGCTCAACAAGGCATATCAGCTCACCTGCAAGCGCGGTACCTGGGCATACGCAGGTGGCAAGCTCACCAGCACCGAGGTAGCTGGCATCGCAACAAGCGGTGAGGATGCCAAGCAGCAGTTTGTATTCGTAGAGAAGGATAGCAAGCTCTACATCTGGAACCAAGATGCACAGCACTTCCTGAACAATGCAGGTAAGGCTGTCAACATTTTGCAGGCAAGTCCTGTTGAGTTCAGCAAGCAGAGCGACGGCACCCTCTTCTTCCATTTCACCGATGCAAGTGGCAAGTACATCAACATGAACAACGAGAAGCTTGTGGTAATTGACGGTTGGAGTTCGGCCGACGATGGCAACAAGATGAGTCTCGTAGAAGTAGGTGAGGCAGATGTGACCCTCATCAAGTCAGTACTTGAGGCTGATGCCCAGATAGCAGTGACAACCATCACCTGGAATGTAGTCGATGCTGAGGGTAATGTAGTGAAGAGCGAGGTGAAGGCAAACTGCCTTGAGGGTGAGACCGTAAATACCGGTATCAGTGCAGCTTATGTAACCTTGAGTGGCAAGACCAGCGTAGTGGCTGGAAAGGAAGACCAGACCATCAACCTGACTTATACCGTGGCAGATGATGCTCCCTTCAAGTACTCGAAGAGTTATAACGATGCTACCTGGTACACTCTGACCATCCGCAGCACGAAGTATCCCGCTTACAACGAGAGTACGGGCAAATTCCCCAATGCTACCAGCAAGCCCGCTGAGACTACACTCAACAACATCTTTGCTTTCGCAGGTAATCCCTTCAACCTCGTGATCCTCAACGGTGCTCTCGGCGAGGAGCAGGCACTGGGTCTGGTAGGCGATCGCTATAAGGGCGTTGCACTCAACGAGGCAGACAAGCTGAGTTTTGAAAACAACAGTGGTCACTTGGTATTTGCCCGTAACGCTAACACCGTATCGCATGTAAACGATGTAAATGGCGAACTGGGTGAGTGGAACAACGGCGCAAGTGCAACAGACGGTGGTTCAAGTTTCACCTTCGAGCCCGTAGACGAAGAGATCATCAAGGCTCTCTTCTCTCAGCCCGTACCCGAGATCAGCTACGATGTAGAGGAAGGTGCAGAGGTTGACCTTGCACTCCAGAAGTCAATCCATGTGAGCGTGGCTCTGCCCGCAGGTATGAATGCCGAAGACGAACTCTATGTAGAGGGAATGGTTTACGGCAAGGATGGCACACAAGATCCTATCTTTGGCTATACCAACTTTGAGAATGGCGTAGATGTCGGCATCTCACGCTATACTGCAAACGAGACCTACACCATCGTTATCAGCAAGATTGGTTATGGCGAAGTAATTGGTTATGGTGAAGATGGTTTCACACCTATCTACAAGAATACCTTCGAAGGCCAGGACGACGAGGCACTTTCAAGTCTGAACTTCTTCGTTAAGCCTGTTCCCGCAGAGCCTCTCAATGCAGAAATTGCTGTTGAGGGCACCGAAATCAAGGTTGTATTCCCCGAGGGTACCGACATGGGCGACAACTATGTTGTTAAGCCCTACATCAAGCAAGGTGAGAGCAAGATAGAGGTGGCAGACTACTACATAGACAACACCACCGGTGGATTCTTCGATCCTCTCAACCTGATTGTCATTAGCCTCAATGAGGAGCTGGCTTCAGGCAAGTACACCTTGGTGCTCCCCGCAGGTATGTTCATTGTGAACGGTGGTAGCGACAATGTCGAGATGACCAGCATCTTTACAGTGGGTGCAGATGAAGAGCCCGCTGGTGAGATGGCAGTCATTCCTTCACTCTTCGCAGGATTTGAGAAGACCAACAGTGGCGTCATCGGTGGTATTGGCATCGAGTACACACTCAACGGTCACTCTCTCGTAAGTGCAGATGTGGCTGAGGGTCTTCGCGTACAGATCGAGAACTGTCCCAAGGCTATCGGCGTAAGCTTCTCACTCAACGAGATGAAGATGGGCCAGGATGCCGAGGGTACCTTCTGGACCGTAGGCAAGGAGCTGGCAGTAGGCGAGATCGAGATGCATGCTGACTCTTATGCATCATTCGATGCCCCCATCCCCTTCTATGTTGGCAACAAGTATCAGTTGACTATTACCGTTTACGGCATGGTCAATGGCGAACCCGCAGAGATCGGTACCTACACCTATCAGTTCAACGGTTCGGCAGACGAGAACGGCATCGCTACCGAGGCTAAGCCCGGCAACGGCGAGACAGCCATCAAGGGCGTATCAGCAACCGTTGCTGACGGCAAGTACATGAAGAACGGTAAGATCGTCATCGTGAAGAACGGTAAGACTTACACTTCAGCAGGTCAGCGCATGAAGTAAGCCAAGGTTTTAAGACTAAGGTCAAAATAATAAGGAATTGGGGCGGAGCAACACAATGCTTCGCCCTAATTTTGTGTAATATGTCCAAGTTTTTTGGGGGGTGGTTGGCGAATAAATGATAATTGAGAGTAAAGATGCCATATTCAGGCATAGGCAAATAAAATCAATATAAAAATAATTATTTACTTGTGCCTAAGCCAAAAAATCACTAACTTTGCATTTATTACACATTATTTTATTCGCGCGTATGATAAGATTCCTTTCCATTATATTGACTACCACGATATTGCTACTCGGCTCAGTATCGCTTGAGGCGCAAAATACAACATCGGGGCAGTCTGCCACCAAGGACGGCCCAACACGCACTATCACGGGCTACATCATTGACGACACAGGCGAGCCAATGGCGGGTGCTTCTGTGAGGGCAGGCAATCAGGGAGCAGTGGCCGATGGAGAGGGTCGCTTTAGTATCAAAGCCCCGTCATCGTGCGACTCCCTGCACATCTACTATGTGGGTAAACTGGTCAAGGGAGTACCCCTAAAAGCTGGCAAGACGGACTACCGCATCGTGATGCATGATCGCCTGAACGATATGAATGAACTGGTGGTCAACGGCTATCAGGCCATCAGCAAACCACGCATGACAGGTGCCGTGGAGACCATCACAGCCAAGGACATCACGGACAAAGGTTTTACCTCGGTGGGTGACATCCTAAGAGGCCAACTGGCTGGTGTGAGTACACGACTCACCTCTGGTCGTCCAGGTGCCACGCCCGAGATTCGCATACGCGGTCTCAACTCTCTCTATGGCAACATGGACCCCACATGGGTGGTCGATGGCGTCATTTTCAACGGCAACCTCAACGACATCAATCCTGAGGAGATAGAGAGCATCACGGTGCTGAAGGATGCCGCTGCCACAGCCATTTATGGATCGCAAGCAGCCAACGGTGTCATCGTTGTGGAGCGTAAGAAGGGACATGTGGGCAAGACACAGGTGAGAGCCAGTGCCAGCCTGTCGTTTGAGACTGCACCGGAATCGAAACTCGACCTGATGGATTCGGAACAGAAGATTGCCTATGAGCGTGCCGTCTATGAGGACTTCCCAACTCTGGCTTCGGGAGGACGCGTCATTGAACTCCTTCGCAATGCAGACCTAGGCAAGATAAGCCGTCAGGATGCAGAGGAGGAAATAGCCCGCCTGTCAAAGATAAATACAGACTGGTATGATGTGATATTCCGGTCACCACTCTCGCAGAACTACAATGTCTCCGTGTCGGGTGGTACGGAACAGACACGATACTACAACTCCATTGGCTTGCGCAAAAGTCAGGGACTGCTACCAGAGAACAACTATCAGAACATCTCGCTATCCTCGCGCCTTGACTTCAACCTTGCAAAGAATCTCCGTCTAGGCGTCAATCTCAGCATCAATAGCCGACAAGATGACGACACCTACGCCGGTACGGATGTACTCTCCTATGCCACTTACGCCAATCCATACGAGCAACCCTATAATGAGGATGGCTCGTATTCCTACGACCGTTCCTACTATTCAAAGTTGAGCACGCTGGAAAACGGCTATGTCAACGACTATAACATTCTTCGGGAGATGAGCTTGAACCATAAGGATGTCAATAGTCTGTCGGGCCATGCCTCTGTGTCGCTCAACTGGAAGGTATGCAAGGGGTTGCAGTTCACCTCCATGGGAAGTGTCAGCCACTCCTATACCAATACAGAAGTAGTGCTCACGCCCGGCACCGAGACCTCCCGCAATGCATCTTGGGTCAACTCGCTTTATAGCGAGATACCCGACTACCTCAACAACGGACAAAACTCCAACAGAGATACCCGCAACGACGGATTCACCTGGAGCAATCGACTGCAATACGAACTCACGATCAAGGAGAAGCAACATCTGTCAGCCTTCCTTGGGCAGGAAATGTCAGAATTTTCCAACCACAGCAATTACTCACTACTCCCAGAGTACGATGACTCGAAGGGTATATATGGTGTGCCGGAGATAGGACCTGAACAGGCCACCTACATGCAACAGATGATACGCAATCTCATGAATCGCTCTGAGTCGAAGAGCCGTTCGGCCTCATTTTTTGCCCAGGCAAGTTATAGCATCAACGACCGTTATGTGTTCTCCACCAGTGCACGCCTCGACGGAGCAAATGTCATCGGCAAGAAGAACCGATTCTCCCCTCTATGGAATGTGTCGGTACGCTACAACATGACCAATGAACCCTTCATGAAGAAAACCGAGAAGTGGCTGAGCATGCTGAGCCTGCGTATCTCCTATGGCTACACGGGTAGCATAGATCGCAATGCTTTACCCTTCAATGTGCTCACCTATAGCATTTCCTCCAACTTCCTGGGCGAAACCATACCCAGTTACATTCGTGCCAAAAACCCATCCATCAAATGGCAGAAGAAGCAAGACCGCAACATTGGCCTGGACATGGGATTCTTCAACAATCGTCTGCAGTTGGCCACCAACTACTACAACAACATCACACGCGACCTGCTCGACCAAAAGAAACTCCCTGCCTCAGTGGGACTGACTACGATAAAATACAACAGTTCGTCGGTGCTCAACGAGGGAGTGGAGGCACATATCCAAGCCAACATCATCCGTACAAAGGACTTCGGTTGGAGTTTTAGTTTCAATACAGGATACAACCACAGCAAGGTGCTTGAGTCGTACTTCAAGAATATCGCAGACATACCCAAGGGCTATGAGCGTACAGAGCCAGTGGAAGGCACTGATACCAAGTCGTGGCTAGGCTATCACTATGCAGGTATCGACCCCCTGACGGGCCACACCTTGGCCTATGTGGACAACTCAGACCGTGAGGTGCCCATAGGATTTCAGCGTGAGGACGGGAAGTGGGTTATCGACATGGACCGGGCATCGGACACCGAGAAACTGAAGTTTAAGAGCACCTTGGGACGCAGTTACCCCACGCTCAGCGGAGGATTTGGTACATCGCTCAGTTGGAAGCGACTGACGGTAAGTTGCCATTTTGCCCTTATGATGGGCCATCAGATCACATCAGCATACTATGCCTCGGGCAATTCGGGCAGTATCGGTTCGGCAGCTAAGAATGTGCTGACGCTCGAGATGTATCGCTGGCGCAAGCCCGGTGATGTCACCGATGTACCTGCCTACAACACCTCAGGATCGTCCTCCTCGCTGATGTCGGACTACTTCGACCGCAAACTCGAAGATGGAAGTTACCTGAAATGCTCTGCTATCACCATCAGCTATTCGCTTCCATCAGCAGTATGCCGTCATATGCATCTGAATTCGCTCAATCTCAATTGCAACCTGCGCGACCTCTTCACCATCTCCCCCTACAAGGGACTTGATCCAGAGAGTTTTGGAGGATTCAGTTATCCCATCTCACGCAAATTCATGTTGCAGGTAAGTGTAGGCATATAATCTAAAATCTCGAAGAACAAACATGAAGTTAATGACGATAAAACCCAAGACGGTGATAGGCGTGGCAATGATGCTGTGCCTCACATCATGTGGTGAGTTCCTCAACCTCATTCCCAAAAATGAGCGCATTGTGTCGGAACTCTCCGATGTGAAGACCGAACTGCTCTCCTTCTGGGCCGGACACACCTACTCGGTGCTCCCTATTCCTACCTACGGCAGTACCTCCCTGTCGCTCATGCTCTACAATGATGTCAATGCCCAACTGGCGCTTTATGAGGACAATCTCAACCTGCTCCACTTCAATGACCACAGCGACATCACCCAGAGCATCATGAACAACTATTACTACCAGTTGGCCGAGTGGAAGAGTCTGTCACTCGCCACCAACCTGTGGCGCGATGGATATGGCACCATAGGTATGATGAACGCAGTAATAGATGATCTGAAACATATCTGTCCCACGCCTGAGCAGACCCCAGACCCCAGACTTTACGCTTCACTCAAGGCAGAGGCCCATAGTCTGAGAGCATGGACCTTGCTGAAGCTGATGGAGTTTTTTACTCCCTACGACAATGCCGAATTGGGGTTGCCCGTCAACCTCGACACAGAGGATGTGGAGGCTAAGCCACGCCTGACACAGCAGGAGGTGTATGACATAATCCTGCGAGAGATAGAAGATGCCGAGTCGCTTCAGGCAGAGCGCAAGGACTTCAACTTCATGTATTCACCCTATATACTGGACTGTATTCGTGCTGAGTTGTATCTCTACAAAGCCGGTTCGGATGCCGGACAGCCCGATGACTGGGAGAAGGCAGAGAAGTACTCCGCTAAGGCCATAGAGAACTACAAGCCTGAGAGTTCGCCCAACATGCTGAGAGGCTACTTTGAGGCAGATGCCATCAGTTACACCACCGACAATCCCTATTATGGCCTGAGGATAGCCTCCAAGCGCACCTGTCGCATTGGCAATACTTTCACGGGCATATGGGGCAAGAACAATGCACAGCAGATAAGCGAGGAACTCTTCAATCTTTACGATCCTGCTGATATCCGCCTGCAAGCATGGTTTGTGGCAGGAGATGTGGATGGTGTGCCTGCTATGTTCGTACGAAAACCAGCAGTTAGCGAATGGGGACCAGTGAGCGATTTGATGGTAATCTACCGTAAGGCCGAACTCTATCTGACCAACGCAGAAGCCAAATGCCACCAAGGCAAGACCGACGAAGCGGAAACTATGCTTAGAACATTCCGCCAAGCACGCATCCCAGGTTACGACCAAACTATCGACAAGGCACACTTACTCGACGAAATCATTAAAGAGCGTCGTCGCGAACTGTGTTATGAGAACGGTATTCGCTTTATTGACATGAAGCGCATGAGGCTCAGCATATCGCGCCAGGCATTCTCGAAGAAAGGTACAGAGACAGACATATTCACACTCGAGCCTAATGATTATAGATACACCCTGCCTATACCTGCCGAACTGGAACTGGACTACAACAACATCGAACAGAACCCTGGATGGGGAAGCGTCATTGACTAAGGACCCTACGGATAAATGACTTTGTGACGAAATGAAAAAGATAATAAGCAAGATACTACTGATGGCAACACTCGTCGCGGGACTGTGCTCCTGCGAGGGCAATGAACTGGACTATGTCTATGAGACGGAGGTGGATGCCGGCAATATCAAGTTTATCAAACTTCGCGCCGATCATCGTACACTACTGCCCACAGGACGCGCCACTATGCGTTTCTATGCAGAAGCCTACAATATATTGGAGTTGCCCGACTATACTCCCACGATGGATGGCGACAGCGTGATATATGTGTCTCATGTGGTGCGCGACACCTCACTCATCCCGCAGAGCATGCTGCCAGAGGGACTCGTAAGACTCTACGACGACCAGGGCAACGAATATCCCGACTTCACCTTCTCTACCACCGATGCAACGCCACGCACCGTGCGATTCCATCTTCAGGCTGGTGAACTTTGCTCTAGTGAGGTATGTATAGACATCAGACCTCTGCCTGACACCACGATGTGGCGAAACATTGAAGTGCCCATCATCTTCCATGTGCTCAACCCCACAGAACAGGTAGGTGTGGCTCAGATCAACATCACCGAAAACGACATCGACAAGTGTATAGAGCGCCTCAACCAGGTGTTTGCCGGACAGGCGTCTACCGATCCCAACGGATGGAACACGCATATCACTTTCCGTCCGGCACTCTATGACAACGATGGTGCAAAACTGGTGCATCCCGGATACCATGCCGTCACCGTGAACTCCAAAACGGCTATCACCGACGACGAGGGATATGCAACCTATGTAATGGAGCACAAGGACCTCATCTACGACTATACGCGCTTCTTCAATGTGTGGGTGGTCAACAACAAGAAAGGGTCTTCCTCCATTTCTACTGCTCCCAATGTGATAGATGACGCCGATCACCCCATACCGGGTCTGACGGCCGGTACCATCGATGCGGATTTTCCCCAGAAGGCCACAGATGTAGGCGTGTTTGTCAACATGTCTTATATGATCAACCCCAACCAGCAAACCGATCACTATGAGTTTGCATCTACCGTTGCACGACATCTGGGACTCTTGCCCACCATGGCCTACCGATCGCTTGGTACGACCAACATGGTTGACGGTGACACCGACTACTGCAATGATACTCCCTACTACTGGAATCTGACGCAGAGTGTGTTCAAAAACAATGCCGAGTCAACCAAGCCTGGTATTGGCACCATGTATTTCACTTCCTACAATGTCATGGACTCCTACAGTTACAAAAATTCGATAACTGCTGATCAGAGTGCCCGCCTTCAGCTTGTGTTGGAGCATTGCCCCTCACGCTGGTATTGGAAGTCGCGCTTTGCTTTCACAGGCAAGGAGTGAGATACGGTAATGTGGTATCATATCAGCGCTTGGCCGGATTATCTGCTAAAAAACAACTAATAAAGAAATAATAAAAACAAAATAATTCACACATCATGAAACAAGTATGTTTGACACTATCTGCCCTTTTGATGTCTTCACTTCTTTGGGCTACGCCAACTAAGATTTCTGTCCATTTTGGAGGATATTCGTTGGACAACAAGGCAACCATCAGGTTGCGTGATACCAGCATACGCTACTCACAGCCCGTCGATGAAAATCGTATCGCCAATTTTGAGATCGATGTTGACCAACCCACCTATTGCAACCTTAGCATAGGAAGCAGTCGCAACCAGATATACATCGTACCTGGCAAGGACATGCAAATAAAACTAACATACAATCCTGAGGACAAAGAGCATAAGTCGTACAACCTGATCAAACTCAACCTGGACTTTGAGGGAGGTGATGTAAAGATGAACAAGTACCTCCAGGACTTCAGTTATACGACCATTGCCGATTCATGTTTCCTCCTCCCTGAGAAGGAATATATTGACCTGGTTGAGAATACCATTGCACAGGATGCGAAGGCCATCAAGAAGTATAAGCTCAGCAAGGAGCAGGAGGCCTTTGAGATAGCACGCGACAAGTATCACATCTATGAGATCATGGCTCGTTATCCGGTACAGCATTTCTGGAAGGGAGGCAACTATGTCAACATTCTCTATAAGCACGACGACCCACTGCCTATCGTGAAGGAGTATATTGCCAAGCAGTATGTGGACGATGCAGAACTGTGGAAGAATACTAAGTACCAGCGCTTTGTAAGGAGTGCCATCGGTGTGCTGAGCGACGAGAACTTTATTGGAGACTGGAATGTCATCATGCAACTGCGTATAGACTACATGCTCCAGTACTTCAAGACACCCGTCATCCTGGAGGATCTCATGCATCAGTTTGCCCTTTCTTACACAGAGGCTAAGCAGGCAGGCTCTTTGGGCAAGTTTGAGGATGTATACAACCAGTATGTGAAGAACGCAGACCACCATGAGGAACTGAAGAAAGCGCAGGCCATGTGGTTGTCTTACATGAAGGGTCAGGCTGTATTGTCACCCGATGCACCCTATCAGACGGTGGACGGCAAGACCGTGAGTCTAAACGACCTTAAAGGCAAGTATCTCTTCATCGATGTTTGGGCTACTTGGTGTGGTCCTTGCCGTCAGGAGATACCTAGTCTGCAGAAACTGGAGCAGAAGTACAAGGGACGCAACATCGAGTTTGTAAGCATCTCTATAGACAATACAGTGGCACCTTGGATCAAGATGGTAAAAAATGACAACATGACAGGGCTGCAGTTGTGGGGTGGACCCAGTGCGCCCATCTGCAAGGACTATGGCATCACGGAGATTCCCCGATTTATCATCATCGATCCCGAGGGTAATATGATAGACAGCAACATGTCGCGTCCCAGTGCCCCTGAGACCGATGCATTCATAGCAGGTCTGAAAGGCTTGTAGCATGTATCGCATACCCTTGTATGAGCGACATCATCACGAGAATCAGCATACAATAACCAAACAAGGAACTATATAAAAAAGTGAAATCTGTTAATCGATACATAACGATATGTCTGCTCTCACTTGTGGCATGGTCATGTAGTTCAGAGACACTTCCCCCCATGCCCGACAATGCAAGAGAGGTACACATAGAGGTGAAGGAACCATCGACAACCCGTGCAGGGATGGAGGTATTCCACATAGGAGACTCCATAGGCGTCTATGCTGTGCCACGCATGATGGGGTCGACCCAGCCCTGCCAACCTGCAACAACCGGCAACATGGCACACAACGCCAAGTGGGTGAAGACTGCAGAAGGATGGCAACCTGCCACATCCTACGACATCATCCTTTGGGATGCAGACGGACGCCCCATGGACTTCTATGCCTACTATCCCTATAGTGCCGATGCACTCAACCCTCAGGATTTGCGCGTGAGGGTGGATGCTGAGCAGAAAAGTAAGGCTTCCCTACTACACAGCGACTGGCTTAGGGCAGTCAATACGGAAGGGCTTACCAAGGGTACCGTGGAGCTCTGCTTTGACCATATGTTCTCCATCGTGGATGTCCATTTTGATGCAGCGGATGTGAAGATCAATGCAACCAAGGCCGAGGTGCTCCTAAGCAATGTGGTGACCGAAGTATCCATTGATTTGGGAAATGCTACGATGACACCCTCGAAGAAAGGAACCGTATCATTTTGTCCGCTTGACTGGACCACCCTGCACTTTCAGGGCATACTTCCTCCCCAGGATATCGCTGAAGGACAATCCACCATCATGCTCGACAATGCATCGTCGGCTTTTATCTTCCAGGTGCCTCAGGTAAAACTGCGAAAGTCTCACATGCAACAATTCTCACTCTCGCTGATGCGTGACTAACTCAATGACAAAGATTATCAACTCTCTCCATGAATAGAACGCTTAGACAACTACGATATTTATTTACCCTTGTGGTTTGCCTTCTCTGTTTGCAGGCTTGCAATGACACAGAGGTGGTGTCGGCTAAGGGTGAGAAACTATGGCTTACGGCTAATATCAACGGCATAGACGGTACTTCACGCCGATTTGAAGGAGGTGATGGTATAGGTATGTGGATAGGAAGTGGCAAGGGCACTGTGTCGATAGACCAAGCCAACCTCGTAGACAATATCCGATACATGCAAAGTGCTGGCGGATTGGTGTCGGAGCCACGCACATTGGTCGACAACAGTTCAGACATTACGATTTATGCCTACTATCCCTATTCGCCCAATGCTACAGGACACAAGCATGACTACAGCTTCTGCGTATCAGAGCGTCAGGATACCTTTTCGCTGAAAGACCCTCGCGAATACCAAAAGGTTGATCTGCTATGGGCATCACGCACCATTGCTCCTTCCGACCGACAGATGAGCACATCTGTGCCAATTGAGTTTGGTCATGCCATGGGACGAGTAGTTGTTCATGCAAGAGCCAAATCCGGCACTAAGGGGGCTATAAGTGATGCCCGGGTTTCGCTTGTCAATGTTGCAAGCGAGGCTGTTGTGGATATGCAGACAGGCATAGCCACCCCTTCGGCAAACAGCAAGACTAATGTGATGGGAATCACCTACGACACACCAGCATCTGGCTACGAGGTGAGCGGTGCCATCATTAGCGTGCCTCAAACGATCAAAAAGGGAGAAGTCGCCTTGAGTATCACCACTCGAGGCAATGTGGATATCACATGGGTGGCCGACCGTGACATCACCATCGAAGGTGGTAAACAGCTCACACTGCTGGTAGAGGTGGACCAGAATGAATGCGAAGTGACAGTAGGGGAGATTACAACTTGGGCCACTGACGAAAATGTGATTGGGGGCATTGCAATGGAGGATTTGCCCGTATATCATATGTGGGATGTATATAACCGCAATGGTATCTGTGGCGTTGTGGTCAGCGTCGATGAGACAGGCAAACATGGATGGGTGTGCAGTACTGACTACACCACCTTGCCTTATAGCACCTTTGAGTTTGGACTGTACTGGCCTCAGGCATATAGCGATACGGATGGCTATGCTAATGTGGAGGAATTGCGCAAGGTAGATCCCACACTTGAGCACTATCCTGCAGCGAAATGGTGTGACGACAAGAACCAAGGTGATGTGACGGGATGGGTACTTCCACCTAGTGCTGTTTTGCAGAGTTTCGGTAGGAAGATCATGGGCTACGACTGCGATGCCAACATAGAGGCCTTCAACAATGCTGTGATGTCTGCTCCAGTGCCTGCCTCAGAAAAGATGAAGTTGCCAGAGATGAACTGGAACGACATACAGGGTCAGCAGTACTATCTTACTTCGACACTCTCTATGCTTGATCGTGTGCGTACGGCTGCGTGTCAGGTAGGTGAGGCTGTCTTTAATGGCAACAACGGATATGTGAACAATATCACGCTCCAGCAAACGGAGTACGGCTTCGTAAGAGCATTCTATAAATTCTGAAACACATTGCCTGATGAAAATACAACACCTTATAGTTGGCCTCTTTCTTTGTCTGCTCTGCAACATCGCAAGAGCTCAGAATACCACCTACGATGTAACGCAGATATTCACCGACAAGGCGTGTGGCGAATTGCGTAGCGACATCACGGAGGACGACATTGCCAAATGCACAGACAACTATTATCGCAACCTGGCCGAACTGATGTACAAGGGCGAGTATGAGCGAGAGTTCCGTGTAGATACATACAAGGCTTATCCTCATCCTAAACTGATGGCCGAACAAAATGGTACGATGCGCTATTCTCTATTGGACAATCCTACGGGTATCGTGGTCGATTCGGGCGAAAGGCTAGTAGTGTTTGTGGGTGATATGCATGGCAAAACCCTGAAACTCAAGGTGAGAGATATCGGAATTGCGCCTGCAGGCGAGATAAGTGGCGAAGAGTACACCCTGAAGGAAGGGGTAAATCGTATCGCCATCACTGAAGGTGGACTCGTGTATGTGCTCTATCATACATCCACGCTCAATGATTCCACTGCGCTCCCCGTAAAGATACATTTTGCCCACGCCAAGGTCAATGGATACTTCGACTCTGAAAAGCATGCAGGTCGGTGGACTGAATTGCTTAGCAAAGCGCAATACAAATACTATGATGTTTTGGGAAAGTATGCCCACATCACAGCAGAGACAGATCTGTTCCGCAAACATACAGGCGACAGAGGTGAGGAACTCATCAGTATCTATGACCGCCTTGTGGAGAGCGAGCAGGAAATGCTTGGTCTGAAAAAGTATGATAGAATGATGACTAACCGTCTCTATATGCAAGAAACATGGGGTTTTGGCGCACTCTATGCCACTCAATATATGACAGGCTACCCGGCTGCCAGTATGGGTAGCATGCTTGAACCTGATGGCATACTGGGAGACAGAGCCTTATGGGGACCTGCACATGAGGTGGGGCATGTCAACCAGACCAGTCCTGGCTTGAAGTGGGTGGGGCTCACTGAGGTTACCAACAATATCATGTCGCAGTATGTCACCAAGACCATCTTTGGAGGACATTCCCGCCTGCAGTATACGCAGTTGTTACCCGTGTATCAGAATTATTTCTCTAAGGGTTGGACGGAGATTATTGCCAAGAAGGCATCATTCTGCGATTTCAAGGGCTACAATGACGATAATGATGTGATGGTGCGCCTAGTACCATTTTGGCAACTCCAACTCTACTACGGCGAAGTGCTTGGACGCACTCCCGACAGGCAGGAGGATTTTGGAGGATTCTACCCCGATGTGTATGAGTATGCACGCAATAAAGACTATACTGGTTATAGTCAGGGCCAGGTGATGCTTAACTTTGTCTACAATGCCTGCATTGCGGCTCAGGCCAACCTTTATTCTTTCTTTGAAAAGTGGGGTTTTGCTCGTGTTGTAGATACTCTCGTAGGAGACTACACAAGTGCTCAGGTAACCGTCACAGAGAGTATGTTGGAGAGCCTGCGCAAGCGCATCAACAATCTTGGTTATCCAGAACCCGAAGTGGCGCTTGAGTATATTACAGACAATACGGTGGACCTTTATCGCTCTTTACGCGACATTGTCAAAGGAGAGCCTGCTGAGATACGGCGTACAGCGTATTATGATGGAAAGGCCACACAGGAGAACGATGAGATCAGAGTGCGTGGATGGAAGAATGTTGTTGCCTTTGAGGTGTATGATGCAAAAGACAGTCTCATATGTGCTAATTCTGGTGAGGCGATGCCGAGTGATGACAAGATGTTCCAACTCTTTTCCTATTGGAAAAAAGGATATCGACTTTTTGCCGTTTCTGCACGAGGTGACCGTGTGGAGGTGGAGGTGCCCTACGAAGGAGTTGAGGATGCAGAGGGAGAAGTAGATCAGGAGGTAATCTATGAGGATTTTAGCCTCTTCCCAAAAGATGTTGCTGAATCACTTGAGGACGGATGGTGTAATATCGCCAGCGAATACACTCACCAGCCAGGATGGAAGGGAGCACATGTATATAGTGATGATGAGACTTGTCGCCTTTCAGCGTCAAGCAGTTCGTATCTCCAGACTCCACCTATCGACCTGAGCGTCAATGCAGAAGGTCGGTTCACTTTGAGTTTGCGACACAAATACGCAGCAAGCGACTACCTTTACATTAACATTTACCCTGTCGATGAGGAAGGCAATGTGGACACCTCTACACGGCTCAAGCGTGAAAGTGTGGGTGGTGGCAAAAAATGGGAGGATGTGACACGCAACTATGCATTTGATGCAGAGAAATGTCCTACACGCAAGGTTGTAGTGCGTCTGCAAAGTTATTGGTATCAGGTGGCCAACTTTGATGATATAAAAGTCATTGTGCCACAGAATGCCACAAAGATAGCTGATATCAGGCCCCAGCAACCTCTCCGTGAGTCGGTTTACGACATTCAGGGCCGGAAGATAACTCACGAACAGCGTTCATCGTCCAACACATTACGCTCAAAGGGCATCTTTATACGAAACGGCAAGAAATATCTGTCAAGATAACATGAATTCATTGACTTGCTATATCCAAAAGCCAAATATAACAAATTCAATATTACAATAAAATGTCAAAGCTTATGAAGAAGACTTTACTTTATTCCTTCATCACATGTGTCATGCTCGCCGTGGGCTTGTCAGTACATGCTGAAGTACAACAGAAAACGCTAATTGATGTTGACTTTTCACAAGGGATTCCTGCAGGATGGAAGGTATTTGGCGGAAGTGTGGCCGATGGCTGTCTGACGATCTCTGCCGGCGAGGATCATTTTCTGCAGACACCGGCTATCGACCTTAAAGAGGCTATCAATGGAGGTTTCTTCCATGTAACCATCGAATTTGCTATCCCTTCCATCGATGCTTCTGTCAATTATGTTTCAGGAACACTCAACAAACACTATGTCAATATGGACGGAGAAGAGACTTACACGAATGTAGGATATCCCTTCTTTTACAATCCTGCCGGAGCATGGGCCGGTTATATCCCTGAAACGGGATGGCAGTCACAGTCCTTTGACAGCAACATATCTGCCCAGGTGTGCCCTGATCAGCGAATTTTCCTTCGCATGAATATTCCTGGCGGTGCCTACGATTTTAAGGTAAAGTCTTTCGTCGTCACCTGCAATATTGAGGTAGAAGAGGAAGAACCAGAGATTCCTGAGGATAAGATTGCTACTCTCATTGATGAAGACTTCAGCCTCTTCCCTTCACCCAGTCCTTCCGACATTTATGACATCATTACAGATGAGATTAATGCCAAGTATACCAAACTGGCCGGATGGAAAGCTCATGGTATTCAGTCGCTTGGCGGTTCCGCTCGTCTACAGGCCAGGGGTGACTACATTCAGACTCCAGTATTTGATTTCACAGCTAACGGCGAGGGTAAGTTCACTGTCACTTGTAAGGTTGCTAATCCTCATGAGAACGCCACTATGTGGATATATGTAGATGCCAAGTATACGGATCAGAATGGCAATGAGGTTAAGAAAACTGGTCTTGACAAACCAAGTGCCGACAAGGGATATTATGTTACCATTCAACCACAGGATACTGTTGAAATCAAGAAATATTTCGTTCTGACAAAAGAAGAGTGTCCTAGCCAGACTGCTTGCATTTTGTTCCATGATGCCTACGATGGTACTGAGTTCTTCATAGATGATGTTATGGTCACTATGGTGAACAACAACGAGACTGAACCTGATGCTCTTCTTGAGATTAATCCCGTGAAACCTGCAACAAATGTGATCTACAACCTTATGGGACAGAAAACTGATGCCACAGGTAAGGGTATCCGCATTAAAAATGGCAAAAAAATATTACTGAAATAATCGCATTGCAAATCATTGCATATGGGGCATGTCAAATGTAACTGATATGCCCCTTTTTTATGTATGAGGATGTTGGAACTTGACTTCGTCGCTATGTTGGACATTTGACATTCGACAACACACCATCCCCTCGGAGGAGTTAAAAATTAAGAGTTAAAAGTTAAGAATTAAAATTTAGCCCATGAGACACTACATTCTGTATTTTTCATGTTTTGAACATTTTTATAATTTACTGAGCGGTTTTTATAATTAATTATAAATAATTAATCGCTTTTTATAATGTATGTGAGGGGAGGATGGGGTACTTTTGCAGCGTAAATGGCCTCCCGCGCTCATGAGGATAACAGGGGGAGGCGTAAGACCGGGAACGGCAATCAACAAAATCAATATAAATATGATGAGAAGAAAGCATTTTATTTTATTCTTCCTCATGACACTCCTGTGCTCGACAGCAGCATGGGCAGACGAGGAAGGCGGAGATGGAATCGGGCAGGGCGACGGCTCGTTGAGAAATCCCTACACAGGTGTGTGGGACATCATGGTGATGTCGGATAGACTCAAAGTGGGCGACTATCTCGACCAGAACTGTGAGTTCAAACAAGTCATCAGGAGTCTCAATGGCCATGGCATCGGGGAGTCGTTTTCGCTTGGCGATGAACATTCCATGAGGGAGTATGGTCCTGTCCGGACTGTTGAGTGCAAAGTGGGATCTCTGCTGGACGATGAGATCAACGATTGGTATTGCGGTGGCTTCTATCATGAGTATATAAGTTGCAATCCTGACCGCAAGAGTCATCTCTTTCTTGTGACAGGACTTAAAGTAAGCCAAAGGACGTTTGAGGACGGTTGGGAGTCTTACAAACTTCAGATCGTTGGCCGCTTCACGGGTATCTACAAGATTCCCAATGGTTCGACGCGCGAAGAGGAGTTTGTCAAGCTGCTGACATCGCTGAAGAACAAGTGCCCGCAGAAGTTCATGACCGAGAGTCTGGAAAGCGATTTTGCCCAGCTTGAGGGAATGGTAAGAAGTAACTATGAGGACAATGAGCATGTGACCTATGACATGGAGTTGGCTACAACGATATTGCGGAACCATCTGGTGTCTTGCTATAAAGATGCCTACGACAATGCGGCGAAGGGAATAGAGCACAAATACGTGACAGACATACTCGCTCAGTGCAAGAACGACATCGACGTCTTCTTACCAACCAACCGAAATGTAGGCGACCTGGTGGAGCTGGGCGAGAGGAACCTGCCGAAGATCAGCGCTGCAGCGGACTTCTACAGGCAAGGTGTGGCGGATGGTCTTTCGCCAAGATACCAACCTACGCTGCCCGGATCGCGCATGGTAGTGACCCTGAAGGACGTGGAGGACGGTAAGGACGGTAAGGTCTACGAGTTCAACGTAAGAGACCTGAAGGAAGACGTGGAATACATTGAAGTAAAGGAATAAATTTGACACCAGAAGATATGAAAAAGATATTTATTGCACTACTCGTGGCGTTGGCCAGCACAGCAGGTGCATGGGCTGAAGATGAGCCAACAAACATCGGAACTGGCTGCGGCACGATGGATGATCCCTACTCAGGATCATGGAGTTTCACGGAGCTTGTGAAGGTGCTGAAGCAAGGTGACTACATATCGCAGGATTGCCACATGCATCAGCATGACGGCTGGGACTCGGATATCACTTCCATTACTATAGTTGACGACAAGATATGTGGATACAACGACTATATAGTGAGTGGTTGGCAAGACTGGCATGTAGCTGACCTCATCGACGACACTCCTTACGACAAGTACCAGGAGTATGTGAGTCTCAACCCCGACCGATCAGGTGACCTCTTTGTGGTTTCCTTTATAAGAGTCAATAAGAAAAGACTCTGGCTGACGGGCCACTATACGGGTAGCTACAGAGAATCGGACGACCTGGAAAGGGACTACTACCTTGAACTGTATTCGATGATAAACAAGGCACCGAAGGAATATGACGTAACCGGTCATGAGGATCTCTTCATCAGCAGACGTCTGGAAGAACTTCAAAAAGCCAAAGACAACGATCAGAGGTATGCCGTACTGGAAAAGGTGGCCGGAGAGATGCGGACATTCCTGTGGGAGGAGTTCGGCAAGGAGATAGACAACGCCGGCCGTGACATGGACAACGCCTACTTCACGAAGCTGTATGCTGGATACAAAAACGACCTCCAGAAAGCAAAGGACAACCAAGACCTGGACGACATGGCACGCATCGTGGCCATCGGCCGTCACGTGCTGCTCTCCGCTGCCGACTGCTACAAAAAGGGATATGAAGAGGGACAGAACAAGCAGTACGTAGCACCCGATGAGCCAGGCAAGCGCCTGAGAGTCAAGACATCCAACGGCATGATCTTCGACTTCAATCTCAAGGACATAAAGAGCGTGAACTACTATCGTGCAACAAACTAAAACGGAAAGACTCACATGAAAAGAACTATATATACGCTCCTCGTGATGCTGATGTGCACCGCCGGAGCATGGGCAGAGGGAACCGGCACAAAAGAGGATCCTTACACGGGAGAGATAGGGCCGGGCGTGATTAAGGTAGGCGTCTATCTGAGCCAGGACTGCATGATCAAGGCTTCTTCTGACAACTATGTAGAAACGGTCGCCATATACGACACAAAGCTGTCGTCTACGCCCGTGAAGGAGGCAAGCCTTTCACAGAGTACAATAAGGATTGGCGATTTCCTTGACGACAATCAATACAACAACTATAAGACACTTTCCGGTGATATATCAGACCGATTGTTTGTGGTTACAGAGTTTAGTCAAAAGCGCGTTTATACAACATACGAATATATCATCAAGGGACATTTCGAGGGCTTCTACACAGTGGAGGACGTCCTGGCTGATATTGACAGAATAGCTGGCGAGGTAAAAGCTGAAACGGGATATGAGATCACGAATGCAGTAGGCACCTACAAAGACAGGATCGACAGGTCCAAACGTTTTTCTTACGATGATGTGCGTTTTTATTACTGCGAATTCATCAAGGTTTACAACGAGATGATGCGACTCAGGCAGGACTACCTGGCGCAGATAGCCGACGATACTGTCGATCCCAAGATCAAGGCTGTGCTGAACAAGTATCTTCCCCTCCTCTTTGCATCGAAGGATATGAACAGCCTACGTAGCTGTCACAACAATTGCATGACGGAAGTCAACCAGATCGTCTATCGCTACGATGCCATCGCAGAACTCCGCGCCATCGTTGGCTCGAGAACAGACGAGGTACTGCTGGAGATGAGAGACGACTACATCGCCCGAATGGAAAACGAAGTAAATTTCAATACATTCGACATCATCTTCCAGGAGGCACGCACCGAGCTCACCCTGAAGTGCGCCAAGATAGATGCCATCCAGGCACTAAGCGCAGCCATCGTCGATGTGGATGACGACTACCAGCTGACTGTAACCCAGAAATACATGAACAGTATCGAGTATGCTTACAGCATAGACAAGGTGGAAACCCTCAGAGCTGATGCCCTGCAGACGATGGAGGAAATCGTCCTTGACCCTTCTGCCTTGTGCTTCAACTTCGGCGACGTGGAAGGCAGACCTCTCGAGACCCATCACGCCCTGGAGACCGTATCGCTCACCTTCGGCGAGGACGGAGAGACCATCAACCTCAGTGTCAATGGCGCCACTGTCACCTACCCCTTCAGCCTCGTAGCCGGCATCACAGCCGTCAAGGCCGAGCCCAAGGTGACACTGCATCCCAACGAGAACCCTGACAACCAGGGACACTTCTACACCACCTTCTACAGCGGACTGGAGGCCTACACCCTGCCCGAGGGCGTGGAGGCATACACCGGTGTGCTGGAAGAGGAAGGCGAAGAGGTGAGCACCATACGACTGGTGGCTGTGGAGGGCAACATCCTGCCCCGTGGTGAAGCCGTCGTACTCCACACTCTGAGCGCAGGCGACATCGAGATGAAGGTCTCCACCAGCAGAGGAAAACCGTGCGAGGACAATGTATTCGAAGGCTACGACGTATGCTCGGCACAGCCAGAGGACAGCAAGCACTATATGTTCAGCTACGGTCAGCACAGCCTGGCCTTCTACAAGATGGCTGCCACTATGCCACTCCCTGCCAACAAGGCTCTCATCGCCAAGTCGACCACTTCACCCACCAAGGCGTACAGACTGCAGTGGATGAATGAGAACAACGAAGCCACTGCCATAGACAAGCTCGCAGAAAGCACGGAGCACGGCACTGTCATCTACAACATCGCAGGACAGCGTCTCAGCCGTATGCAGAAAGGTGTCAACATCGTGAACGGAAGGAAATTGATCGTAAAGTAAAGTGAAGAGTATGGAGAAGAAGATATACACCCAGCCTGTCACCAAAGCAGCAGAGCTGGACAGCGAGGAGATATTCATGCAGCAAAGCCAGGATCCCTCGAGGATCTATGTGTATGAAGAAGAGGTGGATCCCCAGAAAAAGCCCGATGACGTCTCATCGGACATCTGGGGCAAGCCCTGGTGAAAAAAATTAATAGAACACATGAAAAGAAACATCTTATCGACCCTGGCCCTTTGCCTCTGCATGCTGGCCAGTGCACAAAACGACAGCAGGGTGCCCGGACTCTACTATGTGGACGGGGAGAACAGTGTGGTGCTTACGCACATCACAGGCGGGACGCAGACCATCGGCGCCGTGGGTTCGCTGGTAGAGCTCGGTCAGCAGGTGAAGAGCTACAAGGGTACCACATCGGACACGCCCTGCAAGAAGGCCGAGTTTGTGCTGGTGATAGACCCCGAGAAGAAGGGCGCCACACAGACGCTCAAGAAGTACGACCCCTTCATCAAAAGCATGTCGCCCGAACTGATGATGCTGCTTCCTCTCAAGGTGGAGAAGAAAAACCGCATCTTCGACGACGACCGCACCATCGCGGGCCTGAAGACGAAGAAGGAGGACCTGGTGCCCTTCGAGTACGAGAAGCTCACGGACAACTCCTGGAAGATCACGGCCCAGCTGCCTGCCGGCGAGTATGCCTGGGCATTCAAGATCGGCAAGCTCGGCGCCTTCAACCTCGATGCAGTCTTCGACTTCACCATGGAGTAGCACGGCCCAGACAAGGGCTGTGTGCCTGAATGTATTTCGTCCCCCCTGAAAAATATTACACTAATAAAAATATTACACTTATGAAAAAAACACTTTATGCAATGCTCGTGCTTGCACTGGCAGCAGTGACCTTCACCTCTTGTAGCGAAGACGACGATCTGAACGGCTCATACACCTACTACCAACCCATCATGACGTGGGGCATCAGCGAGGCCGACGTACGCAGCCAGATGAGCAAATCGGGCGACTGGAAGGAAGTCACCGACCGAGACGCTGAGTCGGAGGGCATCAGCTTCAGAAACAGTAAGAGCAAGGCCGAGGTGAACTACCACTTCGACAATGAGGGCAAGTACGAGTCGTTCACCGTGTACTACTACGGTTGCAACAAGGACTTCGGCAAGATGAAGAGCGACTGGGCCAAGGCTTTCAACCTCAAATGGGAGAGCAAGACCATCTTCGGCATGACCTTTGAGGAGGCGAAGAGCGAGAATGTGAAGTGCGACTTCATCACCATGTCGGGTGTGGAGAGTGGCATCGAATACATGTATGTCACGGGTATGTACGAGCCTTTCATCTGGTAACAGAGGAAGGCTAAAAAAGACGAGATAGCAAATCGGGTGCAACCCTCATCACGGAGGTTGCACCCGATCTCTTTTCCACCCTAAGAGGTGTGTCCAGCCCTTAGGAGCAGGATAACTCTATTCAAGTTTCCCATCTTTCTTATCAAGAATTAGTGAAGGTTCTTGATAAATTTTTCTCAATAGGCTGTGTGCCTTAGTCGGGGAATGCATTGTCGAAGATGCGATAGCCCTTCACGCCGGCATAGTCATCATCGTCCATCTCAGGAACGTCCTCGGTGTTAAACTGCGGCGATTGGCAGAGAAGTTCCTC
The DNA here is from genome assembly GCA_045629325.1 of Bacteroidaceae bacterium. Classification (GTDB taxonomy): domain Bacteria; phylum Bacteroidota; class Bacteroidia; order Bacteroidales; family Bacteroidaceae; genus Physcousia. Next base: position 39,577 of record JAZQQX010000007.1, on the reverse strand, counting down.
GTTGTCTATATCCACACAGTGGCACCGGGGTATCAGGTAGGTGCGTTTTATGGTTTTGTTCATATCGTTATGTTTTTTTACTGTCTATAAACTTGTTTTGCCGACAATGTGAGCGGTCAGAAGTGGGCAGCCCACTTACTTGATGACCACCTTCTTGCCGTTCTGCACGTAGATGCCAGGCCTGAGCGAACTCCTCGTGCCAGCTACAGCCAGACCATTGAGGTCAAAGATGGTGCCACGATTGTTCTCCACGAAGTGGTATTCGCGGATGCCTGTTTCTGTCTCGGCATCGTCAAGTGCAATGATGCTGACCTTAGCTGGTGCCACCACGCCTCCGTCGAGCTTGAACACACTGCGGAAGGGGTAGACCCTGGTGCCATCGTTCTCGTCCTTTGCGGCCTTGCGGAAATCGCCATACTTAGTGGAGATGCAGTAGAAGTTGGCCTCGCCCCACACACTCTTCTGGGCGTAGGTGCCATAGAAGCCGGTGGTGAGACCCTCTATGTCGTCATAGTCGCGGGGGAATATGTCGTGCGAGGGAGATATCTTGGCATTCTTGGCCTTTATTACGAGAGGCTTCTCCGTGAGAGTGCAGTCGTCGGAGAGACGGACGAGATAAGGTTTGTCCGCCTCGATGCTGGTCTGTTCCACCTCATTGAGATACACATTGCCTGTCTGGGCATCGTAGTGGTCAAATTCCATCACCTTCAGGTCGGGATCCTGAAAGGCGAAGGGCAGGTAGAGTGTAGCGTAGAAATCCTTCTTGATCTTCACGTCGGAGCGATCGTAGGTGATGTCCTGCACGCTGAATGTCGTGGGCGAATGGAAGTAGTACTTGTCCTGCAGCGTGAGCTCGGGGAGCACCTGATTCTCGTAGACGAAGAATTCGGAATTATTGGCCTCCACCTTATATAATATCTCATTGTCGCTGAAGAGAGAGGGATACCTGTCCACACCCAGCTTCTGTCCCCAGATGGGTCGGCCGTCGATATGCTCCGACTCCTTGCTGTAGAGACTGTTGGCCTCATTGAGCCTGATGCATATCTCGCCCGTAGCAAAGGTCTCGTCGGAAGTCTTTGTGATGTTGCTCTGTGGTGCCATACCGCTCTTCACATAGCCTATACCCACCTGCGAGTGGTTGAAGTAGACGTCCATCTGCTGGGCCTTCTCCGTGCTTGGGATGTCCACCACACCCACTACGGCACCCTTGTAATTGCTTTCAGCGAGTATGCGTGTCTGACCCACGCTGATGCAGAAACGGGCATCGCGATCACCCGCCTTGTCGTCCACGTTAGCCACACCGGCGAAAAGGCCGCCCACCTTCCTATAGCCCTCGATGGTGCCATAGTTGGCACAGTTGCTCACGAGATAGTAGCCATCGATGTCGGCTATCAAGCCTGCCGCCGTCTGGCCGAAGATGTGGCCGTAGTTGGCCGTGCGCGAGATGGTGTTGACATTGCCTCCCAGCATGGTTGAGGCCATGATGCCGCCAGCGATACCCGCTGTGCTTCGTACTTCTGCATCATTTCGGCAACCCACGATATTCGTACCATCAGCGGTCAGGCAGATGCCAGCAGCACCACTCTGATTGTAGACAAGTCCCTTTGTGGTACAATTCTCAATGATAGTGCCATAATTGCTCTTGACGCATAGCAAGGCACCCTGCTTGGCATGAACTGTGCCCTCCAAGGTGAGGTCCTTGACGGTGGAGTACTCCACCCAGTAGAAGAAGCCTGCACTTTCTTCAGCGCAGTAAAAACCGCTGATGGTGTGTCCGTTGCCATCAAAGGTGTGATTTGCCAAATACATAGGTTTCCACTGGTAGGGTACATCCATATTGATGTCGCACATGAGCTTGGCATCGTAGCCACTAAAGTAAGGACTTGGTTCTCCACCGTGGAAGTCATTATAGATCAGCAGGTCGTAGACATTGCTTATCTCAAACACGCCATTCTTTACCTTGTCCGAAAGATAGCTATCGTCGTATCCAAGCAACTTATGGCAGACACTGCAATAGGTGTAGCCCGTTGCTTTTACAGGACTGTGTTGTGAATTGCTGAGATGCTCCACCTTTCTGTAGCCAAAGTATTCTCGGGAGGTTTCGGATTTCACATAGCAAAATTCCTCTAAGCCATCGTCCATGCAGGAGGGCTTGAGAACCGTCTTGCTGTCTTTCAGTTCCAGCAAAGACATGTAAATCGTTTCTTTACATCTTGTGCAGTCCTGAGAATAGAACCAAATGAGCTCTTTACCAACATCTTCGTTACCTTCCAGATTGTACGGTAGTTCGTGTATTCTATGATCCACATCCTCGGCAAACATGCCATAGTTGGTATACGCATCCTTCTCGGCACAGTTGGTGTAGTGGTAGACGATGTCGCCACCCTTGGCAGGATAAGGATACTTGTCAGTGCCTAGTGTCTGATACCATACCACCTTACCCTCTGCCGACTGGTTGTCGTTCAGGAGATAGCAAATCTCGCCCGAAAGGAGCTGGTCCTCTGTTACCTTGATTTCCGAGTCCGCATTGACGACGTAATTTGGAGTGCTTTCTTTGTTGCCTGTATAATCCTTTAAAAGAGAACACGGGGTAAGTGAAAGATTATGGGACAAGATTCGACTACGCAGACCGAAGTAGCCAACATCCTCTCCGTTTGTTATCAGTTTTCCTGTATTCAAACAATTTTTGATCCAGTATGCATAAACACCAGCAAAAGCTATAGCCTCATTGGTGGATGTACTTTCTATAGTGCCATGATTGATGCAATTCTCGATTTCGGTAAGAGATTCATCGATATCAACACCGCCCAAGATGCCAGATGCACGACTGCCCTTGACATCTGCGCAGTTCGTGCAGTTCGAGATAACTATAGTTCTTCCACTACTCTCTGGGCAAATGCAAGCAATACCGGCAGTACATAGGTCTGAGCCATTGGACGACTCGATTTTTCCAGTTATCCTACAATTGTCTATTACTACATTACTGGTCCCGTCAACACACGCTATGATGCCAGCCAGAGTACGCGGCTTGCCTGTAGAACTGATCTTTACGTTTTCGAGCGTGAGATTCTTGACCGCGCAGCCCGTAGTCGCACGGCCCACGAGTCCTGCCACATCCAGGTCGCCAAGTACAGAATCGTCCAGGGTAAGGTTCTTGATGACATGGGAACAGCCATCCAGGGTTCCTCCCCATATACTGTAGCCTCCATATCGTTCAGGATCTGGGCCCGAGCCGATAGGTCTGAATCGGTTTTGCGCATAGGCCTTCTCAGCTTCTGCCAGGTCAATGTCGGCTTGGAGACGTGCGCTGGCTCTCATACGCTCGCCGGGGGTTGCTGTCTTGGCATCCTCGTTGACGCCGTTCACGAAGTCGCAAAACCAGAGGAACTGGGCATAGTTGTTGATGTTGTAATATCCGTCTTCCGACTTGCTGGGAGATTCTGTCTCATCCAGGGTGAAGCCACATCCGCACTCCCTGGCGCCAGCTACACCTTCCTTTTCCTTGTACGGCCAGTGCTTATGCTTGTCCATGGACAGGTAGATGTACTTTCCGCCAGCTCCCTTGTTGAGGTCCGCATTGGGCTGCACATTGTCTTCGGAATACCACATCTTGGCATACTTGTCGTCTCTTAGTTCCTTGCCGTCATACTGGACCATCAACTTGGTGACCACTTCGTCTCCCTCGACTATGCCTGCAGCCGAGCGATCCTTGGTGTAGTAGAAGTACAGGTCGGGCGCTCCGGATTTGCCACGGTTGAGGTTGCCACCCTTACTATCCTTGCCGTATTTGGCCGGATAATAGGTGCGGCCATTGTAGCGCACCGTCTTCTTGTTCTCACCACTGTAGCTGCCATCCGTGCAGTACACCACGATGATGTCCGTGATAGCCTCCAGGGGATTGTCGGTTCTCTTGTAGCCCACGTACACGTAGTCCGAGCCGGTGACTCCCTTGTTGAGGTCCACCTTTACATCCTCATCGGTCGTGTAGCCTTCCTTCTCGAAATTGACGCTCTGAGTGGACAGTGACCTGCTGTCCACATAGATCTCAGAGATAAACCCATGATCGGGGAAATTCTGCGCCAGGCTTCGTGTGGCACCCAGACACATGAGCAGCGCCGTCAGGCACGCAATGCGCCATCCAAAGTATTTATTCCTTTTCATCTTATTTGTTTATTTTTTTACCTTTTTTCTGCCCTTTACCATATTCTCAACGCTGTTGGACTTTGCCCTCACCGGACGTATCGGCAATCCTTGGTAGCGAAGCATATTGGTCGTGCCATGGAAGGGGAGCTTTTCGTCGTAGTGGATGTACATGGCGTTGGCAAAGTCCCATTGCCACTGCGACGACTTGTAGATGCTGCGTGTCCAGAAGTAGCCCTCATTATCTTCCAGTCCCACCAGGTCGTATCCATTGAAGTAGCCCGTGACGGGCAGGAAGATGGAGTTGCCGTTGTGGCTCACGGTGTATCCCTTCACGCCGTTCTTCACTTCGAGTTTCCACTCAGCCTTCGCAAGTAGTTCCTCCACCTCTGCGATGGTAGGCATACGCCAGCCACCTTCCAATTGAGCAGCAGGATCGTCATCGTCTGCCAACACATACTCCGGATGGGCCTTACTATATCGGTAGTACTTGTCGGAGGCTGCTCCAAACTTGTACTCCGATGCCACATAGTTGCGCAGACGCAGATCGGTGTCGCCCCAGGTGTAGAAATAGCCATCACACTCGGGAGCTGCTGCACCGATGTTGCGGTCGGCCCAGTCCACACTCAGACCCAGGCTGACGGCACGCATCTTCTTGGCACCCACCACCACGTAGGCCGAGGCTTGCATGCCATTCTTCAACTTCACGGTCACACGGGCATTGCCCTGCTTCAGTCCCATCACCTTGTTGTCGGTCAATGATACCACTTCGGGGTTGTTCGTTGTCCAGCCTTCGATGTCCCTATCTGTGGCATCGGCTGGGTGGAAGATCACTCTCAGGGTGTCCTCCTTACCCACCTCGATATTCGATACATACTTGTTCAGACTGATACTCTCCAGTTTGGCAGGATTGCGGCTCTGGTTGATGATGGCATTGAGCAGCTCGTCGCCATGCACGCTATAAGGGGGCTTTAGCAGCAAGGCCAGACGATACATCGCCAAGAGCAGTCCTTGCTGTATTCCAGGAAACCAGGTCAAACCGAGGAGGTCTGTTGCAGCAATAGCGATTATCTCTGCGGTTGTAAGTCTGCGATACTTCTGCATGCCAGCGTAGTCCATGGGTATGAGACCACATGTACGCTCCGCCTGCATGTATTTGATCAGTGTGGGATACACATTCTCGCACACCGAGGCATAGTCGGGTAAAGGAGTATAGATGCCAGCTGCCCAGTCGCCAATGCTTGCCGATGCGGAGTTGAAATACAGGATGTTCTCATCAGTGCCATCCACGCGCTGGTGGTGAGCATACATGAAGAGGTCGTGAAACTGTGAGCTCTTCATCTGATAGAACTGATGATGGCTTATTTGCGGATCATCGGCATAGAGGTCGTTGATGATCATGGCCTTCTTATACACGATGGTGTCTTCTGCTGTGCCTTTTCTCTGACTTTCCGGTTTCAGGGTCACGAGATCCATGGTCCCACCAAAACTTCCGATGGCACCCTGGCCCACGAAGGGATAGCGCTTGATGGGAGTGTCCTTGTCCAAACGGTTGATGATGAACAGCTTGCCTCTCGACTCGCCCATGGTGATGTCGGGACGGTAGTCGGCGACGATGCGTTCCGACGCATCTATGCCCATTTCCCTCTTCACCTGCTCTTCCACAGCCAGGATGTCATTGTATATCATTTTGCGCGTTGCCATCTCGTCCAGTTTCTCGGTGTCCATCTTCACGCCACCTGCGGTCAGGTAGGTACCCAAAAACTTCAAGAAACCTTGTCCCGACATATCGTTGCCCTCTGTCTTGACGATTACAAATGCGCATTCTGATGTCTTGGCCACACTGCGCATGATATCCAGCATGGCATCCCTAAAGGAGAGTTCACAAGATATGAAATTGTGGAAAATCTTGGCCTTACCATCTGAGTTGCGTACACGGAGGTCGAAGCTGCGCACGCCTTTATCAAACTGCTCCTTCAGTGTGTATTCCTGCGTCTGGGCAGCAAATCTGCCGTATCTCGTGATGCCCGCGGTACCGCTGTCGTGGGTGCCGGGAATGGCCACGTTGCACACCTTCACGTCGTCCGACACATCGCTCATCCAGCGAGAAGTGGGCGTTCCGGCCGTGGCTACAGGAAAGTCGCTCGTGCTATCTGCGATCTGACGTAGCTGAGCGCAGAAAACGGCCACTTCCTCTGGCTCCAGTTTGATTTCTGGGGCATGATCATACACGCTACCGTCCCTGTACATGACCATCCTGGTAGAGGCTTCCATCTCTTCATCGTAAAGTGAACATACGATGGAGTCCTGGCGCGCCGACTCTACGTGCCAGTGCATCTCCTTGCCATTTGACACCATCTTCAGTACGGTGCCCTTGTAGCCCTCTTCCTTCTCATCATCGCCATATTCTATTTTCCACGAGTCGATGGGTGTCTTCACATTATAGAGCGTGTCGTTCTCAAAGTCGACGACATCGCAGGTGAAATACGATGCACCTTTTTTCGACAGCACGATACCCATGCGTCCGGCATTGATCTCTTTCGCTCCATCCAGGTCTACGTTCCAGGATCCTATGATCTGGCTCTCATGGATATACTCTCCGTCGAAACCAACGGGGAGCTGGACCCCTGTCTCTACAACGGCATCCTGACATGCCGTAAAAATGCCAAGTGTAAACAAGATACTAAGCAGATGAAACGAACATCTTCCAACACTCGACATACGTCTTTTTGTTCTTTTTTTCATTGTGTATACTCTATATTTATTCTTTCGCGTGCAAAGTTACATCATGTGCGAGCAATGAAAGTTATAAATACCGTTTCCTTTTCTATAAATAATTATTGTTTTGCGTACTTATTTATGATTTTTACCGGCTTTTGAACATTTTTATAATGAAATATTGGTACAAATCCCAATATTTGCTTATTTTTGCACCATGATAAAGACCATCTTCTACTTTCTGCCTTGTTTGGTCTCTCTGCTGTGGTTTGTATCTTATCTCTTCAAAGTGAAGACGCAGCGTCAGCAGCTGTACATGTGGACCATGCTGGCAGCCACCCTATACTACGCCGCCTTTGGCATCTATCTCTATCCGGAGACCGACTACTACACGATGGTGCGCATCGAGACCTTCTGTCTGCCCGCGTGCCTGTGCATGTCGGCTGGTCTGGTGGTCTACCTGAACATGCTCTACACCGGAAAGGAGCTACACCGTACGCTGCTCTGGGTGATGCTCACGCCGGCCATCATCGAGGGTAGCATACTGGGCATACTGTACTATATACTGGGCTTTGACTATGCAGCAGAGGTGGGAGCCACGGCCGACCGTCTCGGACACCTGCCAGCGAGCATGAGCACACCACTCACGGAGGCCTACTGCCTCTTCTCTGAAAATGTCGTCAACTATCTTGCGATGGCCTACTTCGTGGCCCTCGTCGCCAGCTGTGTGCGTATCCTGCATAAGGAGCACTACTGCCCCACGGACAGCTGGCGGTTCCTCTTCCGAGGCATGAAGACCACCCACTCCCGACTCATCGCAGCTGAGATGTTTCTCCTCTGCATAGCCTTGTTTCCCATACTTTACCCGGGCCGTCTCTACATCGCAGACCACACTTGGCAAGGCGTGCTGATGTCCGTCGCGGTCAGCGTGATGCTCCATCTCATCGCCCATACGGAGTTTTACAGTTCGGACGAGCACCTTGTCTCTCTCTACACTCTCTCCCACCTGCGCGATGAGATCACGGGAGACTTCATCGCCCACAGCGCACCCGCACCGGCCATGCCGACCCTTTCGGAAGAAGAGGAAAGCACGGTGGCGGAAACTTTGCCCAGCACCAGAGAAGAAGAATGCACGGCACCGGAGCAAGCAGATACGGGAAACCCTACGGAAACAGAAGAAACGACAGGCTTGGCCACCCCAACCGAAACCTTACCTCATCTCTCCAAAAACAGCCTCGTACTGGCTTCCAAATTTAGGAAGATGATGGAGGAGGACAAACTATGGAAAAATGAGGAACTCAATGTGGCCATGATCTGCGACATGCTCGAAGTGGGCCGTACCACGCTGTCGTCTATCCTCAACATCGAGTATGGCATGCCCTTCCGCGAGATTGTCAACCAATATCGCATAGAGGAAGCCAAGACCTACATGCTGGCTCATCCCAAGGCCACTCAGGATATCATTGCCGAGCATTGTGGCTTCAAGAATGCACAGTACTTCAATACCCAGTTCAAAAAACAGGTCGGCGACACACCTGCCATGTGGCTCGCTTCTCAGCTCCCCACCACCTGAAATTTACTTACCTTCCGTCTCATCTTCCCACTCCACGGAACTACCTCTGCCAAAAGACTCATGCTGAACGGCATTGAGCGATGTAGACAAGAGACTGTCCTTGAGGGTGATGACACGGTAACGGGGCTGTACGTATATTGATTTTATAGGCTTCATTTTATATTCCAATAAGGGTAATCGGGGATAGTGGATATATAGGAAAAGAAAAGGGACGGGATAGACGGGGAGGAAACAGAGGAGACTATTGGAAGCTGCCGAGGCTGGTGATCACAGAGCGAGCGAACTTGACAGGGTCTTTGTCTTTGGATGTACGCTTCTTAATGACTGTTCCATGGGCATCCTGCAACTCGATGCTGACCTTGGTGGTCTGAGGCCAAAGGGCGATGTAATAGGTGCCATCGAGGACCTCAACGTCTGGGGCTACGAGCGATACGTAGGGAGAGGGAGAGGTGACCTCGACATCGGGGAACTGGTCGGATGACGAGTCGGTCTCAGGTTCATTTCCGGGCTGCTGCACGGGCTGATAGGGTTCAAAGAAACGGGTTCCGGAGAGAGGGAGGGGTGTGTCTGCCACACTGCTCAAGACTACCTTATGACACTTCAGCGACCCGCTGATGCTGACCTCTGCCAAGGCACAGGCATTGTAGAGCGTGACACTATAGCTGCTCTGAGAGGAGTTGCCTACAAACGAGCCCACGCTGATGTTGGCCTTAGGGTCGAAGGAGCCCTGCACGGCCGTCTGCTCCTTGGGGAGAGTGGCCTTAATGTAGTGCTTGTTGCCCCTATAATAGTACCTGGTGTCGGCATCAAAGGGATATACAGCAAAAAGTGTCTTGGGGATGTTGAGGTAGAGTTCGCCGGAGAATGTGGCACTGGGCGAAACCGAGGAGAGCTGGTTGGTGAACTGCTGATTACTGTTGTTGAAATCGAAGACCGACAGCGTATCGTCAGGCTGGAAGTGGACAGACGATCCATCATTTGCCAATACGGTACGGGTGCCCTGACCGGCACTGGCAGTGAGGCTTATATGTACGGGGCGTGGCTCGGGCGTAGGGTCGTCCTGACTGCTACAAGAGGTGAAGACAAGCATCAGACCCGTAAGGACGGGAAGGAGGGAAGAGGTGTGGGGATACATGGGGAAAAGGTTTGGAGGTTATGGACCCAACGGTCAACCGTTGGGAACGGTGGTTTGAGGGTTGGATAAAACTGACGTGAAGAAGGTCGTTTACGCTCGGCATCTCTGAGCCAACGCGAGGGGCATCAGTGAAGCGCTATGTCGCTGAGTGTAAGTACTTCTCCGGAAGGCTCCACGGTGAAAAGAGACGACTTGTAGATGTGCTTGCTAGCAGAAGAGTAGTAGGCCACATACAGCTTCTCGATGCCACCTCGAAGCATCACACGGCCTTGTGCCGGTGACTTGACGGGCAGTACGGCACGGCATTCATCTTCCGCTGTGAACAGGGCCAGTTCGTCGCCCTCCTGCATACCCTCGACAACCGACGCGGGCAGGGAGAATTGCACAGCGCGCGAGAAGGGATAGGTCTGTGCCTCGTCCATATCGGGCAGGAAAGGCTGACTGACACTGCCCACTACGGCATCGGTGCGATAGGTGAGCAGATCGTGCCAATAGTACGTGGCACCGGTACGAGCCACCCGATAGGCCAGCGTGAGGGGATGGCCGCTCTCGTAGGGTTCGTAGACCTTGACCATGTACAGCCACGATCCAGCATGGTAGGACTTGGGCGAAGCCACGCCCACACACTCACGTCCTGCAAAGACGGCCACACAGTCCGACGTGGGGTCGATGCCCTCGGTGAGCAGCGATTCGGGCACCTTGCCTACGACGTTCATGGTGGAGAGTATGTTGCGCGAGGAGTCTTGCACGACCCAGGAGAGGGTGCTCTCCTCGCTGCAGGGCGTGATGCTCCAGTGGGGCTTGTTGGCGTCGGTGCCCAGGTGGATCGAGTCGCCAGACTGACCACCATTGTCCGGCCTCACCTCCTCATCGTGGCAGGCCGTGAGTGTCGCAGCCAGGCAGAGCCCGACTGCAGACAGATATAGGAGTGTACGCATTGTTTTCATATTTTTCTTACCCTTTCATTGAATTTTTTTTAGGATTGACAGACGTGTCTTCAGTAAATTACTAATTGACTACTTCGAACAAATCCTTCTTGGTCATTATAAAAAATGAATCTGCAAGTTACTTATAGCTATCTTACCACTTCCTTATGGTACTCGCCCGACTTGTCGCGCATGATGTAGACACCGCGACGGGTCTGCTTGCCTGGCATCCTGCGACCGTTGAGGTCGTAGACAGCCTGGTGGCCACCTTCGTCATCAAAGCTGATGAGCAAGGGCATGCCCGTGGTACCCAGTACGGCCTGTGAGTCGTAGCGCACAGTGGTCGAAGAGAGTGGCTGGTCATCGCCTGTCATGTCGCCTTCGCGAGTGAGGGTGAATCGTAGGGTGCTGCCTTCGTCGGCACTCGTCATGAGGAAGAAGCGACCTTCATCGTCGGCCTTGCACTCACCTACCAACTCCCTGCCCTGATAGGCTCGCAGTATGTCGCCCTTTTGCGACTCCATGCCGTCCTTGCCGATGGCACGAGCCAGGATGGGCATGTTGTGTGCATGCTTCAGACGAAGCGTGGGAGCAGCGGTCTCGCCGGGTACTCTGCGGGCACTCACCTTTTGAGGTTCCTCCATAGTGCCCAGGATGAGCGGATAGGTGAAGGTCACCGTCTCACCACTCTTGCGCTGGAGCATGTAGCCCACACCGGGATACATATGGGTGAGCGAACCGACCCAATGGCCATCTTCACTCATGATGGCAAACTCCGTGTGTCCCTTGACCACATCGCCCGTCCAAGCCTTGGGCGTGACGTAGTCGGCCATGGCCTGCGTGATGGTGTGTATGCGATTGCTCAGGTAAGGCAGGTAGTTCCATCCCTGATGGAAGGTGAGGGTGCGATCCTCCACGCTGGTGAGCTCTGTACCTGTGACGCACAGTGTACCGGGGTTGCCGATGAGCATCATGTAGCTCTGGTCGTGGTGCAACTCTACTCCATCGGCGAAGAGCCATCCGTCCTCGATGTCGTAGCTCACGTCGCAATCCTCCGACTTGATGACATCGTTGTTGGTGAACTGATAGCCGCCGAGGAAGGCCGAACTGAAGTCGCCCTTTTCATCCTGATAGGGCTTGATGTTGAAGCTTACCCAGTTCCATCCATACTCAAGCGCTATCTCTTGCATGGCATCCACACCCGTGTGGAGCTGTACTGGGCTCTCCGGGGTGCCTTCGATGGTACCGGTATGGAAGATCACCTGGTCACCCTCCAGAATAGAGGTCTTGCCCGTGCTGGCTCGCCAGAGCAGGAAGGTCAGGGGCAGACCCTCTGTGGCTTCGGTACCTACCACGGTGAGGAAGGCAGCGTACATGCCGTTGGACTGCTTGGTGATGTGAGCCTTGCCCACACAGTGCTCACCGAAGAAGGCACCCAGCAGGTCGCCCTGATCGGTATCGAGATACTCACGGTTCTTGTCGCCGATGTGCTCGGTGATGGACACCTGGGCGATGATGTTCATCTGCTCCGTGGTGCCATACTCCTGGATGGGCCATTCGGGCTGGTCCACGGTCACTCGTACCGTCACCATGAGAGGCTCAGAGAGTCCGTTCTGATCGGTCAGCGAGATGATGGCAGAGTGTGTGCCGGGATCGAGCGTACTGCCGATGTGGAAGCGCAAGGGGAACTCATCGGTAGGCTGCGCCGTACCCTCTGGCTGGTCGACAGAGAGCCACTCAGGCAGGTCGTCCACACGGTACTGCATGGTCGTGCCGCTGATGTTGCGCACCTCCATCGTGAAGTCCTGTCCCGCTCCGTAGCGCAGGTCGGTGGTGTAATACTTCTTGTTCCACTTCAGCGAATTGCGGTCCACGAAGACTGTCCATGAAAGGGGCGAAAGCATGGTATTGCCTGCCAAGTCTTCCACGTCGCATACAGTGACGAAGATGTTTTGCTTGTTGACAAGCCTGTCGATGGGATTGAGGCGAATGATGAGTTCGTTGTCCTTGCTGGCCCAGGTGAAACCGATATTGGTCAGTTCGCCACGGTCGCGCACAGGTGCATAGCTCTGGCGTGAAGCCAGGCTTCGCAGCACGCTGTCATCGTCGAGCAGGAGGCGGGCATTGTAGCGAGGTGCATTGTGCTCATTGCGCTCGATGCTGTTGAGCGGGCTGAAGACGGGTTCCATGACATCGTTGTTGCTACGCTGCATGCGACTGAATGGCAGATAGTAGAGCAAGCCCATCTCGCCTCCGCAGGGAGCCGTGTTGCGGAACTCCTTCAGCATACTCTCCGAGAGTGCCTGTTCCCAGAGCGTCACCTCATCGATGTAGCCCTTCATCATATGTCCCGAATGGCTACGCTGGTCGGCATCCACCCAGTGGCATCCACCCAGATAGGTATGCTGGCTGGAGAGCGGACCGAGGAGCTTTGCATCAAACTGTGTGAGACAGCGACCGTCGACATAGAGCGAAGCGATGTCGTGTACACGGTCCACAGTGAGTGACAACTGATGCCAGCTGTCGTCGCAAAGCGAAGCCGTCACCTGACGCTCGAAGCCATTCTGGCGAAGTACCAGCGCATCCTTCTTCAGTCCGATGAAGAGACAGCCTTCAGGGTGGTCCTCCTCGGCTGTGCCCTGACCTGCGGCAAAGAGTGCCACGAGGTCCTCCTGCTGCTCTCTGTCGGCAGCAAACCAGAAGGAGAGCGTATAGTCTGACAGGGCGGTACGGGTGAAATAGGTGGGATCGAGCTGTACGCCACGCTTGCCGTCGAAGTGGAGCGAGTAGCCGGTGGGGAGATCCCAGGTCTGGCCATTGAGGCGCATAGAAGCTCCGTTGGCCTTGTCGGCCACGATGTCGTCTAGACCCTCATTCATGGGATAGTAGGCCAGCAGGCTGCGCTCGTAGCCGTTGAGTGCCGTAGAGAAGGTCTGCTCGATCTCTGCTCCACTGAGCACCTTCTGCCATACGCGAGCCTCGAGCATACGTCCGGTGTAGCCATTCTTGCCATCCATGTCGGCACCCCAGCGAAGCATACCCTCTCCGTGGTAGAGGTTGGGCAGGGAGGCCTCCTGCTGGAGAGCCAGTCGCTTGGTGCCCTCGTAGAAGGTGACCAGACCGGTTCGGGTGCTGTAGCAAGCAGCCAGACGGGCCCAGTTGCCATTGGCAGTGAGTCGCTCCGAGGCTACACGCTGTGTCAAGCCGTTCTGCGTCATCTCAAGGTAGAGGCGGTTGTCGGTAGAGAGGCCGAAGCGTACGCAGCGCTCACTCGTACCCTGTGAGAAGAGTACCATGTCGGCCTTGCGCTGCTGGTCGGTCTTCACCATGACATCGACGGTGAAGTCGCGGTCCACCAGGTTGCGAGCCACTTCAGAGGTGATGGGCTGTCCGGCAAACTGCAGCGAGGTGCTGGCCGTGATGCCGGTCTCGTTGGTGTAGCCCTGTATCTGGAAGTTGTTGGTGGCATCGAGCAGATTGCCTGCAATGGCCTCGCTGAAAGGTATGGAGATGTAGTCGCTGATGCCCAGCACGCCATTCTCCGGACCCACAGCCCCGAAGAGCTCAGGTCGGCGCGTGTCCTTGAGGCCGGAGAGCACCTTGCTCGACTTCGTCACGTAGGTGTTGCCCAAGCGGCAGAAGCTCACGGCACGCAGGTCGTAGTGGTACTCGATGGGGTCGGCATCGCCGTAGAAGAAGATATCGTCGATGACGCCACCCGTGATCATGGCCTTGGTGCCAGAAGCCTTGTCATAGAGCGCCTTGTCGGCATAGTACGAACAGAGGTTGACATAGGACTCATCGGGCTGGTTGGACTTCTTGTACTGCAGTTCGATATGGTCGAAGTTGTGATAGCTCTTATCAAATCCCTCAATGCGTACGGGCAGGTAGTATCCCTTGTCATCGTGGGGCGAGAGGGTATTCATCACCCAGTTGTCGGTAGGTGTGGAGAGGGTGAGGTCGGTAGAGGTGGGTTGGAAGTGTACGCTGAGGTTGGCCTCCATGCTCTGTCCCGTGGGGAAGATGCAGTCGGTGGTGAAGCACAGCTTGAGGTTCTCGTAGTCATCCACGGTACCACGGCGCACTTCGAGCTTCTTGTGCAGATGGTCTCCCGCGTGTACCACCATGCTGATACCCGTGCTGAAGGGCACTCCGTCGAGGAAGAACTTGGCGCCGTTGGGATTGCTCTCAGGAACTACGTAGAGCACGTAGGTCATGTCCATGACAGTCTCTGCTCCGGGAGCCTCGCTCTCGTTGCTCAGTACGATGTCGAAGACTGCTGCCTCGTCGGCAGGCACGTTGGTGGCTATGGGATCGTGGACCACCAGTGTGGGGTTGTCTATCTTCTCCGTAGCTCGGCCCAGGAGATACTTGCCGGCATTGTAGTAGCTGGTGTACGCAGCCTCCTCGTGAGGACAACGGGTAGCACCGCCATTGAGGTAGTAGACGAAGTTGGCCGACTGGTACTCAGGCTTGTCACGGTCGTTGTCGTCATAGTAAGAATAGTCGCGCACCACTTCTCCTGCCATAGTCTCGCTGTTGAAAGGGATCAGCTCGGCCTGGTCCTTGACGATGGCGCTGTTGACACGATAGACCGACACGTTGACATGTCCGTGATTGCCCTCCTCTATCTTGAAGCCCACCTGACGGCTCTTGCCATGGCTCTGACTCTGTGAGGGGATTTGGGTCATGTTGAGGACAACTTCTGGCTTGATGCTAAGCTTCACGCCTACATTGCTCAGGTCCACCTCATTGCCGTCATCATCACTTATGTTGTCGTCCGAATGGTCTTCCTTGCCCGTGTCTATCTTGCCTGCAATTTGCTGGAAGACCACATTGAGCATACTGCCATATAGCTGGACAGGAAGATTGGCTCCTGTGACATTGGCGAAAGGAGCGTCCCAGGTCTCATCCGACTGGTGGCTGATACTGGCCGTCTCGGAGTACTGCTTGGAGGTACCGGCACTCACGTCGTACTGGCCCAAGAGCTGTCCTTTCTGTAAGGTGCGCAGGATCAGTTCCTCATTGGCCGCGATGGCTCGCTGCCAGCTGCTGATGGACATGTTGAGTTGACTCACCTCGTCGGGATAGATGCCAGCCTTCTTGGGCTTGATGACCTTGTAGGTGCCCTCTTGGCCAAACTTCGGACTGCTGGCATCGTAGAGGCTCAGATAGTACACCTTGCCCTTGCTGTCGGCCTCACTCTGGAGCACAGACTCGGCCACGTTGGTGTTCAGGAGTGCATTGCGCGTAGAGATGAGGTCGGGAAGGAGGTTTTGCTGGATATACTTCTGTGAGTAGGCGAACTCACTCTCAGGCATCGTCTCCATGCTCATCTCTTCTCCGATGACCAGATAGTAAGGCTTGCCATTGCTGTCGTGTCCTGTAGTGACCAGACGCATGATGCCTTCGTTCAGAGCAGGCTGCATACGCTTGTAGTTCTCTTCATCGAGCGCTGCAATGGCATCCGTACGGTGGAGCATGACACCCAGCTCGCGACCTATGAAGACATTGCCTGCCTGGCCCACATAGCCGGGGCCGCTACTGGTCTGTATGCGCTGTGAGGTATTGAAAGAATAAGCATATTTCTCATTGAACTTACCCTTCCAAACTACGCTCACGGGGATATTCTTTGTACTTGAATAGTCACCATAGCTACCTGTGCCTTCGCCCATCCACCACTTCACGCTGTAGCCCAGGGAGAAGTCTATCTTCAGACCTCCTGCCATATCTACAGCCACGGAGTAGGAACTGTTGAAGGTGGTTCCCTCCTCCAACCAGGCATAGCTGCTTGAACCGGGAGGATCTCGCAGTACGTCCACCACATTGATGTCGCGACCCAGCGTCTCGGTGCCCTTCTCACGGCTGCCCAGCACGTAGGCCTTGATGGGGTCGGCCAGGATGTAGTCACCGTTGACCTCCACGGCCATGGTGAGCTGTCGGAGTGCGTCCTCGCCGGTCAGGGAGAAGTTGGGGTTGCATACGGGCAACGAGACGATGCGCTCACCGTAGACATCCAGCGTCTGCTCCTGTGTGGCGGTGCTGCTGTCCAGCCCGTTCATGATCTTCACCTTGGCCTGCTTCATCATCACTCGGTCGGCAGTGTACTTGTCCCTGTCGTTGTTGTAGTAGTAGTCCTCGTGGGCCGAGAGCTTGAAGCGGTACTTCTGCGATTCGCCCTGCGAGTTGGGATGGCCGTTGAAGACGGGGTAGCCGAAGGTATAGGCGATGCTGTCCTTCGAGCGTGTGAAGGTGGGTATGAAGGTAAGCTTGTCGCTGAAGTCACTCAAGCCCATCTCCGGGATGCCATAGTAGTCCAGTTCCTGATTGGCATTGGAAAGCTGTACGGCGGTGAGTGAGATGGGAGCGTGATAGGTGAGCACGTAGGTGGCATTGTAGCTCACCTCGTGCCTGGTATCGTCGGCCTGATACTTGATGTCGAAACAGTTGGAGAGGTCGATCACCTGCGAGGTGGTGTTCTTGTCGAAAAGTGTAGGATAGCCCTTTGCTGTGGCCTGTGTGAGACGATACTTCACGGGCAGGAGGTCCACGACGAACTCACCGCTCTTGACCTCGGGACGGAGTACGATGCGCTTACGCTCGGTATGCACCTCGGTGCGTCCCTGCTTGTAGTGCGCCACGCTGTAGCTGCGCTCCTTGATCTCGGTACTGTCGGGAAGGTATATCAGATAGGCGGCGTCGTTGCCCTCAAGCGAGAGCACCATCTGCAGGTCGTCGCCGAGATTGTTGGTGGACTCGCCAAAGCCCAGTCGCTTCTGGCCCTGCACATCTCCACCGGCCAGACGACCGATGAGTCTCACCTTCGTTTGGTCGTACATCTTGGCCTCCACGTCCTTCTCCAGCGAGAAGGTGCGCTTGCCGTCCAAGTAGAAATAGCCATCCTGTAGGAATCGGTGTCCCTCGAGCTCCGCCTGTACGGTGACGGGGGCATTCTTGGGTAGGGTGATGGTGAAGTTGCCCTGTGAGTCGCTCTGCTGGAAAGCACCGTAGATGTTCTTCTGCACTTCACCGTTGACACGGAAGTGTACGCCCTGCACGGGCACGGTGGTATTCTCGTAGAGCACGCGGCCCGAGAGGCTCACGAGGTCGTAGCAGTAGAAGTCGGCTCCGGTGACCACATTCTGGGTGGCACTTACGTTGAACTGGTACTGCTTGTCCCCATTCTTGGCCTCGAAGGCGGTAGTGGCTGACTCCACGCGTACGTTGAGGGTACTGCCCAGAGGCACGTCGGAGATGTGGTAGCTACCGTCGGTCTCTGTCAGCACGCTGTACTCGCGCACGATGTCGCAGGGTACCTCCTGGCTCCACTCATTCGTCCGTGTACCCTCGCAGAGCAGATACTCGCAGATGGGCTGTGGGGCGGTGTTGTACAGTCCGCAGATATACATATTGAACGGTGTCTTCTCGAAGAAGGGGAAGTAGCCCACGAGGCCCTTTGAGTTCGCATTGTCGGCATAGCGAGCAGAAGCCAGTTCGTTGGTAGAGAGTACACGGTTCCACACCTGCAGGGCGTAGAACCACAGGTCCTTGGCGTTGGCAATGCCCAGTTCGCTTCCTTCTGCAAATGATACTCCGGCAGGAAGTGCCTTCTGGGTGATGTCGCTCATCGTACCGTCCAGATGGGCCGTACGAGCCTTGAGGTCGTAGGTCAGCGTCACGAGGTCAAAGTGCTGTTTGCCGTCAGTGGGCAGGTACATCAGACCCGAACCTATCTCACTGCCGCCTGCTGTCACGCTGAGACGCATGGCCATGCGCGAACCCTTCTTCTCGGGAGTCACGGCAAACTCAAACGGACCGTATCGGAGCAAGCGGCCGTGGAGTTCCTTGTCTCTGGATAGCCCGTAGTATCGTGTGTCGCTCACACCCGGGCTTACCCAGAAGGCGATGGTACCCTGGTCGTAGGTGTTGTTCAGGGTGCCTGCATTCCACTCGCTATCGTTGCGGCTTGTGTTGTGGGTGAAGGTCAGCGAAGTGCTCTTATCCGACACGCCCATGGCGGCGGTCACCTTCACGCCTCCCACACCGACGTCGTTGCCGTACTTCACCACGCCGTCTATGGTAGCATAGGGTGCCATCCAGCCTGTAGCCTCGGCGTAGGTCTCTACCAGATGCTCACAGGCCACCTCCGACTCCACGCGATAGGTGTACTTCACACCTGGTATGGCCGTGGTGTCCACATAGCTGTAGAAGTCGGTGCCCTGACAGAGAACCTCGGCATCCCAGTAGCTTTTGTTTTCCTCATAGCGCCAGACGGTGAACAGCTCCGAGCTACCATTGCCCAGACCCCATGTCAGCACCACGCGATCGTTGTACTCACCCATGGAGACCTTGAGGTCGGTCACCTCTGCCACATTGTTGAAGTAGAAGTCGGTGGAGCGCCATTTGCCATCCACCCAGGCCAGACCGTTGGATGCCTGCTCTCCATACCTGCCCTTCTCACAGGCAGGCAGGTAGTGTGTGAAGCCCGTGGTGTCTATCTCCACCGTGTAGTGCAACTTGGTACAAGGCTTCAACAGCTGCTCCGTATAGTTGATCTCGTACATACCCGTGAGAGGGTCGTACTTGGCGCTGTCCTGCGTCACAGGGATGACTGTCGGCCTGTCGTTGCCTTGCTCATAGCGCTTGAGCAACACCTTCATGTCTTTGGGCCACACGTAGTAGATGCTGTCACCACCACTTCCGTTCTCCACGCGGGTCAGATAGATGGTGTGACGCACCAGATGGTCTTCCTGGAAGTTGCCGATGGCCCTCGAGTAGCTGTCGGCATAGCCATAGCCGGCGAGGTAGACCTTGCCCACCACGCTGTTGATCTTCACCAACGGGTTGTCCCATCCCCAGAGATAGGAGGAGGCACGACGGATGCGGTAGTAGACGGGGGCGTCGGGGTCGACCAGATTGTTCCAAGCATCAGGTACGGAGTCGATGTACTCATACTGCATAGGAGGCTCGCTGCTGTCCAGACTGCCCTGGAGAGCCTGCTCGGGACTCTTGTGCTTCCGGTAGCTCACCGATCCGATGGTCACGGCGTCGCTGAAGTCGGACTTGTAGGCACGCTGTATCTCAAACTCATCGCTGGGCATGATGTCCTCCTCCGAGGGATGCTGTATCTCCCAAGTGAGGAGCTTGTAGCCGTCGTAGCGACGATCCTTGTAGTGACTAGGGAGGTTGGCATCACGACTGATGATGCGCTTCACCCGGAAGTTGTGTATGGCATGGTAAGCAGGCACCTTGGCAGGCTCGGAAATCACCGTGCGCTGCAAGCTGTTGCTGTTGAGTACTGTCATCTTCACATAGAAGTTGTCCACACATGTGTCGGCAGGGTCCACATAGATGAAGCCTGACTGCTGGGTACACTTCTTCTCCGTCTTGGGGTCAAGGCTCGTGGTGTACTTCATCGGCTGCGACAACGAGTAGTAGGGCACAGCCAGCTTGCCAGCCAACGCGGGATCGGTGTTGCCGCTGAAGGTGGCGCTGAAGAGTTGCACGGCTGCCATGGGATCGTTGAGGTTGACGGTGCCCAGATCGTAGTAGCGGGTATCGGGACTGTAGTTCACGCGATCATCCTCCACACGCAGCATCAGGCGTATCTTTGCCTTGGCATGGGCAGCAGGTGGGTACCAGTCAAACTCAAGAAACTTGTTGCCCTCTTTGTTCGACTCGTTGAGCTCATACCATGCCTGACTGCTCTTCGGCACGAGGTACTTCTCGGCCTCACCGCTCTTCTTCGTCAGAAGGATGTCGCCTGTGGCAGGAGCCTCGATATAGGCCGCACCGTGGTAGGAGTCCTTGTTGCGACTGTTGTCACCCTGGTAGCGCAAGACCACGTTGGTGCTGTAGTTGGCACTGTTGACAGCCTCCGTGTTGTCGCCTGTACGATACACGATGGTCGTACCCTCTGCCGCCCAGTGATTGTACCAGTAACCATAGGCCCAGAGCAGCACCTTCACGTGGATACTGCCGTCACCGTTGTCGTAGGCCATGAAGTTGTAGCTACGCTCAAATTCGCAGTTGTCTGCCTTGGCCACAGACCTACCCGCCATCAGGGCGATAAGCAGGACGAGAGCCATTCTTACACGCTGTTTCATCTTCTTTTTTTAGTTTTTGCTCTACCCACGATGACACGTCCGCTAAACCACAGCCATGTGGGTAGAATGATTTACGCTACAAAAGTAGACCACTCTCCCCACCTTTACTTTATAAAAAAAGTTACATTATTTATAATTTATTATAATATTGTTCGAAAAATTATAAAAATGTTCAAATCAGATTAAATTACAAAAGAAACGCAGACTGATCAAACGGTGTCATTTTGACGACGAGCAAAGGAAAACCTGGCACTCTCTGGCCCATACTCGTAGTGACATACAGTCACGCCAACATCTCGATTCCGAGAGAGATTTTGGGGTATAGGAGACCTCAATACGCGACAATCGACAATCGACAAAAGAAGATAGAGAGGGAGGCGACTGCGGGGCAATTATAAATTACAAAGTACGAATTCTTCTGCAGGCTACTTTTGCCCACGGGACAAAAGTACTGCGAAGCGTCACCCTTACGGGATGCCGAGCGACGAATTATAAATTATAAGGGGGGGCTTGATCGAATGGAAAATTGAAAATTGAAGGTTGCGATTAAGCGAGGGCAGAGCTGTGCTCGCACAAGCTATGCCGAGCGAGAGCAAGCTCGAGGCAAAGCCTCAAAATTGAAAATTAGCTCGAGGCGTAGGCTCAATTATGAATTATGCATTGTGAATTGTGCATTGCCAATCGTGCTCTATTCTGCCCAGGCAGGATGTGTGTATGATGGCAATTCCAGCATGAACTGGATGAAGGCATCGAGCTGGGTGGCTGGGATCTGACATGAGGTGAACTGACGGTTGAGGTAGTAGTAGGCTCGCTCCTGGAGGGTGGTGCAGGGATAGTCGGCTTTCTTGATGCCATTGGCCAGGAAGGTCTGGCTACTCCAGTAGTCCACATTGGCATGGCGCACCTGGAAGGCGGGATAACGGCGCTCGATGCGTCCTAGTTCGCTGGAATAGAGGGTGAGCTCATAGTCCTTGGCAATGTCGCACTCGTCAACGCCCAGCAGGGCGAGGATGATGAAGGAGACGACGCCTGTGCGGTCGGCACCCGACTTGCAATGATAGGCTATGGGATGGCCCGAGAGAACCTGCTCTATGAGCCACTTCACATCCTGCACCACGGCATCGACCGTGAAGGGATTGCCGATGGCGTCTGCCGTACGGATGCGCTTGTATATCCACCCGTCGATGCCGGTGTTGGCTACAGCTACATTGCTGACATCGAGGGCGAGGGAGTGCGTCATGTCGTTGCTACCGTTCTCCTTCCTGATGTTGCGAAAGTCGAGTTCGCCCTTGATGCCCATGTGGATGATCTCATCGCGCGACTGCTGACTGAACTCATAGTTGGCGGGGTTGGCTATCTCGCTTGCCGTATTGGCCTGTATCTTGTCGGGGTCGGGTTGCCACCACCAGCCTCCCGTGCCATAGACAAAGGGTAGGGTCCAGGTGCCGTTGAGACTACCGCCTCGGTAGAGCCACTCGTAGCGCACATGACCTCCGAGCGTGGACGACCATCCACCCAGGTCGCGCCAGTTCCACGAGTCCTTGATCCTAACCATGCGAAGTTGGTGGGGCTTCACCCTGAAATATCCTCTCTTCAGCACCACAGTCTCCTCGGCACCGGTCACCGTGTAGCAGTAGGTGTGGCCCGGCACGAGGTTGTAGAACTCATAGCTTCCACCCGTGACGATCACATTCAGCGGGAGACCCTGATGGACGGGGGTGAGGTCGGTGAGGGTCAGGATGACACTCTCCTCGTCTGCTCCCTCCCATGTCACCACCTTACCCAAGGGTGTGTCGTGGTCCAGAAACGCATCCTGCCTCACATCGTCGTTGATCCAGGTAGATGAACCGAAGAGGGGACCGCTCGTCTTGTCCTGTCCGAGATAAGCCTTCACAGCCTCATTCTCTATGTCCACCTCCTCGATGCCTTCATCCAGGGTGTTGAGAAGCAAGTAAGTCAGGATGTCCACATCCTCCCTGTCCACCTGTTGATCGCCATTGAGGTCGGCCACAGCTGACTGGAAGCATGCTGGCGTGCGATCGTTGAGGTGGTCGATGAGCCAGGTGAGGTCGGTCACGGTGAGCAGTCCGTCACCGTTCACATCGCCAGGCACAGCCTCGTAGGAGAACTGACTGCCGGGGGTGGACACGGTATGTTCCTGCTCTTGGCCCCACGCTGTGCAGAGCCCCCAAAGCAACAAGGTAAGGGCGTAGATGTATCGTTTCATATCACAATTTATATCACAGAACCTCTATGGGCACTAACTTTTCTTCAGAAGGAATTCGCTCATGAGAGACTGATACCATGCAGAGCGCGAGTGGTCGGCATTGCGCATGCAGAAGTCGTGCGTGACGGGTGGCTCCACATGACCCCCACCGTGGACTGCGAGATCCTTGCGATGCACCACGACATAACGCTTGGGTGCCTTCTGGGGCAGACTCTTGATGCGATAGATGTCCTTGAGAGAGAAACCGGCGAAGACACACTCGGCATTGAAGCTTTCGAGCACCTCGGGCGGTATGCACACAGAGAAGACGCCACCGGGCTTGAGCATGCGATAGGCTCCACCCACGAGTATGTCGAAAGGCAGACTTGAGGTGTGGCGTGCCCGCATACGCCCAACATGCTCGGGCTCGAGACTCTTGTCGAAATAGGGTGGGTTGCACACCACACAGTCAAACAGTTCGCTTCTGCCCTGGGCTTCCTGCTCTGCCAGATAGTCCTGGAAGGAGATGTGATGGAGCTGGATGCGCTGGGCAAAGGGCGACTCCTCGAAGTTGGTCCGGGCATCGATCACGGCATCGTCGTCGATCTCTATGGCATCGATGTGCGCCTCGGGGAAGCGCTGTGCCATCATGAGTGCTATCACCCCCGTGCCCGTGCCGATGTCGAGAATGTCCCTGCCTCCTGCAGCGAGGGTGCCCAGGAGATCGCTGTCCGTGCCCACCTTCATGGCGGCATGGTCCTGATGGATGTTAAACTGCTGATATCTGAAAATATTCATGTAAGTAATCGTAATTGTTTTATGTATGTTTCAGCAAGTATCTGATCACTTACTTATTCTGGTTCCACTTGGTGCTTGGTATCTTCTCGAAGATTGCCTTGATGCGAGAAGTGTCGAATTTCGGTTGGCGATTGTAGAAATAAATGCCATTCTTCTCCTGCTCCACATCGGTGATCTGCGTGTAGCAGAAACCGGCTATGCTCGGACAGGCGCGTATGGCATCAATCTGCTTCTCCAGTATGCGGTAGAAATCCTCCTTCGACTCGATATTGCTACCATAGCCCCACGAACCCTCACGCTGGTCGGCAGGTATGAATGGCAGTCCGCCAAACTCATCGAGCATATAGGGCTGACCCTCATAGTGGGCGAGGTAGTGCTTGTCGGACTGGTTGCGGTAAGGCTCCACGCCCTGGCGCAGGGTGTGGTTCTGAACCAGTCGGAGTGAGTCGCGCTCATAGTCGTGCACACTCCATATGTCCGTCTTGACATGGGCATCACCGCTGGCATCATTGATGGGACGGGTGGGGTCGATGGCCTTGGTGGTCTCGTACACATCCTTCATCATACGCTCGTACACGCCCTCGCGACAGTTCCATGTCTCATTCATCGGAGTCCATGTCACGATGGAGGGGTGGTTGCGGTCGCGCAACAGTATCTCCACCCATTCGCTCAGGAAGTTGCGAGCGGCCAGTTCGCTGTTGACATCCATACCCCAGCTGGCCTGTTCGCCCCAGCAGAGATAACCCAGCTTGTCGGCCCAGTAATAGTATCGCTCCTCAAACACCTTCTGATGCAGGCGGGCACCGTTGAATCCCACAGCCTTGCTCATCTCTATGTCGTGTCTCAACGCCTCGTCGGAGGGCGCTGTCCATACTCCCTCGGGATAGAAACCTTGGTCGAGCACCAGGCGCTGGAAGTAGGGTTCGTTGTTCAGGTAGAACAGGCCATCGGCCAGATGCACCTTGCGCATACCCACATACGATGCCACCTCGTCCACCACCTTGCCTTCGGCATCTCTCACGGTGAACTTCATGTCGTAGAGGAACGGGCTCTCTGGGCTCCACAACTTCGGTTTCTTGACAGGAAGCACGAGAGCACTGCCGTTGTAGGTCTTGGTCGTCTGCCTTGCCACGAGACGCTTGCCATCGAGCAGTTCGACCGTAAGCGTGGCGCCGTTGCTCTCATGGAAGAACTCAGGACGCACCACCACCAGTTGCTGGTCGATGTCGGGCGTCACCTGCACGCGTTTGATGCCCAGACGGTCCACGGGTTCCATCCACACCGTTTGCCAAATGCCAGTGGTGCGGGTGTACATACATCCGTAGGAGTTCAGTCGCTCGCTCTGCTTACCAGCAGGTTGCTGTCCGCCTCTCAAGTCGTCATCGACCCTCACCACCAACTGGGCCTCCCTGCCCACCTTCACATGCTTGGTGATATCCACGGCAAACGAAGCTCCGCCACCATAGTGCACATCCACCAGTCGGCCATCGATGAAGACCGATGTCTTGTAGTCGGACGCACCAAAGTGTAGCAGTACATCCTTTCCCTCCCATGCTACGGGCACCGTGATGGTGCGGTGATACCACAGGGTGGGGATGAAGTCGGTATGGGCTACACCCGAGAGTTTGCTTTCCGGGCAGAAAGGCACCGTGATACGCCCGTCAAAACCCTTTGACGACTCATACCCGCGCTCCGAACCCGTACGCGACTCGTCCAGCACATAGCTCCATGTGCCGTTGAGATTCACCCACTCCTTGCGCTCCATCTGGGGCCGGGGATACTCGGCTCTGGGCAAAACCTGTCCCCAACAAGCACACAGACCCATCCACATCAGGGCCAGCATGGCAACAACCTGCTTCGTTCTCATCATAAGATAAAACTATTATCTGATTACCGTTTTATACTTTTCGCAAAGATAAACATTTCTGCTCACCTATGCAAGAATTCATATGGGGGATGATGCATTTTGTAATGTTTGTTCGCCAAAATCAAGCATCAATCCCAAAAAGTATCTCTTTTATTTTCAATATAATATATAGTTTTCTTATCTTTGTGTCATCCTAATGCAACAATCACATCTTGTGCGACCCAGAATGCAGGTTGGCACACGAAGAGAAATCGCGGGAAGGACAGAATGGAATCGTAAACATTTAACCCACCACAATAATGAAAAAGAAAGCGTATCTTATGAGGATCTGGGGCATGGTGCTTGGTGCATGTGTCCTGCAGGCTAACGCCCAGTCGCTGAAGCTCAACGACCTGGAGTATTTTGAAGAGAGAGGTGTGAATGTGCTGGTGTACAGCAACCTCTACAATGGCGGATTCTGTGACGAGAAACTGGCCGGAATAGAAATCATACAGCGAGGAGAGCGCACCAGCACGGGAGGAGGCATACGACTGATGAACACACCCGAACAGTGGGACATCTATGCCGACATGACGAATCGTACGGTGAACCGGGAGCAGAACTACATAGAGGTGGAACTCAACTACAAGGACTATGGCTTCATCTCCAAGATACGCGTCACACCGAAGGACAAGGGCGCTCTGATGCAGGTGTATCTGGACAGTCCCGTGCCCGACAAACTCGTAGGGCGTGCCGGACTCAACCTGGAGTTCTTCCCTGCCAGTTATTTTGGCAAGAACTACCTCATCGACGGTATGGCACGCATACTGCCCAAGTACCCTATGCACGACACACAGGTGAGACCCGTGGCAGAGAAGATACCCCAATACTTTGGCGAATCGACCTTCGACGATCGCGGTCGTGGAGAGTTTCTCGTGCCTCTGGCCCTGAGCACGGGCAGGCAGATCGTGCTGGCACCCGAGGACGACAATCTCTGTGTGAGCATCACCTCCGACCAAGACCTGAGTCTCTATGACGGACGACTACTGGCACAGAACGGTACCTTCGTGGTGCGCTCACTCCTGCCGGCTGGGCGCACGGGCAAGGTGCTGGAATGGTATGTGGAACCGAAGTCGGACCCCAAGTGGGTGCGTAAGCCCAACATCGGTTTTTCGCAGATAGGCTACACACCCGCACAGAAGAAGGTGTCGGTGATCGAAGTGGATAAGAACGATGCCGTACCCGCTACTGCACAAATACTGCGTGTGAATGCAGACGGAACGAAGACGGTGGCCAAGACAGCCACAGTGGAGAAGTGGGGAGAGTACAACCACCGATACAACTATGTGAAGGTGGACTTCACAGATGTGAAGACCCCTGGTCTCTATGTGATAGAGTACAATGGCACGCAGTCCAACGCCTTCCCCATAGACAAGGATGTGTATGCCGACAAGTGGCACGCCTCTATGGATGTGTCGCTGGTGGTGGGTATGGATCACATGGAGGTGAACGAGGCCTACCGTGTGTGGCACGGCCGTGCCCATATGGACGATGCCTTGCAGGCTCCCGCCAATGTAAAGTTGCACGACGGCTATACGCAGGGCAACGAGACCCACACCAAGTACAAACCCCTGGAGCATATCCCAGGATTGGCAGTGGGTGGATGGTATGATGCGGGTGACTTCGACATACAGGCCAACTCGGTACTCAACACCACCGAGGATCTGGCCAAGCTGTGGCGTATGTTCCGCCCAGAGCGCGATATGACCTTCATTGACGAGAAGACCTTCTATGCCGACATCCATCGCCCCGATGGTTGTCCCGATGTGATACAGCAGATCATGCACGGCACCATCAACATCAATGCGCAGGTGGAGAACATCGGTTTTGTGGCACAGGTTATCGGTCAGCCCGACATGCACCACTACCATCACCTGGGCGATGCCATGACCCTGACCGACGGTAAGCTCTATGATCCCTCGCTGGGTCTGTATGAGGTGT
This sequence comes from Bacteroidaceae bacterium, assembly GCA_045629325.1. Taxonomy (GTDB): domain Bacteria; phylum Bacteroidota; class Bacteroidia; order Bacteroidales; family Bacteroidaceae; genus Physcousia. The sequence goes on along the minus strand of JAZQQX010000007.1, from coordinate 12,128 downwards.
CGGCCGACGGTTTGCGCTCCGGCACACCCGATGATCGCTTCGTCTTCACCAGCCGATTCTCGCCCTCGGGCACCATGGGTACGGTGGCCACGCTGGCAGCTGCCTATGTGGCCCTGAAGGACTACTTCCCCGAGGAGGCAGAGCGCTCACTCAAGAATGCCATCATGCTCTTCGACAAATACCACGAGACTGCTATGTCACAGGGCAACCAGCAGAATGGTCGCAACAGAAACAACGGTGGGCGTGTGACCGATGCTGCCATCGAACTTTGGTATGCAACGGGCGATAAGAAGTACAAGGACATCTTCATGCCTCGCATCCTCGACCAACTCAATCCGACAGCCAGCAACTTGTCGTCGAGATGGGGTGGAGGAGTAGGTCCTTCGTTCAACCTGACCTATGTGTTGCGCGTGTACGACCAGCTCGACAAGAAGTCACAGCAGAAGGTGAAGGATGCCATACCTGCCTATGTGGAGAACCTGGCCAAACAGGGAAGTGACAACCCCTATGGAGTGCCTATCCAGGGTAGCGGATGGGCTGGCAACACACTCGTGATGAGCAATGCCTTCAACTGCTATCTCATCTGGAAGAAGTTCCCCGACATGGTGGATCCCGAACTGGTGTTCCGCGGACTGAACTACATCTACGGCTGTCATCCCTACTCCAATGTGTCGTTTATCAACGCTGTGGGTGTCAACACGAAGAAGGTGGCCTATGGCAACAACCGTGCCGACTACACCACCATAGCCGGAGGTGTGGTGCCCGGACTCTTGGTGAAGAATCCAGACTTCCTGGAGAATAAGGACGACTATCCCTTCCTCTGGGGCGAGAATGAGTGCTGTATCAACTCCATTGCCAACTATGTGATGCTCAACCTCGCTTGCGATGAGCTAGCCAAGTATATCAACAAAGAAAAATAAAAAAGCCTAATGAAACACCACTTTTCGTCAACCTCATTACTGCCTATCCTGCGATGGATATGCACTGCCTGTCTCGCTGTTGTGACATCTACCGCTTTCGCCTGTACCAACCTTATCGTTGGAAAGAAAGCATCTGCCGACGGCAGTGTGATATGCACCTACAACTGTGACGGTTTTGGCTTTGCCTCGCCTCTGACCTATCTTCCTGCGGGCAAGCATGCAAAGGGCGAACTCCAGGCCATACACGGATGGGGACCCGAGCACGACAACCCGTTTGTGGCGATGCCCGAATATACCTATGGCGTGGTGGGGTTGATGAACGATCATCAGTTGTCCATCGTCGAGACTACCTTTGACGGCCGTATGGAACTGGTCAACGAAGACGGACTGCTGGACTATTTCTCCCTGATGAAACTGGCTTTGCAACGATGCACCACAGCCCGCGAGGCCATCTTGTGCATGGACAAGCTGGTGCAAGAGTATGGATACAACTCATCTGGTGAGTCGTTTGCCGTGTGCGACCCCAATGAGGCATGGATCATGGAGATGATGGGCAAGGGACCTGGCAGGAAAGGAGCCGTGTGGGTGGCCATGCGTGTGCCCGACGACTGCATCTGTGCCTATGCCAACCTGAGCCGTATCCGTCAGTTCCCACTCAAGGACAAGGAGAACTGCCTCTATGCCAAGGATGTCATCTCCTTTGCCCGTGAGAAAGGACTCTACGAGGGTCGTGATGAGGACTTCTCCTGGCGCGACACCTATTGTCCGATAGACTTCGAGAATGTGCGCTATGGCGATGCACGCGTGTGGAGCTTCTTCCGCCATCATACGGCCGACAAGGCAGGGTGGGACAAGTATTTGAGCTACATCAACGGTGACTTCTCCGAATACGATCATCTCCCTCTCTGGATAAAGCCCTACAAGCCACTCACCCTTCGTCAGGTGATGGACGACATGCGCGATCACTATGAGGGCACAGAGCTCGACATGAGTGCCGACATGAGTGCTGGTCCCTGGGCTTCACCCTATCGGAGCAAGGACATCAACTACAAGGCATCAGACGGTACCACCCTTTTCCGCGAGCGCCCCATAGGTTGTCAGCAGAGTGGCATGACGATGGTGTGCCAGATGCGTTCCTGGTTGCCCAACGAGCTGGGTGGTGTCACCTATTTCAACATGGACGATGCCTCTATGGTGGCCTATGTGCCATGCTACTGTGGCATCAACCGTGTGCCCGAACCGTTCCGCGCCGAAAACAATGACATACTGGAGTTTTCAGAAAAAAGTGCTTTCTGGATGTGCAATTTTGTTGCCAACATGGTGTACCCCCGATACAGTGCGATGATCGGCGACCTCAAAGAAGCCCAGACGGAGATGGAGGACTTCTATGAGAAGGATCAGCGACTGGTGGAGGAGGCTGTTGCCAAACTCACCCCCGGAGAGCGCATCGACTATCTCACACAGAAGACGGACAAGTACACGGAACAGATGATGATGCGCTGGCAGAAGTTGGCTCGCCTGCTCATTGTGAAGCACAACGACCAGATCATGCGTCCCAGCAAGGATGGTGTGGTGACGAGGGGAAAGTACTCCGCACCTCAATATGCACCAGCCTTCGTGGATGCCGTACAGCAACAGACGGGTAAGCGCTACCAGCCCCGTACGGTCATTGAGAGACGCCAGCGATAGGTGTGGAAGAGGAGTCGGCGGGTACGCGCACCACATCCACGGTGTGACTGCCCGCTCCGATGAGTTCGGGTCGCTCTGATATGCATCTCTGGTACTCCACAAATCGGGCAAAGGTATCCTCGCTCATACGGTTGAGGCGTGTACGCATATAGTCCGATGCACCATCGGGTGAGAAGATGGTGACGCGCTCCAGTCCAGCCCTCTCATTGAGACGGTTGATATCGTCCAGGCGGATATAGTCGTAGAGCTCGTCCTCCTTGGCCTGGATGTGGAAGTCCTTGTCCACCACACCCTTTGCCATGAGGTCGTTTATGCGATCCTCCTCAAAACAGTAGGAGAGTATGCTATACTCATTCATCAGATAGGCCACGAAGATCAGTCCACCGGGCTTCGTCACGCGTTTGGCCTCGCGGAGTGCCTTCAGTTTCTCCTCATCGCCGAAGAGATGGTAGAGCGGACCGAGAAGGAGGGTGATGTCGGCCGTGTCGCTGGCTATGAAAGGCATATCACGGGCATCGCCTTGCACCACATCGGCCGTTGGCTCGCGCTTCAGGAACACCTCGATGTTGTGGCGTACGAGTTCCACAGCCTTCACCTCATATCCTTCCGACATAAGCGCCGAGGTGTATCGCCCTGTGCCGGCACCGATGTCGAGCAGTTGCATGCCTTCCTTCAGATACCGATGGAGGTGGTACATGGTGGTTTCGTACTCCACTATCCCATGTCTCCACAGCAATCGTTTGTCCTCATGGTGCTTGTTGTAGTGCCGTTCGATGTTCGTAAATGCCATAGTAATATTATAAAAGTAATTTTGATCACCTACTTACCGGTATTGATTTCCTTTGCTTCTTTCGCGCTTTCTGCCACATATTTCCTTAACCGCTTCTCCTTGCTTGCCATCTCGAGGAGCAGAAGTCTGGCTACTATGTGCGAACCCTCAACATTGAGATGAGTGTCGTCCTCCTTTCCATCGGGAGCAAACTCATACTTGCCTGCCGGTATCCACATGTACAGTTGCTTTGAGCGCTCCGGACCATACATCTCCACGAGGTTGCGAGTGAGTGCATGAGCATCGACATAGGGCACCTTCATCTCCTTTGCCACCTCTCCCGGCACCACCGCATACTCTCCGTGGGTGTCAGTAAGCAGGGTGGGGTTGGTCTCATCAAATTTCCTTCTCACGATGGAATTCATCAGTATGGGTCTTGCACCCTTCTGGCGTGCTTCCCTGACAAAACGCATGAGGTTGGCACGGAAGGTGGTCTGCGGATCGGTGTGTCGGTCTGCTTTCGGTTTCTCGTCATTGTGTCCAAACTGTATGACCACATAGTCACCCTTCTGCAATCGGTTGAGCACCGTGTCCCATCGACCCTCGTCGATGAAGCTCTTCGAACTGCGTCCGTTCACTGCATGATTGTCCACGCGTATCTCTCCCTTGAGAAACTCGCCGAGTACCATTCCCCAGCCACGCTCCTGATTTTGCTTGTCCAGAGGTTTGTTGGCCATTGTGGAGTCGCCTATCATATAGATGGTGGTGACATGTCTTTGTGCGATAAACGAGCACAGGAATACCAAGGTTGACAATACGAACAACAGTCTTTTCATGTTCGAAGTTCTTTTTTTGAGCATGTTATTTGAGATAAATGGTCTTAATCACGGTGGCAGATGCTCCCGTTGTTCCTGTATGCTGAAGGTGGAAACCGCCAAAGGTGTTGGAATGGGGCATCTTGGCTTCGATCCTCTGTGTGCCTTTGTCGGGATATGTGCTGTTGCTGATCTCGGCAGAGATGATGTCGCCTTCAGCATGGAGTGTTACGGCACATCCGGCACGGAAGAGGTCACAACGCTGAGGATCGGTGATGGGGGTGATGCTTCCGTTGTCATATTCCATCAGGCAGACCTCCACGGCCTTGTCGTACTCGGGTGTGCGGATGAAGCGCAGACCATAGCCCGTGAGGGTACGGGTGTTGAACTTGATACAGATGTCGAGATACTGACCTGTGGCCGAACCGAACCCCTGACCGGCACTCTTGCACGGATCGAGCGTTATGGTACAGGTCTGTCGCGTCACGGCTTCCCGTTCGTTGCGAGGTGTGTACATCAGTCTTGCTCCACGCTGTATCTGCACCATACCCCAGCTACCTTCAGCTCCATCCACACCCTCTGCATAAGCCCATGCACTCCGACTATTGTCTGCCTGCCAGGAATATGCTTGTGTGTCGCTCGGTTTGAAGCAGTCTATGGTCCATCCTCCGGGCACGATTTGTGTCTGTACACCAATGCCCATAGGAGGGAGACTGATGGGAAGAGGTTCTGTGGGAGTGGGCACATCCAAGGGCTGACCGTTCAGGGTACAATCCTTCATGACACAAAGATGCCTGGGATCAGGGCGCTTGGTCCACTCAATCTTGAGATGAGGATCATCGCTCGTCCACCGGCACCGCTCCATGCGTACGGGACCACTGGCCTTCGTCAGATACTGTGTACCGTTGACCTTGCTGTGAATGTCGCAATCCACAAACTCCGCCCCTCTACCGTATGTGGAATAAAAGGGTTTGCTGGAGAAGAATGTGAAACGGCATTTCCTGTAGGTGGCTGTACCGCAGAGGGCATCATCGGTACATTCAAAGTAGCAGTCCTCAAAATCCACATGTCTGCCACCCGAGAAGGGGCAGAGGTTCAAGCGGGATATAAAACGGCAATTTCTCAAACGATGATACCCACCCTCGCAGATGACAAGTTGAGCCTGCACGATGGCATCCTTCCTTCGGGGTCTGTTCTGCTTGGGATCGAGGGGATAGATAAGGTCCACATTGCAATAGTTTCCGAAGGTCATGTTTTGAGCCTCCACCTCGCCACCCTTGATGTGAAGCATGGTGAAGTTGCCATTGGCTCCCTGCGTGTGTCCGCGGTTGCATGCCAGGACAATGTCCTCCGCCTTGGCCGACAGACCTATCATCCTGACCCTGCCGAGTGTCAGTTCCAGTGCGTAGGGCGTGTTGCCACCCGATTGGGGCTGTCGGACATCGGGATCGTCCGGATTGTCCATCCAGTAGACGGACGGTTCGATGTAGATGTCCGTCCAAAGCGAGTCGCCTGCCTGCTCCTGGACAAAAAGCAAGGCCTCCCTGACATGGCTGAAGGTGAACCTACGGCTGTTGGTCTTCTTGGCGGGGTTGACATAAAGGCACCGCTCATGGCTTTTCATATTCTGTCCGTTGTAGTGGAACACCGTCTGTGCGTGTAGTCGGTGTGCCTTCAGGCAGAAGACCAGCAGAAGCAATAGGGCAGGTGGGAGAACTCTCTTCATACTCGAGGATGTTTATTTGCCGAAATTTCTTGTGGCAAAGGGAAGGGCCGTGCGGATGGCCTGATGCCAGTATTCCCAGTTGTGCTGACCGTTGCGCACACGCAGTTCATCCTTCACCTTCTTGTCGCGCATCAGTTGGTGCATCTTGACATTCAGGTCGAAGAGGAAGTCGTCATCACCACAGTCGAAGAACCACTTTACGGTACGCAACTTGACCAGGGTGGCCTCGTCGGCCTTCTCCATGAAACGGAGAGCTGAATACTCTCGCATGGATTCCTGCACGAGGTAGGGTTTGCTGTCCTTCTCGTATTGGTTCACTCCACTGAACTCCAGCCAAGCGCTCATGGCATAGCAGGAGGAGAACATCTCGGGATGGCGCTGGCAGTAGATGGCGCTACCACCTCCTCCCATGGAGAGGCCCATCACGGCACGGTGTGCCTTGTCGCCCACGATGCGGTATTTCTGCTCTATCTGGGGCAGGAACTCCTGGAAGAAGAAGTCCTCATAGGCCCATCCGGGCATATTCATATAGCCGTTCCATGTGTTCATGATGTCGGGTCCGCCTGCGTTGGGCATTACGATGACCATCTTGCATGCCTCTCCGGTCTCTATGAGTTCATCGGCCACGGTCTGCATCAGACCCTTGTCGCGCCAAGCCTTGTAGTCGTCGGTGAACCCGTGAAGGAGGTACACCACAGGGTATTTGTCCTGACTGCGGTCAAAACCGTCAGGGAGATATACATTGTACTTCACATCAGCCTTCAGCACATTGCTCTTGAAGGTCTCGGTAACAATCTTGCCTGCCTGCATATTGAGGCAAAGGGCAAAGAGGAGGAGGGAAAGGAATGTTTTCATGTGGGTTGTATTTAATGAGTTTTCGCTTTGTATCTATACATAGACAATGGAACATACATTGTCAGTTCTTCTGCTTAATGACTGTTGAAGCGGTCTTGAGTGCAGACTTCGCCGTAACAGTTGTCGTACCAGCCTTCTGTGTGCTGCGCACCACGATGAGGGCACGGCCCTTGTAGGTGGTGACATGATGGGAGGTTGTGGGTTCCAGATCCTTGAAACTTGCCGACCCTACAGCGAGGAATCTGCCTGCCCCTTTCACATCAATGTCAGCCTCCACTTTGGCATCGGGCACCACACGGCCTTTGCTGTCCACCACCTCCAGTGTGATGTAGACCAGGTCCTCGCCGTCAGCCTTAATCACCTTACGATCGGGAGTGAGGCGGAGGGTGTATGCCTTGTCGGTGGTGACGAGTGTCGCACTGGCCTGCTCTTGGTTGTTGGCATCAACGGCCACGGCACGCAATGTGCCAGGGGCGTAAGGGATGGGGATGATAGCCTTGTACTCCGTACCTTCGTTGATAGGCTTCGAAGCAACGAGTTTGTCGTTCAGATACAGGTTCACGCCTCGGGCCTTTGTGTAGATTTCTACCTCAATGGGCTTGCCTTCCCATCCTTGCCAGTTCCACGACTCCCAGGTGGGCCAAACGCTCCATGCTGTCTCCGATATCTGTCCGTTACGGTAGTTGTTGGGCTCCCTCACGGCCATGTAGATGCAGTCGGACGCTCCGTCTGCCACATTCCAAAGCATGTCGCGATAGTGCGAGATGGGTTTGCGCCAACCCGTCATGTCCACATCGCCACAGTAGGCACCATGGAAGGGGAAGTGCTTGCCGTTGTAGTGTTCGCCACGAGGTTCGCCCTCGTAATAGAACTGCCCGATACCCGATTCGCCCAGATAGTCTAGACCCGTCCATACGATGTCGCCAATGATGAAACTGTTTCGGGAGGTATTCTGCCAGTTCTTGAAAGCTTCGCGGGGATAGCTCTCCGTCTGCCACATCACACGGTCGGGACAACGCTCATGGTCGCTTTGTGCCTTGTGTATCATATAGTTGTAGCCCACGATGTCGAGCACCTCGGCATGGGGGTCGAAGATTTCCCAATCGCTGTCCCATGAACAGAGTGCCTCCGTTACGGGTCGTGTCTTGTCAAGGTCTAGTATCACCTTCTTCATCTTTCGGGCGGTCTGAACAACCTTAATCTCCTTGCGCTCGATGACCTCATTACCTATGCTCCAGCAGATGACGCTGGGATGATTCCTGTCACGCAACACCATAGCAGTGATGTCCTCGGCATAGTGTGCATCGATGAGTTCGTGGTAGTCGTGGGCGGTCTTCTCGCTATACCATCCATCGAAGGCTTCATCGATGACCATCATACCCAGGCTGTCGCAGGCATCGAGCATAGCCCTCGTCTGTGGATTGTGGGAAGTGCGAATGAGGTTGAAGCCGGCCTCCTTCATCAGCCTTACCTTGCGTATCTCGGCCGCATCAAAGGCCATGGCTCCCAATATGCCGTCATCGTGATGCACACAGGCACCATTGATCTTGATAGGCTGACCATTAAGTCGGCATCCCTCCTGGGCATTATAGGTGAATGTGCGGAATCCATGTTTCACATGTAGTTTGCCATAGGACACATCGTAGAGTTCAGGATGTTCCGGACTCCAAAGATTGACATTGCGATAGGTACGCAGTTCGTCTTTCTGTCCTTCGTAGGCAATCCTCACCGTGGCAGAGTCGGCTCTCATGCCATCTGCAGATATACCATAGATGCATTCGGTCTGGATAAAGAGTTTGCTGGGGTCATCAATAGCTCCCCTTTCGTACACTTCCAGCCACACATGACGGTAGATGCCCGAACCCGAATACCAACGGCAGTTGGGTTGCTGGGAGTTGTCTACCTTTACCTCAAGCAGGTTGGGCTGGTCGGAATTCAAGTGTTTGGTGATGTCTATGGAGAATGGCGTATAGCCGTAACCATGCGTACCTACCACCTTTCCGTTCAACTTCACTGTGGCGTGCTGATACACTCCCTCAAAGTGCAGTTTGCAGGTGCTGCCAGCCTTCAGCTTGGGCGATGGGAATGTCTTGGTGTAGATACCCACACCTCCTGGATAGTAGCCACCATCGTTGCCCATAGGCGCATCAATGGATGGAGCGTGGAAGATGTCCCAGTCGTGTGGCAGGTCGATACTCTGCCTCTTTTCCGTTTCTATATTCTCCTGACCCTTGCTTCCGGCATATACGAATTGCCAGTCGAAGTCGAAGTTCTCCTTTACACTTTGGGCACCGGCCATAAGAGCCGACAGTAGGGAGAGTGCTATGGTTATCTTTCTTTTCATTGTGTCTATTTTACTATATAGGTATTGAATGAATGAGGTGCGCTATTGATATTCAGGTACTTCCCTTCTATCTGAACATTCAGTTGCTTCGTCTCTGATGTAAAGTTGCCTGCTACGACCACATAGCCGGTACCATGCCTGTACACGACCACGGGATAGTCGGAATATTCACGCCCGGCATAGCCCACCATCTCATCGCCCTGGGCAATGAAGTGGCTGAAATGCTTGTAGGCAAAGTATTCTGCCGTGTAGCGGGGCTTGCGCGTCTTGCTGTCCACCTGTACGAGGGCATTCTGTGTCCATCCCCATGTAGAGGTACCGTTGTCGGTAAGGATGAAGTTCCAGTTGTAGTATTCATCTACGCCATTGCCCAGGTTGTCGCACAGCAAGAAGAAAGTGTGCTCGCCAGCCGCCCAGTCCATCGATCCGTTGCCACACTCACTCTCCGACATCATGATGCGGAGGTTGGGGTAGCGCTCGCGGAGCTGTGGCAGATTGTTACGGCATTCCCACTGTGTACCGATGCCCACGATGTTCTGCTGAAGTTTGGCATCATCCAGCGTCTTCTCCACATAGTCGAGGCGGTTTGTGTTGATGGTTCCAAGCCACAGTTCCACCTCGGGATGGTGCTGGCGAAGGGCAGGAGCAAGGTACTCGTTGTTGAATCGTATCGTTCCCTCGGCTGTCCAGGGGCATCCCGGATAGGGTGTGTAACTGTATGCCTCGTTCTGATACATCACCTTTGTGATGGGCAATCCCTGTTCCTTGTACAAGTCTATGAAACGGCAGAACATCTCTGCATAGCATTGTAGATAGCGAGGGTCCTGGATGAGATAATCCTGGGTGGCAAGACGCTTGGGGAACACACCGTTGCGGTCGCCCAGGAGTTTCATCTCGTCAGGGTCAAGTTGTCGCCCGTCATCCATATACAGCAGATAGTCCTTTGGGGGATCCTGCTTGTTGTACTTGCTCGACAATACGCAATACTCATGGTTGATTTTCATCCAAGCAGGAGGGCTCCAGGGCGACATGAACAACTGTAGTGCGGGCTGATACTTCTGGGCCGCACGGGCCAGGGGGATGATGTTGCGCTTGTCGTGCTCAATGTTGAAATGCTTGAGACCGAAGTCGCCATCCACATCGTCACAGCTGTACCATGCACGGGCATAGTCGTTGGCGTTCATCGACACACGACCGTGGGTGAAGCGCAAGTCACCATCGGGTGCAAACATCCTCTGCATCAGTTCATCCTGTTCGTTGCGCGTGAGGAGATTGAAGGCATCAAGGTCCAGTTCGTTGAATGTGGTGCCCCAAGCCCGGAAGGGAACACCCTTCTGCGTCCTGTCCACCTGAATTACTGTCTTGCCTTCAGGTGCTTTGGACAGTGCCGTCTTCAAAGTTTTCCATTCAGCCTGTTCTGTAGTGACATACTGGGTCACATTTTGTGCATAGGTTGTTGCACATAAAGCCATTGCAAAGGCTATGTTGATAATTCTTTTCATTATTTGGGGATTGTGTGGTTGTATGGTTTTGTGGTTAAAATCTGCAACTTATTTCAAGTTATGTCTGCTAATGCATCGTTAATCAATCTTCAAGGCATCCACTGCGATGGTGCCCTGCATGTTGATGAGTTCGAGGGTGTGCTGGCCTTTCCGGAGTTTCTTGGAGGTGAAGACGGTCTGTTGTGCCTTGCGCTCTCCTTTTGACTCCAAGGTATAAATGCCCTTGTGGAAGGTCACCTCGCCACAAGCCTTGCCGTCTATCACAACTTGCATCCTGCCCTCACATTCGCCTATGGGTGCAATGATACTGAAGCGTTTGCCTGTGAAGGTGACCGCCCATCGGTCGCCTGCCTGATCGCTGAAGGAGAGGTCGTTGTTGAAGTCACCTTCGCCCTTGCCCGTCTTGCGGTTCCAACCGAAGGTGCGTACTCCGGGATCGTCATCGTTGAACCATGCCTTGTCGTGCGTGATACGCAACACCTTGAAGCCTCCGGCGAGCTTCTTGTCCTGTATGCCTTCGGTAACGAAGGTGCTTCCTACATTTACCTCCAATCCTTCTGTTGTCTGATTGAAAGTCAGAGCCTTGCCCGTCTCTACACATTCTACCTGTGTGACCCTTCCCACAGAGGCAGACTTGGTGGATAGTGGAGGCAGACTGACGCTTTGGCCTTGCCAGTCGATGAGTATGGCATAGATATGACCGCCCTGGCGGGTGTAGATGACATGCTCGTTGCCCCACACATCGAAGGGACGGGCACTGTAGATGGCCTCGCTGTTGATCTCTATCCATCGACCGAAGTCCATGCATATCTGCCGTGCCTCCGGGTCGATATCGCCTCGCCCGCGCTGTGTGATGTTGAGCAGAAGACAGCCGTTTCGCGAGACATTCTGCATCAGTCGGGTGACAATCTCTGATGCACTCCTGTATCTGCCTCCTTGCTGGTAATGCCATTCCTGCAGACTCACTTCCGTCTGGAAGGGGAAGGCCATGATGTCGTCCTCGGTGTAGAGTTCGGTACTCTTCACTAGCGAGCGATCTACGATATTGATCAGTTCCGGATTCCTTTGGAAACTGTTGTACCTGCCACCCACACCCTTGAAGGTGGCCACCACCTCACGATGGCCCGTCTCACGCTTTGAGGCTATGTTGTAGAAGTTGGCAATGATCTGTGGTGTGAGCCGGCCCAGTCCCATGTTGATGCCCAGGTCTTCCTGAGAGTCTCCGGCATGGTCGTCAAAGTAGATCATGTCGGGCTGATACTTGCGTATGGCATCGTCCACACGCCACATGAACTGGTTGGCAAAGGGCGAGTCGAGCGAGTTGCGCCCATTATGGTGTACGGGTCCATAGAGGTCCTGAGGATCCATGCCCTTCCACCATTTCTCAGAGCCGTCAGCATTGAGCTTGTAGCCATCCTCGCGGGTCAGCATGGCATCGTAGGGCACGCCCTGCTTGTCGCCCTTTTTGTCGCTGGTGTAGCGGGGAGGCATGAACTGTCCCCAGGTAC
>JAZQQX010000006.1:0-6446 GCA_045629325.1 Bacteroidaceae bacterium | reverse complement strand
CCTCATCAAGCTAAAGCAGTCATAATTCATAATTATACTGGACCATGATTTCCCAACTACTGATATATTCGCTCAAGTCCGCGTTGACACTCACCCTGCTCTATGTGCCCTATACGCTGATGCTACAGAAGGAACGATTCTATAGGCTGAACCGCCTTGTGCTGCTCGGCATCATAGTGCTCAGCATGCTGCTGCCCTTGTGCAACGTCAGTTGGATGAGCCTGGACAACAATCCCATCATGCAGGCCACGCACCAGCAGATGATCGAGGTTGGCATACCCGTTAGGGTGGCAGATGACGGCATCAACGTATCCTACCAGTTGGCCAAGGAAAGTACCTCGCTTTCGTGGTTTACCGTCCTGGCCATCGTCTTCTTTGTGGGCATGGCCATCTCTGTGGTCATCCGCTGTCTGCAACTGGGCATCCTGTCCTACATGATGCGCTACAAGAACCTCTGGACCAAGCGTCAGGAGGACGGTACCCGCGTGTGCTGTCGTAAGGGACGGTTCACCCCCTACAGCTGGATGCACACCATCGTCATCAGCGAGGAGGACTGGAACGAAGGAGAGCGTGAGATCATACTGCACGAAACCGGACACATCCGCGCCGGCCACTCGTGGGATATGTTGCTGCTGATGCTCTGCCAAGCCCTGCAGTGGTACAATCCCTTTGCGTGGATGATAGCCAACTCCCTCTCCGATGTGCATGAATACGAGGCCGATGACTACGTCCTGCGTCAGGGCGTGAGTCAGCGTGACTATATGATGTTGTTGGTGAAGAAGGTGGCCATCTCTCAGGGCTACTCCTTTGTCAACGGACTGAACAAGAGCACGCTGAACAAGCGCATCCTGATGATGAAGGAGAGCGTGGCCAGCAATCCCTGGATGCGTGCCAAGTTGCTCTACCTCCTGCCCGTCTGTATCGTGGTACTGAGCGCCTTTGCCACTCCCCATATCACGGCTCCCGTACAGGAGGCGCTGACGAAACTGGAGACGGGCAGCAAAGAGAAAGCAGACACCACGCAGACTGGTATCGCATCCGAGTTGGAAGAAATCAATGAGATCCTGGCACGCGAAGAACTGACCGAAGAAGATCCGCTGGTGGTCATCGACGGAAAGATAGCCAATGGGGGCAAGGTTGCCGACATCCTAGAGAAGGAGAGACTGACCCCCGACATGATCGCCAGCATGACCATACTGAAGGGAGCCTCCGCCACATCTGTCTGGGGAGAACGAGGCAAGAACGGTGCCATCGTGATTACGACCAAGCGTGCTGAGGAGAAACAGAACGAAGCAGAGGAGACCAAGAGCGAGTCGGACCTGCTGCTGGAAGACATCGTAGATCACATCGCCGGTGCAACGATCGGTGCTGACGGCAGTGTGTATGTCAATGGCAAGAAGGTGGAGAAGCTGCTTGTAGATGGAAAGGATTTCCTCGAAAACAATGCTGCGACCACCCAGCCAAGTCCTGTTACAAAAGAAGTTCTGCCTGAACTGGAAGGTGGGGCGCGGGTCTATCTGGAGAATTTCCGTTACCCAGCCGAGGCACAGGAATACGGTGTGACTGGTGAATTCACGGTAGAGTTCTATGTGGAGGCCGACGGCTCAGTGTCCGAGGCAAAAGCCAGCAAGAAGAATGAAACGACATCTACCAATCTGCAAGGAGTAACAGTAAATGCGTACAATCGTAGGGCAAAAACCAATAGCCAGCCACCCCTGTCGGAAGAGGAAGAGCGTGGCACCGAAGCGTTACTCCAAGAGTGCGAGCGAATTGTCAAGCTCACCTCTGGCAAGTGGACACCGGGCTATGCCGAGGATGAACAGGGCAACCGTACGCCCAAACGCATGAAGATGTCCATACCGCTTACCTTCCGCCTAAGCTAATTCTTATTATTTCATAATTGGTCGCAAGACCTTAACAATCAGCAAGAAATGAAAAAAGCTTTGTTTCTGGCCAGCCTGTGCTGTGCCCTTACCTCAATGGCCCAAGAGGCCGATTACCCCAAGAAGGAGAACCTTCAACCCATCGAAAAGATGCAGCTGTGCGTGCGGTATGACGTGGATTGGCACAATGACGTTGACAATCGTGAAAAGATGAAGCACGACAAGATGTACACCGAGATCGGACAGACGGTGTGCCACAGCTACATAGAACGTGAGTGGAACGACGAGGTGATGTTCAACCAGAACCAGGAGGAACGTGGAACACGTTACACCAATGCCTTCGGTGCGCTGTACTCCAAGATCGGAGAAGTGTTTGTGGGCTACCCCAAAGGAAAGACAACAAACATCTACAGTTTGGATATCTTAGGAACCTTCAAGTACGAGGAGTCCGCACCCAAGTTGAAGTGGACGATCACCAAGGAGAAGTTCGACACACTGGACTACCACTGCACGCTTGCCACTTGCACATACGCCGGCCGTCAGTACAAGGCATGGTTCACCGAGGATATTCCAGTCAGCTATGGCCCCTGGAAATTGGGTGGTCTGCCAGGCCTAATCATCAAGGCAGAAACAGTGGACGGCGACTACCGTTTTGTGATGGCTGGCATAGAGAAGATGGATGCTTCATCCTCCATCAACCTTTGGAAGAGGGACTTCATAACCAAAACCAGGGATAAAGTACGCCAGGCAGAGAAAAGACTGCTAAAGAGACCTGACGAGGTGCTGGATCAGATGGGCATCAAATACACCACAAAGTCATACGACGGCACACCTGCCAAGTGGAAGTTCTTCACCTACGACAATCCGCTTGAAAAGTGAAAATTAAAAATTACAGGCTTTGACCTTACAACCTCATAACCTCATAAGATATGAAGATGAAAACATTATTTGCAGCAGCAATCATGACATGCTGCACATTGGCTGCGAGTGCTCAGAACGATTCTACTATACTCGGAATGAGCGAGTTGCACGTGAATTACCAAGTAGCACAGCTGTGCGACTATCCCAACCAGTGGCGACAGGATGACTGGCGTGACACGCTGACCTACGAGCTGGATGTGTGTGACAAGGTGGCGCACTGGCAGCGTGACAGCTGGGAGAGTGATGTGGCCTACGGATGGAACTACTTCCAGCAGACGAAGAAGATATGGCCCTTCAGCATGAACACTCAGGCTCAGTTGGGCGAGGTGGTCATCGGTCTGCCCGAGAAGGGGCAGCTGACCCGACGCGTGATTCTTGACGTGGCCGGACTGATGGAGTACAGCGAACCCATCCCAAAGATGAAGTGGAAGGTGCAGTCCGAGCACAAGACACTGCTCGGCTACGACTGTCAGCGTGCCACCTGTGAGTTCCGTGGCCGCAAGTGGGAGGCTTGGTTTGCCGCAGCCATCCCCGCCAGCTATGGCCCCTACAAGTTCGGTGGCCTGCCAGGCCTCATCCTCGACCTGGAGGACAGCACCCACGAATGGCACTTCACGGCACAGGCGGTGGGTCGCCCCTCTACCCCGCTGCCCATGGTCTACCGCCACTACGATGCCAAAAAGATGGATCATAAGCGACTGATGAGCAAGGAGAAACTCCTCAACCTCAACCACACCGCCTTTGCCCAGGACTACGGAGCAACCATTAAGCTCGATGGCTTTGAGATAGGCAGTATGCCGTACTATCCGTTGGAGATGAAATAGGACCCCCCAACCCCCTTTAGGGGGAGACAGATACATATTATGAAAGCAAAACTGATTCTCGGGATGTTGCTGATAGGATGGTCGGCCCATGCACAAGTCAAGGTGATCAGTGAGCTCGTTAGCAACCAACAAGAAGAAGCAGTACCCGACACCCTGGACCTGACCTTCTGCGTGGCCACCTACGACTATGTGTGCCATACCACGGATGCCAATGGAGCACCTGCTGAGGTAACCTATCCTATTGACCTGCTGGTGGGCACACAGGTGGCTTGTTCTATGGGCAGGGCTCGGCACAACGGCACAAGCATGGAGAAGTTCGAGGAGAGCCAACTGTACATCCCCGTTGTCTTCCAGGGCTATCCCAAACGCAACCAACTGACGCAACAGGACGTCGTGCCCTTCAATCGTTTTGAGACGACGGCTTCGGCCGATATCCGCTGGAAACTCCATGCTGAGACGGATAGCGTGTGCGGCCTGCCCTGCCAGCGTGCTACGGCAACGTACGGCGGTCGGGAGTGGACGGCATGGTTCTGCTGCGAGATCCCCTCGTCGGCTGGACCCTGGCGCCTGTGCGGACTGCCGGGCCTGATCTTGCGTGCCGAGGCCGATGGCGTACACAGCTTCACCTGCTCACATCTGGACTTCGTGCGCGAACCTATTCTCTACACCCCTGCAGAGGATGCCGTGAAGTCCAAGCACCCTCGCTTTGTGAAGTTCCGCAACCAGAAGATGAGCAACCTCGAACTGATGGGACATCCCGAAAGGCTGATTTCACCTAAAGAAGTTCAACACATGGAGATTATAAATGGAACAGTCCTGATCAACGGCATCGTTCTCCCCAAAACCGACACAAAGTACATGCCCCTTGAACTGAAATAGAAGACCCTCCCCCGCCCCCCTTTAGGGGGGAGCTGTATGTATGATGAAAAGCAAAAAAATGAAATACCTATGAAGCGAATTCTCTTCCTTATCCTTACAGCGTTTAGCATTACAGCCACTGCTCAGACCACCATCTCAGGTCGCGTCACCGATTCGCAGGACGAGGCGATGGAGGGCTGCATCGTGGCAGCGCTCACGCCTGCCGACTCCACCATTGTGGGCTATAGCATGACGGACTCTGTGGGGCACTACTGCATCAGTCTCGAGGCCGACTATCCACGTCTGTTGCTGCGCCTCACGGGCTTCAATATCAAGCGTGCGTACCGCAACATCGAGGGTAGGACGCAGCGCATAGATTGGAAGGCAGAGGAGGAGAACATGGTGCTGCGCGAGGTACAGGTGCAGGCCCAGAAGCTGTGGGGCAGTCGCGACACGCTGAACTACCTCGTATCGGCCTACATGAAGGACTATGATCGCACCATCGGCGATGTGCTAAAGCAGTTGCCCGGCATCTCGATCGAGGAGAACGGCACCATCAAGTACCAGGGTGTAGCCATCAACCACTTCTACATCGAGGGTATGGACGTGCTGCAAGGTCGCTACAACCTCGCCACCTCCGGCATCAAGGCCGAGGACGTAGCCACCGTGCAGGTCCTGGAGCACCACGAACATGTGCGTGCCTTGCAGGACCAGATTCCGCCCGAGTCGGCTGCCATCAACTTGAAACTCAAGAAGAAGGTAAAGGGCGTGTGGACACACAGCATACACTTGGGAGCAGGTATAGCCCCCCAATCACAGACCCCCCAACCCCCTTTAGGGGGAGCTGGAATGGGGACGCTATCTGAAACCAATCCTGAAAGCTATCAACTCCCCCTAGCTTTTGACTTGTCTCAAAACGCAGGGGTTGGGGGGTCTTTATGGGACTGCGATGCCTATAGCATGAACTTCGGCACCAAGGGGCAGCATGTCATCTTCTACGGCAATGGCAACACGGGCAATGGCTCCACATTGGGCGTTCAGCACTATGGTGGCATCGGTGCCAGTGCCCACACATTGACCGGTGTACTCGGTGCCAGCCGTTCGCCTATAGGTAGCAACCTGCGCGACAACATGCACCACTTCTACACCAACAATCTGAGGAAGATCAACGAGACCACCCAACTGCACTATAACGCCTCGTACCGCTATGACCTGCAACGCCTGGAGTCCTACACCCGCACCACCTACAGCATGCCCGACGGCACCCAACTGCTCATGACCGAGGATGCCAGTTCGCGCCAGCGCCAGCACCACAGCGAGGCAGAATTGCAGTACGAACTGAATGCCGACAAGCGTTATCTGAGCAACGAACTCAACTGGACGGGCGAGTGGAACGACAGCTGGGGTACGGTGCTCTCTAATGACGACCGCATCCGCCAAGACGCCCGCAATCGTGTGATGGGTCTGAGCGACCGTCTACATTGGGTGCATCGCACGGCCAAGGGTGGTGGTTTCGACATGTCGAGCACAGCCTCCTTCAGTCGCAATCCGCAGAGCCTCGCCGTCACCGACGGCATGGAGGCCACGCAGGATGTCACTCTCACCTCTGCCCAGCTCAGCACCCACTTCTCCACGCTGAAGAACCTCACCAGGCATCGCTGGTCCGTCACGCCCACGGCCAGCCTCTCCACCCAGTACATGGGCATCGAGAGCGACTTGCAGCATCCCGAAGTCAGCCTGGGGCAGCTGGGCGACATGCACTACACCCACTCCCAGGTCAGTGCCGGAGCCACAGCACGCTATGTCAAAGGTGGTCTGTCCATGTCATTCGACCTACCGCTGGTACTTTCGTACACCACGCTCAATAATGCTCCCCGTCTTGGCGAGGACACCGATGCTCAGCGTTTGAAGCTGCGCTTGTCGCCCGATTTCTCCCTCCTTTGGCGTATGCACGACAACT
>JAZQQX010000005.1:0-66312 GCA_045629325.1 Bacteroidaceae bacterium | reverse complement strand
CTTTTAGAGTTA
The DNA here is from genome assembly GCA_045629325.1 of Bacteroidaceae bacterium. Taxonomy (GTDB): domain Bacteria; phylum Bacteroidota; class Bacteroidia; order Bacteroidales; family Bacteroidaceae; genus Physcousia. The sequence goes on along the minus strand of JAZQQX010000005.1, from coordinate 66,300 downwards.
CTCGGCTGATTTAGGATCAATCTTGATACCCTTACTCATAGTGCTTGAAATAAAGATACTCTTGATGTATGTGCCCTTTGCAGCAGCTGGCTTGAGCTTATTAACAGTAGAGATGAACTCCTTAGCGTTCTCGGCAATCTTCTCAGCAGAGAAAGAAACCTTACCGATAGAAGTATGAACGATACCGCTCTTGTCAACCTTGAAATCAATCTTACCCTGCTTTACCTCACGAATAGCCTGGGCTACGTTGGGGGTTACAGTACCACTCTTGGGGTTAGGCATCAAGCCACGGGGACCCAAAACACGACCCAGAGCACCAATCTTACCCATGATAGCGGGCATGGTGATGATAACATCGATGTCAGTCCAACCACCCTTAATCTTTTCGATATACTCATCGAGACCTACATAGTCAGCACCAGCTTCCTTAGCAGCAGCCTCCTGATCGGGAGTACAGAGGCAGAGAACACGAACAACCTTACCGGTACCGTTGGGCAGTGAAACTACACCACGAACCATCTGGTTTGCCTTACGAGGATCTACACCCAAGCGAACATCAATGTCCACAGAAGCATCAAACTTGGTTGTGGTGATATCCTTAACCAACTGAGAAGCCTCCTTCAAGGTGTAAGCCTTCCCTGCTTCAATCTTGCCAGCTACCAACTTTTGGTTTTTTGTCAATTTTGCCATCTTAATTGAAGTTTAAATTATTTTCCAGGGAACTCTCCTGTAACTGTGATACCCATACTTCTTGCTGTACCTGCAACGAGAGTCATAGCAGCCTCTACGGTGAAGCAGTTCAAGTCAGGCATCTTATCCTCTGCAATAGTGCGAACCTGATCCCAAGTAATAGAAGCAACCTTCTTACGATTGGGCTCAGCAGATCCGCTCTTAATCTTTGCAACTTCCAGCAACTGTACTGCAACGGGAGGAGTCTTAACAATAAAGTCATAACTCTTATCCGTGTAATAAGTAATCACTACAGGAAGGACCTTACCGGCCTTGTCCTGAGTTCTGGCGTTGAAAGCCTTGCAGAAATCCATAATATTGATACCCTTAGAACCCAAAGCAGGACCTACTGGGGGTGATGGATTAGCAGCGCCTCCTTTAATCTGCAATTTGATTAATCCAGCAACTTCTTTAGCCATTTTTGTTTGTACTTTAAATATTTAACAGAAAGCAGTATTTTTGATGTGTAACAAACATCTTACTGCTTTTCAACTTGCATAAAACCAAGTTCCAATGGTGTCTTTCTTCCGAAAATTTTCACCATTACCTTCAGTTTCTTCTTCTCGTTATTAACCTCTTCGATAACAGCGTCAAAACCACTGAAGGGACCTTCAGTAACTTTAATACTTTCACCTACCTCAAATGGAACAGCAACCTCCTCAGGACTTTCTTGAATTTCATCAACACTGCCAAGGAGTCTGCTAATCTCATTAGGGCGTAAAGGCATAGGCTTGGTGCCACCCTTAGTGTCAGAAAGAAAACCTAAAACATTAGGAATGTTTCGCAGTTGCTCTCTAACAGAGTCACACATGTCGGTTTCTACGAGCACATAGCCAGGAAGAAAGTTCTTCTCCTTGACTGTACGCTTTCCATTCTTTACGGTAACAACCTTTTCCGTAGGGATGAGGACCTGAGAGACATGAACAGAGAAATCACCAGCCTGAGCCAGCAATGCCTCTACATATTCTCTAACTTTGCCTTCCTTTCCACTGATGGCACGCATAACGTACCATTTCATTTCAATTTCAGCCATGATCTCTTCCGCGGTTATTACTTAGCAAGACCGTAGATAAGCTCCATACCCTGATCAAAGATGGTATCAATAACGAAGATGACCAGTGCGATACAAAGGGAAGCAATTAAAACGACGACCGCACTACCCATAAGTTCCTTCTGGCTAGGCCAAGTGGTCTTATGAACAAGTTCTTCGTATGAAGTCTTACAATAGTTTATAATATTCATATTTTCTATTTTATAGCACGGGAAGAGAGGCTCGAACTCCCGACACCTGGTTTTGGAGACCAGTGCTCTACCAACTGAGCTATTCCCGTAAGTAGGTTGAGAGTTGAATGTTCGAACTTGAATGTCTCCGATTCAAACTCTCAACCTTTATTATTTAGACCTTATAAATCTGATAGTCGATGATTAATCGAATACCTCGGTAATCTGACCAGAACCTACGGTACGACCACCCTCACGGATAGCGAAACGCAGACCTACGTTCAGAGCCACAGCGTAGATGAGCTCAACCTTGATCTCAACATTATCACCGGGCATTACCATCTCGATACCCTCGGGCAGGTGGATCTCACCAGTACAGTCCATAGTACGGAGATAGAACTGAGGACGATACTTGTTACCGAAGGGAGTATGACGACCACCCTCTTCCTTCTTCAATACATAGATAGAAGCCTTGAAGCCCTTGTGAGGAGTGATAGCTCCGGGATGGGTAATAACCATACCACGCTTAACCTCCTGCTTGTCGATACCGCGGAGCAACAAACCTACGTTGTCACCAGCCTCACCCTGATCGAGGAGCTTGCGGAACATCTCAACACCAGTAATAACTGACTTCTTATCCTCACCGAGACCCAAGATCTGAACCTCGTCACCTACCTTAACAACACCAGTCTCGATACGACCAGTAGCAACGGTACCACGACCAGTGATAGAGAAGACGTCCTCAACAGGCATCAAGAAAGGCTTGTCAACAGCACGCTCGGGCTCCTGAATCCAAGTATCACAAGCGTTCATCAACTCCATAACCTTCTCCTCCCACTCAGCAACACCATTCAGTGCACCAAGAGCAGAACCACGAACGATAGGAGTATCCTCCTCGAACTCATAAGTTGCGAGCAACTCCTGCATCTCCATCTCAACGAGCTCGAGCATCTCAGCATCGTCAACCATATCGCACTTGTTCAGGAATACAACCAAACGGGGAACATTTACCTGACGAGCGAGCAAGATGTGCTCACGGGTCTGAGGCATAGGACCATCAGTTGCAGCAACTACGATGATAGCACCGTCCATCTGAGCAGCACCAGTAACCATGTTCTTTACATAGTCGGCGTGACCCGGACAGTCAACATGAGCGTAGTGACGGTTAGCAGTCTCATACTCAACGTGAGCGGTGTTGATGGTGATACCACGCTCCTTCTCCTCGGGAGCATTGTCAATCTGATCGAATGACTTTACCTCAGAAAGACCAGCCTTTGCCAATACAGTGGTAATAGCAGCGGTCAAAGTAGTCTTACCGTGGTCAACGTGACCGATAGTACCAATGTTTACATGGGGTTTGGTACGCTCGAATTTTTCTTTTGCCATAGCTTTACTTAATTATTAATAATTATTAATGTATATTCAATAATTGTTCACTTAAATGCCGTATAGGCTCATCATCTCTTTTGTGAGCTGCTTCCGAGAGTTGAACTCGGGACCTCATCCTTACCAAGGATGCGCTCTACCACTGAGCTAAAGCAGCAACACTTTTATCATCTTATAGAGCGGAAAACGGGGCTCAAACCCGCGACCCCCAGCTTGGAAGGCTAGTGCTCTATCGACTGAGCTATTTCCGCGTTTTTCAAAATGTGGGTAGAGATGGATTCGAACCACCGAAGGCGTAAGCCAGCAGATTTACAGTCTGCCCCATTTGGCCACTCTGGTATCTACCCTTTTGCCTATTTTGCAAGCGACAGCAGTAGCGTATTACCGCTAATCGACTGCAAAATTAGGCATATTTTTTTAATCACCAAAACTTTTTTGCGTATTTTTAGTGATTTTTCTGTTTTTCTTTATATTTGGACAACTGTCGAGCCAGTATGTCACAACAATCATCAATTGCTTCTTCAAATGTGTTGCAAACCTTCTCTGCTCTGATATCATTTCCAGGAAGCATCATGGAGATGCACACCTCTTTGTTCATTGCAGTCTCTGGTTTAACAACCTTCAACGACACCTCTACCTTTCTTATTTCGTCACTGAACTTCTCTAACTTTGAGACTTTCTTGTGGATAAAGTCTTGCAACTTCTCCGTAGCCTCGAAATGGATGGCTTGAATTCTAATCTCCATAGTCGTTGCTGTTTTTAGGGGCTCGAGGATGAGCCTGGTTATACATCTGTTTTAACTCTTCTAGCGTGGTATGTGTATAAATCTCCGTTGTGGCAAGAGATTCATGACCAAGCAGCTCTTTGACAGACTGTAAGTCGGCGTGATGATTGAGCATTGAGGTAGCAAAGCTATGACGCAGGGTATGAGGTGACCGCCTTTGAACAGTAGTGACAAGTGAAAGATAATTCTTCACGCGCGCCTCCACTTTCTCTTTAGTGATACGCTTACCCGTTTGCGGTTCGACGAACAAACCTCCCTGCTCATCCTGCACTGTACTCAGTGAAGATCTTGCTTCTAAATAAGCTTCCAATTCCACCTTCAGTTCATCACCAAAAGGTATGATTCGTTGCTTGTTCCTTTTACCGGTAACCTTAACCAATCGCCGTGCATAATCAATATCACAACAATCAATATTCACCAATTCGGAAACACGCACGCCTGTACTATAGAAGAAGAGCAGAATCAAATGATCGCGCATCCCTTCAAAATCTGCCGTAAAATACGGTCCGTCGAGCAATGCGTTCATCTCCTGTTCTCTTACGAACGAAGGCAACTTTTTCTCCATCTTCGGTCCTCGCAAATTATATACGGGGTCCCGAGTAACCAATTCTCGCATCAGCAAAAATCGATAGAAGGAGCGCAATGCACTAAGTAGGCGATTGATAGTACGCGGAGAGACTCCACGATCCATTTCGTCAATCATCCAGTTTCTCACCAGATCAGTATCCAACGAGCGCCATATTGCATCCGACTCAGAAGAGTTTTCCGCCTGCAAGCCCGTACATGCATTGCCTTCAGCTATGCTATCTGTCTCAATATGTCTCTCAAAATAGTCCTTGAACGCCTTCAAGTCCTTGGAATATGCGGTATAGGTTCTTTCCGAACAATTCCTCTCGTAATGGAGGTAGTTTTCAAAAGCCTCAATCCACATATTGCCTCATCATACCGTTTTCGGCAACGAATATAAGGATTATATCTGACATCCGCAAGAGAATGCCCGATAAATTTTCAATTAATCCTCTACTCTCTGCAGCTTCTGAACATAAATGGCACGCTCCATAGCGAGTCTCTTCAGTACAGAGGGCTTGTCAAACTGCTGACGTGCACGGAGTTCCTTTACGACACCAGTCTTCTCATACTTTCTCTTGAACTTCTTGAGAGCTCTTTCAATGTTCTCGCCTTCTTTTACAGGTACTACAATCATTGTTTTTGTTTGTTTAATTAAAAAAAGTTAGTTTTGTGCATTGTCTAAAATGCGGCGCAAAATTACTACATCTTTTTGACCTGACAAAACATTTTGGGTTTTATTTCAACTTTTCACGCCAAAATACCTTCACACGGTTAATTAATATAATAAGGTGACATTAAAAACAATTCCACTTTCAGGAGGCGGATACGCTCTTACAACCTATTGTATTCGTGCAGAATAGGCAAAATTATGGAAAAGCGAAGGGCAAATCAAGCATTTTACCACCAAAAAACAAAAGAATGCCTAAATTATTTTGTAACTTTGCCCTTATATAACACCTAATTCATATGAAAGTACACAAAATACTTATAGGCATCGCAGTTGTTTGCACGCTCACATCGTGTAGCAAGAAAATCTACGAAGAAACTTCAAACGGCATCGTCGTAAAACTACAGCAACAATCCCGCACGGAGAACACGACAAGCCAAAGCCCCAAACTTGTCCGTCTTCAAGTGATGGGTGAGAAAATCATTCATGTCTCTGCAACTGCCGAGGAAAAGTTTGCCGACCCACAGAGCCTCATCATTGTCAACCAGAAAGCGAAGACTCCCTACAAGATTGCACAACATAACGATACTGTCATCGTGTCGACAAAGGCTATCAAGGCACACATTCTCGCTTCAACAGGCGAAGTATGGTTTACCGACACCGAGAACCATCTCATCGTGCAGGAACAACGAGGTGGGGGAAAGTGGTTTACACCCTATTCTTGTACCCAGACACATCCCGACGGAAAGGATGAGACCTATACAGGATGGTCCATCCGGCAGGTATTTGAAAGTCCGGAGGATGAAGCTTTCTACGGACTGGGGCAACATCAGGCCGATGAATGGAACTACAAAGGGAAAAACGAAGAGCTCTATCAATACAACACTAAAGTCAGCATTCCTTTTATCGTATCATCTAATAACTACGGAATTCTACTCGATAGTTATTCACTATGCCGTTTTGGCAACCCTAACGACTACAGTCAGTTGGGCGAACTGTTCAAACTAACCGACAAAGATGGCAAAGAGGGAGCGCTCACTGGCACATACACTACCCGTGGCAGGCAAGCACTTGTGCGTCGTGAAGAGTCTATTTACTTTGAGAACCTGAAGACTGCCAAGAATCTGCCTAAAATTAACCTTGGCAATGCCACTGTGGTGTACGAAGGCACCATCGAACCGCTCGAAAGTGGTGAATATCGATTCTCGCACTACTATTCCGGATACCAGCGCATCTTCATCGATGGCAAGGATGTCTATACAGAAGATGTAGCCGGCACAGGCAGTAACGACCAAACCATCTGGCGCACTGCATGGAATCCAAACGCCCGTAAGTTCGCACTCAAACTGCAGAAAGGAAAGAAATATGCATTCCGCCTGGAGTGGACACCCGATGGTGGTGAAGCCTACTGCGGACTGCGTGCTTATGCTCCTGTGGCAGATGAAGAACAGCAGAAACTATCCTTCTGGAGTGAGATGACTCAACAGTTGGACTATTACTTCATGGCAGGCGATAATGCAGATGAAGTGATCTCTGGATACCGAACACTCACGGGCAAAGCCCAGATCATGCCCGACTGGCTCTTCGGATACTGGCAGTCACGCGAGCGATACAAGACGCAAGATGAGATACTCGATGCACTGAAAGGATTCCGCGACCGCCATCTTCCTATCGACAATATCGTGATGGATTGGAACTACTGGACACCCGACTCATGGGGTGCTTTCGAATTTGACCCTACGCGCTTCTCCAGTCCTGTCGACATGATCAACACCATTCATAAGAACAATGCCAAGATCATGATCTCATGCTGGCCTAAATACTACCTTACGGTGGACAACTACAAGGAGTTGCTTGACAAGCAATATATCTACATGCAATCCGTGAAAGATTCCATATACGACTGGCTCGGATACAAATATGCATTCTATGATGCCTATGCACCCGAGGCTCGTAAGATTTTCTGGAGACAACTTTATGAGAAACTTGGCACCATTGGCATGGATGCCTGGTGGATGGATGCTTCAGAGCCCAATGTGCGTGACTGTACTGATATGGAGTATCGCAAACTGCTCTGCGGACCAACGGAATACGGTTCTTCGGATGAGTTTTTCAACGCCTATTCTATCGTCAATGCTGAAGCTATCTACGATGGCCAACGAGCCTACGAGACAGCAATAGAGAAAAAAGGCATCGACAAGAATGACTCGCAGAGACTACAGACTTCAACCTCTTGGGACCAGCGTGGATTCGGCAATGACTTCTCACCCAACAACAATCGTGTGTTCCTGCTCACCCGCAATGGTTTTGCAGCAGAACAGCGCTACTCCACTGCCACATGGTCAGGCGACATCGGCACGCGTTGGGAAGACATGAAGGCGCAGATCACAGCCGGACTCAACTTCTCCATCTCTGGCGTTCCTTATTGGAGTCAGGATATCGGCGGTTTCTCTGTAGAGAAGCGCTACGAAGCTGCGCAGCGCGCTTTTGACGCATCGGGTGTGGAGAATGCAGACCTCAAGGACTGGCGCGAGCTGAATGCCCGCTGGCATCAGTTTGGCATGTGGGCTCCCATGTACCGCAGTCATGGTCAGTTTCCCTTCCGTGAACCCTGGAACATTGCACCTGAAGGTCACCCAGCCTACGAGGTCATCAAGTCTTGCCTTGAGCTCCGCTATCGTCTTCTACCCTACATCTACTCGCTGGCAGCCGATGTCCACTTCAAAGACTACACCATCATGCGTCCACTCATCATGGATTTTGGCGGCGACAAGGCCGTTCACAATGTCGGGTATCAGTTTATGTTCGGCCCTGCCATCATGGTCAATCCCGTCTATACCTACAAGGCACGCAACAGAGAGGTATACTTCCCCAAGCAGACAACAAACGGCCAACTTACTAATTGCACATGGTACGATTTCTTCTCTGGCACGGTAGCCTCCGAGGGTGGCGAAACAAAACTTGTCGATGCGCCCTACGAGCACATTCCTATATATGTACGCGCTGGCAGCATCATCCCATTCGGTCCTGCCATTGAGTACACCCAGCAGAAGAAGACTGAAAACATCCGTCTCTTTATCTACCAAGGGGCAGATGGCAAGTTCAACCTTTATGAGGACGAAGGCACGAACTATGGTTACGAAGCCGGACGATATGCCAACATCCCCATCTCATACAATGATGCCACCCAGACTCTCACCATTGGTGAGCGAGAGGGTAAGTTCCCTGGTATGTTGGAGAATCGTAAGTTTACCATTGTTGTATGCAACAAAAAACATGCCCAGGGCTACGACCCTGAAGCTAAGGGCAAGGAAGTGACATACAACGGCAAGAGAATTGAGGTAAAGCTTTAGGATTGTAAACAATACAAGATAGCTTCTTTAACAGGAAGAATTTGCCATTTTCGCATGCAACAATAATATAATGTACGCGCGAGAGGAATACAGTCAGAGTACCCTCTTTTGTCATTTCCTCTTCACCCAGTAGTACTTGCCATCATTTCTGCGCTTGCCTGCGAAGCCTGCGCTTACAAGGGCGCGCCCCAGATGCACCATGCTGTTCATCGTACGACGATTGAAAGCCTTATGTGTGGAGATGGCAGAGAGCAACTGGGGCATACTCATCAGTATGGCCCCCTCTTCGCCTTCCTTGGCCACGCTAAAAGTATCGAGGAGCAGGATTTCCAAAGGCGACTGTGCCTCAAATGCACCATTGCTTTCTTTCAGCAAAGCCTCGTCCTCATCGTTGAGCCAATAGCGCTCTCCTTTCCGAATAAGGGTCACAGCCTCAACATAGAGTTGTCCATACTCGATGGGCGTCTCCGTGCGTATGGGCGCTGTCACCTCCACACAGAGATAACGACATGCTGTCTTCACGAAACAAGTTATGTTCTTTGATTGGTGCATGCTCTTGCCACAAACTAGGCGTGCCCTCACCCACACATGCTTATCCACCTACCTACCAGCATATAGTTGGTAGGTCGTACCATAAGCGTGGTACAGCATGATCATAAGTATGACTAGGCATGGTCATAAGTATGGCTAAGCCTAATCATAAGCATGGCTAAGTGTGGCCATAAGTATGGCTAAGCGCGGGCCGTTTTTTCATATTATCTGTTTTGCCCCCCTCCTCTGTTTGTGAGAGGATGTCGATATCATCTATACCCTCCATACGGAAAACCGCCCGCTATCCTCACGGACGGCAGACGGGGTGTTGCAACAAATATATTACAAAATCTAATCAAAAAAATGTGTATGTTCACTTCAAATGTATTCGCTGATTTGTTAGCCGATTTTAGTTTTTATGGCGCAAAGTTACGATTTATTATTCTTACGAACCGCACAATCTTTGTTGCAATGTGTTTCATTGTTAAGAAACTAAAAGTAAATCGTTGATTCTTAGATACATGAACGACTATACCTACTGCACTCCGAAAACAGACAAATCTCACGAGTGAAACAAGATGAAACAACAATTCTGCTCACACCTCAAATTATATTCGTAAATTTGCATTCGTAAAATAGTGACAATATGAATTACAGAGTACTTCTCGCACTATTGTTGTCTCTGCTATTTGCTTGCAGCAGAGAGGACAATCTGCTCAGAAAGATGGAGCAGATAAAACGCATCGGGAACGACAACCCAGAATTGGCCATCAGTATGCTTGATTCCCTCAAGTTGGAAGTCAACGATGCTTCGGAATACGACAGGATAAAATTCGAGCTACTCACCATACGGTTAAACGACAAGGCTGACATTCTCCCCACATCTGATATTCCTATCAAAAAGTTGGTGTGCTACTTTGAGCAGAAAGGAACCTTGCTGGATAAACAGGAAGTGCATTACTATGCCGGAAGTGTATATAGGGATTTAGACGATGCACCAAGGGCGATAAAGCATTTCCAGAGTTCACTGGATTATGCAGAGAAGGCATCGCCATGCGATTCTCTGACACTCCGCAACGCGTACTCCAATCTTCAATACATCTATTATAGGGTTCAGGATTATGCCGATGCGCTCGAAATGGCACAGCATGAACTTTCTATAAACAAACAATTGAACGACGATCTTGTTCTTTCGTATATGCACTTGGGGGCATCTTTTATTGCGCTTGACAGTCTTCATCATGCAGAGAATGCTTTCGATTCTGCATTTGCTGAAATTATAAAGTCGGAAGATGACTCTGCTTATCAAGCCGCTCTTATTCATCTTTCCTGCCAGTATTCCCTATTAGATTGCATGATTAAGGCCAAACAGGTCAGGGCGAGAATAACCACAGATCCACTGGATGAATATGACGCATTCTCGTGTATTGCTTTTGCGCAGTATTATAAATCTATAGGCAAGCTAGATTCTGCCACGCTATACTGTGAACGAGTTCTTGACAAGAGCGATGACTTAAATAATATGTATGACGCGACAAAGATACTATACAAAATCTACAGTGAAAATGGTGATACAGAGAAGACGAACAGCATTGCCAATATCTACATACAACTTAGTGACTCCATTGATTTTGGGAAACGCCAAACTGAAGCCGCTACGGTCAACAACCTGTACAAATATCATCGCAACGAGGAAGCTGAGCGAGCGATAATGGAGGAGAGCGAGCGGAACAGACAACGAATGCGAATGGCGTGCCTGCTCTCTGCAATATGTTTTCTTTCGTGCGTCAGCTTCTTCTATTACCGCAAGAACAAGCATCTTCGGCAGGTGTTAGAAAAGAGTATGGAACTCCGGCAGATGAAGCAAAAGAACCAAGAGTTGCTGGACGAACTAAACGAGACAGAGAAGGAATTGCAAAACAAAAGCAAAGAACTTGGTGATAAAGTAGAGCAGAACAAACTCTTCCTACGAATGCTTCACAAGTCGGAAATAGAAATGAATGCTGAGGAGGTCATCCGCAACATTCACGAAGCCTCTGTTGGCCACCACAGGATAACCGCTCGCGAATGGCAACGGTTACTGGCTGCGGTAGATAAGCTCTATCCAGATTTCAAGGACTCGTTTGTCACGCGTAACGAAAGCATGACGGAAGAACAGATGAAGTTCTGCTACCTGCTCCGCATAGGTCTGAGCAATCCTCAGATTCAGAATGTCACGGACATGTCACGCGCCACCGTATGGCGATGGTCAAAAAAATATGATTGGGTGACAAGCTCAAATGATAAGTAATGACTTTCTTCCATTTCTGAGGTTCATAACGACCGATAGAAGCAAGGGCCATCAGTATGTAGAGGGAGGGTTACTGTTGTCCTGTAAGGATACACCCATCATTGGTCATACCCTCTGCGGTGACGGACGGCCAAATCAATAAAAGGCCACACCCGAAGGTGCAGCCTTTTATTATGGTATAATTATAAAATGTATGCGCGAGGGATTACAGGTTGGGGTTCTCCTTTGCCCAGTCCTCAACTGCGGGGATGATGCCAAGACCGATGATCTCGTCACGCATTTTCTGCAGGTGCTCGTAGCTTGCCTGAAGAGCAGCCATCTCCTCCTCTGTACCCTCGGGAGCGGTGAAGTGAACACCGTCCTTGTCGATAACGGTAGGCATAGCCATCATCACATTCTTGTAACCACACTTGTCGCAGTTTACATAGCAACCAGCAGGCCAGGTGAAGGGCTCGCCACCCATAGCGCCCTCAATCATCTTGACAGCCTGGTAAGCAGGGCTCTGGAATGAAGAGCGACCACGGAGCTTGATGATGTTAGAACCACCCTGAGTGGTCATATGCTTGATCTCTGCCCAACGCTCTGCAGCAGGCATCATGTCTGCCAGAGGCTTGCCATCGATGAGAGCCTTGCTGGCAAATACTGCCATCTGCTCACCGTGACCGCCATAGGTATAAGCATTGGTAACCTTGTCCTGCTGTACGCCAAACTCCTGAGCCAACTGCTGCTGCAGACGGGTAGAGTCAAGTGCTGCGAGAGAGGTCAGCTGATTGGGCTTCAAGCCAGAGTGGATCAAAGCGGTAAGAGCGGTAACATCAGCGGGGTTGAAGATTACTACAACATGCTTTACATCGGGGCAATACTTCTTGATGTTCTCACCGAAGTCAGCTGCAATCTGGCAGTTACCCTTCAGCAGGTCCTCACGGGTCATACCCTCCTTACGGGGAGCACCACCACTTGAGATGATATACTTAGCACCAGTGAAAGCCTCTGCGGGATCTACAGTATAAGAAAGGTTTGCACCGGGGAATGCACAGTGGCACATCTCATCATATACACCATGAACACCGGGCTCATAGATATCATAGAGACAAATGTTGGGAGTAAGACCGAGCATCAATACGCTCTGAACCATGTTAGAACCGATCATACCACCGGCACCAACAATAACGAGTTTCTCTTCAGTTAAAAAAGCCATAATTTATGAATATTTAGTTGATTTAAGATTCTATTCGAGGCAAAGTTAAGCAAAATATCCGAAAGTTGCCAACCTTGCAACAAAATTTTAATGAAAGTATAGCAAATTATCAAGTGTTGATTACAATCACGACATGCTCAAAGGTCTTGTCGCCTTTGCCAGCCACTGTTTGTCAGTTTCATCAGACAAAAGAGGCATCAATGTATCGCACACCCATTGGTGGTATTCGTTGAGCCAGTTCAGTTCCTCAAGAGTGAGCATACTCACCACGATAGGACGCAAATCGTAAGGACAAAGGGTCAAGGGTTCAAACTTCAGGAATTTGCCGAAATCAGTCTCTTCTGCCTCAACACAGAGCATCGTATTTTCGTGGCGTACACCAAAACGACCCGTAACATAGATGCCTGGTTCATCAGTACAGTTTTGTCCTGCATGGAAGGGAATAGTCGTGTCGCGTCTGCAGTTCTTGCGTATCTGGCAAGGCCCCTCGTGTACCCCAAGGCGATGTCCTACTCCATGACCTGTACCGTGACCGAAGTCATATCCCTCACGCCACATAGCCATGCGAGCAGCCGTGTCAAGTTGCAATCCTACTGTTCCTTCAGGGAACTGCATATGTTGCAATTGCAGATGACCTTTCAGCACAAGCGTATATACTTTGCATTCTTCCTCTGTCAGAGGTCCCAATGGGATTGTTCGTGTGATGTCCGTACTTCCACAATCATAATGACCACCACTATCCAATAGCAGAAGGCTCTTACGCTCCAGCGGGATATCCGTTTCGGGAGTAGGTTCATAGTGTACCACAGCACCATGAGGGCCATAGCCAGATATAGTCTCAAAGGACAATCCACGGAAGCCTTTCTCTTCTGCCCTCAAGGCTGTCAGCATCTTGTCTACACCAATCTCCGTCAGAGGCTGTGCATGCTCATCCGAAGCCCATTCGTCCAGTCTGCGAAGGAAGCGCACCATGGCCACGCCGTCTCTTTTGTGGGCTTCCTTGAAACCTGCAATCTCCGTCTCATTCTTGATGGCTCTCCAGTAACTGATAGGGGGCTCTCCTTCCAAGTGGCGGGGTGCGTCCTCATAAGGCGCCACGCTGATACCCATCTCTTCGAGATAAGAGAGTACGGCATCCGAGAGTTGTTCCTTGTGTACATAATAGACATGAGCGCCCGTAGTGCGCAACAGCAGGAAGGAAATGATAAAAGGATTGTAGGGGATGTCGTCACCACGGAGGTTGAGCGTCCACATAATCTCTGAGAGTTCAGTGACAAGCAATTCATCCACATCCTCACTAATCATCCAGTTCACCAACTTGCCAAGCTTGCTATATGCGGGTTCTCCGGCCAACTCATCGGGTACGATCTCTGCCTGGCTCAAAGGGAATGAAGGGCGGTCTGTCCAAAGCAAGTCGAAGGGGTCCTCTTCCACCGGGATGGCATCCAGTCCGTCGAAGAGATCGTCTTCAAGGTCAGGTACCATCATGTCCTCACAGTAGCCAACCAAGAAACCTTCTTTTTTTTCACTCCGCTCACAAAGCCATTCATTGACAGTCACATCTACAAGGTCCTTCATCAATGTGAAGGGCGTGCCAGCCAACTGTTCCTCTGCCTGCAACCAATAGCGGGAGTCCGTCCAAAGACGCGCATCATCAAGTGTAACTACTGCCGTGCCTGCACTACCCGTAAATCCGCTAATCCATCTACGACATTGCCAATGTTCAGCCACATATTCAGAGTTGTGCGGATCCATTGTAGGAACCACCATGACATCCAGATTTTGCTTTTGCATCCACTCACGCAACTGCGCTACACGCTCATTTATGTTTTCCATCCTTATGTTTTTTGGTTAACTTTAATGCAAAGATATAAAAAAAATGCTTACCTTTGCATAGATTTAAGTATAATTAGCTATTCCGTAATTTCTAATTCTTAATTCTTAACTTTTAACAAGGAGACCATGGCAATTATAAAGAAACTTGAAGGAATGCCTGCACCACGATTTGGCCGTCATTGCTATTTCAGCGAAGGTGCAGTAATTGTGGGAGATGTCGAGATGGGCGATGACTGTACGGTGTGGTTCAACGCTGTGATTCGCGGTGATGTACATTTTATCAAAATTGGCAATCGTACCAATGTGCAAGACAACTCTTGCATCCACACTCTCAATGGCAAAGCTCCCTGTATACTCGGTGATGATGTAACCATTGGTCACAGTGTCACCCTACACGGTTGCGAGGTACGCGACGGTGCACTCGTAGGTATGGGAGCCACTGTTCTCGATCATGCCGTAGTTGGGCGTGGTGCTATCGTAGCAGCAGGTGCGCTGGTACTCTCTAACACCCAGATCGGAGATGGCGAACTTTGGGGAGGAGTCCCTGCCAAATTCATCAAGAAGGTTGACCCCGAGCAAGCCCAGGCCCTCAACAAAACCTATGCTGCCCACTACATTGAATACAGCGATTGGTTCCGCAAGGCAGATTCTGACCCTTCCAACACCCAGATTGTAACGACCAGCGAAGAATACAAGCTCTAATGTTCCTCGCGATTCTTCGCGAGGTTCTTTTTATCTCTCAACGCTAATAGCTCAACGCCAAACTACAATCCGAGATGCTGCCAGATGGCATCTGATGCCCCCGCATTTTTTCGGATATATTCACCGCTGATGCGTCCACACTCTGCCAGGTATTCATTGTCGGTGGCGAAGCGATCCATCAAAGTTGAAAAAACGGTGGCATCGCTCACCTCATGACAACCGCCAAGGCGGAGCAAGTCCTGTGCTTCTTGAAACTTCCGATTGTTGGGACCAAAAAGAACAGGGATACCATATACTGCAGCCTCTGGCACATTGTGAATACCCACGCCAAAGCCACCTCCCACATAGGCCACCTCACCATAGCGATAGATGCTGCTGAGCAGGCCGAAACAGTCGACAATAAGACAATCGGAAGTGGTAATGCTCTCGCTTGTGGCTTGAGAGAGCCGAAGAGCGGGACGCTGGAGTTTTCCTTCAATCTCACGCAGATGCCACTCATCAATGACATGGGGAGCAAGGATGAGTTTCAATGCAGGATGACTGTTGAAATAAGGAATGATGATATCCTCGTCGGGTGTCCAACTGCTACCTGCCACAAGCAAACGCTGTCCGGCCTTGAAACGCTCCACAACAGGAAGCGCACGGGCTTGTCGATTGATGTCAATGACACGGTCGAAACGCGTATCTCCCGTAACGGTCACATTCTTGAACCCTATTCCCTCCAATAGTTGGCGGCTCTCCTCATTCTGCACAAAGAAATGAGTGACATGATTTAACATATGGCGACGAGGCCATCCCCACCAACGGAAGAAACTCTGGCCGGGACGGTAGATGGCACTAACCATATATATAGGAATATGGAACAGGTGACAAGCCTGATAGAAGTTGGCCCAATATTCATACTTTATGAAGAAAGCCATCTCTGGACGAACGAGTCGGAAGAAGCTCATCACATTACCAGGCGTATCGAATGGCAGATAGCAAATGATGTCAGCTCCCGCATAATTCTTACGCACCTCATAGCCCGAGGGAGAGAAGAAGGTAAGCAAAATCTTGTATTCCGGATGCTCACGACGGAAACGCTCCATCAAGGGGCGTCCCTGTTCAAACTCACCCAGCGAAGCCGCATGGAACCACACATAATGAGCCTTCTTGTCCACCTGTCGGCGCAGAATGCGGAATGTGTTGATATGTCCCTTGACCAGAAGTCGCGCCTTTCGTTTGAAAGGATAGGACAACAGGACAAGGAAAGCGTAGATGTAAATGGCTAAGCTATACAACGGTAATGAGTATTGAAGGGGTCAGGCTTAAAAAAGGACCCATGTTTATTTAAGAGAACAGGATTGTACTGAACAAGGATTATGCAAGAGTCTCAATAGCAAACTGCATGCGTTGGAGTGTCTCCTCCTTGCCTAAGAAAGCTGCAAGTTCGTACATATCGGGGCCCTGTCCGGCTCCGACAAGACAAACACGCCATGCATTCCAAGGACGAAGTTCATTCTGCTCCACCCAAGGATCAATCTCAGCCTTAAGTCCATCAGCAGTCCAAGTGTCCACTTGTGACAGACGCTCTGCAAAACTGCGCATCTCCTGTGCAGTCTCCTCCTTCCAATTCTTCTTGATGAACTTATCCTCGCGATCAAACTCAACAGGAGCAACAAAGAAGAACTTGGTAAGGGGCCAAAGATCGGAAGCAAAAGAGATATTGCGCTTCTTCTTATTGCCCTGGCCATCCACATACTCTATCACCTTGAGTTTCATCATGCGAACCACCTCAGCCATCTTCTCGGGTGTAGACTCTATGCCTTCTGCGCGCAATACCTTGTCGAAAGCAGGTACCCAAGCCTCATCTGGCTGTTGTACCAAATACTGATGATTGAACCACGCAGCTTTGACATAGTCAAATTTGGCACCGTTCTTAGAGCACTTGCTAAGGTCAAAATACTGAACAAGTTCGTCAAGCGACATCATCTCATCATGTGCCTCACCAGGATTCCAACCCAGCAGAGCAAGGAAATTGACAACTGCCTGAGGCAAATAGCCCTTCTCACGATAGCCACTGCTGATCTCTCCACTCTTGGGGTCATGCCACTCGAGGGGGAACACGGGGAAACCCAATTTGTCGCCATCGCGCTTGCTGAGCTTACCATTGCCAATAGGCTTGAGCAACAAAGGCAGATGGGCGAAGCGAGGCATAGTGTCGGCCCAGCCGAATGCCTCATAAAGCAAGACATGAAGAGGAGCACTTGGCAACCACTCCTCGCCACGGATGACATGGGTCACCTCCATCAAGTGATCGTCAACGATATTGGCCAGATGATAAGTGGGAAGTTCATCTGCACTCTTGTAGAGCACCTTGTCATCGAGTACACTGCTGTTGATGGTGACCTTTCCACGGATGATATCATCGACCATCACATCGCGACCTGGTTCAATCTTGAATCGAACAACATATTGATGACCAGAAGCAATGAGTTCGTCTACCTGCTCTTTTGTAAGCGTCAGCGAATTGCGCATTTGCAGACGCGTAGAAGCATCGTACTGGAAATTCTCTATCTCCTGACGCTTGGCGTCAAGTTCCTCGGGGGTATCAAAAGCGATGTAAGCCTTGTCGTTGTCCAGCAAGACCTGCACATACTTCTTATAGATATCCCTACGCTCACTCTGACGGTAAGGACCATGGTCGCCGCCGAAGCTCACACCCTCGTCGAACTGGATACCAAGCCACTTGAAAGATTCAATGATATACTCCTCCGCTCCAGGCACGAAACGAGTAGAGTCAGTGTCCTCGATACGGAAAATCAAATCACCACCATGCTGGCGGGCAAAAAGGTAGTTATAGAGTGCAGTACGAACACCACCGATATGCAAAGGACCGGTAGGACTTGGAGCGAAACGAACGCGTACTTTTCTTTCAGTCATAATCTGTCTTGAGTCTGTTTTTTGTTATTTTGTGCAAATTTACGACTTTTTTTTATAAGGTACGACATATTTTTCGTATTTTCGCACCTAATTACATCTTTTCAATTTTTATCATTCCATTTTCATTCGAAAAAATGAGTCGATACAACCATCCACATATACTGAGAAAGAGAACCCTTGCCACCCATATCCTGGGCGGTCTGCTATGTGTAATACTACTTACACTGATGTGTCCTCACGAGGCCAGCACAAAGATAGACTATGAGCTCAACCAACCCTGGGAGAGGGAGGCCCTGATAGCCAAAGACAGTTTCAAAGTGTTCAAGAGCGAAGAAGAGCTCATCAAGGAAAGAGACAGTCTGAAGACACAGTATCAGCCCTACTACAATGTGGACCACGAAGTGGCGAAGGAGACCGTCAGCAGATTCAAGGCAGAGCTTGACTCCCTTACTCGCCATGATGCAGCAAAACGCACCGTAGTGAGGAGCATTGTGAAGGACCTTGCTGCCCACTATGCCGACGGTATCATAGAGAATGAAGCCCTCGAGCTCTTGAAAGTCAACAAGACCGTCATCGTACACAAATATACACATCCATACGACTCCACCTGTACGGTTGACCAACTACATTCCGTCAAGGAGACACTGGAGGACATTATGGCACACTCCGACAATGTAAGGAGTATCTTGCAACGCACCCGTCTCAGCCAATATCTGCAACCCAATCTTGTGTACAACGACGAATTGTCGGAACTTCAGCGAAACGAGATAGACAAGTTTGCCACCTTATTTATCGGTCATGTAGTAGCAGGAGAAAAGATTGTTGATAGAGGTCAGATCGTCACTCAAGAGATTTACAACAAATTAAAATCGTACGAAAATCACGAAAAAATCAAGGGTCGCACGGACACAGAGCGTACCAGTCAGATGGGTGGAAACGCACTGTACATTGCCTTGGTGGTATTGGGTCTGTACACCTTCTTTTTCCAGTTCCGCAGCGACTACCTATACACCAGGAAGTATGTATTGCTGATATACTTACTTTTCCTCATCTTCCCCCTACTCTGCTACGCACTTGCAAAGCACGAATTCCTGAGCATCTACATCGTGCCTTACTGCATGGTGCCCATCTTCCTACGAGTATTCATGGACTCACGCACAGCATTCATCACCCACCTCTCCTGTATCATGCTTTGTGCCCTGGCCACCAATCATCCTTTTGAGTTCATCGCCATACAGACCTTGGCCGGCATGGCCTCCATCTACAGTCTCAAGCAACTGCAACAACGAAGCGAGCTTTTCAAGACGGTGGTTCTCGTCACCTTAGTTTCGCTCATTGTGAACCTTTGCCTGGACCTGATGCAAATGAATTTCTTCAACCATGTCGGTGTGGATGGTGACACCTATATATATATAGCAGTCAACGGTATCTTGCTGTTCATCTCTTACCTGCTGCTCTTCCCCATCGAAAAACTGTTTGGTTTCACCTCCATGGTGACACTCGTGGAACTCTCCAACATCAACCATCCTGCCCTGCGCAAACTTTCAGAGGAAGCCCCCGGTACTTTCCAGCACTCAATGCAAGTGGCCAACCTCGCCGCAGCAGTCGCCAATGAGTTGGGAGCCAAGAGCCAGTTGGTAAGAACCGGAGCCCTGTATCACGACATAGGCAAACTGAAAAATCCCGTGTATTTCACAGAGAATCAAAGTGGCACCAATCCACACAACAACATGTCGTTTGAAGACAGTGCACAGGTCATCATACAACATGTACGCTTCGGACTGGAAATGGCCAAACAGTACAACCTTCCGCCAGATATCAAGGAACTCATATCCACACATCACGGCAGAAGCAAGACCAAATTCTTCTACATTTCCTATTGCAATGCCAATCCCGACAGAAAGGTGAACGATGAGATATTTACCTATCCCGGTCCTAACCCCTCTACCATAGAGCATGCTATCCTCATGATGGCCGATGCCGTAGAAGCAGCATCAAGAAGCCTTCACGAATATACCGAAGAGAGCATCAGCAATCTTGTGGAGAAGATTGTTGACAGTCAGTTGCAGGAAGGCTATTTCCGCACTTGCGACATCACCTTTGCCCAGATAAGCAGAGCCAAGGAAATCTTCAAAGAAAAACTCAAGAGTATCTATCACACACGAATCACCTACCCGGAACTGAAGAAATAAAGACTACATCGGATCAACATCGTAATAGATGGTGGCCGACTTGTAATCACTCTGGGCGTGATAATAGTCAGAGATCTGGCGCAATCGTTCACGCGCCTCTTGCATAGAGGCGTTCAGTTCGACTTTCAGCACAATCTTTCGGATATGCATCATCTGCACTCTACCCACGGGTGGGGTTTCAGGTCCCATGACCCTATCTCCAAACACGCGACGCATGAGGGTGGCATATTCAACAGAAAGACGCTGGACAACATCCTCGTGACGATGCTTGAGATACACATAGACCAGACGACAAAGAGGTGGGAACCCAAACATCTCACGCTCCTCTATGGTTTCACGGTAAAGTGAACCATAATCATTGCGTACAACCTGAGAGATAACAGGCAGTTCGGGCACCTTGGTCTGTAACACCACTGCTCCTTGCTTGTTGCGTCGGCCAGCACGCCCTGCCACTTGTGACATCATCTGGAAGGCATGCTCGTAACTTCGGAAATCAGGTTGGTTGAGCATGGTATCTGCATCGAGTATTCCTACCACACTGACATTGCCGAAATCGAGTCCTTTCGTCACCATCTGCGTACCAACGAGTATCCGTGTCTCCCCTCGCTGAAATTCGTCAATAATCTTCTCGTAGGAAGTGCGATTCCGTGTCGTATCAAGATCCATTCGTCCCACCTTGACCTGAGGGAATAGACGCTGGATGTAGTCCTCAATGCGCTCTGTGCCATAACCTTGGCTCAAGAGGTCGTGACCTTCACAAGCAGGACACTGCTGAGGTATCGGACTGCGGTATCCACAATAGTGGCATGACATCACCCCCTGACCTTTGTGATGCGTAAGACTGACATCACAATGCGGGCATCGGGGCACCCAACCACAAGTATGACACTCCACCGTAGGAGCATAGCCACGACGGTTCTGGAAGAGGATCACCTGTTCGCCATCATCCAGCGCTTGTCGCATCTTGGTCAGCAATACACTGGTAAAGGGACCGTTGATCATCTTCTTGCGACGCTCCTCCTTGATATCTACCACCTCAATGGAAGGCAGGAGAACCTGCTGGTATCGCTCCTTCAACTCTACCAAAGCATATTTGCCCGTCATACAATTGTAATAGGTCTCAAGGCTCGGCGTGGCTGTGCCCAGAAGCGTCTTGGCCTTCATCATACGAGCAAGCACAAGGGCTGCATTGCGAGCATGGTAGCGAGGGGCAGGATCCTGCTGTTTAAAACTGTTTTCGTGCTCCTCGTCCACGATGACAAGCCCCAGTCTCTTATAAGGCAGGAAGACACTGGAACGCACACCAACGATAATGTCATAAGGTTCGTCGGACAATTGCTTCTGCCAAACTTCCACTCGTTCGGCATCACTATATTTGGAATGATACACACCCAGACGATTGCCAAAAACACGCTTCAGGCGATCGACCAACTGAGTAGTAAGCACTATCTCAGGCAAAAGGTAGAGTACTTGTTTCTTCTGCTTGATATATGCATTGATGAGATGGATATATACCTCCGTCTTTCCACTTGAGGTGACACCATGAAGCAAACATACATCCGACTTCTCCCACGAGTTCTGTATCTGCTCCAAAGCCTTCTGCTGTGGCTCACTCAAAGGGCGAAGCACCATCTCCGAAGGCAAACAGCCCTGAGGCAGACGCCCTACCTGGCGCTCGTAAGTTTCAAAGATTCCCTTCTCTACCAGCGAGGCAAATACGGCAGAAGACACCTCCGCCTCCTGTAAGAGCCGGGACTTGTCGACCTCGACGGTCAACTGCGGATTGGCAAGGCGAATAGCAGCCTTGATGCCACTCGTCTGAACATACTTGAGAAACAGTTCCAACTGTTTGGGAGAACGGCCATGTCTCAAGCCCAACTCAGTCGCGTCAAGGGGTTCCAAAGTGCGAAGCTTATCGGTCAGACGAACACAGGTGACGGTACGGGGCTTATAGGTTTTCTTTTCGTCCTCCTCCTTGAGTCCCGAAGGCAAAGCTGCCTTGTAGACTTCTCCTTGCGAACAAAGATAATAACTGGCTATCCACTCCCACAACCTCAATTGTTCGGGAAGCAAGATAGGTGTAGTGTCCAGAAGATCAACAGCGTCCTTCACCTCGCAGTCCTGAGGAGCCTCATGGTGAATGCGTACAACGATGCCAGAATACTTCTTGCTCTTACCAAAAGGCACGACAAGGCGGCACCCCACCTGTACGCTTTGGGCTATATGCTCCGGAAGGGAATAAGTGAAAGTGGTGCCAAGAGGCACGGGAAGAATGACATCTGCGTAAACCACCTTATACAAGCTGGGAAAACAACATCAAAGAAAGCCAACTCAGACAAGCCTGAAGAACACAAACTGCAAGGAGCGTCACAGAGAACTATCGACGCTCTCGGCGAGCAGAAACGCGAGGCGCAGAGGCAGAGGATGAAGATGTGCTCTCCTTCTTGCTTGCGGCACGACGATTGACTGCAGGCTCGGAGGACTTGGTACTCTTGGGGGCAGAAGTCTTAACCACCTTGGCTTTCTTCTTATCTGCATCTGCTACATTTAGACTGTCAGCAGAATCGTTCTTCTCCACATGGCCCCAAAGATGCTCCTCGAAATCCTTGAGCTCCTTCTCGATGCGGTTCTGCTCCTTGGTCATAGCTGAATCCGTCTTGCAGTAGTCCTTCAAGGTCTGGCCCTGCATATTGTTGGTCTTGTAAATCTTACCCTCATAACGGTTCATGTTGAAATAATCAGCAGCCGTCATGTTGGTGACATTGTTGAGATCGCTTGCCATTACGGGCAACTTGGCCAGATAGGGAGCGACATCATCGTATCTCACCCAGAAAAGGGGCTTTGAGGTATAGTTGGACTCCGACACGGCCTCCATATCATCGTCATCGCTCGTCAAATCGCTAGACACAGCAAACTCATCACTATAGCCCTCGAGCATGATGGGACAAAGAGCCACGACCTTGGTGTGGGTGGTACCTGTGCGTTGGTCCAGGTAGCTGCTTTCCTTCAGATAATAGCGCAGAACCTCACGACTTGGCACATCAGCATCAGCCACTGTGGGCTTGCCATTCTGCATCTCATAGTAAATGCTCTGGTCGTTCAGGAATTCGATGATATCACTGATCTTATCCTTGTCGGCAAAACTTTCGTTACCATCAAGGTTGTATTTGTATGCATTGATACGACCAGCAAGAACCAAGCGGAAGAGACAGGTAAAAAGATTCATCTGCTGACCATTGGGCTCTACAGGATAGTAGAGCGCGGCATTGCGGCCCTTCTTCAGATCAAGCTGACGGTAAATGTCGCGACGCCATGAGACATCCTCGGGCATAGCATCCTTAGTGGGAAACATAAGCGAAGCACGATCGGTTGGAGCTGCAGTGGTTTTGCTGGCTGTTGAGGCTGCATTTGCAGTTGTATTAGGACGACTGGTTGTTCGGCTATTCGCAGTGGTAGTGGTAGTTCTACGCGCTGCAGGCTGAGCCATCAATGCTATGGTTGAGCAAACCATCAATATCGTTACAACAATTTTCTTCATATCTTGATATATTATCAATTTCAATGTATTCTTGTCTTTATCCCCCACGGGAGGGAACATCATTGCATCCACGGACACCTATCAGTTCACTATGATTTCCATTGCACCATTCAAGGTACGCTCCACACCATCAGGACCTACGGCACGAATCTTGGAGATATAGAAACGCTTGCCGCGTCCCAACTGACGGACCATATTCTTCTGGCGGTCCGTGAAATTGGCGTCATTGCTTACCAAAGGAACAGCGTTACCCATATTGTCAAAGAATGTTGCCTCAAAGCCCTTTACAGAGAAAGGAATGTTGAGCAAACCGTCATCAATGGCAGCACTCAACTTGGTGGCGTTCATCAGAGCTTGCTTACTCAGTTTTCCACCCTTGAACATATTGTCGCCATCCATGATAAACGCTGTGGGATCGGGCAACTTACGCACACGATAAGTGAACTTGCCCATCTCCTGCGTACGACCTTCGGTCTGGGCAGAAACTGTGAATACCGCCTCGCCTCCTACATTGGTTGGACGGGCCACATATTTGCCTTCTCCCTTGGCCGTGAGCGAACCTCCAGTCATGCTTAGACTCACCTGATGAGCAGGAATGCCAGGCACGCTGACACTCATGGGGTTGTCGTAACCGGCATAGAGCACATTCATAATGTCGGCACTGACGGTAGCACTGGGTGCCACAACGGTATACTTCTGCTCGAAGTCGCGCTTCACACGCTCTCCGCTTCCGTTGAGCATCTCGATATAACCCTTCAGTGTGTAATCGCCAGTAGAACCACATGTCACCTCGTATATGCCATGCTCGTTCTTGAACTCCTTGCCACCCACATAGATGGTGGGACGATTGGTGGTGTCGACAGCAGCCATAATGATCTGAGCGCTAAACTTACCACCCTGCACAATGGTCTGTGAACGGGGAATGACATACGCATTGAGCTCGTTGACACGGATGTCCTTCACATCAATGTTGCCTGCCAGATTATGAAGCACTTCACCCTCGGCATAGCGTACATCATTCTGCAACTTAGTGAGCAGGGTCACTGCCGCAGCGGTAGGCATATTCTCGAACATATACTCCTGCCAGTTCTTACCCATCTGCAGGCCCTTCTCAGGAACCTTGGTGCTGAGGTTGCTGGCAATGACCTGCTTCTGCTGCTCATCGGTCACCATCTTGAGAATCTCCTCACGATACTGATTGATAGCATCATAGAGTTCCTTACCACGACCTGTACCGGGAGCCAGCATCACATGGGTGGAAGCCTCCAGATTCTCACGATTCTTCACATTGTGGATGTCGCCATCCTCACCGTCGCTCTCCTTGACGATGCTTACCTTCAGCTCTTCTGCCAGATTGTATAACTTATCACTAATCTTCTGCACCGCCTGGGCCTTCTCATACCATTCCCTCACCTTGGTGGGGTTGGTCTTCATCTGCTCCTCGAAGGTAGCGTAGATGCCCTCATTGGTCTGCGTGGCATTCTGGGTAGAGCGGTTCAAGCTTTCCTCGACCAGCGAGAAGCCACTGAGCACATCGCTGCTTACATTGAGAGCCAGCATAGCCATAAGCACGACATACATCAGATTGATCATCTTCTGTCGCGGAGACTGCTTTTTCTTCTTAAACTGTGCCATGTGTGTTACACCGTTTCTTGAGTGGGAGCCATTGACATATTTACGGTAAGAGCCTTGATCATGCGAGCATAGACATTGTTAAGCTCCTCTATCTGATGAGCCATACGCTTGGTCTGCTCATCAATCTGCTCTATCGTAGTTACCTGCTTGCTTATATTCTTCAATTGCAGCTCATAGATGGTAGCAATACCAGTAAGCGTACGGTTGAGGTTCTCCATCTCCTCGCTATCGGTACTCATACGGGCAGCCTGTGCCTTCACGCGGCCAAGCACCTCTGTGAGCTCGGTCAGTTCCTCTGCATAGTTCTTCACAGCCTCCTCGATGGCAGCAGGATCAGTAGCCTGAATAGCAGCAGCATTGATGCCGGAACCATTCTGCAACTGGCTGAGTGCCAACTGAGCCTCGGCAGCAGCCTGACCAGCAGCGGCCAGATTGGCAACAGTCTCGGGATCGATGTTAGCACCTTCACCTACAGCACCGCCGGCCACAACAGGACCAGCTACAACGGGGCCACCGGTATAGACCACACCCCCCTGAGGTATACCACCACCCACGATGATGGGAGCGCCACCTGCGGCAGCAACGCCTTCTGTTCCAGCGTTCTCAGCGCCCTCGGGGACCTCTTCGGACGAATTCTGTGCGTTTCCAACAACGGGAGTACCGCCATAGATGACGCCTCCGCCCTGAGCATTGTTCTCATCCACCTTCTCGGTGACACGCTCGAAGGCTGCGACGAAGAACACGAATACCTCGGTACCCATACCGATGATAAGCCAGATGTCAGCATGGTTGACATGGATGAGCTTGAAGAGTGCACCCAGGATTACGACTGCCGCACCCCAGCTATAAGCATACTGCATGAAAGTCTGTCCTGCCATTGAATCCATCCATTTCTGCAGGCGTGCGATAGGATTATATTTACTTGCCATAGGTCGAATTGATAAATGTTGTACAAACTAAGGTATATCCCCCTTAGCGTTAGATGTTATATGTTAGATGTTAGATTTTTACTTTCTTACCGAAGCTTTCACCGTACCCTTGGTGGCAGACTTCATTGCGGCACGGCTGTTGTCCGTTACCATAGAGCGGACACAGCGGAAACCGATGTATGAGCGAGGCTGATTCTGGTACTCATAACTGCGCCAAGCCGAACGGATCATACTCTCGGGATCCTTCCACGAACCACCACGGACCGACTTCTTCTTCAAGCGGTAGGGATCTTCCTTGGCTGCATTGTATTTCAGTTCGGGATTCATGTCGCTCATGCTCTCAATACCAGCCTCTGTATATACGGTGTTGGTCCACTCTGCCACATTTCCGGCCATATCATAGAGACCATTGCTGTTGGCACTGAAGATACCACACTTGCTGGTGATAAGACTTCCATCCTTCGTGTAATTACCACGGTCGGGCTTGAAGTTGGCATAGAAGCAACCCTTGTCGCTCTTCACCTCTCCACTCTCCCAGGGATAGGCTCCGCCATCCTTGCCACGAGCAGCATATTCCCATTCAGCCTCACTGGGCAGACGGTAGCGCTGTATCTGCTTGGCCTGTCCGCCAAGTCCCTTCAGCAAGAAGTCGGTACGCCAGGCACAGAACGCATTGGCCTGCTCCCAGGTGACACCCACCACGGGATAGTCGTCGTAGGCGGGATTGTTGAAATAGAGCTTCAGGTAGCGCTCATTGTCGGCATTCTGGAAATCGTTGACCCAACAGGTGGTATCGGGGTAGACATTCACGATATAAGTGTTGAGGAAATCCCAAGGACCCGTCAGTTCGCGGGTGATGGTCTGGCGTACGATCTTTCCGTCATCGTCAATCCAGGCCGTATCCTTGCTGATCCACACCTTCTCGTTCTCATCTACCACATGGTCGGTGTTCAGGTCACGCTCGGCAGGGTTGAGACGATAACGACGCTGAGCCGCAGCTGCATAGTCGTAGATCTCGTATCTGTAGTTCATCTGACTGGCATCGAGCATCTTGGTTCCGTCGATGGGGTGATACACATACACGCTCTCGATGGCACGCTGCTCGTCCTCATTGGGCTTGCGGGGAATGGGCTTGCTCCAATTCAGGTGGGGTGTGATGGGGTTGCCCTCGCGGTCTTCCTCTATCTTATAGGTCTCATCGCCACCATATGCGGGATCGGCCAAGCGTTCACGGATGATACTGTCGCGCACCCAGTTGACAAACTGGCGATACTTGGAGTTGCTCACTTCGTGCTCATCCATCCAGAAACCATCTACAGAGATGTCGCGGGCGGGAAAACCTGCACCCCACAAAGAGTCATTTTCCTCCAAACCAATCCTCAACGAACCCTTATGCACAGCCACCATGCCAAAAGGTGCAGGTTCATTGAATGCAACGCCACGCGAACCGGTAACCTCGCCTCCTGCCGCATTGGCATTGCTCATAGCACCGGCACAAGACACCAGCAACATCACAGATGCCACCAATGTCATAATGTATATGCTCTTTCTTATCATACAGATATATTGATTTTTCTCGTTATATTATTGTAGTAATCGTACTGTCTCTTGTTACAGCAATCTTACGCTTTGATGCTTGTTCTTGCCCTTCTTGAAGAGGTTGAGGTCGGTCTGGTAGCCCAGCACGAGTTCGTGCGTGCCGTTGAGTGCACCAATGCCACCCGTGTACATCTCATAGCTATACCCTATACTTATGCCATGAAATACCGTTCCGACCAGAAGGCCTACCGACACCGTCGGGCTGTAGGTCAAACCTCCATACATGTGAATCTTCTCGCCGTTGTATGCCAAGCGGGCAGAGAGGTCGCTTCTCCACGATTTCAGGTTCGTACGGAGAATGCCTGATGTGTAGAGTGCATATTCCGGGCTACGGAATTTCAAGGTGTATCCTCCTGTGGCATAGAGTAGCGGATTGACCTTCACCTCATGGGTCTTGTCGTCGCCCAGTTTCACCGTTGGTGCCAGACAGTGCATACCGCTCAAGCCTGCATACCATCTGTTCTTGTACGAATAACGCAGACCGAAGTCGAGGTCGAAACCCGAACCATTGGCTTGGTTGGTAGGAAACGCGGGGTCGCCCGTATCGACCATGTCCAACTTGGTGCCATCGAAGGAGGCATTGAGGAAGCCTGCCCTGGCTCCAGCGCTCAACTTTCCACCCCACATGGGCTGATGGTAGGCATACTGGAGATACACCTTCTTGTTGGAGAACAGTCCTACCTCGTCATTGAGGAAACCTACGCCAACGCCATGGCGAGGCCCGATGAAATAGACTGGCATGTCCACACCGACATACATTGTGGCCGGAGCATCCTCGAAGCCCACCATCTGCATGCTGTAGGCAGCCTGCACATCCAGTTGGCCGTCAAGACCGCTCACAGCAGGGTTGTAGTAGCTCTGTAGCGCCCAGTAGTTGGTGAACGCCACATCATACTGCGCCTCGGCACACAAGGTCGTCAGCAGCGCCATAACTAACCACAGCAGTCTTTTCATCTTAACACTAAAAACGAGAAAGATGGCATTTTATTGTGCCACCTTCCCTAAAAAATTACTTTTTTTCTGAATTTACATGAGAACATTCCCGTGTTTGGCCGGTTTTCTTAATACTCGTCCTCGTTGAACAGGAAGTCCTCTTTGGTAGGATAGTCGGGCCATACATCCTCGATGGTCTCATAGACTTCGCCCTCATCCTCTATCTCCTGCAGGTTCTCGATCACCTCCATAGGAGCGCCCGAACGCATAGCGTAATCAACGAGCTCCTCTTTGGTTGCAGGCCAAGGAGCATCTTCCAGTTTCGACGCAAGTTCCAAAGTCCAATACATAGTCTAAATTTTGGTTATTTTGAGTTAAACAAATTCGTATGTGCCTTTAATTGGGCGACAAATATACACATTATTTATAAATATGTCAACTTTTTACCCAAATATTTTCCTCTGTACCCGCTAAAAGATTGATTTTGCGTGCCAGAACGAACAGATAATCACTCAAACGATTGACATACGACATCACAAGTGGACTAACGGGTGTCTCCAGCGCGAGGGCGTGAATACGGCGCTCCAACCTGCGACACACACATCGGCAGACATGGCCCACGGCCGCTCCTCGCTCCCCACCGGGAAGTATGAACCCACGCCAAGGTGGCAAGGTCACATTGATCTCATCTATAGCCTCTTCCATCTGCTTGATGAGCTCTTCCGTGACGGTCGACTTGGGTTGTTTCTTGCAATCCACATCGGTAGCGAGTTCGCTGCACACCACGAAGAGGGTGTTCTGTATGCCTGTCACCATCTCTATGTCGCGCTCCTCTGTCAGGTAGGTCAGCAAGAGGCCCAGATGGCTGTTGAGCTCATCTGCCGTACCGTAAGCCTCCAGTCGGGCATGGGTCTTGGGCACGCGCTTTCCTCCTACAAGGCTTGTCATACCCGTGTCTCCGGTCTTCGTATAAACTTTCATCTTGTCTTGAATATGTTTTGTTTGAATTTCTTTCTCTTATATCTATTTTTGAGTACACGACGAGTACACGATTATGTCTGCAGTGTTATTTCATGCCGTTTTCAGTACACGACTTTTACATGTCTTTACACTTTTTGTACACGACTTTTACACCTTGAACAGCTATTTCTGCCGATGAATAGGGGATTTTTTGTCATACCCGTTTTCAGAAGTTGACCACATAGCTTTGCTTGTTGTATTTAGAATCAAAGAATGCGATACCTATGTCGTAGAGGTCAAAACTGACCACCGAAGGCAGGCTGTCCCACCACTCCCTATACCGATGTACATTGGCCAAAAGGAGCATCGTCTGCGTATTACACAAAGAAATGACCTCCTCACATGGAGCAGAGAGGAATATGAGTATCTTACCATCGGGATTGTCCGGATTAACCCGCGCATGACGGCATGGTGCAAGGAGGTAGTCGAGTTCCAGATTTTCTGCGCCTCTATGAACTATGCAGGAAGGGTGGTGGTAGTTGGCCAGGCGAAAGAGCAGATGCAGATAGCGTCTGACACGGAAGCGCTGCATAAAGTTCAACCGGGCATCCAAGTCCCGAAAGGCATAATAGGGGAGCTTCTCATACACCACATTTTCAAGCAAACCGAAGGCAAACGGGGAATGCACGCCATAACCGCAGCGTTTTCGGATGCGGAAAAACCAAACCCACGGATTTCGGAAAAAAGGCGTCATGGCGGTGCGATTTAGGTGGAAAAAGGGGCACTACAGTGCATTTCCTATGCGCAAAGGTAGCGAAAATATATGTTTCCGACAAACAAAGTGAGGGTGTTAAATAGAGTTTATGGAAAAAAATTTGCATTTCTTATTCAGTTTTTCTAAATTTGCGCTATCTTTTCACATTATTATATTGCACGCATAGTGTACGCGAGTGAAAATAGAGTGAAAAGTGACGAGAGAAAGAAACAACAAATATATTACTAATCTAATCATTTACAACAAAGATGAAGAAAATTACTTCTTTATTGACACTGTTGCTGATGTTCGTATGCACCTCTGCTTTTGCACAGGACTACGATCCCGAACTGACTGCCATCACCATTGGCAATCCAGTAGAGGAATTCACAACAGACACCTGGTACCTTCTGTACCAGAGAAGAGGTGGTGACGGTTATGCTCACTACGAGAATGCCACCACTCGTTTTTACAAGAGAGCTGTTACCTTTGGAGGTGATCCTCTTACTGATGGCATGACCATCAAGCAGGCCGAGAAGTGGCTCGTTCGCTTCAACGCTACTGAGAACGAGGGTGCTTACACCATTCAGTTTGCCAACGGTGCATATTGGAGTGCAGCTGGTACAAGCAACAGCTCTGCCATCAATCCCACAGAGAACAAGTACGATGCTACCTCCTGGGCCATCTACCGTGTGAACGGTGATGGGGTTGACGGTGCAGGCCGTCCCGTATTTGGTATCAACATCGGTTCGACTGCCGGTGCACGCCTTGACAACAACGGCAATGGCGGTACACTGTCTATCTGGGATTCAGGCGAGCTTACCGATGTAGAGAGCAATGCTGCATGGAGCATCGTTGAGGTAGGTTTTGAGACCATCAGCGAGCGCGATGCCGCCATGGCAGAGCTCCAGGCTGTATATGGCACCTACTCTGCCTACACCTTCGAGGCTGGA
The DNA here is from genome assembly GCA_045629325.1 of Bacteroidaceae bacterium. GTDB lineage: Bacteria > Bacteroidota > Bacteroidia > Bacteroidales > Bacteroidaceae > Physcousia. Next base: position 34,618 of record JAZQQX010000005.1, on the reverse strand, counting down.
ACTACTCCCGGCAAGTACGGTGAGGCTGAGGTTGCCGCATTCGAGGCTGCCCTGGATGCTGCTTCCGTGGCCGACGGCCCCAGCGGTGCGAGTCTGACTGCCGAGGACCTCGCCAAGATGGCGCAGGACATCAAGGAAACCTACGATGCTGTGGTTAAGTCGCGTGTGCCCTATGCCACAACCATCACACCGGGTTACTACTACATCAAGTCGGCTCTCGACTTCAAGACCACTACCACCACCGAACCAGGGGAGGATCCCGAGACAGGCGAGGAGATACCCGGAGAGACCATCGAGGTACACCACACCAAGGCTATGTACACCAATGGTGCTAACGGCAAATGGGCAGAACTTGACGAGACTTCTCGCCAGGATGCCAACTTCATCTGGAAGATCACTGAGGCTGGTGACAAGAAGTATCACCTCATCAGTGCCCAGACCGAGGCTCAGTTTAATGCCATTACTACTTCATCAAACATCACACTCTCTGCACAGAGCGACAGCCTGGTAGTATTTGACATGTCGGGCATTGATGATGTTTACAACATCCGTCTGGCCTCGCAGGCTGAACGCGACTACCTCTACATCCACTGTGGTGGCCACGGTGGCGGTGCAGGTGTTCAGGGCAACCTCGTAGGTTGGTGCAACACGGTTGACGCTGACGCTGGCACAGCCAACGCTTCGGAGTGGGTACTCGAGGCTATCGATGAGGCTATTGCTCTTGCCATCATCGATGCTTGCAGTCCTGCTAAGCAGATCAAGGCCATGACCGACTCTGCTGCCGTAATCCTTGCAGCTGTTCCCCAGAGCATCGCTATCGCTCAAGACAAGGTGACTGAGATCAACGAGGAGGTGAAGCTCGTATCGGAATTCACCAGTCCCTGTGACCACAATACACTCAACGACGGCAAGGACGGACAGGGCCTGGAAGCACTTACCGACGGCAACAACGCCACATTCTGGCATAGTGCATGGGGCAATGTACCTCAGTACAACCACTATGTAGTGGCTGAAGCAGACCTCTCTGTGGGTTCTTATGCAGTTGCCTATACCCGCCGTAACAACACCAGCGACCAGTTGACTCAGATGCTGGTATGCGGTACCAACGAGTACGATGAGGAAAATCCCGCATCAGCAGAGTGGACCACCATTGCTACCCTCAACTTCCCCTATGGCGCGGCTGGCGAATCGCTTGTTTCAGAGGTATTTGACTGTGGTGCCAACTACAAGTATGTGAAACTGGAGCTGGCTGCCAAGGCTACCTCAAGTGGCAACTACTTCTGGCACGCTGCCGAACTGCAGATCTATCCTGCAAGTGTCAGCACTCCCTATGCCACCACTCAGGCTGCACAGCGTGAGAGCCTGATCAGCGCATTGGAGAAGGCTATCGAGGGATGGAACGGCGTTGCTGCCGATGCATCTGTTGATACCTACACTGCTGCTTTCAACACCCTGACCAACGCTTATGCTGCATGGCAGGCTGTATTTGTTGATCCCGCTGCTTTGCGTCAGGCTATCAAGAACGCTCCCGACACCAAGGTTATCAAGATTGGTAACAACCCTGGCGAATGGGCAAATGCAGAGGGCACCATTGCCAACTTGCTGGCAAGTGCCCAGGCTTATGATGAATCGGGTCTCTACACTCCCGCTCAGAGCGAGAAGTTCATCAACGACCTGACCAAGGCTCAGGAGGATATGTTTGGCGCAGCCAACAAGATCAAGACTGGCAAGTGGTACAACATCCGCTTTGCCACCGAGGCAGAATATGATGAGGCTGGCTGGAACAAGAATCCTGCCAAGGAGATTGTCAACGAGGATGCTAATGTAGAAACCAGCCACGCTTTGTTTGGCAAGTATATCACCGTGGTTAAGCACGCCAACGAGACTGTATCTTATACCAATGCAGAAGGCAATGAGCAGAAGGACATCCAGTACAATGTGGAGGAACTCACAAGCGAGGATGCAACCTTCGGTGCTGGCGTAGGTTTCATGGCAAAGCAAGACATCAAGGAGGCAGATGCTGCTCTCTGGCAGTTTGTTGCTATCGGTGATTCTGCCTATGTTCTGCAGAACAAGGCTACAGGCCTCTACATGCGCACCGGTACCACTGGAGCTGTGGTGATGAGCATTCAGCCCACCACATTCAACACCTCTGCCATCGGTTATGGTAAGAACCTCATCAAGGCTGTTGCCCTGACTGGTGCCAACAACAACTACCTGCATGCAGAGCGTGCCACCAACAACCTGGTGACCTGGAATGCTACAGCTATCGAGTCGAACTCTGCCCTCTACATCGAGGAGGTGGCTGATGTCACCGAGCAGCCTGCTTGCGACTTCACCATGAGCATGTGGCCCGGCCGAGTTCAGACCATGTGCTACCCCGCCGCCCTGACTGCCAAGGATGGTACATTCTACGAGGTTGAGGTTGAGGGTACCACCGTCACCCTGAATCCCATCAAGGGCAACACTGTAGGTGCTGGTCAGCCCGTCGTTTACATCTATGGCGACCCCGAAGACTACGAGGAACCCGTTTACGACGAGGAGAGCGAGAACTACAATGCTGACAACTTCGAGTTGGTAAGCTTCACTCACGGCACTGAGTTCGTGAACGAGGCTGGCACAATGGGTGCACTCGTTGGTAGTTTCGTAAACAAGAATATCGGTAGCGGCAACATGTGGGCTTCGAAGAACAGTTTCGAGATCACCAAGAGCTCTAACAACACTCTGGGTGCCAACACCGCTTATATCGAGGCTGGCATCGCCATGAGCGACCTTGAGTCGGAGGTTACTCTGGTGATCTCCAACAAGGAAGTGGATGCCATCGAGACCGTGATTGCTACTGTCAACAAGAGTGGCAACATCTACACCGTCGACGGCAAACTGGCAGGCAAGGGCAACATCAATGCCCTGAAGAGCATGCCCAAGGGCATCTACATCGTCAATGGCGTTAAGGTGACCGTAAAGTAAGAAACATACTCATTTGATTCAAGGGCGCGTTCTCCATCTCGGGGGACGCGTCTTTTTTTATTCCCATTCTGTCTCAAAATATTTATAAAATATTTTTGCTTTACGGAAAAAGAGTCGTATCTTTGCCCCAAATACGAAAATAAAATCTAATAAGCATGAGCAAAAGACTTTTACTCTCTTTATCGGCCATACTGCTTTGCGTGCTGTCGTGGGCAGCACTTCCTCAGTCTGGCAAGTACTATCGCATTCAAAATGCCAACTACACGGACTATGTGATGGAAGAAAGCTATCAGGCAGGAACCGTGGTTTGTAAGACACAGGGAAAAGCTTCTGACTACACCCAGATGTGGTATTGGACGGGGTCTGCACTTCAGAATGTCTATACCGGCCACTACATCCAGGCACAAAGTTCGCAGAGCTCCATCTTCAAGACTGGTGCCTCAACGGCCAATGTGTCCCTGACCTCTGAAGCAGACGGTCATATCAAAATCAAATGTGGAGGCAACACCTTGCATTGCGACGCCTCAAAGAATGTGGTCAAGTGGGAACCCGAGAATGAGTCCAGCCATTGGACCTTTGCGGAGATCACACTTACGCCAGAGGAGATTCAGGCTGCACGCAATGAATATGCCCTGTTTGAAAAGAGCGAGAAGGAACACAGTACGCTCCTGAACAAGTTGCAGACAGCCAACTATGCGGCTCTCTCCACTTTCTTCAGCGACAATGCCTGCACCCAACTGAAGGACAGTTACAAGACTATGAGCGATGCCAATCTACAGGCTGCCATTGCCGATGCCGGACTGCCCGAGCAGATACAGGATATCGCCGTGAAGATCAAGAATGGATGGAAAGACGAGACGGATGCCGGCATCTCTGCCCAGTTCCGCGTACAGGACTACCAAGCCTACTCTGCTGCCGGCCCCTGGAGATGGAGAAGCAATGACGGCAAAGGACTCGAGGCCAGCCAGATCAACGATATGTGCAACCCTACCGGTATATTCACCACTGGGCGCGATGTGCTCTTCGTCTTCGTTGAGGACGATGTGCCTGCCGGATGTACGCTGCGCCTCAGTGCTGTGAGCGAGGGCATCTCGGGTTTTGGCTACAACAACTACGACAATGGTACCGTACTGAAAAAGGGTATCAACATTGTAGGTGCAGAGAATGACTTGCGCGAGTACTGGGTGATGTACTCCGTCACCGACAAGAGCAAGAAGCCTGCCGACATGCCACGACTGAAGATTCACATCGAGGGTGGCCATGTGATGGGCTATGTCAACACGCAGGGCAAGGACGAGTCTACCGCTAATGCTGAATATGAGAAGATACTGAAGGCTGCCAATGCCTCTGCACTGGCTCATGGAGGTGACAAGTGCCGTCTTCGCCTCGCTGTCAAGGGCGACTATGGTATGTTCTACTTCCAGATTATGTGCTACAACCGCATTTGGTCTGACGGCAGTGCGTCTCTCATGGAGAACAAGCCCAATGTGGTATCTGAATTTGAAACAGAGAGATGGACGGCCAACTACAAGGCCGGATTCAAGATATACAAGAGCATCCGATTCTACGACAAGGTGCTCATGTGGGAATGGGGTCTGATGGGATTCATGAAGAATGTCAGTGAAGCTACCAAGGAGAATCCTTTCTACCACTGCTATGGCGGTGAGGACCTGTATCCCACTTATTGCAACAACCTGGCCTACACCATTATGGGTACTGCCGGAGGCAATCCTCATTCATCTACCGGCTACACTCACATGCCGGGCATCGGTGCTGTGGAGAGCAGTTACAATGCTGAGCGTGCCGACTTCGACACTTGGTGTGTGGGACACGAGAGCGGTCACAACAACCAGGGCTCAATCAACCTTGAGAGTAGCACCGAGTCGAGCAACAACCTTTTCTCCAATGTCATCACCTACCTCTACGGATACCGCATGAGCCGTGGTGGCACCTTTGCCGACAACCAGAAGTATAGTTTTGACAATGTGGTCTTCTCATGGCGCGACATTGGTATGACCATGCGTATGTACTACAATCTCTATCTCTACTATCATCGTGCGGGCTACAAGCAGGACTTCTACCCCACTCTCTTCTACAACCTGCGTCGCGACCCCATCCGCTTAGGCACAACGGCCTCCACCTCGTGGCTTCATTTCTACAAGAAGGCGTGTGAGGCTGCACAGGAGGACCTCACGGAATACTTCCGTCTCTGGGGCTTCTTCATCCCTGTTGACAAGGGCGAGTTTGGCGACTACACTTCTCGCACCGTCACTTGTACACAAGCCGACATCGATGCGGCCATCAAATGGGTGAAGGACCACAACTGGCCCGAGAACAAGAGTATCATGTTCATTGAAGACCGCCTCCAACTCATTGAGCGCATCGACCCATGGGCCAAGAGTGGGAATATCCGTCCGGACAACACGGGTACCTCGCGCGACCTTGCTTATCTGCAGAATGCTTATGGCAACCTGGGTAACTTTACCGAATATATGCCTGGCAACATCAAGCAGGCAGGTTCATACACCTACACCGTTGCCGGTCAGACCGTGCAGATGGTGGGTGAAGGTGGTGTAGGTATTCTCCTATACAATGCTGACGGGGATATCATCTACCGTTCTAATTCTTTGAAGTTCAGCATACCAGAGGCATTGTCTACCACCGAATTTACCATCAAGGTGATGAATGTGGATGGAAGCGAAGTGGTGGCTACCAACGAGACGGGAGCCGAGCAGTATCGCATGGCATTGGAGAGCACCATTGCCGAGGCGAAGAAGTACATCTCGCTCTCCGACCCCACGGGTACTTATATGGGATACTACACACCCTCGCAGGTGGAACAACTGCAAACTCTTGTCGCCGAAGGTGAGACGATTCTCACCAGCAACAAGGAGGCAAGTTATCTCACTCAATATCGCAGCATCACGGATGAGATCTTGCGTGTGAAGAATGAGGAGGAGGTTCAGAAGGTATCTGCAAATGGCCTTTACACCTTGCAGAACAACCGTTCAAAGAACCGCTACATGAATGGTTCGGACATCCTTTCTACTGCCACAAGCAAGGCCGAGCAGCAGCAATGGGCCTTCATTCCTGCCAGCACGAAGGACACCTATTACATGCAGAATGTGAAGACGCGTAAGTTCCTTGCTGCCAACATCAACAGCGAGAGCAAGATCGACAACTGGGGTGTCACCACTTCTGCGCTCAAGGAGGCTGGCACATTCACACTCGAGAATGCAGGTGCCGGTTCTTTCTTCATCAAGACCAACAATGTCAGCAAGGGCAACTACTACATCAACTGTGATCCTTATGGCAGTATTGCCGTATGGAGCGCCGATGAGGGTTCGAAGTGGAACATCGTGCGTATCAATGAGATAGAGGAATACACCAAGGACGACCTGAAGAACCTCGTTGCAAGCACCCAGGACTTGATCGACCAGATCTGCGATTATACCGCTACAAGTACCAAACTCAACAACATACAGGTTACGGACAAGGCTGCGCCTTACTACTTGTCGACCAACGCAACTGCCGGCACAGACGAGGCTCATCCTCTCGCTCATCTGCTTAGTGGTACCAACACTTATTTCTCAACATCCGGTGCCACGGTCAAGGCTAAGCGTTTCATCACGCTCGATCTGGGTGAGGGCAATGAGACCACCGATATGCAGATATACTACCGTACTGCACCCAACCTCCACACCTTGAAGCCCACCACCATCACCGTTATGGCAGGAAGCACCACTTCTACGCTGAAGGTAGTGGAGACACTCACGGGTCTGCCTTCTGATGCGTCAAAGATTGAGACTTACACCAGCCCTGGCATGACGGTTGACACTCCCGCTCGCATCTGGCGATTCCGCATTGAGGAGACCAATGGTACTGCTACCACCACCTATCCCGAGTTTGCCTTGAGCTACCTGTACTTCTATGCCTATACCGTCACCATCAATTTCCACGAGGGCTATGAGGGTGTTGACAAAGCTCTCGTCGGTTCGGCAAAGTCCAACTGTGACGATGTGACCCTGGCCTTGAAGGAGGACTGCACACCTCTTGGCAACTATGATCTGTACAACACGCTCAACAAGGCATATACCAACCTGAAGGATGCTGCCTCTGCCACAGGCATTGAGGAGATTGCGGCCGAGAAGAAGAATGAAAGCAACACGGGCATCTACGATCTCAGTGGCCGACGCATCGACCGCATCGGCAAGGGTGGCATCTACATTGTTAATGGCAAAAAGACATTGGTTAAGTGAAGCAGAAAAAACAGATAAAGAACAATAAGACTGAACGCACGGAACCTCGAAAGCGTGCGTTCAGTTGGCCTCTTCTGCCTATGCCCGTTGTGGCATTCATCCTCGTATGGTGGTGGGCTGGGATGTGGCAAGGTGATGTCTTCAGATTGGCACGAGAGAACAGTTTCTTCGCACCCAGCCAACTCCTGATGCAGTTTGAACTGTGCAAACCCTACGGCATACTTTGGACCATAGGCCGGGCTTTCCTCATGCTCTTCCGCTATCCGTGGTTGGGAGGCATGGTTCTTTCATTTGTTCTCACGCTCTCATGCTGGCTCTTGGGCTATGCCATGCGACTTCCTGCCCGTTGGAGATTCCTTCAGTGGACACCGCTTGCCCTCTACACGGGTATCTTCACCTATCAGGGTGTCAACAATTATTTTGAGTCCGAAACGGGACAGGTGATGGGCATTCCCGTTGCCATCCTCACGATATTGATCGTATGGGGCATCATCATTCGTTCGTTCAGTCGCAAGCATTCTCCTGCTTTCCTGCGCTGTCCGAAGGACGAGACTCCACGCGACAATCTCTTGCAACTGGCCTCCATCCTCATCGTAGGTCTGCTGCCTGCTGTCATCTATGGTCATGTGGCGCGCTCTTATGTTCGTCCGCTTGCCCATATGCAGGTTGGGGTCATGGAGCAGGAATGGGACGATGTGATTCGCACGGCAGAGGCTCATTCGGAAGAGAGCTACCGTCCCTTCGCTGCCCACTATGCCATGGCGCTGGTACAGACGGGGCAGATTGCCGACCGTCTCTTCAACATTCGCCTCGACTATGATTCCCTGCATATTGTAGGTAGGAATGGCGACCGTCAAAACGCATTGAACACATACCTCATGGAGAGTGATTATCATGCCGGACTGGTTCAGACGGCCTACCATCATGCCATGGAGAATATGTCGATGGAAGGACCTACCTTGCGCAACCTGAAGATGCTGTGCAAGACTTCCCTTCTTCGTAGCGAATGGAAACTGGCAGAGAAGTACTTTGCCGTTTTGGAGCAGGTTCCTTTTGAGGGTGACTTCATCGACAAATACCGCCCTATGCTCTACAACAGGGATGCGGTCAATGCTGATCCCGAATTTGCTCATGTGCGACTCACCGAACCTATCCACGACTCATTTGAGAACCGCTTCGTCCAACCTGTATTCCTGGGCTACACGGCTTCCATCATCGAAGGTAGGAGTCTGCAGGCTCTTTACAACTCGCTCATGGTCAACATCTATACCAAGACCATGCAGGAGTTCCTCATGCGTTCTCAGGCACTGGGCGGCACCACGCCTCCTCTCTGCATCTCTCAAGCCCTACTGCTCATGTCGTCCAAGAATCCGGAGATTTTGGGCATGTTCAAGGGTCTCAACTACCATCAGGCCGACCTTCAGGCTTTCCTCTCGGAGTCCACTCCATACATCCAGGAGCGCCCGGGCATCACGGAGAGTGAGAAGGCAGAATTGCTTCGCATAGGTATCACGCCTTCTGGTTCGGACACTCTTACTTCTGCTGAGAATCGTGCGCTTCATGCCCGCGAACTTTTCCCAAGATACAAGGGCTCTTATCCTTATTATTATTTCTTTGGCAACCTGAAGGCTACCAAGAAGAAGGAGACCAAAGAGAGTAGCAATGCGGGTGTGAACTAAACGGTTCAGCCCCCCTAACCCCCGAGAGGGAATAATAAGGGAGAGACAAAAAAAACCTAACCCCCGAGAGGGAATAATAAGGGCAATGCTGAAATAACAAAAAACGGAGAATAAACTTGACCATCTACGAGAATGAGAAAGAAGATACTACCGATATTCATAACGATGCTCTGTGCCTTGCTGTACTCGTGCCAGTACACGCCTACAGTGCCCAGCAACTTTACCGACCTGAACCAGCAGGCCAACATCTATCCTGACTACAAGGATGTCACCATACCTGCCAACATCGCCCCACTCAACTTCCTCTTGGAGGACAGTCTGGCCCAGGCTGTTGTGGTTGAACTGAAAGGCCAGAAGGGCGAACCGGTCCTTGCGGGAGCAGAGGGAACCTGCGTACAGATTGACACCGTTGCATGGAAGTCGCTTGTTCAAGCCAACAGGGGTGGCGACATTGTGGTTTCTGTCTACGCAGAGCATGCTGATGGTTGGGTGCGCTATCAGTCTCACTCGCTGACTGTGGCTGAGGAGGACATCGACCCTTACCTCTCTTATCGTCTCATAGAACCGGGTTACGAACTTTATCGCCAACTCGGACTCTACCAGCGCAACCTTACCAACTGGGATGTGCATACCATCTATGAGAACAACCGAACCTTCAACAACGAGGACAATCATTGCATCAACTGCCACAACTATCAGAACTACAGCACGGACCGCATGCTCTTCCATGTGCGTGCCAATCATGGCGGTACGATATTGGTCAAGGACGACAAGGCCGAGAAGGTCATCATCAAGGACAGCACGATTATCACCTCGGGCGTATATCCCAGTTGGCATCCCCACCATCCCTGGGTGGCATTCTCTACCAATAAGACGGGACAGACTTTCCACCTCTATCATGAGGAGCGTATTGAGGTGATGGACGAGGGAAGCGACTTGCTTTTCTACGACACGGAGCACAATGAGGTGCGCCACATCCTTCGTACGCGCGGGGAGATGGAGACCTTCCCTTGCTGGTCTCCCGATGGGCGTATGCTCTACTACTGCTCTGCCGATGTGAGTCCTGTAGAGGAGATGAACGATAGCGTGGCGAGTCTCTGGTATATCTCTCATTGGGACAGCCTTCGCTACGACCTGAAGCGAATGGCGTTTGATGAGCGCACACTGCAGTTTGGCGCTCCCGAGACCGTGGTTGATGCTTCCTCTATGGGCAAGAGCATCAGCGTTCCGCGTGTAAGTCCAGATGGCAGATACATCCTCTATACCCAGGGCGACTATGGCCAGTTCCACATCTGGCACAAGTCCAGCGACCTTTGGGTCAAAGACCTTGAGACCGACACCTGCTATGCACTCAAAGAAGCCAACAGTCCTGATGTGGACAGTTACCATTCATGGAGTAGCAACGGGCGTTGGATTGTTTTCAGCAGTCGTCGTATGGATGGTGGTTACACCCGTCCTTTCATCGCCTACTTCGACCGACACGGACAGGCACACAAAGCCTTCTGTCTGCCTCAGGAAGACCCCATGCACCACATACTCTTGCTGAAGAGCTACAATGTGCCCGAACTGACTCGCAATGCTGTCAAAGTAAGCGAGGAGACACTTCGTCAAACCATCTACGACACGGAAGGCAAGAAAGCAACGGTTGGCAAGAAGCTGGTAGTAAAATAATAATAGGTAGTATATAGATTAGCAACAATACGAACTAAACAAATTATACATCCACAACAGTAACTAAAAAACAGAAGAATTATGCGAGTAATCATTGAACCCAATTATGACGAGATGAGCCGTTGGGCTGCAGAGTATGTAGCAGCCAAGATCAATGCAGCATGCCCCACCCCCGAGAAGCCCTTCAAGCTCGGATGCCCCACCGGCAGTTCGCCCCTGGGTATGTATAAGAAGCTCGTGGAGCTCAACAAGGCCGGCAAGGTAAGCTTCCAGAATGTCATCACCTTCAACATGGACGAGTATGTAGCCCTGCCCGAGGAGCATCCCGAGAGCTATCACAGTTTCATGTGGACCAACTTCTTCAGCCATATCGACATCAAGAAGGAGAATGTACACATCCTCAACGGCAATGCCCCCGACCTCGCAGCCGAGTGTGCACAGTATGAGGCAGCCATAGAGGCAGCAGGAGGCATCGACCTCTTCATGGGCGGTATCGGTCCCGATGGCCACATCGCCTTCAACGAGCCCTTCTCGAGTCTCGCCAGCCGTACCCGCGTGAAGACCCTCACCACCGACACCATCATTGCCAACAGCCGTTTCTTCGACAACGATGTCAACCTCGTGCCCAAGACTGCCCTCACCGTAGGAGTAGGGACGGTGATGGATGCCAAGGAAGTCATGATCATGGTCAACGGTCACAACAAGGCCCGTGCCCTCCAGCACGCCATCGAGTGCGGAGTAAGTCAGGAGTGGACCATCTCAGCCCTCCAGCTCCATCCCCATGCCATCATCGTGTGCGATGAGGCAGCCACCGATGAACTCAAGCACGGCACCTACAAGTACTTCAAGGATATCGAGAAAGACAATCTCTAACGGTCGAATCCAGCAAGCACTCTAACGCTAATACAACCTCTAACGGGAGAGGCCAGCGAGCACTCTAACGGGAGAGGCTAATACAATCTCTAAAGAGAGACTATCACAAAAAGAAAGGAGGACACGCCCCAAAAAGGCGTGTCCTCTTATTGCTTCCCTCCCTGCTTTGCAGTGAGGTCGCAATGAAAGGAGGGGGGAAAGGAAAAAGGGAAAAGAAGAAAGCCCCGGTTGGCAATGCACAATGCACAATGCACAATTGAGTCTTCGCATCCCGCAATTTGCAATTTTCAATTCTCCAGCACGCCCTTGATGCGGATGCGCGTGTATCGAAGTGTAGAGTTATAGTAGAGGGTGATGAGGGTGCCAAACACGCCGCGGTCATCGAGGTAGGTGGCATCCACCGTCACCTTCACCTTGCCCTTCTTCCCTGGCTTCACCGCCTTCTTGGGCAACTGCACAGTGGTACATCCGCAACTCGTCTCCGCACGCTCCAGCACAAGTGGCGCATCCCCCTCGTTGGCATACACAAATGTCACCGTGCGCTTCTCGCCCTTCCCCACCGAGAGTGTTCCCACATCCTCTAATTTCTTCTCAAACTTGATCTTAGGTTGCTTGCCCATCTCCTGTGCCAGCACGCCCATGGTGCTCACGCAGAGGAGCAAGGCAAAGCTTATATGTCGGTAAAAACGATTCATAGATGCTGAGACACTTACAGATCCTTTTCTACGACAAATCCGAGTTTCGTCTCTGGTGTAATGTCGGCACAATCATACTCGATGGGCAACTTGGCTGATGCTTTTCCCTCATGACTCACTCCACTGGAATCAACCCAATAGGGAGTAACACGGAAGTGCATAGGAACGGGATCGCCAGACACCACCTTCTGCCAATTGGTATAGAAGCTGCACACCAGTGTATAGATGCCCGTCTTATTGGGGTTCATGGGTATCTTCTTTCTTACGCTGCGCTTTCCTTCGGGAGTGAACACTTCCACCTTTATACCCCAGGACGACAGGTAGCTTCCGTTTCTAACAGCAGCTTCAGTTGCAAATTTATATAGGCGTAGCGTGCTCGGGTCTACACTGGCACCATATCCCGATCCGTCTGCATTTTGGTCTATATAGCCGTTCACTTCGCCATTAGTTAAGTCAAACTCACCTAACACTCCGCCATAGGTCTGCTTAGTGCCATCTGCCACGATAGAGATATCTGGCTCACTGGTTTCCACCGTCTGCTTATACTCGGGAAAGACAAAATTCTGACTCCCATTGAGAACACACGGCACAACTGTGCAATAATAGACACCCTCTGGAAGTGCTCCCACCCACTTGAAATAGTAGTCTTCACCAGCTTTTGCCGTAAAATAGTCTGGTACGACCTCGTAGGACTTATTAGCAGGAAGCATTAGTTCATAGTTCTCACTATTCGGATCGTAATCGCCATAATACAGTCTTGCATACGGATAATAACCTGACGAGAAGAAATAGTTCAACATACCTGTATTCTTCATCCCGAACATCGCGTGTATAGAAATGTTATCATTAAATTCAGGAATTGAAAAAGATGTCAGATAACCTATCTTTGGATTAAATTCGCTTGTGTACTCAAACAATGTCTTTTTGAGAAACACTGCGATCTGTTCGTCAAACAAATCTATGCCAAACGGGGCCACAAAGATACGCATGTCACAAAAGAAATCACAATAGAAACGGACTTTGCCGTCAACATTCCATGCATACTCTTCATCCTGATTACGTGCATACGAAACACCCATATTAGCTTCCAGGCCTAGCTCCAGATTAGCACCGACATCTACTCCGATGGTACCAGCTACTTCTGCTCCGATGCCTATACGTCCGCCTACAGCAGCTTTGAAGCCTCCTTGGACATAGAAATTATCAAACGAGAAATGACCTTTTTCTGTCACCTCGTCAATAATCGTCTTCTGTCCGTTGCTGACAATATATCCAGATTGTTGGGTATCAGTTTGGTAAGAACCTTTTACCCCCATCACGGCATTTATGTTCAATTGAAAGTTTGTTTCAGCAGAGAAAACAAAATTGAATGGAACCGGAGTCATGAAAAAGCCAAACTTCACCTTCACCGAAGGCATCTTGATCTTTCCACTATTGGCCTCACTAAGTGTACGTCTTAGGTCATCGTTGATAATCCTTAAGACTTCCTCGCTACCCGATTCTGGCTGATATCTTCTTTTGCCGATGTTTTTAGCTTCTTCTGCTGCTCCACCAGAAACGACATCCTTACTAAATGTCAGTTCTGCACCTACAGTATATGTGCTATACTGTTCCGTTACACTTTCTTCATAGTTTGTAGCCTCATTTCTACTTGCATGCGTGTGTGTGTGCGTTGACCACTCAAAGTTAAAGCCAATAGATACATTGTCTAGTTTACCCCCCTTTGCATCAACCAGAGCATCCACTTTACTGCACGTCTGGCTTAGCGTATTAATATAATTTTTAATTGGTTCCAACTGCTTTGCACCCTTCAGAACCTTATACCCTTGTCCGGATATAGTGACGGCAATATTGAAGTGCTCGTCATGACGGAGTGTATCTTTTGATGCCGTGGCTCTCGTCTGCTCCTCCTCCAGTCCCAGGGCTTTGGCACGCATCTCGTCATACACGTTCCAGCACATGATGGTAGAGTCGGCAAGGCGCTCCATGCCCATCTCTGCCAGTTCCTCATCGCTGGCATCGGGATCGACATAAGGCACATTGTTGTCAAAGTCAAAGTCGTAGCTGAGCGACTTATACACATCCTCGACAGTAGTCCTTACCGTCTTCACCAAGTATCCTCCGTCCTGCTGCGTGACACTCACTACGCGATTGTTGAGTCCACCGGGTATGAGATGCGACACACCTGCTGCAAGCTTGCTGCCCACATAGGGACGCCACTCCTTGGGGGTGGAGGCGTCGTAGAAGAGTGTGGAGTCGTTGATCATCGTGATATGCTCCTGCACACGCTCGGTGACATAGAGCACACTGTCGTTGAACTGATAGGTCAGCGAACCATACTCATTCTCCACAGTGACGGGTTCGTCAAATCCCATCTCCTCGGGAGTGGGAAGCTCATCCTCGATGGAGAGCGTGCAGCCTATCAGTGCCAGCAGGCAGACCAGGAGTGTAAGTATCTTTTTCATATATGGACTTGAGCGTTGATAGTTGAAAGAATGCCAGGAGAAGGTCAGAATCGCATGACGAGCAGGTTGGACAGCGTGCCGTGTGTCTCACCGTCGAAGTCGAACACTTTTTTGTAGGTGTATACCTTATGACGCTTGCGGTCGAATACCTTCAGCGTGACGCGTTCCTGCATGTATTCCACAGGTTCGTCGTCCTCATCATCATATTCGGGATCGCCTGCCACATAGCCCACCTCGCTACCCACTCGTAGCTCTATATAGTCTATGCCACGCGCACTTCTCATCACGCCCACGCCACGGCATTCACCGTTTACGAATGCACCCACCACCATGTTCTCTGGTTCAAAGTCAAAGTCCTCGCCATCAAATTCCACCTGCGTATAGAACACCATGTCGTAGGGGTAGTCCTTGTCTGCATCGACTATCCAAGGCTCCATCACACTCACCTGGCACGAGTCCTTCAAGCGCTGCTTCACGGAGATGCCATAGAGCCAGGTATTGCCCGCCTTGACAGCCTTGAATCGCTCAGAGTCAAACTGCAGCAGACCATCCGGTTCGCTGTAGTAGAACACCTCACGATTGGGCAGTGTATCGGGTGTGAAGATGGGGTTGATGGTGAAAGTATCGCCCACCATCACATACACCTGATGCCTGTCGAGCTGCATCTCACACTCGGGGAACTCGCCATAGTCGACATCAAAGTCCACCAGGTCGCAAGACGTGAGTGCGATGAGTGTAGTGATTATGATGAAAAGGTTTCTCATGCGTTGAGCGTTGAATGTTGAGCGTTGAATGTTGAGCGTTGAGGGTTCTTGCCCCGCTTCGCTCTGCAAGCGTCCCAAAGGGCCGAGCGGAGCATTGTGAATTATGAATTGTGAATTATGAATTATGAATTGAGCGTTATCTTTTCTATTGAGCTTTTATGCGGACCGTATTGGAAGGAGTGCTCTTGCAAGCGTCGGGGAACTGTATGAACACATAGTATTCAGCCTCCTCGCCTTCATCGAGATGCGGGTCGAAGCACACCTGCTCGTCGCAGGGAGTAGACATGTAGAAGGTGAATTCCTTCTCCCCTGCCCTCTTGCGATAGACGGTGAAGAACCAGTCCTTGCCCTTGTAAGGGAGCTTGGTATCAGTCTCGTACACCAGGCGCACCTGCTTCTCTGCCCTGTCGTAGCGTGCCGAGAGCTTGATGTCCCAGTCGAAGTAGGCAGGTCCCTTGTAGGCCAGCGACACGAGCATGCTCGTGGTGTTCAGGCCATTGAGAGCCACCGAGGTCACACCGTAGATGTAGTTGTGCTTGCGGTCGTAGGGAGGATTGTCCACCACATCCACCATGTAGTCCGTACCCTTCAGCGAGTCGGCCTCCCAGCGGCGCACCACGGTCCACTTCTCATCGCCCTCGGCCTTGCGCACGAGCAGATGGAAGTTGTTCTGCTGGTCGTCGCCCAGACCCCATCTCAGGTGTATGCCGTCGGGCTCCACACGCGAGGTCTCAAGGTGGGCAGGCGAAGGAGCGAGCGTAGAGGGACGCACCACAGCCAGCACAGGCGTGAAGGCACCCTCGTTGGTCGAGTAGTCGATGGCACGCACACGGTAGTAGATGTACTTCTGGTTCACCTCCATGTCCACCGAGTCCACGAAGAAGTGCAGTCCGTCCTTCACTGAGCCCACGTTCATGAACTCATGCGTCGTATCGTTGGCTGCCTGCACCTCGAAGTACTCGATGTCGGCCTCTTCGCTCTCCCACACCAGCTTGATGGTACCCGTCTGGGCATTGGTGAAGGCCTTCAGGTTGATCGGCGCATCGGGTGCCTTCATGTCCTTCAGCGTGATGAGTGCAGGCATGGAATAAGACATATTGCCGTTTTTGTCGACGGCTGCCACAGCCACCATACCAGTGGTCAGTCCGGTGACATCGAGTGTAAACACCGTGTCGCTGGCGCCCAGCTTCTCGTCCGTCATCACCTTCCACTCGCCGTTGGTCAGCTTCTTGTGGTAGTAGAGGGGCAGGTAGCCGTCGAAGTCAGGCACGATGCTGTCGCAAGAGATATGGAAGGTGGCAAAGACCTCCTTGGAGAGGTCGTCCTCATTGCGTCGGTCTATGTCGATACTGCGTATCACAGGCGACAAGGGTCCAGAGAGATCCGGCATCACCATCGTGTGCACCTTGGAGGGCAGCGTCAGTTCGCCAAAGGCATCGTGTGCAAAGATGCGGTACTCATATCGTCCGGGGTTGGGCACATTGTCGCGTATGAATCGGTCCTGACCCTCGCTGCCGATGACGGTCATATTCAGGAGAGGACGGTCATTGATGCGCTCCCACTGCTCAGAGCCCACGGCACGTCGTTCCACCTCAAAAGCAGAGTATTCGGAGCCGTTCCACCACAGTCGCGTACTCAGCGGACCAGTGATGGAGTCGCCTATCTCTACCTCGAGCTTTTCGCGTACATAAGGCTTATTCTCTATCGACTGTATATGTCCGGCACCCATCGCCATATTCACATTCTCCGGCCTGTAGGACGGCTGCAGTATATATTCGTAGGTTTCACCGGGCTTCACATTGTAGTCCACACATCTCATGGCCATCAGGTTGGCCAGGTCGGGACGCCACTCAGATACCAGGACGGAAAAACCAAATCGGGCCATCTGGTCATCGTGCAGTTCGAGCAGCGAACCGATGGTTCCGGGCATATTGCGTGTCTGGTCGGGCTGCAGTCGCTGACCATACATCAGTTCCATGGCCATGTAAGCCAGAGAGTCGGTGAGCGGATAGTGCTGGCGTACCTGTTCCAGTGTCCAAGGCTTCAGCTGGTAGGCTACGGTGTCCCAGTTGCCTTTGGAGTCAAAACGGAAGATGTTGACACCCGTGCGATACAGACTGCGCTGGCTCACATAGTCCTCTGCCGCCCAGCGAAGCACGATGCTGTCGCCATAGGAGCGTGCCAGCATGTTTATCTGAGCCATCACGGGTTGTGGTTCGCGTGCCGTGCTGTCGGTAGTTTCCCTTGCCGGCAGGATGAGAGAGTCATTCAAGGGTGAGACTGGCATTTCGCTCCCATTGGCGTGCCTGCCCACAGCCATCGCTCCACCCACCACGACAGTGAGCAGGGATACTATTATATATTTAGTGATATGCTTCATATTTATCATGCTTAAGCTTTTCTGTGCCTATGGACTATATATCTTTCTCCAGCTCGCCTTGCATTTGGTTTATCAGCTTGATACACCTGTCGCGGAAGTCTGTCATATTCTCCCTCAGGCTTGCACCCATGTTGATGACCTCCGTCACCTTCCGGGCCATAGTCATCTGATCATCGTAATAGTCATCGAGCGCCGTCTCGGCATCATACTTGCTCAGGAAGTCGTAGAGACCAAGTAGCTCATGTTTGGTGGTCAGATAGGGCTTGTCAAGCTGTTGCAGAGCTACGTGCAGATTGCCTATGGTGTAGGTGTTGTAGAAGTCTATCAACGCTGCAAGTTTCTCATGCGCACCGTCTGCCTGCGTGTCAGCCTCCAGTGCATTCAGCACACCGTTATACTTGTTCCATTCCTGGCTGAATGCCTTCACCTGGCGCTCCACGTCGAGTGCCTGAGCATAGACAGCCTCGTAGCCTGAGAGCTTCCCGACAAGACGACCACCTTCGCTCATGACGAGCTGACGCAACTTGTTGAGACAGTCCCCATACGACTTGGTCAGGTACTCCTTCTGGTTGGCATAGCGTGAGGCTTCCATATAGCTGTTGTCAAGGTCTGTGAATGCCTTTTCGACTTGTTGCCACTTTTGGATACCTGCAGACACACCGGTAAGGATCTCGACATCTGTGGGGAATCCACCCTTCAGCGTCTCATACTCCTTCTTGTATGTCTCGTATGCAGACTTGAGGCTTGTGTAGTCGGCATCACTACTACTTGTCTTCACGGTATTTCTGGCAGCTACCATGGCAGGATAGATGACCTCATCGGGCATGGCCGGAACCGAGGTGGAATATCTCTCCTCATAGCCCTGTATACCTTCATAGATGACGATATCGCAATCGGTCGTCAGCGAGGCAAAGCCACCGGCCACTTCTTCACACAGTTCATCAAATACCTTCACCAGTTCATCCACCTTTTCCGACAGTGTGGATGTGAAGCCAGATGATTGCTTCGTCAGTTTGCTCTCCACAGTCTTTGCATTCTCGATGGCAGTAGTCAGATTGTTGTTGAGCAGATTGATGCGGTTGGCATAGTTGTTGATGAGTTGGGCCGTTGTGAACTTTGTCGCATAGCTATTGGCCTTGTCGTAGGCTGTCTTCCAGCTACCCATATTCATCTCGCTCTCTTGCAGCATCTGCTCCATCTGGGCCATACGATCCTCATACTCTTTGCAAAGGTTAATTCGCACAGCAGCAACATCTGGGAAGAGCTCTTCCTTAAGGTAAGCCTCCAGATTCTCGTCAATCCGTTTTCTGTAATCATCGAATTGACTGCAGATATTCTTCAGGTCGTTGTATGCCTGAGTGCATTGACTTTGCTTTGACTTTAGATTGCTGACACTAGTGCGGAATCTCTGGAAAGGTGCATCACTGTCCCTCATGGGTCTGAACACACCACCATTTGCTCCGAGTATATAGTCATAGCAAGCTACCAGACTCCTGCCCACCTCTCTGCAGGCACCTCCCATTTCAGTAGCCGTAGCGTCGGTGATGCGGTCATTCTGTGCCTTCTTGTACAATGCTTCAAGTTCATTGTCTATATTGAAGAAAACGCGTCTATACGGTTCTGTCTTTTTAGAGAGATCCAACTGAACTTGGTTCAGTAGACTACGCATTGATTTTACTATACTCTTAACATAATTATATCTTGTGGATGCCAGTACGATGCCATACATTTTTAATACTCCGTTATCTGTTATGCTCTCGATATACTCATCCAAGGCTTCTTCCGCCAGGCAACTTTGGATATCACTGAACTTTCGTAAAGGAGTACCTATAGTTTGGAGCTCGGATAGTAAGTCTCTATACTCAGAATCAACACCATCGATAGACATCCCGAATGACAAGCACTGAGTAACTATCGAAGCCGCATCGGGGTCATCAACTTTCAAGTTTCGAAGTTCCTTAACATGACTATTTGCAGTATTTAGCAGACTTTCATATTTTGCATCCAAGCTCGTTGCTAATTGATGTAATTTATCCAAGTTTCCGCACGAAGCAGCCAAGTTCGACAATTCAAATTCAACACAATGCCTAATGTTTTCTTCATATATACCATCTGCTTTCTCCAGATAATCCTTCATATGGAAGAATCCGTTGTCAAGCTCTATATACCAGTTTTCCATCTGCTTATAGCATCTTTCGAACTCTTTATAATCAGCTATGGAAGATGGAATGCTTTGCTTCATCCAGTCATAATTCTTCGAATGACTATTTATTATATTCTTCAATCCGATAAAGTCATCCGTTGGATTTACATTTTGGACATCTTTTCTGCTCTCTTCGATTTGTGGTCTCAAGTATTCCGTCCAAAACTCGATGAGGTTAGTTTCTCTTTCCTCTTCGAAGCCTTGCTCACCTTCATTCTCTATGAACTTGAACTTGTCAAGGACACTGGCAGTTCCGTTCCAAATATCTTCACACCTTACATTGTATATATCAAATAATGACTCGATGCCAGAAGACCATTCGCGTTGGCTGCCACTGACCTCTTTGCTTATTTTGCTGTAAAGATTTTGGGCTTCAGTAAGATTTCCCTGGATTTCGACACGATAAGAAACCAATCTTTGTGCCGCAATCTTTAATTCACCTGGACGATTCCAATATGTATCCATCCAATGCATCTCGTCTGCGACACGAGCAGCCCGTTCCACATATTTTTTTGAATCTGCCTCTACATTTTTTGCCATTTTCACATCAGCATAATAGCTATCAAGGTATGTTTTGGCAAGTTGTTTCCAATCGGCCCAAGGCTTCTCATTAATATAATTATAGTACTTCAATGCCAGCTCTTCCTTATCTTTGATTTTTATGATAGAATCACCTATCATAACATCGCGTCTTTCAACAACCAACTTTGGATTATAGTCCAGTGCTTTATTGAAGGCAACAAAGTCCTTTTGATTTTCTGCTATATATTTAGTTTCTCTCCAGTCGGATGTACCATGTATAATATAGTCAAAGACCTTGACAATAGCAGACAATGCATTGTTGCGATTCTCCATAAGTTGGTTAAGATTTGTTTCCTGTACCGACGAATTACTTTGAATCTCCTTAACCATATCCGAGACTCTTGACTTAATACTAGAAAGTGCCAAGAGAGTAGGTTCTGCTTCCGAACGTAGTTTCAACTCACTGATGCGCTCGTTGGCCTCCTCCTCATACTGCTTCACCTCATAGTCGCTGATATAGCTGCGTATGAAGTAGCCGTTGGCCTCCTTGTAGAGCTTGTCGGAGTTGTCCTTGTAGCCCAGAACGGACTTGACCAGATTGCTTCCGGCAGGTGCCACCTTCTTGATGTCGGCCAGATAGCCTGCCATGGTGTTTCTGTTGGCATTGGCCTTGTCTATCTGTCCGTTGAGCAAGGTCAGTGTGGTCTTGAGGGTCTCTATCTTTGTATCAAACTCGCTCTTGACCGTCTGTTTCTTCTCATATTCAGTGACATACGACTTATTGTCCATCGTATTCAGCTTTGACAAGAGATTCTTGACATCGGTCACCAGACCATCGAGCTTCGAGGCATTGGTCGGGATCTTACCCGTCTTGAGATTCATCCAATAATTCAAGTTGTAGTCCAGGTTCTTTGCCAATGTATAGATATCCTTTGCCTTTTTCAGATTGCTTGGATCGCTCAACATGTCCATGGCATGGGCGTACTCGTTGTCTATATCACGGAGTTCGTTGTACAGCTTCTGCATTTCCTCATAGTGCTCCATGATGACATCGCGCAGTCCCATACCTCTCTCGAGCTCTGCATTGGCATCTATCACGATGGCACGGTTGGAAGACATACCCTTGGCTATAGAGCTGTAGAGCGTCTGCAGCGTCTTGATGTCGGTTGCCACCTGGTCTATCGTGGGATTGATATTCTCCGCGGATGTCCTCTTCTCATTGTCTACTATCTTACCGATGTTGTCCTTGATCGTAGCTGCCATGGATCCATCACCAAGATAGTTCTCCGTGTCTACACCATTATTGTAGCATTCTACGAGACGGCCCATTGCCGTGTCATAGTTGCGCTTGGCATCCTTATACCACTTCTTGACCTTATCAAGCGCCGCACTGACCTTCGCGTCTGCTGCAGCAAGGCCGGGCATCAGGGCTTTCATGCTCTCCAGATCCTTTTTCTGGGCGTCGGTAGACGAGGTGTAGAAGTCGCCTCCGCCTACAGTCTTTCCGCGAGAGACATCCTTTTGCTCTCTTCCTTGTCCCTGTGTATATGTCACCTGAGTACTGGGGCTGTTGCCATAAGGATCGGTCACAGTGTATTCCACTGCAGCGATGCCATTGAGCAGATTGTCTGTATCACGGAAAGGTTCACCATAGACAGTGTATGTTCCGTCTGTATAGTTAAACGCATTGACACGGTAGTTTCTATAGTCTATGCTATGGATAAAGCGCAATGAGGTATCCGCCCTGAAACGCTTTATAGCAGAGAAGTTGTCTGGGACATACTCTTCTTTCTCTCCCTTGATCAGGTCGCTATAGACCCAGTATGAATTCGGACTGCCATCCAGGTTCATCATCAAGCATATCTGAGACTCCTTGTTGCCTCGCTTGCCCAGATTGCTCAAGATAGATGTCAGACTGCGTCCCTTACCGTCGTTGTATCCCATACTCTGAGGACTGGTGACGAGAGCCATCTGGTAATAGGGCACCTTGTATGGGCCATACTCTATGAAAGTACCGACGAAATCCTTTAGGAGCTCTTTCTCTATCCAGATACTTGAGACAAACTTATAGCCCATCTGCTTTGCAAGATCGTAGGCTCTGTTCACGAATCTGCCATAAGTCATACTAAGCTCCGACTGGAATCTCTCCGTAGCCTCATAGAGTCCCTTTATTCTGTCGCTGTGATATTTAGCCCAATCCTTATTGGTGAGAGCGGGGTTGTGAGGCATAGTCAGTGTATCGGCCATGCCAAAGACATCGGAGTTGAATCCCTCGACGACGGGGAGAGGATATTCTCCGTACCGTTGTTTAGTCAGTACGCTATCTGCGAAGAAGTACTTCTCCAGCTCACCAGCCTCCTTCAAGATCTTGTTGGTATTGGGATCGAACTCACCTTCATAGAGTCTTCCGCCGGGCACCTTGAACATGGCCGACTGCGTGGTGGTGACGTAGAGTCCCTGGAAGAAGTTAGAAGCCACCTTTCTTCCACCTACAAAGGCCCAGTTGGTCAGGTAGGAGAAGTAGTGCATGGGGTCTGCATTGAAGTAGTAGTTGTTTTGGAACTGATACTTACCCACGGCAATATCGTAGTCGGAGACGTTGAGCCCTGGCGACTGTCGTCTTACGCGCAGCAGTCGGGAGCCCACATATGGCTTCTCGTAGTCGAGGTTCTGTCTCTTGCCGTCGATGACAGTTCCGGTTCTCCAGTCTTCACTCTTTGGGAGCACGTGGATATGCTGGCGACCGATATTGACCGTGTCCACACTGGTCTTCTCGCTGCCTGGGATCAGGTAGTCGAGAGAGAGGATATAGTTGCCTCCTTCCTCTATGCCCTTGAGTCGGGTCGAAGGTTCGAGGTTGAGCGTACCGCTGACCCATGATGCCCATGAGGCATCCGTGGCATAGAGCTGTACGCCCGAGGGACTTACCACACGCCATTGCAGACGTCCCTTTCGGAAGGCCTCAAGTTGTATCTGGCGGTTTAGGGCTATCGTGGGAGCCGTTGCGTCCTTGTAGTACACAGGGCGATAGTGCTCCACGTCGTCATCTTTTACATCATCGGAGAGCTTATTGCCGTAGCTGGGATATGCCAGAGCCACATACTTCTCCAGATCAGCCAGTTCGCCGATAGAGTCACCGCCATTGGTGGCAAAATAGTAGCGCGCTCTCTGCGTCCACGGCATGGGTTCTCTCTTGCAGGTCTTCTCATTCATTGTGATGGGGTTGTCCCACTTGCCGTTGTTCAGCTCGTATGCTTTACCCCGTACCTCGAGGATATAGTAACTGTTGGGCTCCAAACGGTCTTTAAAGCGCCATGTGGGCAACTGCAAGAATTCTCCTTGAGTCACAGAATAGTTTATATACCAAGCACGTTGTGCCTTTGTCACATCATCCGTCTTACCATCCATCTTATAAAGGATGGCACTGCCGCTGAAATTCTCCTCAAACTTGAATGTACGCTCTGCCTGCATCACCATCTCCTCACGCTGTGCATCGGTAGCGTTATAGTCTCTCATGATGGTCTCGAGCTCGTTCTCGTCGAGCACGCGGAAGTGGTCTCCCAGTGAGGCGTTGGCATAGATGCGTGGTGCCTCTGTCACGAAGGGGTCTATGCGGTTCTTATCTGCCCATCCTATGCTCTTCAGGGTATCGCCCACGGTACACTTGTCGAAGAGCACAAAGTTGTCGAGCGGATTGCCGCGGAACACCTGGCACACCTGTCCACACTCAAACTCAAACTTCTTGTTGAACTTCACCAGACCTCCAAGCAGGCTTACCTTGGTACGGAGCTTACCGATGAAGTAGGTGGGAGCGGGACCGCCCATCTGCAGCACGCCACCCAGCTCAGCCTTGAAGAGGGGGATGTCGGTCTTGATGAAGCCAAGGTTGACATGCACACTCATGCCTGCACCCATGTAGGCGTAGAGCTGACCCTCGGCATACCAGCCATGGTATCCGGGTCGACGGTTGAGGTTGACACAGATAGAAGTGTTAGACAACTTGCGCAACGACAGATCGAAGCCAGCCAACATGTCGACGCCACCCTTGATGATACCCAGGTTTACATCCAGCAGACCGTATACCTGCGCACCGAGCATCACACCGCCGGCTATGCCGCCTCCGAAGTTGTTGGCAGCTGCCGCACGGGCTGCATTGGCCTGGCTGATGTTGTCGCTCTGCATGCCGGAGCCATGCGACGAACCGTCCAGGTATCTGGCTATCTTGTCAGGTATCGGGGGCAGAGCGCCGTCGCCGGGCAGCTCATTGCCCACGCAGAGGTACATGTTGGCACCTATCTTCACCGTCACGATCTTGGCGTCGATGTCTATCAGCGTCATCTTGATACGCTTCTTGTCATCGGGTTCACCGAGATAGAGATGCCACTTCTGGCGGGCCAGCTTCTTGCCGTCTTCCTTCATCGTCACCTTGAAGTCGAGCGTGAAGTCCAGTTTGCCCAAGCCCGCCGTTTGAGCTCCTGCACCGGAAGTGTTCGTATCCGTGCCGCTGTGATGTCCCTTGGTGGTCTTGTTCTCCTCGTTCTCCAGTTCGCCGAAGTCCTTCTGCACATCGCTTGGCGTGGCAGGACTTTCGGCTTCGCTGTTCACTTGCTTAGCCTTGTCGATGGGGTTGGCCTTCGGGTCGGTGGTGATATTGAGCTGGAAGAACTGGTCGGTGGTGGTGTTCTCATAGAGGAGCGTAGCATGAGCCTGGATGAGACCTGCCACAGCCTCCATGTCGCCCGTGAAGAGGAACTGCGAGAAGCATCCTCTGCTGGTGTCGTAGAAGATGGTCATCTTGAAGTTGCCCGAGAAGGCAGCCTCCGTACCCATGCTGGATATCTTCACACCCAGCATCGCGCCGATGACACCCTTCTTGGGAGTCACATCATTGGGATCGCTGGCACGGCTCTGGCAGTTGAAGTAGAATCCACCGGAGAAGCCGTTGAACTGCACCGGAGGCACGGGCACACCCACGCTCGTCTCGGCATCGATCACCAAGTAGCCCCAGCGATAGCCTTGGCTATGCTTGAAGTAGGCACCGCCTGCCTTCAGTTCGAAGAGGTCGCCGGGCAGCGACACGGTGATGTCTGCCTTGAAGCCCTTGCCCCACTTCACGTCGCCGCCTGTCGTAAGGCTTCCACTGAAGCCCATACCTGCCACCTTGCAGTTCACGGAGCACTTACTGAGTACTACGTCCTTAAATTCGGTCGTGAGGTTGTCGATATCGTGGATATTTCTGATAGCGGCTGTTACCTTTACCTCAGCACCTGCTGTGATGGCAAAGTCGTCTACGAGCGATACGCTACCGCCCAGATTGAGCCCCACCTCTACATAGGCGTTGCTGGCCGTACCCTTGATGTTGATATCCATCTTGTAGGTATCGAGGGTAAACTTGAAGGGGCCCAGCTGCTTCTCCAGTGAGGCGAGCGACCACTGTCCCACATTGAAGTAGAAGTCGCCCTGATGCTTCTCGTCGCCCTTGTAGTAGGCATAGCTGGCATCTGGATTGAGCTTCACTGCCCTGCGGTTCTTCTGCAGGGTACTGATGCTCTCGTAGGCAGAGGTCCACTTGTCGTCGGCGCAGTTGGCCATGCGGAAGCCTGTGAAGTGTACATCGGGGATATTGATGTCCACCGACAGCTTGTTCTTGCCAAATTTCTCTATCTGGTCCTTGGCACCCAGCTCTATGACACCACCCATGCAGAACTCCACATAGGTGTGGTTGTCGGCTGCAGCCTCAGCGCCGAAGACGGACTCTGCAGCCAGGTAGGTAGTGGCTTTGCTGAGCTTCACCTTGGCCAGGAAGAGGTCGAGGTTGAGGTCTTGGTCGTCGGCAGCCTGAACGGTGAAGAGCATGGCCGTACCATCGTTCTTGCCACCTGTAGCTATACGGCGTCGTATCTCGCAGTTGTAGTCGAGGAAGGCCTTCTTACCGTCGTTGGTGGTAAGCAGGGGCAGTCCCACATTGCCATTGAAGTAGCAGTTGTTGAAGTCGCTCTGGATGAAGCTGATGCCTATCTCCTTCAGGTTGAACGACCATCCGCCAAGCTTGCTGGTCTTGCCCTTCAGCACATTGCTCACACCACCCTTCATGGTGAGACCGGACTGGTCGATAAACATGTCCTGGAAGTCGATGGTCGTGCGGGTTGCACCGGGTGAGATTTCTTTTGGAAGCTTCACACCGATATCCTTGATGAAGAGACCTTCCCAGTACTCTGGGTTCTGTCCGCTCATGCCAGCCAGACTCTTGTCATAGCCCTGGGGGAACTGTGGCATGTTGGCATGGTTGAGGTTGCGTGAGTGGTCTATCACGATGTCCTTGGCCACGAAGGTCCAGTTGGGCAGCTGCTCCACCTCAAATGGATCGAGCGTAGCACTGGCCACCCAGTCGTCCCAGCTGTCGATGGTGGTCTTGATGTTGAGCACAGGCTTCTTCTTGGTAGCCTTGCCGTTCTCCACCTTGAGCAGGTTGGGTATCTTCATGTCCACATCGATACCCAGGCGGCCGAACTTATAGTTCTTCCACGCTATAAAGCAACCGTCGGCGGGTTCTCTCAGGTTCTTGGGAGCTCTGAAGCGGCATGAGTAGCCGGTCTTGGGGTCGCGGATACCGTTGTAGTCGGCCAGCAGGGCTATAGTACCTGCCTCGGGGATAAGGTCAATGGGGCTGAGACATAGACGCGGTGCACCAAACATGAGCACACTGCTCTTCGGACCCTCGCCTATCTGAAGCTCGCCCACGATGTCCATCATGGCATAGGTGGGGGCAAAGGTCATGCTGTGTATCTGCATGTCGAGCGCAGTGGTACCAAGCGACTCGGGCAGGCGTGCCGGGCAGTAGAACTCGTCCATCCTGGCTTGTCCCAGCTTGTTGGCAGCAGCCTTGGCACTCGAGGTCATATTGTGGAAGGCATTGAAGTAGCCACGCACATCCACATTGACGGAGATGGCATTGTTGGGATCCTCGTCGTCGAGCACGGTGGTCTCGCTGTACTGGTAGCTGGCACCGCCGCCCACATAGTTGTTGAGACCGAAGTCGCTGAAGAGGGTCTTCGTGCCCTCTGCATACTGCTCCGTCTTGGTGTCCTTGGCATAGGTGCGTGCTTCACCGCTGTAGACCACATTGTCGGTATTGATGCGGATGGAGTCAAACTTCACCTTCACCCAGGTGTCGACACCCATGGGCATCCAGTGCATCTTACCCTTTCCGGTCCATGCACCGGCATTGTTGACTGCGGCTGCTATCTCCTCTATCACCATCTCAAACTCGCCCATCATCACCGTCTTGCCCTTCAGCTGAGCTGCAGTCTGCGTGGTGGGATGGAGATTGGAGATGGTCACGGTGGGCGTACAGTCGAAGAGTGACTGAGCCAGAGGCTTGCACAGTGTGAGGCCAAGCACATTGTCCTTGCCCTCCCACTCTATCTCTTCCTCGTGGCTGTCGGGGATGGGGACGATGCGCACATAGAGCTCGTCGCCCACCTTCACCTTGTTCTTGATGTCGTCCCACTTGATGGTGAGCGTCTCTTCGCTGGTCTTCTTCTCGAAGATGGGTACAGTGAGCAGTGCTTGCTCTGTGCCCACCACATCGCCTCCGTTGAAGAGCTGCACATTGTAGTCAAACTTGATCTGCTCGGGATTCTTTCCCTCACCGCCAAGGTACCAGGCGCGTGTCCACTCGAGGGCTATGTTGTTCTCCTCGTAGTAGCGATGTATGGCCTCGTTGACAAAGAGGGGCTTGTCTATCTTGGGATTGCGGAAGCGGTAGGGGGCCTGCTCGGTGATGACGGCATCGCCCTTCGCTTCGCCAAAGATCAGGAAGAGGTCGTCGGCTATGTCGCCGAGGTCTATCTCGTCGCCTATCGAGATGGAGGGATCGATGACAAGTTCTGGTATGTCGATGCCTATGTTCACATTGCCGATACCCGAACCGTCGGAACTGCCGTCGTCGTTGGAGTCGTCTTCACCCTCGCTCTCGCCATCGTCTTCGCCGTCATCCTCTCCGTCGCCTTTCTGCTTGGACTCGGAGCCATCGCCCTTACCCTTGCCGTCATCCTTGCCACCTGTGTCGATCTCTGCAGAGGAACCGCCAAAGATGTCTTCTACCGACTTGATTTTGAATCTGATATAAGTGCTCTTGCCCTCGTTTTCCAGCATCACATAGTTGAGCGTGCTGGTGGCCACGGGGCGTGCGGTGACCTGCGCGAGATAGGTCTTGCCGACCTTGAAGTCGCGCTGCATATAGAAGGCGGGCACGATGACCATCGGGCTCACATTGCTCTTACTGAGGTATACCACGGGGTTGTGGTCCATGGCGTCGTCGGGCTGCTGTCCGGGGAGCTGCTCTACCACACGGAAGTCGTAGCGGTAGCTCTGGGCTGCAGGATTGCAGGTGAGCGTGGGCTCCGACCAGCGGAACATGGCCAGCAGGGGGTCGATGGGCGAGATGTCTGCACCGGCGAGCTTGGGGTTGGGCACGAGGAATTCGGGGGCCTGTGCCTTGTAGCACACGGTGAAGTGGGCCATGCCTCCGGAGGGGTTGCTCACCACAAGGGGTGTGCTGAGCTGTGGACTGCTCCAGCGGTAGGCGGTGAGGTGGGCCTCATACTCGCCTTCGGGCAGGAGGGCGAAGGAGCCGTTCTGATAGTCGTCGAAGAGTCCGGCTGGTGCACTTATCTCGTTGGAGGGTATGTGCTTGAAGAGGTTCTTGATCTCAAGCGAGGTGAGATTGATGGTGTTGTGGGCTGCCAGCACGATGGGGCGGGCGGGCTGACGCTTGGGGGGTGTGGAGAGCGCGAGACCCACGGAGGGGATCTTCTGCTCTATCTGCATACCGAGATATATCTGCTGTTCGCGGTCGGTGTTGTTGGTCAGCTGCACGCCGAAGAACTTGCCCGGATTGTCGATATACATCAATACCTGAGGAGGCAACACCTGCTGTACAGGGGTCACCGTGACAATCACATCCTGGGCAACGGCTGCCAAGGATACGAGGATCCAGAGGACCAGTGTGAATATCGACCTACGACTCTTCATATATATTTATTATAATAGGTATGGCGTTTTCTGTTTTTTTCTTTGAGGTTGTACTTCTCTTATCTCTTCTGCTGGGCAGCGTCGGTCTGCTGGGCTATGAGCTGCTGCTCTCTGAACTTCTGCGCTGCTATCTTCTGCGTCACCTGCTTCTGCTCTGCTGCCTTCTCTGCGGCTGCCTTGCGCTTGGCACGGCTCTCTATGTGCAGGAGCTCGAAGGTGTACACATAGTTGAGACTGAGGTTGATGTCGGTCTCGTCGAGGTGGCCGGTGGGGCGGTCCACGCTCACATTGCCCTCACGGTAGATGGCTGCCGTGGCGGAGAACTGGTGTACCTTCTTCAGCGTATAGCTGGCTGAGAGGTCGCCTCCGACGGTCATATTCTCGCTTTGTGCCACCATGTGGTTGTGGCAGAGGCTTATCGTGGCGGAGAGGTTGAAGTTCTTCTCCTTCAGGAAGGATCGGCTTGCTGTGAGCGAAGCTACATCGCTCAGGTAGGTGTTGTTGCGTGAGCTGCGCGACTCCTGATGGCTCAGGCTCAGGGCAAAGTCGGTGTTCCAGGGCTCCACATCTACGCCGTAGCTCAGTCCGGCTGCCAGCGTGCGCACATCGCCTGCTCCGTTGGCGTAGGCTGAGAGGTCCTTGTTGAAGGAGTAGTTGAGCGAGAGGTTCACATTGTGGGCCATCAGCTCGTTCTCAAAGCTGTAGCTCGG
Organism: Bacteroidaceae bacterium; assembly: GCA_045629325.1. GTDB lineage: Bacteria > Bacteroidota > Bacteroidia > Bacteroidales > Bacteroidaceae > Physcousia. Next base: position 4,394 of record JAZQQX010000005.1, on the reverse strand, counting down.
CACGAAGGTGAAGCTCGACATGCGGCGGTCCACGCGCGAGGTGTCGGTCACCTGGCACATACCGTCGCGCTGTGTCTGGCGATAGCCGTTGTAGCTGGCGGTGAGGTTGAGCTGGCCGAGGCGGGTGCTGGCATTGGCACCATACACATAGCCACAGGTGGTGTACATCTGCTCCTTCGAGAGGTTGTCGGCCTGCCCGCTGAAGGTACCGGTGAGGTTCACCCTGTGGAAGAGGCTGGTGCTGGCGGTGATGCCGAGCGAGTGGTAGTTGTTGCTCATGTAGTAGGTACCGAGCGACTTATAGTCGGGCTGTAGCAGACGGTAGCTGATGTTGGCATTGAGCCATGAGAAGTTGAAGTTGGCCGTGGCGTCGCCTGCAAAGCGGAAGAGACTGCTGAATCGTGGGGTGAATATCTTGTCCCAGTTGCTGTTGATGGGGATGGTGTCGGTGCGGGTGTCGGTGGAGAATACCGAGGTGGCAACATTGGCAGAGAGGCTAAACCATCGGGCAGGGCTCACATTGCCTCTTACGCCTACCACGATGTTTTCCTGTGGCGACACACTGCTCTGCCAGCGGTCGTCGAGCGACTTCAGCTGATCGTACGCGCGCAGGAAATATAGATTAATGTAGTTCTGACCCTTGCCATAGCCCACCTTGGCTCCCCATCCCATGCGCTTGTACTGGGGTGTGCGGGCAAAGGGGTTGGTAGGGTCGTCGTTGATGGCCTTACGCAGGCGTCCATAGAACACTCCGGCGTGCCATCTGTCATCTTTGTATTCGCCTCCTACTCCGTTGAACGACATGTTCATGATGTACTCCGACATCTCCATGTTCGACTGTCCGAAGTGGCCTGTCCAGTTCTTGTAGGTGGGCGAGAGGTTCATCGAGAGATGGGGGTAGCTGAAGGAGAGGTTGTCGTTGGTGTAGTGGAGCGAGAAGGGCATGTTGAAACCATATATGGCAATGTTGAGATTGGCATATATGCTGTTGCTGAGGGGCGAACGGTAACTGTTGCCCATCGAAGAGTAGTGATAGGTGTTTTGCGTACCCACCGATCCCGTGATCACCAAGGGGTCGCTCTTGGCTATCTCCGAGATGTTTTGGGCGCAAAGGCGTGTTGCCGGCACTATGGAGAGTGCCAGCAACATCATCGCTTTTGCTATAGTCTTGCAGATACGCATCAAATCTTATCGGATGACCTTTTTGCCATTCTGGATGAAGACACCGTGCTGTCCGTCGCGTGCCTGGCGGCCGGAGAGGTCGTAGGTCTTCTGGCTCTGGCTCTGCTGGATGCCCTGGATGGCAGTTGCCTCGGGTACATCGAGTGTGACGGGAGCCTTCAGGCTACCTGCCATCTGGCCAAACTTCAGGGTGGTACCTACCTCGGCATAGCTGTCGGTCATCTCGTTGTAGAGGCGGAAGCTTACGGTCTCACCCGTCTTGCCATGTACGGTGATGAAGAACTTACCGTCTATCACCTTACCTTCACCACGGCTCTCGTCGCCTACGAAGGCACCCACGCTGCAGTTCTCGGCATCGTCCTCGCCTACGAGGGTAGCCACGATGGTCATGTTGTCGGCCCACTGGCTGGCATCGTACTGCCAGGTGGTCTGTCGGTTACGGCGGGGAGCATAGTTGGTAGCCCTCCACTTGGGAGTGTGGTCGAGTGCCTGCTCGGGCTGTACGAACATCGACTTGGCCTCGCCGCTTGCATTGTAGTAGAGATAGCTCTGGCCTGCCACGAGCGTGGTGAGGTTGCCCACCCATGCTGTTCCGCTCCACTCTGCGAAACCGCCGTCCTTAGAGATCACGCGGTCGCCCTCGGTGGGCTGGTACTTGAGCAGGGCCTGGGTGAGGTTCTGGTCGTACTGGTAGGGGAAGGCCAGCCAGGTCCAGGTCTTGCGGATAGGCAGATCGTAGGCGGGCTTCTCCTCGGTGGGATAGATGAGAGGCCAACCAAAGCCATCATCTTCTGTAAACTTCATCTTGTAGGCGGTGTTCTTGCGCAGGGTGGTAAGGCCGCCAAACAGGCCCCACTCGGGATCGTTGTACACGAGCTCGCCGGCATTCTGACCACGAGCCTCGATGAGCATATCGTCAAAATAGCTTGCCTTGACCGAACCAGCATAGAAGCTAACCCACTGCCAGCCGGGTACGGGCTTGAATGTCTGACAGATCTTTACGGGATAAACGCCTGACACAGTGCTGCCGTAGTTGACGGTCAGCTGACCTATACCGACAGCATTGGGATAGAACATCACGCAGGTCTTACCCTTATGCTCCTTCACTTCCACGAAGTCGGGCATCTCGGGATCGTGCATGTCAAACAGGCTGTTCATCACGAAGCTTGCGCTGAGCAGCTCAGGCTTGAGGATAGCACCGTCGGGCACTGCCTTCACGGAGAAGTAGGTATTCTCAGCATCGTATGCGACTATAGTTTGTCCTGGTTCATAGCCAGGAAAATCTTCATCAGCATATTCGTGCAGCACGATGCCCGTCACAGCGGGGGTAGCGACTACGGTGAAGGTCTTGTTGAAACCAGCAATACCAAAAGGTGCGAGGGTTCCATCACTCTGTAAACTTGTTTCAAAAACACTTACTTTCACGGTAACATCTACAGAGCCAGTCTGATGCAGAGTAGCCTTTGTGTTGTTTCCGGTATAACCATTTTGATCAAATGACAGGATATCCGTATTCTTACTGGTGAATGTATAATCTGTAGCGGGAGTGATGGTCACATTGTCCATCAGCTGAGCAGTGATGTCGGTGGGATCACCCTCAAGCACCACATTCACCGTGTTGCTATTCAGCGTGATCTGGTAATTGGGATACACCATGATCTTCACCGTACCGCTCACACTGGGATTATCCACGCTGGTCACCGTAAGGGTCGTCTCGCCAGCCTTGATAGGCTTCCAGTTGGCGTCAAACAGCGTATTATCTGCCACGGTGTATGTTACCTCCTTGTTGGTCGCATTGGCAGGAAGGATGGTATAGGAATAAGGCAATAAGGGAGCTATAGTACCTGCTCCTACATAAGTATAGATGGTACCCTTATACGCACTATACATCTCGATACCCGTCACAGGCTGCACCACGGTCACCTTCAGCGTGGCCGATGCATTCTCAGCAGCCAAGGTCATGGTGTATTCGCCGGGCTCTGCGGGAATCCATACAAGACCTACACCGTCTCTCTCGCCCCTCAGGATACCTGTCTCCGAGTTGCAGCTCCACACGGGAGTCTCGTTGGTGTTGGAGGGGTTGAGCGTATAGCAGCTCTGCAGTATCTTGGTCAAGGTGGCCCAGTCCTCCACATCCACGGTCACACCGTCCTTGTACTGGTCGAGAATGGTGATAGACTCGATGGGCACAGGCTTCTCGGTGATGCGGATCTTCAGTTCATAGAATTCGCCCATCGACTTGATAGGCAGAGCCACATACACGAAGGCATATCCATCCTCAGGCGTGGGCTGCAAGGCCTTCACCGTGTTGCCGTCGAGCTCCAGGAAAATACCTGAGTTGCCCAGATTCCATATCTCTCCCTCAGGCAGGAGGGCATTCTCGGGATCGAAGGTGATGTAGTCGAGCAGATTGATAGAACTGCCCACATACATATCCACCACCTCCTGCTTCCAGGTGAAGTAGCGGGCTGCATTGATGTTGAGCACAAATCCGTTGCTGGGCTGACCCACGGACTCGTTGAAGGTGTAGGCGGTAGTCTCGCGAGCGGTGTACACCCGGCCCTCGTCGAGGAACTTGAAGGTAACGGTCTTGCCGTTGTCGGCCTCCGTACCCCAGATTTCCAAGGTGAACTGGTTGATACTCTTGGTATCAAGGTAAGACGGATAGGCCACACCGCGGCACTCGCCGTCGATGAAGGCAGCCACGCTGTTGTAGTCCTCGCCTACCCAGCGATAGGAGTCGCCGTCCTTGATGGAGCCATACACCACCATACGGCCCTTCTCCGTCAGATCCTCTGATACGGTCCATCCGTCTGGCAGCTGCACCTGTGCATTCATTCCCAGACACCATGTCAATGTCAAAAGAAACAATGTAAAGAAACGCTTCATAAACTGTTGTTATTTAATTGATTAATGAATTGACTATCCTATCTCGTGTGTTCCAACGGGAGACCTTCTTCCATCTATCAATCCGCTTGCGTCAGATTCTTTCTCATTAGGTCGCTCCATTAGCTTTTCTGTGTCAGGTTGTGCTCGTAAAAACGCAAATGTCAAATTATTTTTTGCAAAAATACCTTAAATCCGCAGCGAAATAATTAACTATTTTTATAAGTTCCTGAGCAACAAAAAGTTGCTCAGGATTTTGTCATGTCAATAATTTCACCTAAATTTGTGCTGCGAACCAAAATTCAACAAAATCATTGAATGACATT
>JAZQQX010000004.1:0-32120 GCA_045629325.1 Bacteroidaceae bacterium | reverse complement strand
ACACTCTTCAAAAGATTCTCGTCACCACAGGCAAAAGTATTGTCAGCCAAAGCCCTCGCAGCTGCAGTTTGAATAGTTGCAGCTTGCATATCAACAACTATCTCATCACGAAGAGAGAATATATTGCTCAAATGTATCTCTAAAATCATTTTAAGTGTGATATTTGTAAATTCTGTGCAAATTTAGCAAATAAAAAACTGAACAATAGCAATTTAATCCTTCTTTTGTTAGTTCTGTTATCCTTTTTTATGATATTCAGGTAAAGAGAGCACTCTTTTTATACTTATAGATACGCTTTCGCTACAACTATTATAGATTCTTAATCAAGTCAACATATTGAATATCAATACTGATACTTTCTGTTACAATAGATACATCAAAATATTATAGTTCCACTGAGTTAGAAAACACTATTTATCTGCTGTCTGTTCATTTCTTGTATTATTTACTTGCTCTGACGGAGAGGGGAGGTCTATAAAATCTTCCCGTTACGAGGATTCGCTACAAGTCGCTACACAGCATTAGACAGCTAATAATGCGATTGACACACGAAACGATGAGTAGATAACAAAGTGATATACCCTATATAGGTGTTATCACATTTTTCATGTTAAATGTGTTAAATATGTGTGAATGTTCAGAGAAAAATGAGTAACTTTGCACCCAGAATGCACGATGAACACTATGTAACGACATACGTTCATTCCGCACACTTATCATGCGAAATTACAGATTATGTACAGGGCGTGATCAGAGAAAGCGTATAACATGCTGATACTCAATACTCGTTTGGGGCTGCCCAAGCCGTTGTCGAAGAGTAAGAAAATCGGTAATCCGCTTTCTCTACACATTTTTCGAATAAAGTGTGTGGTTTATACGAATATCGTACAGAACCAGTTCAGAGAAAGTGTGTAACCTATTGATTTTCAGTACCACCTGGGGGCCGCGCAGGCTGCTGTTGAGGAGTAATAATCCTTTAGACACATATTATAATAGAAGGCAAGCATCCGATTGGGTGCTTGCCTTTTTATTATTACATAATGTAGTGACTTCTTCTGTTTAGTTTAAAGAAAAAACTACTGATTAATGACCATATATTTGAGGTTTCAAGTATGCTTTTGTGTCTGCTGTTATAATATTTATATAACTTTGTAGCCAAGAAATTTGTTTCTGTAGAATAAATCCCATTATTATGGTTGAAATCAATGATAAGCTTGTGTCTCACTTTATGAGTCAACAGGATGGAGTACATATGGAAGACGAAGAGCGACGATTGTTGAACTTCGCTGAAACATATGCCATGTGTGACAATGCTATCGTGGCACTTAACAACATGCGCACTGGCAAGTGTCATATCTTCATGGGCAAGACAGCAGAAGCGCTCGGTATCGGAAAGACAGGTACACATTTGTTTGTGGATTCAGTATTCGAGGAGGAGATCATCTCTTGTATCAATCCAGACAATCTGGTGATTCAGAACCTTCAGGAACTGAAGTTCTTCAACCGAATGCTGACACCACAGAATGTGGCAGAGGGATTCCCATGGTATATGGAACAGATAATCAGTATGCACGATGCCGAGGGTAAATATCATCCTGTGATACATCGCATACAGTATTTTCCGAGCGAAGGCAAACAAGGTATCTGTTATGCACTTTGTGTGTACAAGCTTACGAAGGAGTCGTTCACCCATGCACGACTTACACACAAACTGACAGGTGAGGAGCGTCGCATCGACATCTCCGAATTGCGCTCAATTTTGAGCAATCGCGAAAAGGAACTGTTACAATACATCCAGAAGGGACTTGCCAGTAAGGAGATTGCTGGAATAATGGGCATCAGCAAGAATACCGTTGACCGCCACAGGCAGAACATTATAGAAAAACTGCAGGTCAGCAATACTACAGAGGCTTGTTTCAAGGCAAAAAAACTAGGATTGATAGAATAATTCTTAATTCACAAATCATAATTCATAATAGGTAAAATGGCTTACTTAGAATCAAAACCAAGATATGAGGTCTTGGACGGACTCAGAGGCGTGGCAGCACTCTGTGTCGTTGGTTTCCACATGATGGAATGCTACTCTGCCGATATCACCAACAATATTATGGCGCATGGCTATCTGGCGGTTGATTTTTTCTTTGCCCTTTCGGGTTATGTTCTTGGCTATGCATACCAGGATCGCTTTGACCAAATGGGATACAAGGGATTCTTCAAGCGTCGTATTGTCCGTTTGCATCCAATGCTACTGATTGGTGTGCTCATAGGCATCATCTTCTTCTACTATTCTGGTAGCGTTGATGTATTTGGAGCCGTGGACAGCGCACCTTGGCATTTCCTGATGCTTCAGGCGGTGCTCACGCTCTTCTGCATTCCATTCCCTCAGTCATGGGACATCCGCGGATGGGGTGAATTGTCAAGTATCAATGGTCCTGTATGGACGCTCATCTATGAGTACATTGCCAATATCCTTTACGCCTTCATCTTCCGTTTCTTGCCTACATGGGGATTAGCGATTCTTGCAATGTGTTCTGCAGTCCTAACCGCAGACATAGCCTTGAATCTCAATATCTTTGGCAACCTGACAGAAACGGATTATTTCTATTACATCAATGGTGGATTCGTATTTAATCCAGAGCATGTGTATCTCGGTTTCACTCGTCTGCTTTATCCTTTCCTCATCGGTTTGCTTATGTCGCGCATGGGCAAGATGATCAAGTCAAATCACGGATTCCTCATCACAGCTCTCATTGTCTTTGGTATGTTCAATGTGCCTAAGTATGATGGTGGTGGCAACATCGTTGACGGTGCTTATCAGCTCTTCTGCGTGCTGTTCCTCTTCCCTCTGGTTCTCGTAACAGGTGCTGGAAGTAAGGTAACCGGTAAGATTAGTACAAAGGTATGCAAGTTTTTGGGAGACATTTCTTTCCCTCTCTACATCACGCACTATCCAGTGCTCTACATGCACATGTCATGGGCACAGCGTCACTTGGATTCACCTGTCAGCACACATGTATTCGTGGCAATTACTACAACCATCCTTGTCATCATGAATGCTTGGGCAGCATTGAAACTATATGATCTGCCAGTTCGTGCATGGCTGAAGGAACATTGGCTTAAAAAGTAATGTACAGATGCTTATAAGATCGGTTTTGTGAAACAAACCGTATCGCCTTAACTTTTCAATGCTATAATAGTACTGGTGCGAATTTGTCGTACCAGTACTATTTTTTAGGATTTACGCAAAGCGTATCTTGGTTTCATATTAGAAACTATTTTTTGACGGTTATAATGTAAGTAGAAGAAAATACACCTAAAAGTTTTGCCGTTTCAACAATTTCCTATACCTTTGCTTTGTAATATCATAAAAAGTTGAAGTATGCAAAGCGACAGCATTGTAATCATCCCGACCTACAACGAGAAGGAGAACATCGAAAACATCATCCGTGCCGTTACCACACTGCCCGAACATCAGTTCGACATACTGGTTATCGAGGACGGCAGTCCTGACGGCACTGCCGACATTGTGAAGCGACTCATGCAGACACCTGAATTCAAGGATCGCCTCTTCATCATCGAGCGAAGTGGCAAACTGGGTCTTGGCACAGCCTACATCACGGGGTTCAAGTGGGCCATTGAGCACAAGTACGACTATATCTTCGAGATGGATGCTGACTTCAGTCACGCCCCCAAGGATGTACCTCGTCTGCTCTCCGCCTGCAAGGATGAGGGCTACGATGTAGCCATCGGTAGTCGCTATGTGAGCGGTGTCAATGTGGTCAACTGGCCCATCGGTCGTGTCCTCATGTCCTATTTCGCATCGAAGTATGTCCGCCTGATCACCGGATTCAAAGTTCACGACACCACGGCCGGATTCAAGTGCTATCGCCGTGAGGTGCTCGAGACCATTGAGCTCGACAAGATTCGCTTCAAGGGCTACGCCTTCCAGATAGAGATGAAATATACGGCCTTCAAGTGTGGTTTCAAGATCAAGGAAGTGCCTGTCATCTTCGTCAACCGCGAGTTGGGCACCAGTAAGATGAGTGGCGGTATCTTCAGCGAGGCCGTATTTGGCGTCATGCGCCTACGCTGGGACGGTTGGTTCCGCAAGTACCCTAAGAAAGGTAGCGTATCTCGCGCCTAACCTGACCCAATTCTTATTCTTATTAGAAAGAGATAGTCATGCTGATTAAGAACGCAACTATAATCAATGAAGGACAGAGCTTTAAGGGCTCTGTTCTTGTAAAGGGAGATACCATACAATCCATCTTCCACGAGGGCGATGCCTTGCCTGCCGACGATGATACGCTCGATGCCGAAGGACTCATCCTTGTGCCAGGTGTCATCGACGATCATGTGCACATGCGCGATCCAGGGCTCACCCACAAGGCCGACATGCACACGGAGACTATGTCTGCCTTGGCGGGAGGTGTCACCAGCGTCATGGATATGCCCAATGTTGTGCCACAGACCACCACGATGGAGCTCTGGCAACAACGCATGGACTATGCCTCACAGCACTGCCATGCCAACTATGCCTTCTACCTCGGAGCCACAAACGACAATCTGCAGGAGATCAGGCAAATCGACACACATCGCATACCAGCACTCAAACTCTTCATGGGAAGCAGCACAGGTGGCATGCTCGTGGATCGTGAGGAACAGCTCCGTCAGATCTTCACGCTCTGCCCCACCATCATCATGACGCATTGCGAGGACACGACTCGCATCAACCAGCGCATGGCTGAGGCAAAAGCACAGCAAGGTGACGATCCCGATGTGTCACTCCATCCCTGGATACGCGACGATGAGGCTTGCTTCTTGAGTTCAGCCCTTGCTGTCAAGTTGGCCAAGGAGACGGGAGCACGCCTGCACATTGCTCATATCACTACGCAGAAAGAACTGGCTCTCATCCCCACCTCATCCGACCTCTCACATGCACAGATCACGGCAGAGGCATGCCCTCAGCATCTTCTCTTCACCGATGCGGACTATGCCACACTGGGCACGCTCATCAAGTGCAATCCCGCTATCAAGAGCTCGGCCGACCGTGAGGCACTCCGTCAGGCCGTGAGCGACGGACGCATTCAGGTTGTGGGAACCGACCATGCTCCTCATCTGCTCTCCGAGAAGGAAGGAGGTGCTGGCAAGGCTGTCTCAGGCATGCCACTCGTACAGTTTTCCTTGCCTCTCATGCTCACGCTTGCCAGTCAGGGTGTCTTCAGTCGGGAGCATGTGGTCGAACTTATGTGCCACAACCCCTCGATCCTCTTTGGCATCGAGGGCAGAGGATTCATCCGTGAGGGTTATAAGGCGGACCTCGTACTACTGAGCCCCACGGCCACAACTGTCACCCACGCCGATGTCATCAGTAAGTGTGGCTGGACCCCACTCGTGGGCCAGCAACTCTCATGGAAGGTGGAACACACCTTCGTCAACGGCCTTCATGCCTACAGTCCTGCCCAGGGTGTAGACACCTCCGTCATGGGCGAGCCCCTCACCTTCAGCCGGTAGTCCTCCACGCTCATCGTTCATCGCTCACCGCTCATCGTTCATCGCACCATGACCCATACCTTGCACTTCTCCATACACGAAGTAGCGCCTTACATCAACTGGCTCTACTTCTTCCACGCATGGGGCTTCCCCGCTCGCCTGGGGAGTATTGCTGAGGTTCATGGTTGTGAGGCTTGCCGACTCAATTGGCTCTCGGGGTTTCCTCCCGAGGAAATGGACCGTGCCAGGGAGGCTATCCATCTCTTCGATGATGCCCAGCAGTTGCTCCGGCATGCCGATGCCATCTACCACACCCACGCCTTGATTGGTCTCTTCGAGGCCAACAGTGAGGGCGACGATGTGTGGGTACAGCAGGAAGGGCAACCTATGCTCCGCCTACCTTTTCTTCGCCAGCAACAACCTGGAGAGCAAGGCTACTGCCTCTGCATGAGCGATTTCATCCGTCCTTTCCCCAACTCCTTCCATCCCGAGTCTTCCATGGTTCCCGCTGATCCCGCCACAGTCCCCTTCCAGACGGACCGCATGGGCGTCTTTGCTTGTTGTACCGACAGGGCTTTTGAGGAGGAGCAGGCCACCGATGACTATCAGCATTTCCTCCACCAGACGCTTGCCGACCGTCTGGCCGAAGCCACGGCGGAACGCATGCATGAGTATGTGAGAAAGGAACTGTGGGCTTTTGCACCGCAGGAGCAGTTCACCATCCCCCAACTCTTTGCCGAGCACTATCAGGGCAAGCGTCCTGCCGTGGGCTACCCCTCCATGCCCGACCAGAGTCTCAACTTCCTGCTCGACAGGCTCATCGATTTCTCCCGCATTGGCATATCTCTTACCGAGAACGGGGCCATGCGTCCTCATGCCAGCACCAGTGGCATCATCCTCTCCCACCCTCAAGCCACACATTTCTCCATTGGCAAGATTGGCGACGACCAACTCGCTGATTATGCACAGCGTAGAGGCTTCTCTGTGGAGCAGATGCGCAAATTTCTCACCTGAAGGGATACTTTTCGCTTCATATCATACGCATTTATACAAAAAAGCACTATCTTTGCATAGCTTAAAATTAGAATAATGGATATCAAGAAAGCAGAATTCCTGATCAGCAGTCCCCGAGTAGATCAGTGCCCTGACAGCAGTCAACCCGAGTACGCATTCATCGGTCGTTCCAATGTGGGCAAGTCCAGTCTCATCAACATGCTCACTGGCCATAGCAAACTTGCCAAGACCTCTGCCACACCTGGTAAGACGATGCTCATCAACCACTTCATCATCAACGACGAGTGGCAACTCATCGACCTCCCCGGCTATGGTTTTGCCAAGCGAAGCAAGAAGGCTACGGAGGACCTGCAGAAGATGATCACCGGCTATATCCTCCGTCGCGAGCAGATGGCCAATCTCTTCCTGCTTATCGACTGTCGCCACGAACCACAGAAAATCGACCTTGAATTCATGGAGTTTCTGGGTGAGCATGGCGTGCCCTTCAGCATCGTCTTTACCAAGGCCGACAAGCTCAGCAAGAGCAAACTCGCCTGCAACATACAGCTCTATCTCAACCGTCTATTGCAAGATTGGGAGGAACTCCCACCCCATTTCGTTTCATCGGCTGAGACGCGCCAGGGGCGTGACGAACTCCTTGCCTACATCCAGCAGATCAACCAATCATTGAAGGAAGCATGAAAATACTCTACCGTACCTACCAGCTTTTCATAGCACTTCCCGTGTTGCTTTTGGGCACCGGACTCATGGCCATCCTCACCGTCATTGGTTGTACACTCGGATTTGCCAACACTTGGGGCTACTGGCCGTTCCATATCATAGCGAAACTTTTCTGCTGGGTACTCTTCCTGCCCGTTCGTGTGGAGGGGCGTGAGCATCTCGACAAGCACACCAGCTATGTCTTCGTGGCCAACCACCAGGGTGCCTACGACATCTTCCTCATCTATGGCTTCCTCGGTCGCAACTTCAAGTGGATGATGAAGAAATCTCTTCGCAAGGTGCCCCTCGTAGGTAAAGCTTGCGAAAGTGCCCATCATATCTTTGTGGACAAGAGCGGCCCCAAGGCCATCAGGCACACCTACGATGAGGCTCGCCAGATACTCAAGGGTGGTACCTCCGTGGTAGTCTTCCCCGAGGGTGCACGCACCTTCACAGGCCACATGGGCATCTTCCGCCGTGGAGCATTCCAGTTGGCCGACGAACTACAACTCCCCATCGTGCCCATCACCCTCAACGGTCCTTTCGATGTCTATCCACGCACACGCAAGGGCATCAGCTTCGTCGATTGGCACCCACTCACCATGACCATCCACGCCCCAATCCAACCACAGGGCAAGGGTATTGACAATGAGAAAGCCTGCCTCCAGCAAGCCTACGACACCATCATGTCAGCTCTCCCTGTCGACCGTCAGGGCTATGTGAAAAACGAGGACCAGTAAAGCCACCTCTCATTCAAGCCCTTCTCTCTATCCCCCCCCCGTTCCTCGCGATTATCGCGAGACACTATTTTTCCAATTTTCCATTCGCATGACCCTCATAGCAGATAGCGGAAGTACCAAGACATCGTGGATCACCATCGATGGTGATAAGAAAAGTGAGGTACTGCAGACAAGCGGTATCAATCCTGTACGCGACAAGGAAGAAGTCATCAGTCAGGTCATTCAGCAAGTCCACGGATTTGTACAAGGGACTGTCCACTGCATACGCTTCTTTGGTGCAGGATGCATCCCTCCATTCTCCACCACTGTTAAGCACATCCTGCTCCGTCACTTCCCAGAGGCAGAGGTGCATGTGGAAAGCGACATGCTAGGAGCGGCCATTGCCCTCTGCGGACATGAGGCTGGCATTGCCTGCATCCTCGGCACTGGAGCCAACTCATGCCTCTTCGACGGCGAGCGCATCGTACAGCAAACTCCCGCCCTCGGATTTATCCTTGGCGATGAAGGTAGCGGTGCGGCCCTCGGTAAGCATCTCGTGGCGGACATACTCAAGCGTCAGCTTCCCGACACGCTCATCCAGGCCTTTGAGCAAGAGACAGAGCTCACACAGACCGAGGTTATCAACCGTGTCTATCGTCAGCCCCAGGCCAACCTCTTCCTGTCTTCCCTCGTGCCCTTCATCCATCGTCACATAGACCATCCTGCCATGGAGTCTCTTGTGGTGAGAGAGTTCCGCAGTTTTCTGAAGCGTAACATAGCCAACTACCAACGCCCCGATCTCCCCATCCATTTTGTTGGTGGCATCACCAATAGCTTTGCACCCCAGCTTCAGCAAGCCATAGACCAAGAGGGCATGAAGATGGGCCAAACCATCCTTCGTCCCATCGAAGCCATGGCAGACTACTTTCTTCATTGACTATTCGCATTCCGTCTTGCACGACTTACAATTTGTAACTTACAAATAGTCAGCAGAATAAGAAAAACGAGGAAAAATTCCTTAAAAAATTAATAAAAAAGAATGTTAAAACCTTGGAGATATGACAAAAAGATATTAATTTTGCACCGTTATCCTGAATAAACAATCTTTTTACCTTAAACTAAAACAAACCTTACTAAAAGATGTAGGCCTGCTGCGAAGCAAGCCTACATCTTTTTTATATATCCCTTCACGCATCAAAGTGTAGCATTGGAATCCAAAAATATAAAACACAACATTTTTGGTGCAAAAAGACTCTACCTCTCTACCAAGATAAACATAACACATTAAATATAAGCGCATTATACAGGTAGAGTGTTAACATCAACACTCTACCTACTCTCTACCACAACTATTCTGGTGAGACAAAGCATGACATCAAAATCAGGAAAAGCCAGCAGGGAGAATAATGGTAGAGTAATGGTAGAATGTTGGTAGGGTGATCATGAAAGACTCTACCTTAGTATCGTATTGATATTAAGGACCTTAAAATAGCTTTGGTAGAGTGTGGCTATTTTTTTAACAAAAAACGCTATTTACTTCATACCAGTTTCCACGAGCCATAGGCGTGACTAGCCTTAATCATAAGCAAGACGAAGCTCAATCATAACTATGGCAATTACCAATCATAACTGATACCAAGGGAGAGCCACTCCTTGAACATCCAGTAGGTACCGGTATGGTTGCCTTCATCGTCGGGCATACGGTTGCGAATGCTCTGGTCGTTGAAGCGCGGATAGAAGTAGAACTTAGAAGTGAGGTACTTGTTGATGCTAAAGGTGATGGTGTTCTCAAACTCTATGTTGGCATAATGAAGATTGGAGATCCAATAGAGGCGACTGTCCCACTTGATGTTGTTGGCAATCTGCCAATTGAACTTATAGGTGGCGGAGGGACCGAAGCTGTGCTTGAAGTGCTTGTCCTGTTCCAAACCGTAACGGGTAGAGAGCGCCAAACGGTCAACATATTTCATATTGTAGGTAAGGGGTGAGAGCACCAATGAACTGTTGAAACGCTTCTTGTTGAGCTTCCAGTCGATACCGACAGAGATATCCATATTGAGGGGAGAGAGGAAGTCGGTGATGGTGGTTCGCTGGGTGTACTCTACCCCATTCTCATCCTTCTGTTTCTTGTACTGATAGTTGGGTACAAGCTGTGTCTCAGCCTTCACACTGAAGGTATAGAACCAGTTCTTGGCAGCCTTGACACCCAACTTGGAATTGAGGCGCGAAAGGTTGTTGGTGGGTTTGAACTTGTTCTGATCACTCTCGCTATTGGTCTGAAAACCAAGTTGAAGATCGAGTCGATTGTCCCAATTTATCTTGCGCTGATTATTGAAGTTGGCCTCAATGGCAACGATGCCCAGCGCATTGTAGTGATTGGCCTTACCCTGGAACCAGTTGTCCGAGGCATAGTTCTGCGTGAGCTGAAGTGAGTTGCTTCCCTTGAACTTCCAGAAGTTGGGACGGCGAAGCACGGCACGCACATCGCCCTCATCCTCTTGCTCCAATTCGGCCAGCTGCACCTCTTCGTGCATCTTTGTCTCCGAACGAATAGGAATGTCAACATCTTTCATCACGCTTCCACTCTCCTCTATCTCCTTCTCAGTGACAGAAACAAGGTTGGGCATACTCACATACAGTTGCGAGAGAGCCTGATTGGAATAGAAGAGGCGTGAGAGCTCCTCGTCCTTGAGAAACGACTGTGACACAAGGCGCGTGGCAGGCGAATAGCCCGTGGAGAAACCCGGCATAAGACGGGTATCCGGGGCTGGTTGCCAGTTGATGGCAAGTGCCTGACGCACAGGTTGCTGATAGAGCGCAGCAGGAGAGAGCAACTGATAGAGATAGGGACTGATGGACGCCTGTGAGCCAGCCGATGCAGCCTCGATGGCAGCATGATAGCGCTCAACGAGTTGCTTCAGACTGTCGGCATATTGTATGGTGACCTGCTGGGCAGGATTCAGGGGAATGATGAGACGCTGTCGCACAACTCCATCTCGAACCCCATTGGACTGGGCAGAAACCTGCGAGGAGAAGCACAGCAAAATGGCTAATATAACGGCTAATTGTTTCATAAAAACAGGTTATGAACAACTTAATGATAGTTAATTTATGCACAAAGGTACGCTTTTTATGGCAAAACGAGCATGAATTAACATTTTTTTTTGTAATTTTGCAGACCGATTGCGTATGCGCAAGCGCATGTGCGTATATATAAATTAAGAATTGAAAATTGAAAAATGGCGTGGAGCGTGGAGTATTGAACGATAAGCGAGAGCGACCAAAGGTCAACGATGAGCGTGAAGCGTAGATAGTAGAAATAAACGAATAATAAAAAACAAAACATAAATAGAATGGACAAAAACACAGTCACAGGATGGGTGCTCATTGCGGGTGTGCTGGTAGGATTTTACTTCTACAGCCGTCCCAGCAAGGAAGAGCAGGAGGCCTGGGCCAAGCAGCAGAAAGAGTTGCAGGTGAAGGCCGAGGCAGAGAAGAAACAAAAGCAGAAAAGAGCTGCACAGGCTGAAGCGTTGAAACTGGCAGAGGCTACCGACAGTACAAAATGCTTCTTCGCACAGCGTGGCGGAGAAGGAAGCATGGTGTACCTCAAGAACGACAAGATGAAGGTGGGCATCAACACCAAGGGTGGCACCGTGAGTTTCGTGGAACTGGAGGGCAAGTACAAGAACCAGCAGGGCAAGCAGGTGAAACTGCTCACTCCCCAGACCAGCGAGATGACGCTGAGCATAGACGGCAAGAAGGAGAACTTCGTAAGTTCGGACTACACTTGGGAGGCTACAGAGCAGACCGACAGCACCGTGAGTATGCAACTCACAGCCGGCGACGGTGGCAAGTTGGTGATAGACTACCTTCTGCACAAGGGCAGTTACATGCTCGACTTCAATGTGAGAGCACAGGATATGGGTCAGCACCTCGGCGCCACAAGCGACAAGTTGCACATACTCTGGACCGATTCATGCTACCAGCAGGAGAAGGGCTACAGCTTTGAGAACCGCTACTCCGTGTTGCAGTGGAGAGAGAAGGGCGACGACACAGACGACCTGAGCATGTCGGGTCGTGACGAGGAAGAGCCCGAAGAGGCACTCGACTGGGTAGCCTTCAAGAACCAGTTCTTCAGCTGTGTGCTCATCGGCCATGACGACTTCACCAAGGCCAAGCTCTACAGTGAGGCATTCAACAACAAGAGCGGTGTGCTCAAATACTACAAGGCACAGATGCAGACCAAGCTCGACCCCACCGGCAAGGAGAGCACTCACATGCAGATGTACCTGGGTCCCAACGACTTCCACCTGCTGAAAGCCACCAACAAGGAAGGCAGTGTGAAGACCGATCTCGAACTGGAAGAGCTCGTGGACCTGGGATGGCCTCTGTTTAAGTGGATCAACCGCTGGTTTATCCTGAACATCTTCGACTGGCTCTCAGGCTTCGGTCTGAGCATGGGTATAGTATTGCTGTTGCTCACCCTCATCGTGAAGGCAGTGGTATATCCTGCCACCAAGAAGAGCTTCATGAGCAGTGCCCGTATGCGTGTGCTCAAACCCAAGGTGGAGGAACTCAACCAGAAGTATCCCAACAAGGAAGATGCCATGAAGAAGCAACAGGAGATGATGGGCATATACCAGCAGTACGGTGTGAGCCCCATGGGTGGCTGTCTGCCCATGCTCATCCAGATGCCTATCTTCATTGCCCTCTTCAACTTCGTACCCAGAGCCATACAGCTCCGTGGCGAAAGTTTCCTCTGGGCCAAGGACCTCTCTGCCTACGACGACCTGCTGAGCTGGGGCGTGGATCTGCCTCTCATCGGTGACCACCTGAGCATCTTCTGCCTCCTCTTCTGCGGTACGAACATCGTGAACACGATGATCAGCATGAAGCAACAGAGCAACCAAATGAGCAGTGAGCAGGAGCAACAGATGAAGATGATGCGCTGGATGATGTACTTCATGCCCGTGATGTTCTTCTTCATGTTCAACAGCTACTCAAGCGGTCTGAGCTACTACTACTTCCTGAGCGGTCTCATCAGCATCCTCATGATGTGGTATCTGCGCAAGACCACCAACGATGCCAAACTGTTGGCCGAGCTCGAGGCTTACCGCGACAAGCACAAGAATGACCCCAAGAAGATGAGCAGTATGGCTCAGCGCCTCGAGGCCATGCAAAAACAGCAGGAGATGATACGACAGATGCAACAGAAAAAGAAATAAGAGATATCAATGAACATACTCAAGATTATGGCAACAACAGCCATCGTAGGAACCACACTCAGCGCGTGCAACTCAGCACAGACGGAGGAAGGTGAGTTCATAGGTAAGCACGAGTTGAAGTTGGACAGTGACCGCATGACTCCCGAAGTGCTGTGGTCGATGGGTCGTATCGGTGCATACAAAGTCAGTCCCGACGGTCAGAAGCTGGTGTATACCGTAAGCTACTACAGCGTGGAGCAAAACAAGAGCCACTCGGTGATCTACCTGAGCGACATCGATGGCAACAACCAGCAGATGCTCACCACCGGCACTAAGAGTGAGAGCGAACCCGTCTTCATCAACGAGGGCAAACAGATAGCCTTCATGACCGGAGGACAACTCTGGCAGATGGACCTGGACGGAAAGAACCGCAAACAGCTCACCGAGGGTGATGAGATCGGCGGTTTCCTCTTCTCTCCCGACGAAAAGCACATCGTGCTGATCCGTGAGGTGGAGCAACACAGCAGTATCGATCCCCAGGAGGAAGACCTGCCCAAGGCTACAGGCATGGTCATCAACGACCTCAACTACAAGCACTGGGACAGCTATGTGACCAGCATCCCCCATATCTTCGTGGCCGACTTCGACGGCAACAAGGTAGGCGAAGCCAAGGACTTGCTGGAAGGCGAGCCCTTCGAGTGCCCCGTATTGCCCTTTGGCGGAACGGAGCAACTCTGCTGGAGTCCTGACAGTAAGCAGATAGCATACACCAGTCGCAAGAAGACAGGCGTGGACTATGTGGTAAGTACGGACAGCGACATCTTCCTCTATGACTTAGAAAGCGGTGAGACCAAGAATCTCTGCAAGCCCGAGGGATATGTAGAACCAGAATACGATGCCACTGTAAGTCTGGAGCACCAGGCCAAGAACCAGAGCGAGGTGGACATCAACGCCGGCTACGACCAGGATCCCCAATTCTCACCCGACGGCACCAAGATAGCCTGGAAGAGCATGGAGCGCGATGGCTACGAAAGCGACCGTATGCGCCTCTGTGTGATGGACCTCGCAACAGGCGAGAAGACCTATGTCACCGAGCAGTTTGAGAGTGGCGTGGACGACTTCTGCTGGGACAACGACGGCAAGCAACTCTACTTCATCGGCGTATGGCATGCCCGCACCTTGGTCTATAGCACCAACCTGCAGGGCGAGGTAAAGTGCATCACTTCAGGAGACTACGACTACGGTAGCCTTCAGATGATGCCAGATGTCCGAACTACGGAATACAGCGTCAAGTACGGCAAGACCCTGATCTGCGAGCGTCACAGCATCTCTGCTCCTGCCGACCTCTACATGCTCAACCTGCACGGCGATGCAGAGGCAGAAGTGACACAGATCACCCACGAGAACGACCATATCCTCTCACAGCTTGCCTTGGGCAAGGTGGAGGAGCGCTGGGTAGAGTGCACAGACGGTCAGAAGGAGTTGTGCTGGGTCATCTACCCCAGCCACTTCGACCCCTCTAAGAAGTATCCCGTACTGCTCTTCTGCGAGGGCGGTCCTCAGAGTCCCGTGAGCCAGTTCTGGAGCTACCGTTGGAACTTCCAGATCATGGCAGCCAACGACTATGTGATCATTGCGCCCAACCGTCGTGGCCTTCCCGGCTTCGGTATGGAGTGGCTCGAGCAGATCAGCGGCGACTACAGCGGTCAGTGTATGAAGGACTACCTCTCAGCCATCGACGACATCGCCCAGGAACCCTACATCGACAGCGAGCGCATGGGATGTGTGGGAGCCAGCTTCGGAGGCTACAGCGTGTACTGGCTTGCCGGCAATCACGAGAAGCGCTTCAAGGCATTCATCGCACACGATGGCATCTACAACACCCAACAGCAGTATGTGGAAACCGAGGAGATGTGGTTCCCCAACTGGGACATGGGCAAAGCCCCCTGGTACAAGGATGAGGCAGGCATGCGCCAAAAAGTGTTTGAGACCTCTCCACACCTCTATGTGCAGAACTGGGACACTCCCATCCTCTGCATCCATGGCCAGAAGGACTTCCGCATCGAGTACACTCAGGCAGAGTCGGCCTTCACCGCAGCACGCATGCGTGGCATCGATGCCCAGCTCCTTCTCTTCCCCGACGAGAACCATTGGGTACTGAAGCCTCAGAACGGCATCCTCTGGCAGAGAACATTCTTCCGCTGGCTTGACAAATACCTTAAATAATTCACAATTCATAATTCACAATTCATAATTTTATAAAGTTATGAGCGAACTTATCAAACAAAAACTAAGTGAGAGCAAAACTGCTCGCTTCACGGCTCTGATCATCGTGAGCGCCACGATGATGTTTGCCTATTTCTTCACCGATGTAATGTCACCCCTCGAGGACATGCTCAACCGCGACCTGCAGTGGAACGGTAGCGAGTATGGTTTCTTCTCAGGTGCCTATGGTCTGATCAATGTATTCCTGCTGATGCTCTTCTTCGGCGGTATCATCCTCGACAAGATGGGTATCCGCTTTACCGGACTGATGAGTACCGGACTGATGCTTGCCGGTGCTGTCATCAAGTGGTATGCTGTGACCTATGTTCCCACAGAGACCATCGTGGAGTGGTTCCACCTGCATCTGTTCATCATCAACATCGATGCACCCCACCTCTCATGCCTTATCGCATCGCTCGGCTTCGCCATCTACGGTGTGGGCTGTGAGATAGCCGGTATCACCGTGAGCAAGGTCATCGTAAAGTGGTTCACCGGTCATGAGCTGGCCCTGGCTATGGGTCTGCAGGTAGCCCTGGCTCGTTTTGGTACACTGTTTGCCATGTGGTTCTCACTGCCTATTGCCAACCACCTCGGCGGTATCTCTACCAGCATTGGTCTTGGTGCGTCATTGCTCTGCGCCGCTATGCTCGCCTTCATGTACTACTGCACCATGGATAAGAAACTGGATGCCAGCAGTGAGACTTCACAGAGCGAGGAAGGCGAGGAAGAAGGCTTCAAGATGAGCGACCTCAAGATCCTCGTGAGCAATCCAGGTTTCTGGATCATCTGCCTGCTCTGCCTCATGTTCTACGGAGGTGTATTCCCCTTCCTGAAGTTTGCCACCAAACTGATGATCGTGAAGTATGGCGTACCCGATGACTTCGCAGGTATCATCCCCGGACTGATCCCCGTAGGAACCATGATCCTCACTCCCCTCTTCGGCGGTATCTACGACAAGAAGGGCCACGGTGTGATACTGATGCTTATCGGTTCGGTACTTCTCACCATCGTACATATCTGCTTCGCACTTCCCATCCTCAACTACTGGTGGTTTGCCGTGCTGGTGATGATCGTATTAGGCTTTGCTTTCAGTCTTGTGCCCAGTGCCATGTGGCCCAGCGTTCCCAAGATCATCCCCATGAAACTCCTCGGTAGCGCTTACGCTATGATCTTCTTCATCCAGAACATCGGCCTGAGCCTCATACCTATGGGTATCGGAGAGGTAAACCAGTCGAACACCGGCGCTGACGGCATCACCGACTACACCACCTCAATGAGCATCTTCGCCGTATTTGGCGTGGTGTCAATCCTCCTCTCTCTGCTCCTTCTCAGCCTCGACAAGAAGAAAGGCTACGGACTGGAGAAACCCAATGTGAAAGAATAAATCACTGCCTATCCCCCATTTGCAGTACTCTCCCACCGGGGGAGTTAGAGGGACCTTATTATGCGAATAGACATTATAACCGTACTACCCGAACTTGTGGAGCCCTTTGTCCAGGAAAGCATCCTGGGCAGGGCCCAGAAGAAGGGACTGGTAGAGATACACATACACAACCTACGCGACTACAGCACCAACAAGTGGAAGCGCGTGGACGACTATCCCTTCGGAGGATTTGCCGGCATGGTGATGCAGTGTGAACCTATCGATCGCTGTATCTCTGCACTCAAGGCTGAGCGCCACTACGATGAGATTATCTTCACCTCACCCGATGGCGAACAGTTTGACCAACCAATGGCCAACGAGCTGTCGCTCAAGGAGAATATCATCAT
This sequence comes from Bacteroidaceae bacterium, assembly GCA_045629325.1. Lineage (GTDB taxonomy): Bacteria > Bacteroidota > Bacteroidia > Bacteroidales > Bacteroidaceae > Physcousia. Next base: position 14,953 of record JAZQQX010000004.1, on the reverse strand, counting down.
ACTCTGCGGTCACTACAAGGGTATAGACTGGCGTGTACGCGAACAACTCATCACAAAGGAGGTGAGCATAGGAGACTATGTGCTGACGGGAGGCGAACTGGCAGCAGCCGTGATGACCGACGCCATAGTGCGCATACTGCCCGGAGCTATTGGCGATGAGCAGAGCGCATTGAGCGACTCCTTCCAGGACAATCTGCTTGCAGCTCCCGTATATAGTCGTCCGGCCCAGTACACTGGTGTGGACGGCAAGGACTGGGGCAAGGTGCCCGATGTACTCCTCTCGGGCCATGAAGCCAAGATCAAGGAGTGGGAACTACAGCAAAGCATGGAGCGCACCAAGCGACTCCGTCCCGACTTGCTGAAGAAATAGGAATAACTAAAACAAAGAACGATGCCTGACAAGAAAAAACCACATCTCTATGTCATTGCAGGATGTAATGGCGCAGGTAAGACGACAGCCAGTTTCACGGTGCTACCCGAGATGCTGAACTGCCGTGAGTTTGTGAATGCCGACCAGATAGCAGCCGGTCTGTCACCCTTCAACCCCGAAGGTGTGGCAATACAAGCCGGTCGACTGATGATCGACCGTATCATTTATCTGCTCAAGGAAGGTGTAAGCTTTGCCTTTGAGACCACACTCTCTACCCGATCATATGTGAAGTTGATACAGCAGGCACAGCGACGCGGATACTTCGTCACCTTGCTTTTCTTCTCGCTCACCACACCTGAGCAGGCAGTGAAGCGTGTGGCAAAGCGCGTGAGCCAGGGTGGACACAACATCCCCATCGATGTCATCTACCGCCGATACAGAGCAGGACTGAGCAATCTCTTCAACCTCTATATCCCCATCGTGGACCACTGGGCACTGTACGACAACAGCGTATGCCCTGCTAGCAAGATAGCAAGTGGCAGTCTGGGCAAGGGTTCGAAGATTGAGAATACACCGCTTTGGGAGGAATATCAACTGAAGTACATGAACAAAACTGCAGAGGAGGACCAGGTATGAGTGACAAAGAAATAATGGAGCTCCAAAGCCGTATTGACGAAGGCATATTGCTGGCACAGACACGACTCATTGAGCGCTGTAAGCACGAAGGATATACATTGGTGGTTCGTCGTAATGGCGTGGTAAGCGAAGTGCCCGCAAGTGAGTTGGGCTAGGTTCAGAATTAAAGGTTGAATAATCAAAACAAACAGAAATGGACATCACAAAGGCTACATATACGGCAGAGATGACCGTGCAAGAGAATCATCTGGCCATGAATGTGGGAAGCGGAGATCTCCCCGTGCTGGGCACACCTGTCATGATGGCACTCATGGAGCACGCTGCGATGAAAGCCGTTGCGCCTCAGTTGGATGAAGGTACATCCACCGTTGGCGGACACATAGAGAGCAGTCATCTTCGCCCCACGGGGCTGGGAGCCAATATCCGAGCCAAGGCAACACTCGTCAAGGAAGAGGGTCGCAAGCTCACCTTCCACATCGTGGCTGAGGATGAGCAGGGCGTGATAGGCGAAGGAGAGCATCTGCGATTTATAGTGGACAAGCAGAAATTCCTCTCCAAAATCACGCAAAGCAAGTAAGTACAGCCTTTATACGATATACAAGGAATGGGAAGAAACAAATATTCGGCTCGCGAGATAGAAATCATTGGCAAACTGCTCAAACGCAAATGCTCCGGCACACGCTTCCAGCAGAAGGAGATACGCCATCAGTTGCGCGTAAACTTTGAATTCAACATCTCCGACTTCAATGTGCAAGGCAAGGCCTTCGGCTACGACGAACTGCAAGAATGCATCAAGCGTGGACGCATACAGATACTCGACGATGCCACGATAGAGGCCATGAAGGCAAAGAGGGCTCGCGACAAGGAGCGTGATGCCGAACTGGCCCTGGCCAATGCGGATCCCAACGAGACCACCTCTTGGGAGGACGCAATGAAGGAATGGGACAACTACTACAAGGCTCACCCCGAAGAAAAACCCGAGGACTGAAAATTTTAAGATGGAAGAAAAGAAGAATATAGGTCATCTCTTTGATGGCATAGCCGGAACTTACGACAAGCTCAACCACATCCTTTCGCTCAACATTGACAAACTGTGGCGAAAGAAAGCTATACGCACGCTCAAGCCTTGCAAGGAGGTGCTCGATGTGGCTATCGGTACGGCCGACCTCTCAATTGAGGTGCTTCGCCAGCAGAAGGCCATGCACATCACGGGTATTGACCTCTCACAGGAGATGATGCGCATCGGTCAACAGAAAGTGGAGAAGAAAGGATGGGGCGACAAGGTACGCTTCGACCTCGGTAGTGCACAGGAGATGCCTTACGAGGAAGATAGCTACGATGCCGTGACTTGTGCCTATGGTGTGCGCAACTTTTCCAATCTCGACCTGGGACTGAAGGAGATGGCCCGCGTCATGAAACCGGGAGGACAGCTCATCATCCTGGAGTTCTCCTACCCCACCAACTGTATCATCCGCTTCTTCTACGACCTCTACTTCACACGCATCATGCCTCTCATCGGAAGGGCTTTCAGCAAGGACAAGAAGGCCTACAATTACCTCAACCGAAGCGTGAAGGGCTTTATATGGGGTGAGGAGATGACCCAGCGCATGGAACAGGCAGGTTTCAAGCAGGCCACCTTCCGCCCCCTCACCTTTGGCATCACAACGCTCTATACAGCAACAAAATAAAGAAAGGCTTGCACTAACAATAGTACAAGCCTCACCGACTTAAGAGCCACCAGGGGGACTCGAACCCCCGACCCACGCATTACGAATGCGTTGCTCTACCAACTGAGCCATGGTGGCAAAAGCGAGTGCAAAGATAGAAAGAATTTCCGAGCAAAACAAACATTTCATGTTTTTTTGCACAACATAACTTATAATGTCCATGAAAAAAACACTTCCAATCCTACTCTTCTCCCTCATAACCTCTTGTCTGAAGGCACAAAATGTGGTGGATATCTCTGGTATTTGGGAATTTCAGATAGACCGAAACGAGACGGTAAAATCAAATGATAAGTTCGACGACACCATACTGTTGCCTGGTTCGATGCCCCAAAGACTGAAGGGTGACAAGCCCAGTACAAAGACCGTTTGGACGGGTTCGCTCTACGACAGTTCGTACTTCCACAACCCCTATATGAAGAAGTACCAGACGGAGGACAACTTCAAGTTACCCTTCTTCCTCACCCCCGACCGTCACTACGAGGGTTTGGCATGGTATCGTCGCGAGGTGACTCTACCCAAGAGTATGACTGGCAAGACACTCATCCTCTCGCTCGAACGACCACACATCATATCTACCTTATATATAAATGATATTGAGGTGGGTACGCGAAACTCTCTCTGCGTGGCACACGAATACGACATCACACGCTATGTGAAGCCCGGCAAGAAGGCGGTCATAGCTCTGCGTATAGACAACGACCACAGGAAGGTGGGTGTGGGTCAGGACAGCCACAGCGTATCAGACCAGACACAGGGCAACTGGAACGGCATCGTGGGCCGAATGGAAATCAAGGCTCTTCAGGCCACACACATCGCACAGGTGGATATCTTCCCCAATGCCAAGACAATGGAGGTGAGTGCCAAGGTCACCCTCGTTCGTGGCAGTAAGAAGGCTGAGAAGGTGTCACTGCATCTTTTACCTTCACAGAAAATGAGTAATGGCACCATATCGGGATATTTCGGTATGGTGAAGGATATTGTGCTAGACAAAGACACGGTGTGCGTGGAAGTGCCTGCCATCCAGTGTACAGTGAAAAACGATCCAGGGCTCAACTTCAGCCGTTGGGATGAGTTCAATCCAGTGCTTTCAAGCTATGTCAGTAAGTTGTACGACAGCAAGATGCATGAGCTCGACAAAGACTCTGCAACCTTTGGCTTCCGCGACATTGAGACCCAGGGCAAGGACATTCTCATCAATGGTCGCCCCACCCTGCTTCGAGGTACGGTGGAGAACTGTGACTTCCCCATGACAGGCTATGCGCCAATGGACAAGGAAGAATGGTTGCGCATATTCCGCAAATGCAAGGAGTATGGTCTCAACCACATGCGTTTCCACAGTTTCTGTCCTCCCGAAGCCGCCTTTGAGGCGGCCGATGAAGTGGGTTTCTATCTGCAACCCGAAGGTCCCTCTTGGCCCAACCACGGTATCAAGTTGGGCAACGGCATGATGATCGACAAATATCTGATGGAGGAGACGGAACGCATGGTGAAAGCCTACGGCAACCATCCCTCGTTCACGATGCTCAGTTGTGGCAACGAACCAGCCGGCAACTGGGTGAAATGGGTAAGTACCTTCGTCAAGACATGGCAGGCGCGCGACAACCGCCGTATCTATACCGGAGCCAGCGTAGGAGGCGGATGGGCATGGCAACCAGCCAACCAATATCATGTGAAGGCAGGAGCCAGAGGACTGGACTCGTGGAAGAATCATGCGCCTGAAAGCATGGAGAACTTCCTGGCCAAGATAGACACCGTGAGCCAACCCTTCGTGAGTCACGAGACAGGACAGTGGTGCGTCTTCCCTGACTTTGAGGAGATAGAGCAATACACGGGTGCCGTAAACAAAGCCAAGAACTTCGAGATATTCCGCGACATACTGCACGACCAGGGTATGGAGCACATGGCGCGCAAGTTCCTGATGTCGAGTGGTAAGTTGCAAGTGCTGTGCTACAAGGCGGAGATTGAACGCACCCTCCGCACACCGCACTATGCAGGCTACCAACTGCTGGCACTCAACGACTACAGCGGTCAGGGCAGTGCCCTGGTAGGTCCGCTCAATGTATTCTGGCGAGAGAAGGGCTATGTCACCTCACAAGAGTGGCGCGAGTTCAGTAGTCCCGTGACCTTGTTGGCTGAATTGCCCAAGTTTGTATATTGGGATGATGAGAAGTTGAACTTCACACTCAAGGTAAGCAACTACGGAAAGCAGGAACTCAAGAACGCCACAGTAACCCTGGAAATAGATTACTGCAATGGCCAGAAGCAGACAATTGGCACTCAAGAGAATAATATCGGAATAGGTCTCAGCGAGTTGCTCAAAGACAATCACATACTGGCCCTACCTACAGGCAAAGCTCAGAAGGTAGTCCTTCGAGCCACGCTGAAAGATAATCAAGGACAGGAGGTTACCCACAATCATTGGGATCTATATGTATTCCCCCGACAACTGCAGAAGGCAGAAACAAAAACCGACGATGCCATCTACATCGCCAAGAATGGCATCAGGGAGGAGGTGCTCGGGCAGTTGCGTGCCGGTAAGAAGGTACTGCTACTGGCTGGAGGCAAGTGGAGCGAGGACGGCGTGGGCAAGGGCCATCTGACCTATGGCGAAGGCATCAGCCAGCAGTTCACGCCTGTGTTCTGGAACACTTCATGGTTTAAGATGCGTCCGCCCCACACCACGGGTATGTATATCAATCAATACCACCCTCTCTTCAAGTATTTCCCTACTGAGGATTGGTCGGATATGCAATGGTATAGCCTGATGAACCGCCAGCCTGTGATGCTGATGGACCAATTCCCCAAGGACTTCATGCCCATCGTTCAACCCATCGACACTTGGTTCCTCTCCCGCAAGCTCGGCATGCTCTTTGAGGCAGAGGTGGAGGGTGGAAAACTGATGGTCAGCACCATGCCATACGGTGACGAGAACGATCCCGCTCAGGTCACCATGATGCATGCCCTCATCCGCTACATGAGCAGTGATGAGTTCCGCCCCTCACAGAAGATTGACCTGGCTACTATCATGCAACTTTTCACCGAGAAGACGCCCGATGTGAATATGTTTACCAACGAGAATCCAGACGAACTGCGTCCCGGAGGCAAACCAAAGAAATAAACATCCGACATTGAAGAAACGAGTAATCATACTAACCCAAAACATACAACCATAGCATTATGAAGAACAAACTATTTACGGCCTTTATCACAACAATGATAGGTATGTCCGCCCAAGCACAGAGTTTTCACTACGACCTCACTTCGCGTGATGGTCAGAAGTACAGCATCTCTGAGAAAGTGCCTGATGGCAACTACCGTGTCACCGTGACGCTTGGATCGAAGAAGAAAGCCGGTAGCACAGTGGTGCGCGGAGAGAGCCGTCGACTTTTCATTGAGAATGAAGAGACCAAGAAGAAGGAGACCAAGGTGATTTCCTTCCTCATCAACAAGCGTAACACGAAAATCAACGACAAGGAGGTGGTACGCATCAAAGACCGTGAGAAGACTAAACTGAACTGGGACGACGAACTGACCCTCGAGATTACGGGTGACTACAGCACTGTGACAAGCATCGACATCGACCGCGACGAGACCGCTCCCACCATCTTCCTCTGTGGCAACAGTACGGTGGTGGATCAAGACGAAGAACCATGGGCAAGTTGGGGACAGATGATTCCCCGATGGCTCAACGATAAGATATGTGTGGCCAACTACGCAGAAAGTGGAGAGACTGCCAGCACCTTTATTGCTGTAGGCCGACTGAAGAAAGCCTTGACACAGATGAAGAAGGGCGACTACATCTTTATGGAGTTTGGTCATAATGACCAGAAGCAGAAGGGTCCCGGTACCGGTGCATACTACAACTTTGCAACAGCCCTGAAGACTTTCATCGACGAGGCACGCCAGCGTGGCGCTACTCCCATCTTCGTCACTCCCACACAGCGTCGCTCCTTCAAGAACGGTAAAATTGAGGAGACCCATGCCAACTATCCCGAGGCTATGAAGTGGGTGGCAGAGCGTGAGAAAGTGGCTCTCATCGACCTTCACGAGATGACCCGTACCTTCTACGAGGCAATGGGCGAAGAGGCTTCAAAGCGCGCTTTCGTACACTATCCCGCCAATACCTATCCAGGACAGACAACTGCCTTGGCAGACAACACACACTTCAACCCCTACGGTGCCTACGAGTTGGCCAAGTGCATCATCGAAGGATGGCGCACAGCTTGTCCCGAACTGATGCAATATGTGCGTCCCGAGTATAAGCCCTTCGATCCCGCTCATCCCGATGACCGTGACGCTTTCCACTGGGTGGATAGCGAGAAGGTGGATGTCATCAAGCCCGACGGAAATTAATATGGAAAAGAAAGCAAAAGTTATCATAAGTACAGCAATGGCGGGGCTCGTGAGTGCCGGGCTCGTCATGGGTGGTTTGGCCTACAAGGTGAAGTACGGTTCGTGTTACGAGGAGAAAGAGAAGGCCATCGTGTTCGTTACTCCAGAGGATACGAACGAGAGTCTCTTGCAGAAACTGGAAGATGCTAAGGTGAATACCTTCGGATGGAGCATACTGGAAAACCTCTCCACCTTCAAACTGCATACCGGGCGATATGCCATCGAACAGGGTATGTCTATCCTGGATGTATTCCGTCGTCTGCGCAATCATCAGCAGGAACCGGTGATGCTGACCATTCCAAGTCTGCGCCTTAGCATTGCTCCACAAGATCAACCTCAGCCTATGGCATTGGATCGTTTGGCGGGCATTATGGCCAATGTCATCATGGCAGACAGTACGAGTATTGCACAGTTACTTGCCGACACGGCATCGTATGCGTCATACGGTTTGACTCCCCAAACCTTCCCCACCCTCTTTCTGCCCAACTCTTACGAGGTGTATTGGGATATCACACCTGAGAAACTCATGGAGCGTATGAAGAAGGAATATGATAACTTCTGGACCAACGAGCGTAAGCAGAAAGCCAAAGCAAAGGGTCTGACACCTCCGACGGCAACCATCCTCGCCAGCATCGTAGAGGAAGAGACGGCCAACAACAAGGAGAAGCCCATGGTGGCCGGACTCTATCTCAATCGTCTGCACAAGGGTATGCTACTCCAGGCCGACCCAACAGTGAAATTTGCAGTAGGTGACTGGTCGCTTCGTCGCGTATTGGGTGTGCATCTTCAGCAGGAAAGTCCTTATAACACCTACAAGCATACTGGCCTCACCCCAGGTCCGCTTCGCATCCCTTCCACCGAAGGCATCGACGCTGTGCTGAATGCTGTGAAGCACGACTACATCTATATGTGCGCCAAGGAGACTTTCGACGGCACTCACAATTTCGCCGTGACCTATGCAGAGCACATGGCCAATGCGCGCCGATACATCAACGCACTCAACGAGAGAGGAATAAGGTAGGAAGAAAAACCTTATAACCTCAAAGCCTATCCTATCAAGTTGAAGTTGACGAAACTTGGGTTAGACATTATATAATAGAAAAACGGATCAGCAAGATTACCTTGTTGATCCGTTTTCTTTTATCGTACAACTTGGATATTCGAAAACTCGAAAACCCGAAGACTCGAAGGCTCAAAGACTTTAGTCAACTAATGACCAGCTGACCCGAATCTTTTCGCCTCGCTGTATATCTTACTTCTGCTTCTTCTTGGGAGCCTGCTGGAACTTAATGACAGACTTTGCACCATTTTCACTGGTTATGAGCAGTGATGTACGCAAGGTATCAGTGGTTGTGTTGATAGACACCTCACAAGGAATCTTGTTCCAGCCAATCTTACCAGAGGTGATTTCAGGCTTGATCTTATCCTCGTCATTGGATGCGATAGTCCACTTGTCGTAAGCATAGAATGAGATGGTATCAGCCACCTGGAATGCACTGTCGCGCATCACATGCTCTACATCAACGATCAGCGAACCAATCTCATTGTACTCATACTTGGGTGCGGGACGGTTGATGCAATGCCAGTTAGCCTGGAGATAGGTGCCATAAACCTCACCAGTCCAATCGTCCATCTCCGACTTACTGTCTACGAGCACATATCCCAAGCGAACCGTGTCGGTGGTGTTGGGCTTAAAATAGACGGGAAGTGTGATGATGTAACCCGCATATACTGAATTCATGATCTTCTTTGAAGAATTCTTCTCATCAACAGAGATGAAACTGTCAGGATTCTTACCATAGGGGAAGTACGAATAACTGTCGTAGGTGATGAACTGGATAGAGTCCACGGTCTGGTCAGCATAGATAAATCCCTGAGGACCTGCAGGGTAAGTAACGGACACCTGATGCGTGTAGCTGTCTGTGTTACAAGCAGTAAACATCACCACCAAGAGAGAGATAATAGTGAATAAAGAAATCTTTTTCTTGTTCATATTTATAGATTGATTTGTTTTACGAGACAAAGATACGAATAAATAGTCACAAAGTCGGCAGATTATTTGTTTTTTTATCTAATTTAAGGTACTTTTGCATAATGAAGATAGCCGTACAATTAGAAGAGGTACGGTATGATACGAGATGAAGAATGTTTACCATAGCGATATCACGCAACTCCTACTGCGATGTGGCAGGAGTGGAATGCGCGTGGCAGACATCAGCAAATATGTATACAATCTTCATGCCGAGTTCTTCGATGACCAACTCACCTTCGATGCCTTGCACCAAACCCTTCGATGCTACCTTTGGAGACAATCCAACCTCCGTCGCTCGCCTTTCCGCAGAGTGAAGTATGGGGTATATGCCATCAAGGACGATATGGCCATCCAACTTGACTTCTGCTTTGACCAACCGGCAGAACCCGTAGAGTTCGAAGAATTGAGATTGGACGAAACGAAGACCTTCCCTACCAACTCACGCCAACTGCTTCTTTTTCCAGACCTTTTTTGAAAGCCTAAAAGGCAAACTATTTCAAGTTTCGCATGTTTCAACATGCTCACTTTCACTATGAAAGAATGAGACTAAGAAAGAATGAAACTATGAAAGAATGGCATTGATTACACGCTGACTGGTAATCAATACCACTCGATATTACTGCTGTAGCTACTCTGCTTCTTCCACTTCAGGGCGTCGGCTAAGGTGCTGGCGTTACATGCGAATGTGAAGTTGAAGCTACGGTAGGGACTGATAACCATAGAGCACGACATAGAGAAGCAATGCAAGTCGCGACCCAATGAAGCCGTGGTCATACTCAGACGCTTGAAGTTGAAATCGTAACCAGATGAGAAGTTGATGTTCCAACCTTCTGCAATACGGATATTACCGGAGAAGTTGAGGTTGTGGGTCAACTTGAACGGATAGCGCATACGCTTCTCATGGATGGGCGCACTCGTATTCTCACGCATAGACACACCGTAACTGATAGAGAAACTCCAAGGCAGAGAGAACTTCATATATCCATCATCGTCAACCGTGCTGTTCTGCTTCTGTGTAGCATTCTTGGCCTTGGCACGCTCGGGGTCCACATTCTGCATCTCTGGATCGGTGTCGCTGTCATCCTCGTCATCATCATCGTCGCCATCCTTATTCTTCCTACCACCAAACAACTTGTCCTTCTTGCTGAAGAGGTTCTTGAAAGTCTGGTTGTTGAAGGTATAAGAGAGGTTCTGCGACATACCCTGGAATCGGCCGAAGCGACCCTTCGACCACTCGGTGTGATCACTCAAGAACACGCGTCCGTCAGCATCCTTCTCATAGGCATAAGTAGCGAAAAGGGCATTCAGAGAGAAGGTGTACGACTTCGTGAGCTTCAAGCGGATACGCATGTTAAGGTCACTCCAAGCACGACTCTTGGCCGCGAGGTTGTAACTCAAGCTACCGCCCAACTCATCGATGATACTGATCTTGCGATATCCGGTAGAATCCTTTTCGGTACGAACCTTCATCTCGATGTTGTTACTCACATCCAGACTCACACTTCCCGTCTTACCCTTCGACACCGTGCCATACATACCGCCACTAAAGGGAGAGTAAGAGACAGGCTCGCTGGTCACATTGCCATCCTTGTCGGTCTTCACATAGGTGTCCCAATAACCATAGCGGGCAGCACCGAAATCGGGAGCATAACTGAAGCTTACGGAAGGCGTGAGGACATGGCGGATAGCCGATATCTTCTTACCGCCAAACCACGGCAGAGGATAGTACATACCATACAGCTTGGTATTGGCCGAAACGCTCATGTTGTAGTTGTACACATTGTAGAAGCCATAGAGCGTATCGCGCGACACGATCTGCCTGTCAGCATCCCACGACTGCATAACCTTGTTGGAATACATGCGGTCCGTGAAACTGAAAGAGGGAGTGACATTGATGTAATTGGCAATGGTGAACGAAGCACTTATGGGCACCTGATGACGCATACCGTTCTTCCAATCCTTCACCAGACTCTTCTGCATGATCTCCTTCTCCTTGGCCGTGATGCTGTTGGAGAGTGTACCCGTGTAGCTCACCGCTATCTTCTCGTACCAGCGCTCTGCACCGGCCATCTTCTTACGCTTGAAAGGATAGAAACGCTGAAGACTGATATTAAGGCTGGGCAAGGTGAGGGCGAGCGTACTGTCGCGCATGTTCTGTGCAAGATTGAAGGTAGAAGCCAGCGTAAGACCTATACTGCTGAAAGTACGAGAGTAACTGATACTACTGGTACGGGTGCTCTGCGTCAGACTCTCTGGATTGTACATAGAGATCAGGTTGTTGCGCTCATAACTGCTCGTTGCAAAATTGACGCTGGCAGAGAACGACTGGGCGGGATTGGCCTTTGCATCCTGACGATGAGTCCATGTCACCTTGAAGCTCTTCGAGACAGCATAGTCGGGCATGTTCTTCTCACCCTCCTTCGTGTTCTGGTAGCTGATCAAGAAATTACCGCCGAACTTATAACGCTTCTTGTAGTTGGAGTTGACAGAGAGTCCCCACGAACCCTTCGTATAAATCTCACCCAGAACCTTGACATCAATCTTGTCGCTCAAGGCCAGATAGTAACCGCCATCGCGAAGATAAAAACCACGGGTTGTCTCATCACCATAGCTGGGCATGATGAAACCACTGCTATAGCTCTTCGTGAAGGGGAAGAAACCGTAGGGCAGAGCCAAAGGCAAGGGTACATCCTCAACCACCAGGTAGGCAGGACCAAACACCACATCTTCATCGGGGCGCATCTTGCCTCGAGTGAGTTTGAGGTAGAAATGAGGATGCTTGGCATTGCAGGTGGTGTACTTACCGTCACGGAAATATGTGACGCCACTACTGTCACGCTTACTCTCACTACTGATCAGGAAACCTTCTCCCTGCTCTGTATATACATTGCTGATAAAAGCCTTGCCCGACTTGAAATTGTAGGCAATGCTATCGGGCTCATACTCGTCGCTACCCATCTTGAAGATAGGCTTACCCACTTCCTCGCCTTTTTCATTGACACGGCTATTGGCATGAACCAAAGCGCTATCGAGCGACATCGTTATGAAATCTGCCTCGAGTTGCATGTTCAGGTAGTCGAGCTTGCTGTCACCATAGAAGTTGGCACGGCCCAAGAGGAAATCGTAGGTAAGCGAGTCCTGTGCGCTGAACTGCACCGGTTCGTCGAGCGAGCTCTTACTGCGCTTGAGTGTATCGAGAGCCAAGGTATCCTTCTTGTCGTGCAAGGTATCGCGCATCACCTCGATGACAGAGGATGACTGAAGAAGTTTCAGGATACTATCCTCGTCCACCGAACGAAGCACGCTGTCCACCGTCAACTGCTGAACCTGCTCCTTTTCCGTCTCAAAGAGAGTCTTCAGCGTATCCAGGAGTTCCTCCTGCGAGAGTGTGGTGTCCTGCTGAAGCGAATCAAGTACTGTCAGGTCAACATCCTTGATAATCGTATTCAAACTATCTTTGTCGAGGAAAGACACATTGGTCTTGTTGTTCAAGGAAGATGCCGCACGGCGAGCCGCTGCTGCTGCCATGGTAGTAGTGGTGTTGGCGCTACTCTCGCTGTCCTTCTCTTTCCCACCCTTGGGCGAACAAGCCACAAGCACAGCAAAAACTGCTATGCTAAAAAAGAGTAATATAGGACTTATTCGCTTCAATGTCTCGTCTTTTTAGTGTATTTCTCGCACACCTATGCACGGATACGCACATATTAGAGTACAAAATTACACAAAAAAAAGGAGAATACAGCTTAATAAGCACTGAAAAAAGGTTAAAAGAGCAAGAATCAGCCTTCCTGCTCTTCAAACATCTGATGCCAAGCTTCAAAAATGGCTACACCCTCCTCACCGAACTTCTTCAGCGAGCGAATAGCCTGCTCGTAAGTTTTCTCTACTTCAGGATGCGACTTACTGTAAAATTTATCTGCATAACAGATAATCTTCTCTTCCAAGGTCTCTGGCACAAAATCCATACAAGGCAGAGGCAATGCACGCTCTCGTATCTGCGCGGCAGTCAGTCCCGTTCCTGTATGGCGCTCTGCCACGCGTGCATGCTGTTCCAGTCCCTCTGCACGAAGGAGTTCAGCACCCAGCCGACCATGACAGATGTAAGGCTCCTCACCCTTGCACAGGATACCCTCTGCATTTGTCTTGAAAATTCCGATATCATGGAGCATGCCGGCCTCATAGAGGAAGGCAAGGTTGACCTTCCATTCAGGATGGGCAAGAGCGATGGTCAGGGCACGACCGGCAACCTGTCGCGAATGGCGGATAAGCAGAGCTTCCAGTTCGGGCTGACCGACATAATATTGATGGATAAGTTGAAGAGGATTAACCATAGCATTGAAATAGGATACACCCAGGATTGAGCATGTCTTGTGAAAAGATAAAAAAGGAGGCCTCCCGGTGAAAGGGAAGCCTCCTTGATATTGATTGATTAACCACCGAAGTTATCGAAGCGAATCATATCATCCTCAACGCCGAGGCTATGCAACAGGTCGAGAACGGTCTTGGCCATCATTGGAGGACCACAGAGGTAGTACTCACAATCTTCGGGAGCCTCATGCTGCTTCAGGTAGGTGTCGCCCATAACGGGTGCTACGAAACCTGGAGTATACTTGAGTCCAGCTGCATCTGCCTTGGGATCGGGACGGTCCAAAGCAAGGTGGAAGTGGAAGTTGGGGAAGTCCTTCTCCAACTGCAGGAAGTCATCGAGGAAAGGAATCTCCTCCATGGCACGTGCTCCGTAGAAGTAGTGCATAGGACGGTTGCGATCCTCGGGCTTGATGCCGTTGCCCTTGAGCATGTGCATAATCTGTGCACGCAGAGGAGCCATACCGGCACCACCACCGACCCAAATCATCTCACGACCTGAACCATACTGAGGACGGAACTCTCCGTAAGGACCAGACATGATAACCTTATCACCGGGCTTCAGAGAGAAGATGTACGTAGATGCGATACCGCAAGGTACATCCTGGAACTCGGGACCGTTGGGACACTGATCCTTGGGCTTGAAGGGAGGAGTTGCGATACGTACATTCAACGTGATGATATCGCCCTCATCGGGATAGTTAGCCATAGAGTAGGCACGGATGGTAGGAGTTTCATTCTTCTGCTTAAGAGTGAAGAGCTTGAAGTTGTTCCACGCCCCCATGTAGGTCTCGCCGATAAGATCCTTATCAAAGTCGCGATCATAGTCGATGTCGTATGCAGGAATCTTAATCTGTGCATAAGAACCAGGTTCGAAGTCCATGTGCTCGCCTGGAGGCAAAGCCACCTTGTACTCCTTGATGAAGGTTGCCACGTTCTTGTTACCAATAACGGTGCACTCCCACTCCTTAACACCCATTACAGAATCGTGAACCTTGATTGCCATGTCGCTCTTAACCTTGCACTGGCAACCCAGACCCCAATTCTCCTTAATCTGCTTACGAGTGAAGTGACCCTTCTCAGAATCGAGAATCTCACCGCCACCGTCGGGCACCTGGAGTTTACACTGACCGCAAGAACCCTTACCACCACAGGCACTGGGAAGGAAGATGCCCTCCTGGCTCAAGGTAGAGAGCAATGAACCACCCTGAGGTACGCTCACCGTGTTCTTACCATTGATAGTCACATTTACGTTGCCGCTGGGCGACAAGTAAGTCTTTGCTACGAGCAGGATGATGACCAACACCAAAATGATGGCCAGGAATACGCCAATGCTCGCTAAAATCAAACTTGTGTTCATTGTTGTTTCCTCCTACTTTTAAATGTTCAATCCTGAGAAGCACATAAATGCCAGAGCCATCAGACCTACGG
>JAZQQX010000003.1:0-37012 GCA_045629325.1 Bacteroidaceae bacterium | reverse complement strand
ATCTAAACTCTACAACGGTTCCAACGGAGGTTGGGGCTGGGGCTGGGGGTGGGGAGGATCCACCGACAAGGAGATCAAGCCCGGCGAGCGCGTCCTCATCTATTGCGATGGAGAGAGTGGAGACCAGCATACCTCTTTCAGTCTGGAGACGGGTAAGGGCTGTACGCTCTTCCTTTTCAAGAACGACAATGTGGTGGATCAGTTGCCTGAAGACATGAAGAAGCAACCTTCTCCCAACATTGCTTTCGGCCGTAAGAGCGACGGAGGTGCAGAGTGGGGCTATCAACTTACACCTACCCCCAATGCGGCCAACTCCGGTGGCATCTGTGAACACGACCATATACTTGATGCCCCCGTGTTCAGCGTCGCAGGTAAAGTATTCCGTAAGGGTGAGACTATCTCGCTCCGCATCTCAGTGCCTAAGGATGCACCTACCGGCACCAAGATATATTATACCACGAACGGAAGTGAACCTACCAAGAGCAGTACCTCGGGATCCAGTATCAATCTCTCTATCAATAAGAGTACTGTAGTCCGTGCCAAGATGATGTGTGACGGATGGCTTTCTGCCCGAAGCACCACACAGTCCTATATCTGCATGGACCGTGATGTCACCCTTCCAGTCTTCTCGCTCACCACGGACAAGAAGCATTTCTACGATAATTCCACGGGTATCCTTGCCTCTGCCAATGTAGAAGATAAGAACAAACAGTGGCGTCGCCCTGTCAATGTGGAGTTTTTTGAGGATACCAACCTCGACTCGTGCGTGATCAACCAGTTGTGTGAGACTCGTGTTTCGGGTAACTGGACACGCCGTTTCCCTCTCCGTACCCTTGCCGTCTATGCGAAGAAGCGTTTTGGCAAGAAGCATTTCAAGTATGAGTTCTTCCCTGACTTGCGTCCCGGAAGTGCCGACTTCAAGTCAGTCTTGCTTCGCAATTCCGGCAACGACTTCCCTTATCTCTACTCGCGCGATGCCATTATGCAGGCACAGATAGCCAAGCATTGTGATATCGACTGGCAAGCAGGTCGTCCTGCCATTATCTTCATCAACGGCGAATACAAGGGTATGGTTAACATCCGTGAGCGTAGCAACGACGATGGTATCTACAGCAACTACGACGGACTGGAAGAAGTAGATATGGTAGAGAACTGGGGTGAACTGAAGGCCGGAAGTCAGTCACATTGGAATGATTTCAACAACTTCAAGAACTCTACGCACACTTATGATCAATGGAGCCAGCGCATGGATGTTGAGGAGTTCCTGAATGTCATGATTGCCAACATCGTTCATTGCAATCTCGACTTCCCCGGCAATAATATCTGTATGTGGCGTCCCTCTGCCGATGGTGGTCGTTGGCGTGTACAGATGAAGGATGTCGACTACTTCCTGGGTATCTACGACCGTCCTACCAACACCAATACCTCCGATGTGATGTATGGTGATGTGTATAAGATTGAGGTAGGTTTTGACTACATCAAGTGGCTCTACAATCCCAATTACAATTCGCACTATACATGGGGTAATGGTAGCAGTTCTACGGCGCTCTTCCGCAACCTCGTGTCCAACACGCAGATCAAGAAGATGTTTATCGACCGTCTGGCCATCTATATGGGCGATTTCCTGAGCTATCAGCAGACCTGGGAAGATACCTGGGAAGGATGGTCGAAGGCGATAGAAACCGAAATCACATATCATCGCGAACTCTATGGTCTCAAGGCTGACGGTTATCAGACAGAACTTGAGAAGGCCAAGACTTGGTTACAGAAGCGCATCCCTCTGGTTTACCAGCATGCTAAGACGCAATACGGTCTCGGTAATGTGACACCTCTTACTATTAATGTAGCTCCTGCTACGGAAGAGGGTGATGAGGACACCGAAGATGTAAAGGAGTTTGGTGGTCCCAACGACATCAACTTGACCTTCAACGATGTGAAACTCAGTCGCAGTTCGTTTGACGGTAATTTCTTTGCCAATCGTGCCATCACACTTGAGGCAGATGACATTGAAGGATGGGAGATCACCGAATCGTATGCCAATAGCGAACCTGTGAAGCAGACCGTGATAGGCAATGTACTCGAGTATAAGATCCCCACAGGATGTAAGAGTGTAAGTATTGCAACCCTCACCACCATAGATGGTATCATGGATATTGCACATGACAATCTCGATGATGAGAGCGCACAGCAGATTTATGATATGTCGGGTCGCCGTACGGATAAACTTCAGTCTGGAGTAAATATCATCAAGACACGCAACGGTACCAAAAAGGTGCTGGTTAAGTGAGAGTAGCATCAAGCTTGCTTGAATGCTACCGAGCGCAAAGCAGTTCGGCAGAGCCAAGGTGCTGGTTAAGTGAAAGCAGCATCAAGCTTGCTTGCCCCACATTTTCTCTCAGGGAGGGAAGGTGTGGGGCAAGTGCTTTATGATAAGTCATAAACGAAAAAGTGCCACAATCATTTGATTGTAGCACCTTGATTGGTTGCGGAGACACGACTCGAACGTGTGACCTCCAGGTTATGAGCCTGGCGAGCTACCAACTGCTCCACTCCGCGATGTTTTTTGATTTCGAGTGCAAAGGTAGGGACTTTTTTTTGTTTGAACAAGTTTTATGGCAAAAATATGTTGAAAAGCATCAATTTTTCTCTTTTGTTGTCTTTGTCGGGACTGATTTTGGCACAAGATAGGGGTGTTTGTGCAATTTTTCTGCTTCTTCCTTTGTTCGTATAGCTTTTTTTCTTACTTTTGCATTATTAATTGCCTTTTGCATCTTTTGATGCTTGAGGCAGAGAATTAATGGCTTCGCGAGAATTGATAACAGGGCGGAGAAAGACATACGAATTATGAAGGTATCAAAGACAAGAACTAAGTTGGTTGATGTAGCGCGTCAGTTGTTTGCCAGGCAAGGACTCGATGATACTACGATGAATGACATTGCTGTTGCCTCCCAGAAGGGTAGGCGTACGCTTTATACCTATTTTAAGAATAAGGAGGAGATATACTATGCCGTAATCGAGGCAGAGATGGAACGCCTGACAGAAACTATTGAGAAGGTAGCTCATAAGGATCTCTCGCCCGCTGACAAGATTGTGGAGATCGTCTATACACATCTTCATCTGATCAAGGATGCTGTGCTCCGCAATGGCAATCTTCGTGCTGAGTTCTTCCGCAACATCTGGTTGGTTGAGAAAGTTCGTCGCAATTTTGACCAGACAGAGGTCCGTTTGCTCACCGATACCCTCAACGATGCCGTTCAGGCAGGAGGTGTGAAGGTTGAGAATGTGGCTCTCGCCGTCGATATCATCCACTATTGTGCCAAGGGCCTTGAAGTGCCCTATATCCATGGCAGAATCGGTGAGGGCATGGGCGAACTGATGAGTCGCCCCATGGTGAAGAAGATCGTGCAGCGTGCACTCGGACAATAAAAAGCTTCGTAAAAGAAGACAAATACAAAATACAAAGAAACTTAATTTTTAAATAAAGACTATTATGGGACTTTTGAATGGAAAGACCGCCCTCATCACAGGTGCGGCGCGTGGTATCGGTAAGGCAATTGCCTTGAAGTTTGCTTCAGAGGGTGCAAACATTGCTTTCACTGATCTTGTACTGAATGATGATATGGCAGCTGGCCTTGAGGCCACTCGTCAGGAGATAGAGGCAGTAGGTGTGACTTGCCGTGCATATGCTGGTAATGCAGCAGACTTCGCACAGACAGAAGAGACCGTGAAGAAGATCAAGGAAGACTTCGGCTCAATCGATATTCTCGTCAACAATGCAGGTATCACCAAGGATGGTTTGATGCTTCGTATGAGTGAGGCTCAGTGGGATGCTGTTATCAATGTAAACTTGAAGAGCACCTTCAACTTCACCCACGCTTGTGTGCCCATCATGATGCGCCAGAAGGGTGGTTCTATCATCAATATGGCCAGTGTAGTAGGTGTACACGGTAACGCGGGTCAGGCCAACTATGCTGCCTCAAAGGCTGGTATGATTGCTTTGGCTAAGAGCATTGCTCAGGAGATGGGTCCCAAGGGTATCCGTGCCAATGCCATCGCTCCCGGTTTCATCGAAACTGCTATGACTGCAGCTCTGCCCGATGAGGTTCGTGAGGAGTGGAAGAAGAAGATTCCTCTGCGTCGTGGTGGCCAGGTTGAGGACATCGCCAACACCGCTTTGTATCTGGCTAGCGACCTGTCAAGCTATGTTAGCGGTCAGGTGATCCAGGTTGACGGTGGTATGAATATGTAATTCAATTTTCTTTTCGTTTGACCGTATTATACGAAGATAATCATGTAATTATCGTATCCAAGAAATCGGGTGAGATCGTGCAGGGCGATAAGACTGGCGACACACCTCTTTTGGATACGGTAAAGCAATACATTGCCGAGCGCTACAACAAGCCCGGCAATGTATTCCTTGGTTTGGTGCATAGGCTCGATCGCCCTGTGAGTGGTGTCGTGCTCTTTGCCCGTACCAGTAAGGCTTTGAGCCGATTGAGTGAGCTTTTTCGTACGCGCGCGTTGCGCAAGGTATATTGGGCCATTGTGACGAAAGAACCGGTTCAGCCGGAAGGCACGCTCACCCATTGGCTCACTCGCAATGAGAAGACCAATACGGCCCGGGCATACGACCGCGAAGTGCCAGGTAGCAAGAAGGCTGTTCTGGACTACAAGGTCATAGCACGCAGTGACCGCTATTGGATGCTTGAGATAGAACTCCATACAGGACGACATCATCAGATACGCTGTCAGTTGGCCAAGATGGGGTGTCCTATTAAGGGCGACTTGAAATATGGTGCTCCACGAAGCAATCCCGACGGGAGCATATCCCTTCATGCCCGTTTGCTGGAGTTTGAGCATCCCGTTTCGCACATCCCTATCTCTGTCACCGCTCCCGTTCCTCAGGATCGGTTGTGGGAAGCGATGGAGAATGGGACGAACAGTTAAGGAGTACTAATGGACGAGAGAGAGCACATAAGTAGCAGTAATACGAAGAAGCGCAGTCTTGCAAAGCGTTTCTTGCGCCTTGTATTGCTGATACTCTTGTGCCCCGTCCTTTTGTTTTTGTTGCTCACCTTCTTGTTCTATCTGCCTCCCGTACAGGATTGGTTGGTGGGCATCGCCACCGAAAAGATCAGCGAGGAGACAGGCAAGAAAGTTAGCATTGAGCGTTTGCGCATCACTCCCTTGTTTGATGTGGAGTTGTGCAAACTCTTGATAACCAACCCTCAACGATTTACCGACCACGACCTCCAACTTCATTTCTCCGATGGGCGAAATGAACTACATACCGATACCTTGGTGTATGCAGAGAGTTGTGTGGTCGATCTCAATTTCTCATCCCTTTTCAAAGGCAAGATTGCCGTTGATGCTTTCGACCTCAACCGAGCCCGTGTCGACACGCAGGATATGCTCGACGAGATGGTGCTCAATGGTCAGTTGGGCCGGTTCCGCTTTGATGTACACGATGTCAACCTGAGGTCGCGCACAGTGCAATTGAGCCATGCCGTGGTGGATGAATGTGATATCGACATCGCCATGCGCGACACTGTGGTGACCGATGAAGACACTACCCATACGGAGATTCCCTGGCGTGTGTTCTTCAACAATATCCGTCTTGCCGACTCGCAGGTGGCTTTCCATACCGTTCGCGACTCCATGGCCGTACATGCCAATGTAGAGTCTGTGAAACTGAAGAAGGGTATCTTCGACCTCAAGAAACAGTTGCTTAACATCATGGACTTCAAGGCCGGCATACCCACTCTGACCTATGACATGAACTATGAGCCACGCAAGGAGAAGGGTGTGGATCCCAGTCATGTGAGCCTGTCGGGTGTGAAGACCGATCTCGACATACTCTGCTATGATCTCAATACCGGCAAACTCCGTACCCGACTTGATAAGTTGCAAGGCAAGGAAGAGCATAGCGGATTTGAACTCTCTCATCTCTCTGCCGATGTCGATCTGGACACGGCCACCGTCTCCCTCCACAATGTCAAACTGCTCACGCCGAGCAGTTCGCTACGCGCAGAGGTCGATATGGACTGGTCTGCCCTGACACCTCGCAAGCGAGGCAAGATGGACGCCACACTCTCGGCCGATTTCAGTAAGCAAGATGTACTCTTGTTGGCTGGTGAGAACCTGCCTCAAGAGTTGGTTGACAACTATCCCGACCAGATGCTTACCGCAGAGGCCGTGTTGACAGGCAACATCGACTCTGTAACCCTGCGTTCCCTACGACTTGTGATGCCAGAGATGATGGATGTCACGGTGAGCGGTTCGGCAGGCAACCTGTTGGATGCCAGTCTGCTCGATGCCGATCTCACCCTCAATGCGGAGACTTGGGACCTCACGCTTGTGCAACGCCTTCTGGGACTTGACGGTTTCCGCATCCCCGCTTTGCAGTTCACGGGCGACACTCACATCCATCGTGGTGACTATACCGTGAAGGGCGATCTCACGCAAGCAGGCGGTCGTCTGGGTATTGATGCGCACTACAATACGGCGAAGGACAGTTATGAAGCCTCGCTCGATGCCCATCGTCTCACGGTCAGCAACTTCGTTCCGCTCGACTCCGTACTTCAGGTTACAGCCAAAGCCGATGTGAAGGGTCGGGGTACCGATTTCCTTTCGCCTCGCAGTCGTCTGCATGCCAAGGCCGACATCGTTGACATGCACTATGGTAACCGTGATGTGAGTCGTATTCATCTCGATGCCTTGATGCAACAGGGACATAGTTTTGTGAACTTCACGAGCAACAACGAACTGCTCTCTGCCGATGGTTGTATCGAGGTACAGGTGGGTGGCCGTAAGATAGAAGATGCCATATTCAGCATTGATATGCGAGGCATCGACCTCTACTCGCTTGGCATTACCAAGCAACCCCTCAATGTGTCGATGGCCATGCATATGAATGGTCATACCGATCTGAAAGACAATCATTTCCTTACGGGTAGCGTTCATTCCATTCAGGTGGAGACGGCCGACAGTGTGTATTATCCCAAGGATATCAGTACGGAGATCCTGATGGATGCCGATACGCTCTTTGCCTATCTCTCGGCAGGCGACCTGCAGTTGCACATGAACAGTCGCCAGGGTGTGCAAGCCCTGATGAGCCATGCCACGGATTATTGGGATGAGCTCAACCGTCAGATTCAGGAGAAAACCTTTGATCAGACCCGTCTCCGTCATCGTCTGCCCGAGGTTGACCTCTGCGTGGAGAGCGGTAGGCAGAATCCTCTGGCCAATATCGTAGCCATGATGGGCTATTCCTACCAGGAGTTTGATATCGACCTCCATGCCGATACCCTCTCGGGTATCAATGGACATGGATGGTTGCATGGTGTGAATACCGGTGCCATCGTGCTCGACACCCTGCAGTTTGACATGAAGCAGGGTAGGCAGGGCATGGAACTTACAAGCCGAATCTGCAACAGCAAGCAAAATCCAGATATCACCTTCGATGCCCGACTCAATGCCTCGCTCTCTCCCCACAACGCCTCTTTTGACCTCGTATATTTTGATGACAAGGGGCGCAAGGGTGTAGATCTCGGAGCAGAGGCTTTGTTCCACGACCGCAATATCCGTCTGCGACTCACCCCTCTCCGTCCCATTCTGGCCTACCGGTATTTTGATGTCAATGAGGACAACTATATCCTGATCGACTCGCTCGGACATATTGATGCCAATCTCGACCTGCTCGCCGATGACGGTACGGGTCTGAAGGTGTACGGCACACCCAACGATATGGCGGAGCAGGATCTTACGGTGAGTGTCAACCGTTTCAATCTCGGCGAACTCTGTACCGTACTTCCCTATATGCCTCTCATCAGCGGATTCTTGCAAGGTGACCTCCATCTGCTCAAGACCGATGGCATCCTCTCTGTGAGTGCCGATATGCTGGTTCACGACATGGCCTACGAGGGAGTGAAGATGGGCGATGTAGGTGTCAACGCCGCCTATATGCCCAACGAAGACGGCAGTCACTATGTGGATGGCTTCCTCACGCAAAACGATGCCGAGATTGTCACCTTCATGGGTATGTATCGCGGTGAAGGCGAAACCGATGACATCAATGCCGATATCGACCTGCAACGCTTCCCGCTCGCTATGGTCAATGGTATGCTGGGCGATATGGTACAACTGAGCGGTTATTTCAATGGTGGCATCCATGTAGAAGGTTCCTCTTCGCATCCCCTCATTGAAGGCCGTATCCTTACGGAGTCCATGCATCTGCTTTCGCCCAACTACAGTGTGGATCTCCGTGTGCCCGACGATACAATCCCCGTGCTTCGCAACCGCCTGGATCTCTCGCACCTCAAGGCCTATTCCACCGGTACGCGCCCCTTGCAGATGGCAGGTTATGTGGACTTCTCCGACTTTAGCAGAATCAGGCTCGATGTGTCTGCCTCTGCCCGCAATTTTGAGTTGATCAACGCACCCAAGAACCGCAAGGCCGAGGCCTATGGCAAGGTGTATGTGGATCTCAATATGCTGGTTAGGGGACTGCTGAGCGACCTTAATGTCACGGGCAACCTGTCTGTGTTGGGAAATACGGATCTCACCTATGTACTGAAGGATTCGCCCATCACGGTTGAGGACGAGATGGCCGACCTCGTTACCTTCGTTGACTTCTCCGACACGGTGACTGTGGTTAAGCCCGAGGTGGAATCGCCCTCCAATCTCAATATGCGCATCGGAGTGAATATCAACTCCAGCGCACAACTTCATTGCCTCTTGAGTGAGGATGGTGCCAACTATGCCAATATCGAGGGTGGAGGTGATCTCACGCTTACCTATGATGAGCGCCGTGGTCTTCAGTTGCATGGTCGTTACACCATTCTTCAGGGGCGTCTCAACTACACCTTGATGGTTGTCACACTCAAGGATTGTGACATTGCCAGTGGCAGTTATGTGGACTTCAACGGCGATATCTTCAATCCTCGTCTCAACATCTCTGCATCCGAGCGTCTCAATACCACTATCACGGAGAACCAGACGCCTCGCAGTGTGGCATTCAATGTGGGTATGAATGTCAGTCAGACGCTCAACGATATGGGTCTTGAGTTTACCCTTGAGGCCCCCGAGGATCTGAATATACAGAACGAGATAGCACAGATGACAGCCGAACAACGCGGTCGTGTGGCGGTGACATTGATGGCCACGGGTATGTATGTGGTGGAAGGCAAGAATACGGGTGGCTTCAACACCACCAATGCGCTCAACTCCTTCCTCAACAGTCAGATCAGCCAGATCACCGGTAAGGCACTCAACTCTATTGACTTGAGTCTGGGCGTGCAGAATACGAATACAGCAAGTGGAAATATCACTACCGACTATAGTTTCCGTTTTGCCAAGCGCTTCTGGGGCAATCGTATCAGTCTGATTATCGGAGGTAAGGTAAGTAGTGGTAGCGAGGCAGAGAACAACGGATTGAGCATCATCGACAATGTGAGTCTGGAGTATCGTCTCGACAAGAGTGCCACGCGCTATGTCACTCTCTTCTACGACAACAATTTTGAGTCTGTGCTTGAAGGCAAGGTGGCAGAGATGGGCGCGGCTCTTGTACTACGACGCAAGACAACCCGACTGGGTGAACTGTTCCTTTTCCGCAACAAGGAGGAGAATGGCGACAAGTCGGATGCAAAGCGAGTGAAGACAAATAAGGCAGACAAGGCGAACAAAGCCGACAAGGCAAATTGATGGAAAGGGATGAATAGGATGATACGACATATAGTGCATACGCTTCGCTGGTTTTGGGTAGTACTCCTTGTACTTACCCAGTTTGCCTGCTATGAGACCCGCTACCTGCCCGAGGGCGAGGTGCTTTATACGGGTATCAGCGATGTGTCTTATGGGCGTCGAAATGTAAAGAAAAATGCCAATTTGGCAAAGGATGAGGAAGGCGTCATAACCGCCGTTGCCGATGCATACAACAGTGTGGAGAGCCTGCTGAAAGGCAATGGAAAACTCACGCCTACGAAGGAGGAACTGGCACAGATGAGTCCTGCACAGCGCGATTCTTTCAAGGCCGAAGAAGCACTCTCCCGTGAGGCTATGGCGCAGGTCAAGGAGGAGGTTGAAGCAGTACTGGGCATTGCTCCCAACAACAGTCTCTTTGGCAGTTCGCGTGTCCGTTTCCCGCTCCCTATCGGTCTGTGGTTCTACAATCGTTTTGTGGGCAGTCCTACGAAGTTTGGCAAGTGGATGTTCAATGCCTTTGCTGCCGACCCCAAGACCATCACTTCGGTCAATCCCCGTGTTCGTGCACAGGTGGCACAGAATGTGCTTCACAACTTCGGTTACTTTGGTGGACAGGTGCTCTATGAGGTTGAACCACAGAAGAATCCACGCAAGGCGAAGGTGGCATACACCGTGCTTCCGGGCGTGCTTCATAGACTTGACCATATAGACTATCAGCAGTTCTCTGCCTCTGCCGACAGTCTGATACAGAAGAATATGCGAGCCACCGAACTCCATACGGGTCGTCCCTTCACCACGCAGAGTCTTGATGCAGAGCGTACGCGTTTGAGTTCCCTGTTCCGCAACAACGGTTACTACTATAACCAACCCTCTTATTTCACCTACCGTGCCGATACCTTGCAACGCCCAGGTTGGGTGCAGTTACAGGTACGCCCCTCTGCCGATCTTCCCCAGGTCACAGGTCAGCGATATTTCCTTCGCAATACGCGCATCTACCTCACCGATGTTGATGGCGAGATGGATGTCTACAACGATAGTATAGGGCGTAGTTCTGTCAAGATGTTTTTCTACGACCCACGACTCTCAACCCTCACCGCTGAACGCTCATCGCTCAACCCTCAACGCTCAACTCTCACCGCTCACCGCTCATCGCTCCCCGCTCAACGCTCCTCGCTCGCCTCTCCTCGCTCCCCGCTCAAGTATGGTGTGGTTCGCCGTCTGCTGTTCTACAACAAAGGCGATCTGTACCGGCAGAGACTGATGGACTTTGTACAGGAGAAAGTCAGTTCGTTGGGCATCTTCAGCATTGTATCCACCGAATATGTTCCTGCCGATACAACAGCCACTTGCGACTCGCTCGATGTCATCATGCGCCTGAAGTTGGACAAGCCCTACGATGCAGAGTTCAAGGCCAACGCCTCAACCAAGAGCAACGGCTATGTGGGTCCGGGCTTGAGTTTCTCTATGACCAAGCGCAATGTCTTCCGTGGTGCCGAGTCGCTCGGTTTCCATGCCTATGGCAGTTATGAGTGGCTTACGGGTGCCAATACGCACGGTCATTCCTCGGTGCTCAACAGTTATGAGTACGGTGCCTCTGTCAGTTTGGACTATCCCTATATCAAATTGTTCGGTTTGGGCCGTAAGTTCTTGCGCCATAGTCTTTCGAGCACCTCTTTCAAGGTGGAGGCCAATTGGCTCAATCGTGCAAGTTACTTCGGCAGGGTGTCGTTGGGTGCCCGCGTAGACTACTCGTTGCAACGCACACCCACGGTGAAGCACGACCTTACGCTCTTCCGTCTCGACTACAATCTTCAACTCCATTCCACGGAAGCTTTCGACAGTATCGTCTCGGCTAACCAAGCCCTCTATGTCAGTATGCGCGATCAGTTCGTGCCTTCCATGCAGTACACCTTCACCAAGACCAGTCGTCGCAATGCTCGCAATCCCCGTAGTCTGATGGTCACCGTGAAAGAGGCTGGCAATCTCACCAGCGGTATCTATGCCTGCTTCGGCAAGTCCTTCTCACAGTTGGACAAGAACCTCTTCGGCGTACCTTTCGCGCAGTATCTCAAGATGACGGCAGAGTTCACCGACCGAATCAAGATCAAGAGCACGCGCACCTATGTAGCGGCTCGTTTCATGGCAGGCGCGGTGGTCAGTTATGGCAATTCGGTCATTGCCCCCTACAACGATCTCTTCAGTATCGGTGGTGCCAATAGCATTCGTGCCTTTGCCCTTCGCAGTATCGGTCCCGGTTCATATAACCCTGCCCATGGTGGCTACAACTACATCGACCAGATGGGCGACCTCAAGTTTGAGGCCAATGTAGAGTATCGTTTCCCGCTCGTCGGTTCGTTGGCCGGTGCTCTCTTTGTAGATGCGGGTAATGTGTGGTTGATGAAGAACAATGAGGACCATCCCGGTGGTGCCTTCCGTTTCAGGAATTTGGGTAAGGAACTGGCTTTAGGTTCCGGTTTCGGCTTCCGTTACGACCTCGATTTCATCGTTGTTCGATTTGATGTAGGCGTTGGTATTCATGCCCCCTACGACACGGGCAAGTCCGGCTATTACAACATGCCCAAGTTCGGAAAAAGCCTGGGCTACCATTTTGCCATAGGCTATCCTTTCTAATCATAAAACGGGTGCTATCCCTCTTGTCCGCCTTTTTTAAGGCGGATTCGTGCCCGTATGGGGGAGGGGAGCGGTGCAATTTCGTCATGAATGGATATTGTAAATATAATTCACACGATTTACGGTATCGAAAACAACAGGAATTGCCTGGTGATGTTGGGACGCTCTTGACTCGCTATGCACAATTGGTGACTTCTTGAAGTTGTCGTCTTCCCCACTTCTCGTCCTTGCTTTCTGTTGTTTCTGCTGTTTTTTTCTTCTCTTTTTCAGGCCCTATGGTGGCTTGCCTTCGTTACGCTTATGACTTGCCTTTATCATACTTATGGCAAGCCTTTGCCATACTTATGACGAAGCGAGGTCGGTATACGGTCTGTTTGCCCTATTTTGTAAACTGTGGTTATAAGGTTGGTGGTGTGTGCAGGTACGCATAGTTGAGCATGGTAATATGTGCATAGTGTGGGGCGGTATGGTGGAATATGATAATCTCGTGTTTGTTGCCGTGTAAATATTTCGTACTAAAATTGGTTTTTCAGTGGGTATTTTTCTTGCTAACTTTTATTGAATAAGAATTATTTGACAAGTTGCTGAAATTAAGCGTGTTAACTCCTTATGGGTGAATTTGCTAATTTATTTCTTTATAACTCTTATAACGCGGGCGCAGGTAAGAAGGTTTATAGAATAATAAGTTAGGGGAGTTATCCGGGCGTTTGTAATGTGTTGATATGTAGTAAGTTGCATACAATAATTTTTTTACTAATAGTTCCCCTGAAAATTACCTGCATGTCTTTTCCTGATTTTCATTTCCCTTTAAGGGAAATAATCGTTAAATCATTTGGAAGATAGAAATATTTTGTGTATCTTTGCACGCGGTAAGCAAAACATTTAATTCAATATTTAACAAAATGAAACCTACACTTTTTCTTCTTGCTGCAGGTATGGGTAGCCGTTATGGTGGCCTGAAGCAGCTCGACACTCTGGGTCCTCAGGGCCAGAGCATCATGGACTACAGTATTTACGATGCCATTCAGGCAGGATTCGGTAAGATCGTTTGGGTGATCCGTAAGGACTTCGAGGAGCAGTTCCGCACTCAGATTCTTGCTAAGTATGAGGGACAGGTTCCCTGCGAACTCTGCTTCCAGGCACTCGATAAGTTGCCCGAAGGCTTCACCGTTCCCGAAGGTCGTCAGAAGCCTTGGGGTACCAACCACGCTGTGCTCATGGGTAAGGACTGCATCAAGGAGCCTTTTGCTGTGCTCAACTGTGACGACTTCTATGATCGCGATGCTTTCATGGTAATGGGCAAGTTCCTCAGCGAACTTCCCGAGGGCAGCAAGGGCAAGTATGCTATGGTTGGCTTTAGCGTTGCAAACACCCTCTCTGAGAGTGGTACCGTGAGCCGTGGTATCTGCGAGAACGATGATCAGACACACCACCTGACCTCTGTGGTTGAGCGTACCAAGATTGCTCGCCTCGAGGATGGCACCGTGGCTTATCGTGCTGACAATACTGACGACGGCGAGTGGGTTCCCGTTAGCGAGAACGCTCCCTGCTCAATGAACTTCTGGGGCTTCACTCCCGACTACTTCGAGTACAGCGAGGCTTACTTCAAGGAGTTCCTGGCAGATCCCAAGAACCAGGAGAACCTGAAGAGCGAGTTCTTCATCCCCTTGATGGTGGATCACCTGATCAAGTCGGGCGAGGCTACCTGTGAGGTGCTTCCCACCACTTCAAAGTGGTTTGGCGTGACCTACCCCGAGGATCGTCCCGAGGTTGTGGCTAAGCTTGCTAAGCTCCACGCTGATGGCCAGTATCCCGATAAGATGTTTTAAATCTCACTTTTGATATGGGGGACCGCAGGCCAGCCAACCCTGGCTTGCGGTTTCTTCGCTTCAAGTCCCCACCGTATTTTGCTGTTGTTATAATGAAGAAGTTTCTACTTGCCATACTTGCTTGCGTACTGACACTTGCCGTGTCGGCACAGACCTACGACTATCAGGAAGACTACAATCATGCCCGAAAATTCTCTGGAGGCAAACTGACCAACATGCTCTTCTCTACCCAGGTTGATCCTCACTGGACACCCAAGGGAGATCGCTTCTGGTATGCCTACAAGACCAGCAAGGGTATGAACTGGTACATCGTCAATCCTTCTGGTCGTACGAAGAAGCCCCTTTTCAACCGTGAGAAGTTGGCAGCGCAGTTGACGCTTATCACCCACGATCCCATTGTGGCCGACCACCTTCCTATATCAGGTTTGGAGGCCAAGGAAGACGGAACATTCGAGTTCTATGTCACTACGAAGAATGAACTTCGCGAAGACACTTCCTCCGCCTACAAGCCTACCAAGGGCACAGAGACCTTCTTCTTCTCTTACAACCCCGACAATCAGAAACTGACACGCATTGAGAATCGCTGGAAGCAACAGGTGTATCCCAGTTGGGCCAGTTTCTCGCCCGATGGCAAGACCGTGGTCTTTGCGCGTGACTTCAACCTCTACAAGATGTCGCGTGCCGACTATGAGCGCATCAAGGACAATGCGATGAAGAACGACAAGAGCAAGTTGTCGGACAAGAAACTCGACTCGCTCATTGTTGAGACTCAACTCACCACCTTCGGCGAGAAGGATTTCGGTTTTGGCATGCCCTACAGTTATCTCAACACCGATACGCTCGCCAACGGCAAGCGAAAGGGCGTACGCCTGGTGTGGAGTCCCGACTCCAAGCACTTCGCCGTGCTCCTTGAGGACAATCGCAAGGTGAAGGAACTGTGGGTGGTCAACTCTCTGGCACAGCCCCGTCCCACGCTCGAAACCTACAAGTATGAGATGCCCGGCGAGAAGGATATTCCCCAGGTACACCTCTATGTGTTTGATGTGGAAGCGTGCACCTATAAGGAAGTCAACACCTCGGCCTTCAAGGATCAGTCGCTCTCGCTCGGATATGAGCCACGCAAGCAGACCGACCGTGACCGCCACGAACTGCCTCTCACCTGGTTGGGCAACAAGAAGGAATTCTTCCTCACCCGCTCGAGCCGTGACCTCCATCGCATCGATGTGTGCAAGTATGTGTTGGGCGAGGATACCATCCGTCCCATCATCCGCGAGCGCATGAACACCTATCAGGAAGTGCGCCCGCTGGCTGTCATCAACGGTGGCAAGGAGCTCATCCATTGGAGTGAGCGAAGCGGATGGGCGCACCTCTATCTCTATGATGGCGATGGCAACTTGAAGAAGCAACTTACGGAAGGATCGTATCATGTGATGGATATCGTCAAGGTGGACGAGTCCCTGAAGACCGTCTATTTCACCGCCAACGGATACTATCCCGACGAGAATCCCTACTACCAGCATCTGTTCAAGGTGACCTTTGGCGGAGGCGCGCCTCGTGAGATAACCCTGGGCGACTTCTACCACGACACCTATATGGACGACCACGGCCGTTACTATGTGGACAACTACAGCAGGGTGGACAGTCAGCCTCGCTCGGCACTCTTTAGCAATTCCGGCATCAAGATCATGGATCTCGAGGTGGCCGACATGGATATGCTCCTGGCCCAGGGCTACCGTTACCCAGAGGTGTTTAAGGTGAAGGCGGCCGATGGTGTCACCGACCTTTGGGGTGTGATGTACAAGCCGTTCGACTTCGACTCCACCAAGGTATATCCCATTATTGACTATGTATATCCCGGTCCGCAGGTAGAGGCTACCTACTATCCCTTCACCAAGATGTCCGTACGCACCGACCGCCTTGCACAGGCAGGTTTCATCGTGATCAGCGTGGGCAACCGAGGAGGTCACCCCGACCGTTCGAAGTGGTATCACAACTACGGATATGGCAACCTGCGCGACTATGGACTCGCCGACCAGAAGGCAGCCATTGAGCAGTTGGCCAATAAGTATAGTTTCATCGATATAAATAAGGTGGGTATCCATGGCCATAGCGGTGGTGGATTTATGAGCACCGCAGCCATCCTCAAGTATCCCGATTTCTTCAAGGTGGCAGTCAGTTGTGCCGGCAATCACGACAACAACATCTACAATCGCTGGTGGAGCGAGACGCACCACGGCGTGAAGGAGATCGTGAAGGAAGACAAGGAGGATGCGCTGAAGAACGACACCACCTTTGCCTACAGCATTGCCACCAATCCTCAGATAGCCAAGAACCTCAAGGGACATCTGCTTCTCGTACACGGTGACATCGACAACAATGTGCATCCTGGCAATACGATGCGCGTGGTGGATGCCCTCATCCGTGCTGGCAAGCGCTTTGATATGCTGATGTTGCCCCAGCAACGCCATGGTTTTGGAGACATGAATGAGTACTTCTACTGGCGACTGGTGGATTATTTCTCCGAGCATCTCAAAGGCTACAAGGAGACGATGATAGATATACCCGAACTGTAATAATTGAGTTCTCCCCCGCTGTCTTAAGGAGGGATGAAAAATCTACAGACGAATATGAAGAAAGGATTTCTCCTTGCCATTTTGCTGTTGGCCACTTCTGTATGTATGGCCCAGGTGGAAGATCGTGAGCGCCCTGCCGAATGGGAGGGACTGATAGAGGGTGGAAGGTTTATGGACCGCCTCCTACCGATGCCCGATGGCCGAAAGGGCGAACATCTGTGGGGGGCACAGGCCGTGCAGAACCGCTATGTGGACAATGGTCTGGAAGAGACCGGAATGTCGTATTGGGGAGGTAATATCCTCAAGACGGACGATGGTAAGTATCACCTCTATGTGGCCGGTTGGCCCGAGGATTCGTCCAAAGGACATATGTTCTGGAAATATTCCACAGTGTATCATGCTGTGAGTGACAGTCCTATAGGTCCTTTCCGGGTGGTCAATACCGTTGGCAAGGGGCACAACCCTGAGGCATATCGTTTGGACGACGGCAGGGTGGTGGTGTATGTCATCGATGGCTACTACATTGGTGATGCTCCCGACAGTAAGGTATGGCATTATGGCCGTTTCACATTTGATGAGCGCAACCGCAATATCATCGAGGGATTGAGCAACTTGAGTTTCTGTCGTCGGCAGGACGGTTCCCGGCTGATGGTGTGCCGTGGTGGAGGAATATGGATTAGTCGTGACGGACTGACAGACGCCTACAGGCAACTGACCGACCACCGTGTGTATCCACCCGTCAAGGGCGAATTTGAGGATCCCGTTATCTGGCGCGACTCCCTGCAGTATCATCTGATTGTCAACGACTGGCTCGGGCGTATCGCATGGTACGAACGCTCTCTGGATGGTCTGCATTGGATAGTCGAACCCGGTGAGGCTTATCTGCCCGGTGTGGCCCGACATAAGAATGGAGAGGTGGAGGACTGGTTCAAGTACGAGCGTCCCAAGATCATGCAAGATACCTACGGTCGTGCCGAGCAAATCAACTTTGCCGTGATCGACACGCTCAAGAACGAAGACCTGCCTCGCGACCGACACAGTTCGAAGAACATCGGCATACCCCTCAATCCCGGTTTGCTTCTCGAGGTGCTCGACCCCCTTACCCCCAAGACCAAGCGCATCCGTGTGCGTGTGAAGGCAACCCCCGAATGCACTAATCCCCTTGCCGAACTCGATCTCGGCAGTATCCGCTTTGGTGGATATGAGGTGGTGAACTATGGAGGTGGCAGTAAGGTGCAGAAGGCCACTGCCGAGGGCAACGACCTGATACTCACCTTCGATGTCAAGACGGCCCAGATAGCATCCGATGACTGGGCACCCAAACTGTTGGGCTGTAGCAAGAAAGGTGAAATGGTGTACGGCTATGCCAGTCGTCCCGACATCGACTATCGTCCTGCCATACTCTCTGCTGGAAGCATTGAGCGAGGAACAGCCAATGGTGCCACCGTACTCCGCACACGCATCACCAACTTCGGCCTCTCTGCTTCGCGACCCTGTGAGGTGGAATTTGTGATCGACGGTCAGGTGCAAGGTCGTGTGCCTCTCTCCGCCCTACATCCCTACGAGGAGAAAGAGGCGACTCTTCCCGTCAATACCTCGTTCGCTACAGACACCCCCGGCGAGATACGCTTCTATTGCGAGGGGAATCTCATTGATACGAATCACTTAAAAGTTAAAAAATAGACCCATCAGTTGGCCGTCAAAATAAGTTTTATACCCACCATGTTTATTCCAAAGAAGAAAGCCGTTACATTTCTCTTGGGTATCGCACTTGCTATGCCCGTCCTTGCCCAGACCTTCCAGACCAATGCCGACAGACTCTATCGCTGGCGCGTGACGCAGAACCCTATCGTCAGTCACAAGTACACCGCTGATCCCGCTCCCTATGTGAAGGGCGACACCCTCTATCTCTACACCGGTGTGGACCATGCCGGAGGGCAGAGTGGATATAAGATGTACGAGTGGGCGCTGTTCACCACCACCGACCTGCGCAACTGGACCGAGCATCCCTCACCGTTGAAGGTGAGTCAGTTTAAATGGCAGAACTCCAACAATGCCTATGCCGGACATGTCATAGAGCGCGGAGGCAAGTGGTACTACTATGTGAGCACCAACTGGTGTGGTATAGGTGTGGCTGTGGGCGACAGTCCTTACGGTCCTTTCAAGGATGCCCTGAACAAACCCTTGCTCACCAATGCCGACTGCAAGGGAACTACCCACAACTGGGCTTGCATCGATCCCGCAGTGATCATCGACGATGACGGGCAAGCCTGGATCTATTGGGGCAACAGAAAGTGCTATGTGGCCAAACTCAAGGAGAACATGATAGAGATTGACGGGGAGATCAAGGAGATCACACCCGCCTATAGCAACTTCACCGAGGGGCCCTGGGTACATAAGCATAATGGCAAGTACTATCTTACCTTTGCACAGGGTTGGCCCGAGAAGTTGGGCTATGCTGTGAGCGACAGGCCCGATGGTCCTTATGAATACAAAGGTATTTTCAGCGAGGTGGCAGGCAATAGCAACACCACACATCCCGGTATAGTCGAATTCAAGGGCAAGAGCATCCTCTTCACCCACAACGGGGCGCTGTCCGAAGGTACTTCCTACAGTCGTAGTGTATGTATGCAGGAGTTGAAATACGATGCAGACGGCAATATCCTGAAGTGCGACATCACCACCGATGGTCCTGAACATCTCTTCATAGCCCCCGAATATGGCAGTAAGGCAGAAGCGCAGAAGGCCCAGCAGCTCCTTCCTACCACCCCCAACACCACGGCTTACCTTTTTGCTTACTTTGAGGGGCGTGGCGAGCAACAGGAGATGCTCCGCTTTGCGGTGAGTGAAGACGCCATCAACTGGCATGCGCTCAATGGCAACAAACCCGTAGTGAGTGCAGACACAACGAGCAATACCGGAGGTATACGCGACCCGCACATCCTGCG
This sequence comes from Bacteroidaceae bacterium, assembly GCA_045629325.1. Taxonomy (GTDB): domain Bacteria; phylum Bacteroidota; class Bacteroidia; order Bacteroidales; family Bacteroidaceae; genus Physcousia. The sequence goes on along the minus strand of JAZQQX010000003.1, from coordinate 17,329 downwards.
TGGTGCCAAGAATGACGGGTACTACATCGTGGCTACGGATATGTATACCATTAAGAACGGTTGGGGCTTCAATCCCGGTATCGTCTTGATGCATTCCAAAAACCTGACAGACTGGAGTTCTACTGCTATTGATTTCACCAAGACCTATCCCGAGAAGTTTGGCAATGTGCAGTGGGTGTGGGCGCCACAGACGGTGTACGACACAAATGTGGGTAAGTACCTTATCTATTTTACAGTGAAGTTCAAGGGAGTGAAGGATCCCGATGCCAGCGATCCTAAACGCTCTACGCTCGACTACTACTGTGCCTATGCCAATGCCGACTTTACCGGTTTTGAGGGCGAACCCCAACTGATGTACAGTGCCACCTACGGCGCTATCGATGGCGACATCATCATCGACAAGGAGGGTATGTATCACTTCTTCTACAAGGGTAATGTCAAGGATGAGAAAGGTAAGGAGTACAAGAATGGCATCAAGCAGGCTGTGAGTAGTTCGCTCTACGGTCCCTGGTATGAGGAAGAAGGTTTCATTGATGCCTATGCCGATTCCAAGATCAGCGTAGAGGGAAGTGGCGTGTTCCGTCTCAATCCCAAGGACGGCGATGGTTGGGTGCTGATGTACGACCTCTATAGCAATGGCCGTTACGAATTTCAGCGCAGTTCCGACCTCTATCATTTCACACCCCGCCCCGAGTCGTTCACCAAGGATTTCTATCCTCGCCATGGCACCGTGTTGCCTATCACCAAGAAGGAGTTGAAAACCTTGCAGAAGAAATGGTAAATAGTATTTTTCTATTGAAGAATTTCCTTTACAAAGCAATTTTGCTTGGCATGATGCTCTTCGTGCGGGTAGGACTTTATGCCCAAACGAATGGTGGGTCAATTGTGGACATGAGCAATTGGGAAAGCATTGCTATACCAGAACCACAAAGGGCCACGGTACGCATCACCGGTATCAAGGAGTTGCCTACATCGCGCACCACAGAGAAGAAGGCCGAACTGGAACTGGATGACGGTGCCGGACATCGCTTCAAGAAGAAAGTGCTGTTGCATCTGCATGGAGGGTATTCAACCCGTTTTCCTAAAAAAAGTTTTACATGTACCTTCTGCGAGGACGACTGGCAAGGCGAAGAGACTACCAAGATACAGATAGGCGACTGGGTACCGCAGGATGGTTTTATCTTCATGGCCTTCTACACGGATTTCTCGAGAGGCATAGGTGAGATAGGCTATGACCTCTACCGGGCCCTGACGGCCGACCGTGACCCTGTGTGGGAGCGTGCCGGACTTAACCGATGGGACTCTCGTGCAAGATGCGTGCCCGACGGTTTCCCCTGCGAACTGTATCTCGGAGACGAGTTTATGGGCATCTATGTGTGGCAGTTGCGAAAGAATCATCACAACTACAATCAGCAGAGTCATCTGCCCGAACATATACATCTTGACGGCAATCTGAACGACGACAATATCTTCCGTGGAACCATTCAGTGGGCACAGTTTGAGGTGCGCAATCCGCAGGACCTCTATACCCAGAATGGAGCCGTGTACAAGGGAGAGCAACCCACGACGCTGATGGGCAGAAACTCTTCCAACTACAATGTGGCAGGCGACAGTCCGGAGGTAAGGGAAGCCAAGGAGCGCTCGGCCAAGGTGAAGGACTATGTCATGGCTATGGCTTCCTATCGCAAGGAACTGACGGCAAGAGAGATCAAAGGAGCCACCGAGACAGAGATGAGGAGTGCCATTGAGTATCTGTATGATGTGGAAAGCATGCTGGACTATGCCGTCTTTTTCCGTTTGCTGATGAATGGTGACGGTACGCTCAAGAACTGGCAATGGTTCACCTACGATGGCGTGAAATGGTTTGTGATGCCCTACGACCTCGACCAGACATTCGGTATCACGCTCTATGGTTATCCCCGTCCGGCCACATTGAGTGCCGACCGGGTGGTGACGGGACCTTTCTACTGGTTGGATCGCTACTTCAAGGACGATGAGCGTATGCGCTATTGCGACCTTCGTTCGCGAGGCGTACTGACGGCAGAGATGGTGCAGGACTTTGCCTATGAGTGGGGTAAGAGAGTAGGCGAGGACCTCTATCAGATGGAGCGCCAGCGATGGCCGGAGAGCCCCTGCTACTGCGACCCTGTATGCGGGGAAGGGTGGTCCTTGTGTGAGGATTGGGAGAGGTATTCGCAAATCCCCGGCTATGACAAGAAAAAAGCGTATGAGGAAGGCGACACGGTGAAGCATGAGGGGCGTCTGTGGATTGCCACCAAGGATGTGATAGGCGTGACCCCCGTGGTACGCAACTCCGGAGAATATACTTTTGAGGCCATGGCACAATGGGTGGAGGAGCGTGTGGCCTATCTCGACGAACTCTACGCCTTGGAGGATTACCAGACCGGTATTGAGTCGCCTGTTGACAATGGAGGCGTGATGGCCAAGAGGGGACTTTTCGACCTGCAGGGACGGCCACTTCAGGAGGTTCCGAGGCGTGGCTTGTATATACACGATGGAAAGATTGTGCGTGCAGGCGTATAAATAATGTGAAAACCTTGTGTCTTACCCTTTTTTGTTGTACCTTTGCAGTGGATTTTACACACGAATAAGATATAACAAAGTGATTTCAATAGACAATTTACAGGTAGAGTTCTCTGCCAAGGCCCTTTTCAGCGATGTGAGTTATGTGGTCAACGACCGCGATCGCATTGCCCTTGTGGGTAAGAATGGTGCCGGCAAGAGTACGATGCTGAAGATCATAGCCGGACTGCAACAGCCTACCGGGGGAGTGGTGAGCGTGCCCAAGGGTACGACCATTGCCTATCTGCCCCAGGTGATGGTGCTGAGCGACGGCAAGACCGTGCGCGAGGAGACCGAGACGGCCTTCTCCCACATACACGAGATGCAAGCTGAGATAGACCGTCTCAACAACGAGATGATGACACGCACCGACTATGAGAGTGAGGCGTATATGGATCTCGTGGAGAAGTTCACCCACCTGAGCGAGCGTTTCCAGATGATGGGCGGACTCGACTATCAGGGTGAGATGGAGCGTACCTTGCAGGGCTTGGGTTTCCGTAGAGAAGATTTCGACCGTCCCACAAGTGAGTTCTCAGGCGGATGGCGTATGCGTATTGAGTTGGCCAAACTCCTTTTGCAACACCCCGATGTGCTTCTGCTCGATGAGCCTACCAACCACCTTGACATTGAGAGCATCGTGTGGTTGGAGCAATTCCTGCAAACCAAGGCTGGAGCCGTGATGCTGGTGAGCCACGACCGTGCTTTCATCAACAATGTGACCAACCGCACGCTGGAGATCAGTTGTGGCAAGGTGTACGACTACAAGGTGAAGTATGATGAGTATCTCAATCTTCGCAAGGAGCGTCGCGAACAGCAGTTGCGTGCTTACGAGAACCAGCAGAAGGAGATTGCAGAGACGCAGGCCTTCATCGACCGTTTCCGCTATCAGGCCACCAAGGCCATACAGGTTCAGCAACGCATCCGTCAGTTGGAGAAGATTGTGCCTATCGAGGTGGACGAGGTGGACAATAGCAGTCTGCATCTGAAGTTTGTGTGCTCCCAGCGTTCGGGCGACTATCCCGTCATCTGCGACGAGGTGCGCAAGGACTACGACCATACCGTGTTCGACCATGTCAACCTCACCATCAAGCGTGGTGAGAAGGTGGCTTTCGTGGGGCGCAACGGTGAGGGCAAATCTACCTTGGTGAAATGCATCCTTGGCGAGATACCCTTTGATGGCGAACTGAAGGTGGGCCACAATGTGCAGATCGGATATTTCGCACAGAACCAGGCGCAGTTGCTCGATGGCGAGCAGACCGTGTTTGACACCATCGACCGTGTGGCTCGTGGCGACATTCGCCTGAAGATACGCGACATCCTCGGTGCCTTTATGTTTGGCGGAGAGGCTTCGGACAAGAAGGTGAAGGTGCTCTCGGGTGGAGAGCGCACGCGTCTGGCCATGATCAAACTGCTCCTCGAACCCGTCAACCTGCTGATACTCGATGAGCCTACCAATCACCTCGACCTGCGAAGCAAGGATGTGCTGAAGTCGGCTGTGAAGGACTTCGACGGAACGGTCATCGTGGTAAGCCACGACCGTGACTTCCTCGACGGACTGGTGGACAAGGTCTATGAGTTTGGCGGAGGTAAGGTGAGGGAGCACCTGGGTGGCATCTACGATTGGCTTCGCCTGCAAGCCCAGAACGAGGCATCGCTCAATGTGTCACAGACGGCAAGTACGGCAGAAGCTCCCACTGGCAAGACCGAAGCCCGTTTGAGTTACGAGGAGCAAAAGGCGCAGGCTCGTCTTCAGAAGAAGTTGGAGAAGGCTGTGAAGGATGCTGAGGAACAGGTGATGTTGCTTGAAGCCAGCGTGAAGATACTCGAGGACAAACTTGCTACCCCCGAAGGCAGTCAGGATGCTTCGCTCTATGAGAAGTATGGCAAACTCAAGGTACAGCTCTCTGAAGCAGAAGATGCATGGGCCGAAGCACTGGAAGAATTGGAAAACAATCAATAAATCAAATAACAGAAAAAAGATGAAAAACAAAACTCTTTTGACCGTTGTGGCTGGTATGGCTATGATGGTAGGATGTAAGGAGACTGCATCCTTGAAGTCGGGTATCGACCTGGCCAATCTGGACACCACCTATCAGGTAGGTTCCGATTTCTACATGTTTGCTACCGGTGGTTGGCAGAAGGCCAATCCTCTCACAGCAGAGTACAGTCGCTATGGTGCCTTCGATGTGCTGGGCGAGAACAATGTGAAGCAGTTGCAGGGCATCATCGACAGCGTGGCTTCTATGAGCAACCTTGAGGCTGGCAGTGTGGAGCAGAAGATTGCCGATCTCTACAACAGTGCCATGGATAGCGTGACTCTCAACGAGAATAGCATGGACGACCTCATCGGTTTCCTCTGTGCTGACGGTTATGGCACTCCCGGCGTAGCTTCAGAGTGGCTCAAGACCGTATGGCCCAAGATGCAACTTCAGGGTGTAGGCGGTCTGTTTGGTGTGTACATCGGTGCTGATGAGAAGGATAGCAAGAACAATATCATCAACATCTATCAGGGTGGTCTGACCTTGGGCAACAAGGACTACTATGTAGAGGAGGACGATGCTACCAAGAAGATCCGTGAGGCTTACAAGGAGTATATCGTAAAACTCTGCAAGCACGATGGTTTCTTTGAGGAAGATGCCAAGCGTATCATGGAGGATGTAATGCGCATCGAGACTCGCATCGCTCATGCAAGCCGTAGTAAGGTGGAGCTCCGCGATCCCGAGGCCAACTACAACAAGTTCAGTTATGCCGACCTGAAGAAGGAGTTTGCTGGTATCGACTGGAATGCATACTTTGAGAACTTCGGTGTCAATCCCGAGCAGATCAAGGATGTCATCGTAGGTCAGCCCGAGGCTATCCACGAGGTGGAGAAGATCCTCGCGCAGGAGAGTGCAGAGGCTTTGCAGAACATATACCTCTGGCATGCTATCGACATGACTTCTTCTTACCTTGATGATGAGGCTCGTGCCATTTCGTTTGCTTTCAACGGCACTGTGTTGAGTGGTAAGACAGAGGACCGACCCCGCTGGAAGCGCGCCGTGGCTGCCGTTGAGGATGGTCTGGGCGAGGCTCTGGGTCAGCTCTATGTGGCTCGCTACTTCCCCGCTGCTGCCAAGGAGCGTATGGAGAAACTCGTGAAGAACCTTCAGATTGCACTGGGTGAGCGTATCGCCGTACAGGACTGGATGAGCGAAGAGACCAAGAAGGTGGCACAGGAGAAGCTCGACGCCTTCTATGTGAAGGTGGGTTATCCCAACAAGTGGAAGGACTATAGTTCGCTGGAGATTGGCAACAGTTACCTCTTCAACATGCTTGCTATCAACAGTTGGCAGATTCAGGATATGATCTCGAGCAAGTTCAACAAGCCCGTTGACAAGGACGAGTGGCACATGACACCCCAGACCGTCAATGCATACTACAATCCCACCACCAACGAGATATGCTTCCCCGCAGGTATCCTCCAGCCTCCCTTCTTCGACATGGAGGCCGACGATGCATTCAACTATGGTGCTATCGGTGTTGTGATTGGTCATGAGATGACTCACGGCTTCGACGACCAGGGTAGTAAGTTCGACAAGGAGGGTAACCTCGTGACATGGTGGAGCGAGGAGGATACTAAGCGCTTCGAGGAGCGTATTCAGGTGATGCGTGAGTTCCACGACAACATCGAGGTTCTTCCCGGTCTGCACGCCAACGGTAGTTTCACCCTCGGTGAGAATATGGCCGACCACGGTGGTCTGATGGTTTCTTTCCAGGCATTCAAGAATGCCACCAAGGAGGCTCCTCTGAATGATATCGACGGTTTCACTCCCGAACAGCGTTTCTTCCTGGCTTATGCCAATGTATGGGGTCAGAACATTCGCGACGAGGAGATCCAGAAGCGCGTGAAGGGCGATCCTCATCAGTTGGGCAAATGGCGTGTCAACGGACAGCTTCCTCACATCGATGCTTGGTATGAGGCATTCGGTATCACTGAGAAGGATCCCATGTTCGTTCCCAAGAAGGACCGTGTGACGATTTGGTAAAACATACAATGCACAATTCACAATTCATAATTCACAATTAAGCGGGTAGTCTTCCTTCTCCGTAGTTTTTGTGAATTATGAATTTGCCAGTTAAGCGATTGTCGGGGCATAGCCTCAATTGTGAATTGTGAATTATGAATTATGAATTAAACAAATGCCATTAAGACTTCCCGATAAACTCCCCGCGATTGATCTGTTGAAGGACGAAAATATCTTCGTCCTCAACGACACTCGCGCCAACAGTCAGGACATCCGTCCCTTAAAGATTGTGGTATTGAACCTGATGCCACTGAAGATAACCACCGAGACCGACCTCGTGCGCATCCTCTCCAACTCACCCTTGCAGTTGGAGATTTGCCTGATGAAGGTGAAGGCTCATACGAGCAAGAACACACCCGTGGAGCATATGCAGGCCTTCTATCGCGACTTCGAACTGATGCGCGATGAGAAGTTCGACGGTATGATTATCACCGGTGCACCCGTGGAGCATCTCGAGTACGAGGATGTGAACTATTGGGACGAGATAAGCGAGATCTTCTCTTGGGCTCGCACCCATGTCACCAGTACGCTCTACATCTGCTGGGCCGCGCAGGCGGGTCTCTACTATCACTATGGTGTACCCAAGTACCCTCTGCCTGAGAAGATGTTCGGTATCTTCCCCCAGAAGCCATTGTGCCCGTCGTTGCCCATCTTCCGCGGTTTCGACGACCTTTTCAATATGCCTCACAGTCGCCACACAGAGTTGCGCCGTGAGGACATCCTCAAGGTGCCCGAACTCACACTCATTGCCGAGAGTGAGCAGAGTGGCGTGGGCATAGTGATGGCTCGTGGCGGTCGTGAGTTCTTCATCACCGGTCACAGCGAGTATTCGCCCTATACCCTCGACACCGAGTACAAGCGCGATCTGGGTAAGGGACTCCCTATCCACAAGCCTTTCAACTACTACACCAACGATGATCCCTCGTTGCCTCCTCTCGTCACCTGGCGAGGTCATGGCAATTTGCTTTTTAGCAACTGGCTCAACTACTATGTGTACCAGGAGACCCCCTACGACATCAACGACATTCATTAACAACCTTCCATGCGACAGATAGAACTCCTTGCACCAGCCAAAGACCTGCAGACGGGGCGTGAAGCCATACTTCACGGCGCAGATGCTGTGTATATCGGTGCACCTCGCTTCGGTGCCCGTGCCTCGGCTGGCAACAGCGTGGACGACATCCGCCAACTGACGGATTTTGCCCATCTCTATGGAGTTCGCATCTATGTGACGGTCAACACCATCCTCTTCGATGATGAGTTGGACGATGTGCGCGCTTTGGTCAGCGAACTGCGTGAGGCTCATGTCGATGCACTCATTGTGCAGGACCTCGCTCTGCTCCGTATGATAGGAAGTGAGGACGGTTTCCTGCATGCGTCCACACAGATGGACAACCGCGATGCCACCAAGGTGCAATGGCTCTACGAACAGGGTTTCCGTCAGGCTGTTCTCGCTCGCGAACTCACCCTCGACGAGATACGCGCCATCCACGAAGCCGTGCCCGACATGTCGCTCGAGGTGTTTGTGCATGGGGCCACTTGTGTCAGTTACAACGGCCAGTGCTACGCTTCGCAGTATTGCTTTGGGCGAAGTGCCAACCGTGGAGAGTGTGCACAGTTCTGTCGCCTGCCTTTCGACCTCATCGATGAGGAGGGTAAGGAACTTCAGCATCAGCGCCACCTCCTCTCCTTGCACGATATGAATCGGAGCGACGATCTTGAGGCCCTGCTCGATGCAGGAGCGTCGAGCCTGAAGATCGAAGGCCGACTCAAGGATGTGTCCTATGTGAAGAATGTCACAGCCTACTATCGTCAGCGTCTGGATGAGATCATGCGTCGTCGCCCTGATGACTACGAACGCAGTTCGCAAGGCACCACCCGCTTCAGTTTCACCCCCAATCTCCATCGCTCTTTCAATCGTGGTTTCTCCAACTATTTCCTTCACGGTCGTACCCCGGATATGGTTCAACTCGCTACGCCGAAGAGCATGGGAGAGCGTGTGGGACAGGTCAAGGAACTGCGTCGGGGATGCTTCACTGTGAGTGGGGTGGCATCGTTTAGCAATGGTGACGGTCTCTGCTTCCTCGATGACCAAGGTCATCTGCAAGGTTTCCGCGTGAACAGGGTTGAAGGCAACTGCCTCTATCCCAAGGAGATGCCTCGTGGCTTGCGTCCCCGTATGCCACTTTACCGCAATTTCGACCAGGCGTTCGAGCAGACCTTGTCACATACCACGGCCTCACGAAAGATCGCTGTGTCGTGGCAACTGAAGCGTGCCGCCGATACCTTCGTGCTTACACTCACTTGTGAGGATGGACTCGAAGTGTCTTCCACCTTCACCTGTGATCTTCAGCCTGCCCGCTCACCCCAGCACGACGGTGTGTGCCGTCAGTTGGAGCGTTTGGGCGACACCTGCTATGAGGCGCAGGCTGTTGAGGTCAGTATACCCTTCGATGAGGCTTCCGATTGTTTCATCCCTGCCAGTTTGCTGGCGTCGTGGCGTCGCGAAGTCACAGCCCTCATGGATGAGCGTCGATTGACCTGTCACCGTGATGCCCGACCTTTTGTTCGCCCCAAGGATTCTGCGAAAGAGCATACGCCTTCGGGGAAGGCTGGCCACTCGGCTGTTCAGGGCACAACCTCCATGCTCAATGCGTTTGCCGGCAAGCAGTCAGCACCCGGGCATCTCACCTATCTGGCCAATGTGGCCAACCGTGAGGCGCGTGCATTCTACCTCTCTCAAGGTGCAACGGATGTGGATGAGGCGCTCGAACTCAAGGCCTCTCGTGCTTCGGTACTGATGACCACGCGCTATTGCATCCGCTACGAACTCGGCATGTGTCCCAAACATCACGGGGCAAAGGCACATACGCTGTCCCTACGCTCGGCCGATGGGCGTGTCTTCCCCTTGGCCTTCGACTGCAGGAATTGCCAAATGAAGGTGATGGGTAGTTCATAATTCACAATTCATAATGCATAATTGAGGCTATGCCTCGACTCTTCTCACGCTTGGGAATAATCAAGCAAGCTTGTTATTCCTCTCGCTTAATCGAAGAGTTCATAATTGAGGCTAAGCCTCTCGCTTAATCGAAGAGTATATAATTTTCAATTTTCAATTCGATCGTTATGAGAAAGTTAGCGCTTTGTATCCCCCTGTTGCTGTTCGTCGTACTGGGTATGTCGTGCAGTAAGGATACCTTCTCCGATCCAGAGTGGTCGGAGGCGCGCGACTCGTTGAGCGACGACTCCACGGTGATGCAAGAGGCCAGTTTTGCACTGACACATCACTACTCCATCGGATTCAATTTTGAGGTGCGTACCGACACCATGGTGCTCCTTTCCGACATTCAGCGCTCCGTGGGTCTCCTCTTCACCTCACCCGATTCCATCCCGCTCACCTCTGGCGATCAGATTCTTGTGGCAGAGATCGTGAAGGTGTCGGAGGATGCCGAGGATTCCGTCTGGGTGAAACTTGTGCGCGATGCCCAGTGCTTCGGTTGGGCGCGTGAGTCCTACCTCCTCCGCAATGTCACGCCAAGCGATCCCATCAGCATAGCCATCATGTTCTTCAGCGATGTGCATGTCAGCATAGCTTTGCTCCTCTTGGCATGCTTCATCGTGCTTATCGGTCTGCGTGTGATATCCTATCGTCGCCATTGTCGTCGCTATGGTGGCAGGCACAGTTTTTTGCGCTACATGCCTCTGCCTCACATCAACGACATCTGCAGTCCCTATCCCCTGTTGCTCTATCTCACCTTGGCAGGCTCAGCCGTGTTCTACAGCACCATGCAACTCTATGCCTTCCAGACATGGCAACATTTCTATTTCCACCCCACGCTCAATCCCTTTGCCGTGCCCTGGGTGCTCGGTGCCTTTCTGGCCTCTCTGTGGCTGATGTTGCTGTTCTTCATTGCCACGCTCATCGACATGGTGCGCCAACTCTATTTTGTGCGACTCTGCATCTATTTCTGTTCCATGCTCGCACTCATGGGCGCTCTCTATGTCTTCTTCTCATTGACTACGCTCTACCACATCGGCTACTTCATCTTCCCCATCTATGTCGTAGCGTCCGTGTGGTACTACATACGATTCACCCGACCTCTCTATAGTTGTGGCAACTGTGGCATCCCGCTCCATGAGTTGGGTCCATGTCCTCATTGCCATTATTTCAACGAATAAGTATGGCTAAAGATAAAACCATGTATGTCTGCGAGAATTGCGGACAGGAAAGTGCCAAGTGGCTGGGCAAGTGTCCCTGTTGTGGACAGTGGGGCACCATGAAGGAGTTTCGCGTGGCTTCCGAGAAACCATCCTCTGCCGTAGTGCGTGCTGCCATGCAGGCTGCGGGGGTTGACGGCAAGCGCAAGAACCGTCCCCAACCTGTAGGCGAGATACAGGCAAGCGAGGATCCTCGCATCGATATGCTCGACACCGAACTCAATCGTGTGTTGGGTGGCGGACTGGTACCGGGCAGTTTGGTCTTGCTGGGCGGTGAGCCCGGTATAGGTAAGAGTACGCTCATACTGCAAACCGTTCTCCGTCTCCAGCAACGCCGTAAGATACTCTATGTAAGCGGTGAGGAGAGTGCCCGCCAGATCAAGTTGCGTGCCGACCGTCTGGCTGGTCAGGAAGGTGCTTCTTCTCTGCTCATCCTCACGGAGACCTCTCTGGAGGAGATATTCCGCCATATCAGTGAGGTACAGCCCGACCTCGTTGTGATCGACTCAATCCAAACCATCCAGACCGAGACTGTGGACAGCAGTCCGGGCTCGCTCTCGCAGATACGCGAGTGCGCCGCTTCCTTGCTCAAGTATGCCAAGACTGCCGGCAGTGTGAGCATCGTGCTCATTGGTCACATCACCAAGGAAGGCACGCTTGCCGGTCCAAAGGTGCTCGAACATATTGTGGATACCGTGTTGCAGTTTGAGGGCGACCAGCACTATATGTATCGCATCCTGCGCAGTATCAAGAACCGTTTCGGAAGTACGAGCGAACTGGGTATCTACGAGATGCGCCACGACGGGCTCCGTCAGGTCACCAACCCTTCCGAACTCCTCTTGAGCGACAATCGCGAGGGCTTGTCGGGTGTGGCTATTGCCAGTGCCATAGAGGGTGTGCGCCCCTTCCTCATCGAGACGCAGGCCCTTGTGAGCACCGCCGCTTATGGCACGGCACAGCGCTCCACCATAGGTTTCGAGGGCAAGCGCCTCAATATGCTCCTTGCCGTGCTGGAGAAGCGTGTCGGGTTCAAGTTGGCCCAGAAGGATGTCTTCCTCAACATAGCAGGCGGACTGAAGGTGACCGACCCCGCACTCGACCTCAGTGTCATCGCAGCTGTGCTGAGTAGCAATGTCGATGCCCCCATCGACGGTAGCGTGTGTATGGCAGGCGAGGTGGGCCTGAGTGGAGAGATACGCCCTGTGGCGCGTATAGAGCAACGCATCGCCGAGGCACAGAAACTTGGTTTCCAGCGTATGCTCATCCCCGCCCACAACCTCAAGGGACTCAACCCTCACGACTATAAGATCGAACTCGTTCCCATCCGCAAGGTAAGTGAGGCCGTAAGAGAATTGTTTGGGTAGAACGCATTTTGCAATTCACAATTCATAATTCACAATTCACAATTGAGGCTGCGCCTCGACTGCATTTTGCACGACTGTAAAAGCTCTCACGCTCGGGAATAATCAAGCAAGCTTGTTATTCCTCTCGCTTAATCGAAAAGTTCACAATTGACAATTCATAATTACAATTGAAGTATTTGCGTTACATCATCCTGCTTGTGTGTTTGTGTGCTCTGCATCGGGTAGAAGCGCAGGACTTTGTCGTTAACGAGCTTAGCGACAGTATCTTCGCGTTGATCTCGGGCAAGTCGTATGCAAAGAACTGCACTACGCCACGCTCCGAACTCCGTTATCTCAGGGTGCTTCATTATGATGAGCAGAACCGTGTGCAGACGGGCGAGTTGATATGCAACAAAGCCATAGCCAACGACCTCATCGACATCTTCAAGGAACTCTACCGTCAGCACTATGTCATCGCCCGGATGCGTCTCATCGACCACTATGATGCAGACGACCAGAAGAGTATGACGGACAATAATACTTCTTGCTTCAACTTCCGTTTCGTCAGCGGTACCAAGACCGTGAGCAAGCATGGCAAGGGACTGGCCATCGACATCAATCCGCTCTACAATCCCTATGTGCGTGTACGCAACGGCAAGACACTCGTCGAACCTCTTGCAGGACAGTCGTATGCCACCAACCGCGACAGCAAGAAGAAGCAGGGCAAACTGAAGGGCGCCTCCCAGATCATAGATCGCAACGACCTCTGCTACCGTCTTTTCATCCAGCATGGATTTCGCTGGGGCGGGGCGTGGCGCTCAAGTAAGGACTATCAACATTTTGAAAAATGATTCACGAATTCCAACTTCGCCTTCTGCCCGAACAGGCAGCCAACGAGAATAGCATCAAGCAGAATGTGGCGCGCGAGAAAGGTCTCGACCCTCGTGCCATCACCGCAGTCCGCGTACTCAAGCGTGGCATCGATGCACGCCAACGAAGGATTTTCATCAACTTGAGCGTGCGTGTCTTTGTGCGTGAGCAACCCACCGAACCCGAATATCAGGAGACCATCTATCCCTGTGTCGACGATGCGCCCGAGGTGATCGTCGTGGGAGCCGGACCGGGTGGTTATTTTTCTGCCTTGCGACTGATCGAACTAGGTTATCGCCCCATTGTGGTGGAGCGCGGAAAGGATGTACGCGAACGCAAGAAGGACATTGCCCGCATCCGTCCCGAACAGCGCGTAGAGCCCGAGTCCAACTACTCCTTTGGTGAAGGCGGTGCAGGTGCGTACAGTGACGGCAAACTCTACACGCGTTCCAAGAAGCGTGGCAATAGTGAGAAGATACTCAATGTGTTTGTTCAGCACGGTGCCTCTCCGGCCATCCTGAGCGACGCCCATCCTCATATCGGTACGGACAAGTTGCCCCGCGTCATTGAGAATATGCGTCGCACCATCCTCCAGTGTGGAGGTGAGGTGCATTTCCAGACCAAGATGACGGGCCTCATCGTCGAGGGTGACAAGGTGAGAGGCATTGAGACGATACAGCAGGTTAGCGATTCGGTAAGTCAGCAGGAGGGGGGCAAGTCGGTAGAGCGTACCTTCCTGGCCGATGCCGTCATCCTCGCTACAGGCCACAGTGCCCGTGATGTCTACGAGTGGCTTCACACCCATAAGGTTGAGATCGAGGCAAAGGGATTGGCAGTAGGTGTGCGTCTGGAGCATCCCTCGATGCTCATCGATCAGTTGCAGTACCATCGTCGTGAGGGTAGGGGACAGTATCTTCCCGCTGCCGAATACAGTGTGGTACAGCAGGTCGACGGTCGGGGTGTCTATAGTTTCTGCATGTGTCCCGGCGGTTTTGTGGTGCCTGCAGCCACAGGTCCTGAGCAGATTGTGGTCAATGGCATGTCGCCCAGCAACCGAGGTGGAAAGTGGAGCAACAGCGGTATGGTGGTCGAACTGCATCCCGAGGATCTGGCCTCCATACAGAGTGCCGAGTTCCCCATCCGCGATATGGAAGGTCCGTTGGGCATGATGTACTTCCAACAGGAACTGGAGCGCCATTGCTGGATGCAAGGCAATCGTCAGCAGACAGCCCCTGCACAGCGTATGGCCGACTTTGTCAACAACCGTCTCTCCTACGACCTTCCCGAGTCCAGTTATGCTCCCGGTCTCATCAGCAGTCCCCTGCACTTCTGGATGCCCAAGTTTGTCAGTGCCCGCCTGCAGGAAGGCTTCAAGGCCTTTGGCAAGCGTCAGCATGGTTTCCTCACCAACGAGGCTACGGTCATCGGTGTAGAGACGCGCACTTCCAGTCCGGTGCGAATCCTTCGTGACCGCGACACGCTTCAGCATGTCCGCATCCAAGGCCTCTTCCCCTGCGGTGAAGGTGCCGGTTATGCAGGTGGCATCGTGAGTGCCGGCGTCGACGGTGAGCGCTGTGCCGAGATGGCGGCGCAGTTTGTGTCATCACTCCCCCGTTCTTGATTATCCGACTTTACTAACCCCCAATAATACATTATGAAGGCATTTGCATTATCCCTTCTCTTCGCCCTCCCACTCTTGGGCATGGCTCAGACCTTGAAGGAAAAAACCGTTGTGGTAAAAAATCCCACCAGTGAGTTGCGTACCGACATTCCGGTTGTGCTTGAAGGTTTGCCCGAGAAGTCATCCTTTACGGTGATTGCTCACAACTTGAGTAATAATCGTCCCGAGTCTTTGCAGGAGATTCCCTCGCAGTTTGTGGGAGGCCAACTCTTCTTCCTGGCCGATGTGCCAGCCAACTCATCGCGCACCTACACGGTTCGCCCCCGGCTGGAAGGCGAGTCGGCAGTGTATCCCGAGCGTGTACACGCACATATGAAACTGTGGGACCGCAAGTTCATGTATCCCCGCATCAACAGCATTGAGTTTCAGGGCGATGTGACGCCCCGCTACATGTACGATGCCATCTATGGTCACGGTGCCATGTGGGAGAGCGAGTATGTAGGTTTCCGCGTCTATATGGACCATCGTCAGAGCATCGACCTCTATGGCAAGAAGCATCCACAGATGGAACTCGACACGGTCAATTTCTATTCCAATCGCGACTTTCTCGCAGCCGGTTATGGTGAGGATATCCTCTGGGCAGGTCAGAGTGTAGGAGCCGGTAGTTTCCGTGGCTTGCGCGATGGTCAGCCTGTGTATGTCGACTCTGTCAAGGCGCGTGGTCAGCGCGTGGTGGAGGAGGGACCTTTGCGCACCATCGTTGAGATGTGGGACGAGGACTGGCAGATCAATGGCAAGACTGTGCAGATGACACAGCGCTACACCATGTATGGCGGGCATCGCGATGTGCAGGTCGATATCTTCCTCGAGGGTGTCACCGACAAGGATGTCTTTGCCACGGGTGTTCAGAAGTTGGAGACTGACAATGAAGGATTTACGGACCCCAGCGGTCTGGTTGGCTCGTGGGGTCGCAATGTGCCCGACAAGAACGCGGCCGATCTCGTTGAGGGTCTCGGCATGGGCGTGTATGTCGAACCTCAGTATCTCACGAAGGTGATTGAGGACGATCTCAACTACCTCGTTCATGTCCATCCTGTCGATGGTCACATCCGCTATTACCTCAGCGTGGCTGCCGATATGCAGTTGGAGGGCGGATACCACAGCAGTCAGGCATGGTTCGACTACCTGAAGAAGTGGCGCACGAGTCTCCAGCATCCTTGCTCGGTGAAGGTAGAACGGAAATGAGTGAGGCTGTGAGGCCTTAAGTAAGTGATGAAATTTATTTTTTAAGTTCGTTTTTATAACATATATTGGCAAAAAACTTACAATTTAATGCAGATTGTGCGGAAAAAGTTGTATCTTTGCGAACTGTTTACGCGCGCATGTATAGGTGCGCACACTAATTTTTGATAGGATTCAAATGAAAGTATTGAAGTTTGGCGGAACATCCGTAGGTTCCGTGGAAAGCATTCTGAATGTAAAGAAGATTGTTGAGGCTCAGTCTGAGCCAGTCATTGTGGTAGTATCTGCATTGGGCGGTATTACCGATAAACTCATTAAGACCA
This sequence comes from Bacteroidaceae bacterium, assembly GCA_045629325.1. Classification (GTDB taxonomy): domain Bacteria; phylum Bacteroidota; class Bacteroidia; order Bacteroidales; family Bacteroidaceae; genus Physcousia. The sequence goes on along the minus strand of JAZQQX010000003.1, from coordinate 1,065 downwards.
GCCAGTTGGCCTATCAGGGCGATGCGCAGTATCAGAAGTCATTCTTTGAGATTGCAGAGCGCCATGAGGAGATGATCAATGCCATCATCCCTGCCGGTAAGGACCGCGACACCCTGCTGGCCGTTGTCCGTTCGCTGTTGGAGGAGTTGCGTAGCATCTACCAGGGTGTCTATCTCATTCGCGACCTCTCTCCCAAGACCTCTGCCGCCATCGTGTCCTACGGTGAGCGCATCAGTAGCCGTATCGTGGCTACCTTGGTGAAGGGTGCGGAGTGGTTCGACAGCCGTGAGTTCATCAAGACCGAGGTCAAGGCAGGCAAGAATCTGCTGGCGAGCGAACTCACAGAGCAGTTGGTCAAGGACAACTGGAAGTCCATCCCACAGGTGAGCCTCGTGGGTGGCTTCATCAGCACCGATGCCCATAGTGGTGAGGTGACCAACCTGGGTCGTGGCGGTAGCGACTACACCGCCAGCATCATCGCTGCTGCGCTCGATGCCAGCGTGCTCGAGATATGGACCGATGTGGATGGTTTCATGACCGCCGATCCCCGTGTCATCAGCAATGCCTATGTCATCAACGAACTGTCGTATGTGGAGGCCATGGAGCTTTGCAACTTCGGTGCCAAGGTGGTCTATCCTCCCACCATCTATCCCGTCTGCGTCAAGAACATCCCCATTCTCATCAAGAATACATTCAACCCCGATGCTCCCGGTTCGATCATCAAGCAGACCGTGAGCGACGATGCCAAGGCCATCAAGGGTATATCCAGCATCAAGGGCACCACGCTCATCACCGTCAGCGGTCTGAGTATGGTGGGTGTCATCGGTGTCAACCGCCGTATCTTCAGCACGCTTGCCGACAATGGCATCAGCGTCTTCATGGTGAGCCAGGCCAGTTCGGAGAACAGCAGTAGTATCGGCGTGCGCGACGAGGATGCCGAGGCAGCCTGCGAGGTGCTCAACCGTGAGTTCCAGAAGGAGATAGAGCAGGGCAGTATGTATACCATGAAGGCGGAGAGCGGACTGGCCACCATCGCCGTTGTGGGTGAGAACATGAAGCACACTC
>JAZQQX010000002.1:0-16609 GCA_045629325.1 Bacteroidaceae bacterium | reverse complement strand
ATTTGTGCCTTTCTTTCTGCGGTGGGGACACAAAAGTCAGCATGTATGCCATAACGTCCACAAAAAGTCACTCGCCCGTTCTCTGTTTTATACCTGTATTTATTTTGAATAGACCAAACATTTAGGCTGCGGATTTAAGGAGTTCCTATCATATCGGTGCCTCGGGCACTAAATAGACACATTAGATACGGGCGCGCATTTATTCATTTACAAAATTAAACATTTTGACCGAAAACGAGCGGAAAAAACGGTAAAAAACGCCATTTGTACCGAAAATTCCCGTCCTAATGCTCTCTATCAGGCCCTTAATGCCATCACCCACTGCATCGGTAGCAGGCTACACGCTCATTGTGACCCACATACCCATACCCAGGTGGCAAGGCTTTGCCATAGTAAGGACAACTAAAAAGTTACAAATTTCCTATGAGGGTAACTTTTAGGGTAACTTTTTTCAATAAAAGATACCCTCTTAAATGGTTGAATATTAGTGCCTTACATTCAGCAGGGTAACTTTGGGGTATTTTTTCTCTAAAAACTCTATATCGTGCGTGCGTAAGAAAGTTTTATAAGAAAATAATACCCCAAAGTTAGTAATCGTTGTGTAAAATGTTGAATTACTGAATGTTACAAGGGTAACTTTGTGTCTAAAAAGTTACCCCAAAAGTTACCCGCAGTGAAAATCGTCCTCGTGTATGCCCAGTTCTTCGCATATATATCTCACCACATTGGGAGGCAGGAGGCGGGTATTGGGATTGACACCAAGCTTCTCGATGGCTGACCTATGGCCAGATAACCATCGGGTGAATGTGCTGCGACTCATGCCACAGGCATATGCAATCTCTGATTTAGTTTTGCTTTCATAGTATATGAGGTTTAAGCCCTACCCCCGCCTTGACACATACTCGTAGTGACATTTAGTCACTCCGACTTCCCCCGAACACTTCGTTGGGGGAGGAGCTCCGTTACTGTTGGGGGCTAATTTCAAGGTTCAGGGTTCAAGATTCCGTTTATTCTAGTTAAAATTTATAACCATTGTTTCTTTAGTTCTTATGCCCCTGCGGAGCTAAGCGTCACTCCGTTTTGCACGACTGCAAAAGGTCGGGATGGCGAGCGGTTTCTTTAGTAGGAGTTTCTTATTCTTATGCAAAGGTACGAAATATTTACGAAATAAGCAAATATGAGTGCACCTTATTGCACCATATTGAGCCTTATTACACCACATGTTCCAGAGCGTACCAATGTGCACCAACGGCCTTCCCAAATGTTGTAACTTTGCATTGTGATTGAGAGAAATCACATGCATATTGACCCGTTTTCGTCATAACTATGACAACCGCCGATCATAAGCAAGACAACGACGAGTCATAAGCATGACGAGGGCATGCCACCTACGAGACCCAAAAATCACCGTTCCCAACGATTAACCGTTGGGCCTAATCAAAGAAAGCACCATGATCAACTATTCAGTATCACCCCAAGTCAATCCCCAGGATCCCGAGGCAAAGATGAAGCTCTACGCCAAGGCCCAGTATGTGAAGAATCTTGACATCAACGTGCTCGCTCTTGTAAGTACATTTGCACAGGCCATACAAGGCTCATAGAGCCTGCCCATCTCAAAGGGTATTTCCTGTATTTGTTTTTAATCACCCATCTTCCTAAATCTTAATTCTTAATTTTTAATTCTTAACTTCCGGGTGAAGATTGTGGTCAAAAAAAGAGGGCATCTGTTGATGCCCTCATATAGTTGTCAGTGTTTGTGCCTAAAAGTATATCATTGCCAAAAATTATCCATTCATACAATAAAATAACACCGAAAAGGTATAATCCGATGCTTCGATAACCTAAAAACATGCCCTCTATACCCTTTCGGGTGTTTGGATATAGAATAATCCCACGAAAAAACAGGGAAAAGGAAAAGATTTTTCAAAAGTTCTTGCACGGAATGTAAAATTATATTATTTTTGCAAAAACCAACCTAAAAACACAATTTTATAACCTTAATCTAATACCATGAAAAGAATTATCTCAGTCATTATCCTTTGCCTGAGCGTTCTGACAATCTCTGCTCAGCCTCAGCGTAGTGGTTTCCGACAGCTCCTCATGCTTGGAGAAACACCCATCAGTATGCGTACGCTTACTCCTCTGCTGACACTCAATCCTCGTATTGGGTTCACTCCCGAGGAGGTACAGCAATACACCCGTGAGCGGATGCTAGACGACATGCGTCTGGTGTTCCTGCCCTATTATCGTCCGCATCTTTCGTATGACGACATCAACTTTGTCGTTGCCGTGCTGCACAGTCCCGATGTGCGCCAGGCCTTGCGCCGTATGGAGGTGCTGAGGGACATGAACAGTCCGGAGCGCACACAGTATCTGGCTCCTGCCTTTGGCAAGATCATGGCCAACGAGACACCCGACCCCGTGAAACTGAAGGACGGCATCAACAAGGAGTACCTGGATGCTTGCACCGCCTACTATATGGCTACCGGACAGGGCGACCAGCTGGCTCAGGGCAAGAACAGCAACACCCTGCAGACGGCTAACGATGAAGGCGCAAAGCATATCAATGCCATCATCGACTACATCATTGCCTACAACCCCGTAGTGATGGCCAACATGGCATTTGGCAAGGTGACCATCGACGACTTCAAACTCATCACAGCACTCTACGAGACCAAGGGATTCCAGCATCTCAAGGCTGGCAACCAGGCTCTCTCTGCCGACAGCCCCACCGTCATCGGCAAACTCATAGAGATGGCTGAGCAGTGGAAGAAGAACTTGGAGCAATAAGCGATGAACGATGAGCGATGAGCGAAAACTCGAAAACTCGAAACCTCGAATAAACTCTCGACCCTCAACTCCCAACGCTCGACTCTCAACGCTCAACTCTCAACGAAAAAAATAACCTTAAAACCTAAAACACATGAGAAAGAAATTCTTTGCAACGATCGTCGCCCTTATGGGTGCAGTGACAGTTCTTGCCCTTGCGGCTTGTGGTTCACAAAAGAAAGGTGAGGCAGATGGCCAGGAAGAGGCTGCCAAACCCAAGATTCTCGTGATTTACTACTCCCAGACCGGCACCACCAAGGCTGTGGCTGAGGAGATACAGAAGCAACTCGGTGCTGACATCGAGGCTGTGGAGTGTGAGGTGCCGTACGATGGCGACTTCAACCAGACGATACAGCGATGCCAGGAGGAGATGGCCGACAATGAGGTGTCGGCAGTGAAGCCTCTCAATGCCAACCTGGGTGAGTACGACCTGATATTCCTGGGCTATCCCGTATGGTTTGGCACCTATGCTCTGCCCATTGGCGGACTGCTCCACTCGCAGTCGTTTGAGGGCATGAAGGTGGTGACCTTCTGTACCTTCGGAAGTGGCGGTCTGGAGACCAGTACAAAGGATCTGCAGGAGGCTATGCCTGAGACGGAGGTGACCATGGGCTACGGTATCCGTACGGCTCGCATCGACAAGGTGGCTGAGGAAGTGGACCGCTGGCTGATAGAGGCTGGATACAAGGATGGCGAGGTAGAGGCTCTGCCCGCTTTCATGGAGCATCATCCCGTGACGGCTGAGGAGAAGGCTATCTTCGAGGCGGCCTGTGGCGACTACCAGATGCCTCTCGGCACACCTAAGACCGTGGCTGTACGCGAGACGGCCAACAGCACCGACTATGAGTTTGGCGTGAAGGCGCAGGAGGGTGAGACCACCATCTATGTGACACAGGCCAAGACCGAAGGGGCGAAGCCCGAATTTACCAAGGTGGTGAGATAAAAGAAAGGAGAAATTTGAAAGAAGGACCCAGATACACAAATCCCCCCTGACCTTCGATGACCAGGGGGGATTTCGTCTTTCGTAAAACTTATTCCATTAAATCTGATCGAGTGCCTGCGAGAGATCCTCAAGGATGTCGTCGATGTGCTCCACACCGATAGAGAGGCGCACGGTGGAGGGAGTGATGTGCTGGGAAGCCAACTCCTCGGGAGTCATCTGGCTGTGGGTGGTGGTGTAGGGATGTATGACGAGCGACTTGACATCGGCTACATTGGCCAGCAAAGAGAAGATGTTGAGCGAGTCGATGAAGCGCCAAGCGTCCTCCTGCGAACCGTCGATCTCAAAGGTGAAGATGCTACCTGCACCCTGGGGGAAGTAGCGGGTGTAGAGCGAGTGGTCGGGATGAGAGGGAAGAGAGGGATGGCTGACCGACTTCACCTTGGGATGAGAGGCAAGGAACTGCACCACCTTGAGTGCATTGTCCACATGGCGCTCTATGCGAAGAGGCAGGGATTCCACACCCTGAAGGAGTATCCAGGCATTGAAGGGGGAGATGGCTGCACCGGTGTCGCGCAGGATGACGGCACGGATACGGGTGACAAAGGCTGCCGCACCGGCTACATCGGCAAAGACGGCACCATGGTAGGAGGGATCGGGCTGGGCAATGGTGGGATAGCGCTCTGCCTGTGACTTCCAGTCGAAACGGCCTCCGTCAACAATCACACCACCCAGCGAACTGCCATGACCGCCGATAAACTTGGTGGCGGAATGTACCACGATGTCGGCTCCGTGCTCCAAGGGACGGATGAGGATAGGAGCGAAGGTGTTGTCGACAATGAAGACGATACCATGGCGATGTGCCACCTCGGCTATGGCATCGAGGTCGGTGACATCGGAATTGGGATTGCCAAAGGTCTCGGCATAGATGACCTTGGTGTTGGGACGGATAGAGGCCTCGAGGGCAGCAAGGTCGTTGACCTTCACGATGGTGTTGCTGATGCCCTGGGTGGCAAGGGTGTGGGTGATGAGGTTGAACGAACCGCCATAGAGATTGTCGGCTGCCACGATGTGATCACCTGCCTGACATACATTCTGCAAGGCATAGGTGACAGCTGCTGCACCACTGGCTACTGCCAAGGCTGCCACACCGCCCTCGAGAGCGGCAATGCGCTGTTCGAAGACATCCTGCGTGGAGTTGGTGAGACGACCGTAAATGTTGCCGGCATCGCGCAGACCAAAACGGTCGGCTGCATGCTGGGAGTTGCGGAAGACATAAGAGGTGGTCTGATAGATGGGCACGGCACGCGAATCGGTGGTGGGATCGGCCTGTTCCTGACCTACATGAAGTGCGAGAGTCTCGATGTGATAGTTTTTCTTTTCCATAATGTTGTATTTTTATTAGTTGTACACGCGATTGATATTTGTTGTCCGAAGAACTGTGCTTTAGTTCTTTTTTCTGTTGCAAAGTTACGATTGTGGCAGATTTTGGCAAAGAAACTTTGATATAAAAGAATATTTCACTACTTTTGTATCGATACAAAGAATATTCTTCCAACAACAACCCAATATGACAAACGAAATAGAATCGTACAAACTCGATGAAAAGGATGCCGACATCCTACGCGCACTCCAACTCAATGCCCGACTGACCAACAAGGAACTGGCATACAAGGTGCACCTCTCTACCACGCCCACCTTTGAGCGCGTAAAACGACTGGAGCGCCTGGGATTTATCAAACAGTATGCCACCATACTCAATGCCAACAAGCTGAACAAGGGCTTTGCCGTGTTCTGCAGTATCAAGCTTCGCCGACTCAACAGCGAGATGGCCACAGCCTTCACCGACATGGTGAAGGATCTGCCCGAGGTGACGGAGTGCTACAACATATCGGGAGCATTCGACTATCTGCTCCGTGTGCAGGCTCCCGACATGAGATACTACCAGCAGTTTCTGCTCAATGTGATAGGCAAGCACGACAATATCGCATCGATAGAGAGCACCTTCGTGATGGAAGAGGTGAAGCACGAGTATGGCGTGAGCGTGTAGGGGAACGATGAGCGATGAGCGATGAGCGTTGAGCGATGAACGATGAGCGAAAATCCGATAACTCGAATCCCCGAAAAACGCTCGACCCTCAACCCTCAACTCTCGACGCTCGACTCTCGACACTCAACTCTCAACGCTTAACATTATATATAAATATAGAAGAAATATGCAAGAAATACTGATGACACCCGATGTGGGGATGAGAATGCTCGTGTGGTCGTACTACTACCACGAGGTGATGCCCCAGAAGAATGTGAGCTACAAGGCTTGTGGAAAATTTGCAGAGGCTGATGCCGAACGACTCGACGAACTGAAGGACATGCTCTTTAAGTGCTTTGAGGAGCAGTCGGTGGTGAATGCCTGCAAGCAATTTCAACTGGCTAAGATACGGCAGGAACCTTGTCCGTTTGCACAGAGCGAACTGGACATGATGTTTGCCAAGGAACTAAAGAAGAACTAATAATACGCTAATAGAAAGATGGCTGAACAGTTCAAAGACAAGGTGGTGGTGGTGACCGGCGGTGCGCATGGCATAGGGAAGTGCATCACGGAGGAGTTTCGCAAAGAGGGTGCTACCGTATGCGTCATCGACAAGGCGTGCGAGAAGGGGCAAGACAAGGACTACTTCCAGGGCGATATATCCAGCAAGGAGGTGCTCGAGGCTTTTGCCGGGAAGGTGGTGGCCGAATATGGCAAGGTGGACTGCATCGTGAACAATGCACTGCCCATCATGAAGGGTATAGACACTTGCTCGTATGAGGACTTCGAATATGCGCTCAAGGTGGGCGTGACGGCTCCTTTCTACTTGGTGAAACTGCTGAAGGATCATCTGGGCAAAGGGGCATCGATCATCAACATCTCTTCCTCGCGCGACCGAATGAGCATGCCTCAGACGGAGAGTTACACCGCCGCCAAAGGGGGCATAGCATCACTCACGCACGCACTGGCCGTGAGTCTGGCTGGTAAGGCGAGAGTGAACTCCATCTCTCCTGGCTGGATCGACACAGACTATACGATATACGAGGGGCCCGATGCCACACAGCAACCTGCTGGGAGAGTGGGCAATCCGCTGGACATAGCCCACATGGTGCTCTTCCTCTGCTCGGAGAAGGCCGGATTTATCACCGGCGAGAACATCTGCATAGATGGCGGTATGACCAAGCTGATGATATACCACGCAGAGCATGGCTGGACGCTGGATGAGGGATAGACACCGTTGACGCATGGGAATTGTCGCATAAGAAGTATCGCACTCCCCCACCCTGATTGATAAAAATCAAGAAAGAAAATCTTTCCATAAATAAAAAAGGGCAAGGTATTGCAGATTTCACAGAAAGCCGTACCTTTGCATCGTGTTTTTCATGGTATTAGATTTAAGGTTAATAAAAGATTGGTTGTCGGGATGACAACCTTCTTTTTTTTATATAGTGTTTAATAATAACTATCCTCCACCCCAAAAAGAAAATCCAGCCGCCGGATATCAACATCCAACGACTGGAAGAAAAAAGAAACGTATTGCTATAATGATTCGTTAAGGAGTTTTCTGTTATTATTCTGATGCAAAGTTATGGATTTTTACGATATGCAGTTAGGACAATCTGTGCAATTATTGTGAAAATCCGTGCAAAATAACGAAAAATTGGTAGGATTATCTTTTCACCGAAATTTTTCTCATTAGGACAATCCGTGCATAATTATTGCGTATTGTTCTCATTATCTGCATCTTACGATGTACAATTGCTGTTTGTAGAGAATATACTGCCAACACTTTTTTGAGGAATTGCTCACGGGCTATAATATTTTTTTATAATTTTGTAAAAAATATGATTAGAACCGCATCTTTTTCACACTCAGCATGATGACTAAAACTACTATAAAAATACTGATGTGTCTGCTCACGATGACCTTATCGGCCTGTCATGAGAAGAAGAACACGAGGATCCCCACCCCCATAGAGAAAGCGAATGTGATGGCTATGAACGACAGCGGATCGGTGCTGAGAAACAATTCGCAATTTATCGAAGCTATCACGCTACACGAACAAGCGCTACAGATGGCCCAAAAGGTGGGCGACAGCATAGGCGTGGTGGTGGCCTACAACAACCTGGGCACGGACATGCGAAGGCTGGGCAACCAGGAGGAGGCTATGGTATATCACCTGATGGCACTGCAAGAGGCGGAAAAGATGGAGGGCGACACCTCGTATGAAGCACGCAAGAATCTGGTGAAGAGCCTGAACGGACTGGGCAATGTACACATGAACATCGGCGACTGGGAGGAGGCTGAAAAGTCGTTCAGAAGAGCTCTTGCCGGTGAGCAGGTGCTGAAAAGCGACCTGGGACTTGCCATCAACTATGCCAACATCGGTTCGATCAAGAAAAACCGTGGGGACATAGACTCGGCCATGTACTACTATAAGTTGTCCATGGAATGCAACAAAAGGGCGGGATCGACAACAGGTATCGGACTCTGCCATACTTATTTTGGCGAGATAGCTGAGATACAGGGCAACTATACGAAAGCTATCCAAGAGTATCGCAAGGCATACGACACGCTGGCTGTGGCAGGTGACGACTGGCACACCCTGGAACCTCTACTGGCCTCTGCACGCCTCAACCTGGAATGCAACAATGTGGAGTGGGCCAAAGGTCTCATAGAGATAGCCTACGAGCGAGCCACCAGCATCCAGTCGCTGGAACACCAGGTGGAAGCACTCCGGATCAAGGCGCTGATAGCAGAAGCCGAGGGCAACACACCTGAGGCGCTGACCTGCACAAAGGAAGCCAACATACTGAATGACAGCATACTGACACAGGACAAGCTGATGGAGATGCAGAAGATGCGTATCAACTATGAGCACGAAAGAAGTTCGAAGGACCTTGCCGTACTGCAAGGGAAATATGAATATGAGCGTGAACATAAGTTGATGTATCTGGTGATGGGACTGATGGCACTCTGCGTGGCCATTGGTGCAATAACGATAGCTGTGCTGTACCGTCGCTTCCAGAAACAAAGAAGGCAAGCCATGGAGGACAATATACGGAGCATAGAAAGGAATGCCAAGGCACAAAAGGAACTGTATGCCAACATATCTCACGAATTTCGCACTCCTCTGACGATAGTAAACGGACTGACGGAGAGAATAGAGAAAGACCGGTTGGACGAGGATGAACAGCAAGCGGCACTGGCTGACATAAGAAAGCAGAGCGACATGATGCTCAGTCTCGTGGATCAGTTGCTACAGACGGCTCGCAAGATGGACGGAACGGTGACGGTGCCCTGGAAGACAAGCAACGACAAGCCTGATGAGGACTCAACGGCATCTGTCATCTCTTCTTCGGCAACCTCAGAGAAGAGCAGAGGAAAGGGCAAGTTTACCGTGATGGTGGCCGAGGACAATGCTGACATACGCGCATACCTGCACAATCTGCTGAGCGACAACTACAATGTGATACTGACCTCTGACGGCGAGGAGGCCCTGAAAGTGCTCAGCTCTACCCTACCCGACCTCATCGTGACGGATGTGACCATGCCCAAGGTGGATGGATTCGGGTTGCTGGAACAGGTGAAGAAGCAAGAGGATACCTGCCATATACCTATCGTCATCATCACTGCCCGCGTGGATGACGAGGACCGAATGAGGGGCTTGCAACTCGGAGCTGACGCTTACCTCAAGAAACCTTTCAACAGCAAGGAACTCATGGTGCTGATAGAGACGCTTATCACTCAACGACAGCAGATGATGGCAGCCTTCACATCGATGATACTACAGGGACAGGGAATTAGCGAGGAGCACTCATCGAACCTCTCCAAGGAGGATCTGGGATTCCTCAAGGAATGTCATAGCCATGCCACGGCTCTCATGAACAAGCAGGAACTGAGCACTGACACCTTGAGCAATCGCATGTGCATGAGTTACAGTCAGTTGAACAGAAAACTGAAGAGTGCAACAAACATGACTGTGAACAACTATATAGAGAACATAAGGATTGCTAAAGCCTGCAGATTGCTTACCACAAGTTATATGAATGTGGGAGATATCGCTACTGCATGCGGATTTCAGGATGTGAGCTACTTCTCGCGCATGTTTCGAAAGATTATGAAAATGTCGCCTACACAATACCGTAACTTGCAGAAGGACAACTTTGAGGCATAATGGATGGCCATGTAGCATAAAGGACAGCCTCGGAAATGCCTCTTACCCTAAAAAATAAGGTATAGAAGTGGACATTGTGGGGGAAATAATTGGCTAATAGGGGAAGATTTAATATCTTTGCGAAAGAAAAAACGGAGGTTTTTGCCTCAAATAGAAAGATTATATCTAAATATCTAATCTAATAAACACTCAAACAAAGAAAAACATGAAAAAGTTTTTGCTTGCAGCTGTCATGCTGCTGGGTATGGGCCTGAGCGAGGCTCAAGCTCAAAGCGAGATGTACGGTGGTGCTAAGAAGACAGAGGACTTCTTGTCACAGAATCCCAAGTTTGCCTCTCATCCCGATCCTAACTTCTGGATTTTCATCTGCTTCGGACAGTCGAACATGGAGGGTGCTGCTAAGCCTGAGGCTGAGGACTATGCATGGAACGATCCCCGCTTCCAGTTGATGGCTGCTGTGGACTTTCCTGCCAACACCGGTAACTACAAGGGTGAGGGCCGTAAGAAGTATGAGTGGAGCGTGGCTCAGCCTCCCTTGTGCCGTGCAACCTCTGGTCTGACTCCTGCCGACTACTTCGGTCGTACTCTCGTTGAGAATCTGCCCGACAGCATCAAGATCGGTGTGATCCATGTGGCTGTAGGCGGTTGTGCCATCGAGCATATGTTTAAGGAGTACGATCCCGCACAGGTGAAGAAGGAGGCTGGTTGGTTCCAGAACTTCATGGCAGGATACGACAACATTCCTTATATCCGTATCATCGACCTCGCTCTCCGCGCTCAGAAGCAGGGTGTGATCAAGGGTATCCTCTTGCACCAGGGTTGTACCAACAGCGGACAGAAGAACTGGCCCGACAAGGTAAACAAGGTATATACTGACATGCTTAACGACCTGAGTCTCAATGCAAAGGATGTGCCTCTGCTCGCAGGTGAGGTTGTAGGTAAGAGCGTAGGCGGTGTGTGTGCCGGTATGAATGAGATCATCCAGACTCTTCCCGCTACCATCCCAACCTCTACCGTTATCAGCAGCGACGGTCTGCCTTGCGCTGGTGACCACCTGCACTTCAACGCTGCCGGTTATCGCGAGTTTGGTGTTCGCTATGCTACTGCATATATGAACATGATGAACATCAAGACCAAGAAAAAGAAGTAATACTTCACTTAATCTCAAAAACTAAAACTTGAGCACAAGCGAAGGTTGAATATTATTTATCCTATTCTAATCGAGTAAGGGCGCCTGCAAGGTTTGCAAGCGCCCTTATTTCGGTTTATAAGTAAAAGTAACTTATTACTACTTTTCAGTGGAAATTTTGTCTGCGGAATGTTGTCAACAAAATGTTGTCTGTAATGTCTTGTCTGCAGAGAGTTTTCAACAAAGGGATGTCTGTATGGCATCACTTAACAGTGATGGTCTGGACAACCTGAGCCTCACTGCTATTGCCAACCATCAGCTCGTACTTGCCGGGAAGCACGCGCATGCTGTTGCTCTGGGCATCCCACCACTCAAAACTGCTGCGGGGGAAGGGAATGGTGACATTGACCGTCTTGCCAGCCTTGACACTGACACGCTTAAAGGCACGGAGGGTCTTGTTGGGACCGTCCAACTCCCCTACCCTACGCAGGTAGACCTGTACGACCTCATCGCCATCGAGCTTGCCTGCGTTGCGAACTGCAAGTGTCACCTGATCCTTTGCATATTTAGCACCCATCATCTGGAACTGGCTGTAGCTCAGACCATAACCGAAGGGGAAGAGGGGTTTCTCCTTCATGAAACGATAGGTACGATTGGTCATGAGATAGTCCTCATAGTCGGGAAGCTGGTCTGTATTCTTGTAGAAAGTGACAGGAAGCTTACCTGAGGGATTGACATCACCGAAGAGTACATCAGCCAATGCCGAACCGCCTTCCTCACCGCCATACCATGCCTGGATAATAGCATCGCAATACTCGGTCTCTGGAAGCAGAGCCATAGCAGAACCGGAACAGTTGACAAAGATGACCTTCTTGCCCTTCTCGTGAAGACCCTTGAGGAGTCGACGCTGAGCCTCGGGCAATTCGATGCTGGTACGGTCACCTCCACGGAAACCATCGAAGTTGACACGCATCTCCTCACCTTCCAGACGGGGCGAGATACCTCCTACGAAGATCACAACTTCTGCATCGGATGCTGCAGCGAGAAGATCGGCATCGCTCACATTGCTTGCTGCTACCTCGCGAGCACTGGTGGTACGGGCTTCAGGATTGGCAAGGGTATTGACAGAATCACCATTACCGCCATTGCCACCATTACGCATACGATTGGCAAAACGAGCGCGTACGGAATCGGGAAGGTTGGCAAAACGAGCTGCACGGGCTGAATCCATCTGAGCGCCATCACCCATACCCATATTGCCGAAAGGATTGGCCTGAAGGTTCACATTGTCGCGCTGACGACGCTGGTTGGGCTGATTAGCAGGTGCATCTACATAGCGACAGCCATCAACATACTTCACATTGTATGCCTTGGACTGGATACCTTGCAGAATGGTGACGGCATACATGGGGAAACCGTTGTAGTTGCCAAGCAACATCGTACTGTCATTGGCATTGGGACCCATCACGACAATCTTACCTGCATTTTTCTTCAGAGGAAGAATGCCACCCTTGTTCTGCAAAAGCACGATACTTTCCTGTGCCATCTTGCGTGAGAGTGCACGATGCTCAGGACTGCAGATCACGCTCTGGGGAATCTTGGTCCAGGGTACAAGTGAATCGTCGTCGAAATCACCTAACTTAATACGCGCAATAATAAGGCGCTTCAAACTCTCATTGATCTCCTTCTCGGTGACAAGACCTTGCTCTACGGCCTCGGGAAGCGAATTGAAATCGCTACCACACTCAAGGTCGGTACCAGCTCGAACGGCCATACCTGAGGCCTCGCCCTTGGTCTCTACAACTTCATGATAACCTTTCTTCCAGAAATCGGAGATGGCCCAGCAATCACTGGTGACAAGACCCTTGAAGCCAAGGTCGTTGCGCAAGATCTGCTTCAAGTAACGGCTGTTACCACAACAAGGCTCATCATCGATACGCTGGTAGGCACACATCACCTCTTCAACATTGGCTTCCTGCACAAGTGCCTTGAAGGCAGGAAGATAGGTCTCCCAAAGATCGCGCAAGGGAACATTCGTCACATTGAACGAGTGGCGATTCCACTCTGGACCTGAATGTACAGCGAAGTGCTTGGCACAGGCAAGTGTCTTGCGATAAGGAGAATCATCGGGACCTTGCAATCCTCGTACAACAGCCACACCCATACGGGAGGTCAGGAAGGGATCCTCGCCATATGTCTCCTGTCCTCTACCCCATCGTGGGTCACGGAAGATGTTGATGTTGGGCGTCCAGAATGAAAGGTCCTGATACTGACGCACTCTGCCACTCTGCTTGGCCTGCTGATTCTTGGCACGGGCTTCATCACTGACTGCCGTGTAGACATCCTGAAGAAGTGCGTCATCAAAGCTAGCCGCCATGGCCATAGTGATGGGGAAAACGGTTGCCTTGCCATTACGGCCAACTCCATGAAGTGCCTCGTTCCACCATTGGAAACCTGGCACGCCAAGACGCTCAATGGCGGGTGACTGATGCATCATGAGCGATACTTTCTCGTTCAGAGTAAGGCGACCTAAGAGGTCATCTGCACGCTTTTCGGCAGATAGCTTTGGATCCTGGAAAGGATACTGCTGCGCCATCATCGACATCGAAAAGGCCGAAAGAAGTGACACTAAAAGAAATCTAATTTTCATTTGTATTTGGTGGGGTCAAGTGAACAAATATTTTATAATACATATAAGGAAAGGATTCTCCTTTTTATAGATAAGGTAGTATTTTACTATTTTATATATAAGGTCTCTACCCTATTCCATTCGAAGAAGAACGCTTGCTTTTGTTCTTTTTATAGCTTCACCTTCTGGGCATTTCCTGCATAACTTACAGTCTTAGCCTGTCCGCCATTGATACGAACATTGAACTGACGCTTGGTCACCATACCCTGGAACGAACCGTTGCGCTTACCTATGGTAAGGGTCTTGGACTTGTCGTTCCAAGTGAATTGGATCGTGCTGTACTTACCCTTCTCATAGTTGTAGTTGTCTCCTTCATCTTCATAGAGTGTGAAGGTGGCATCTGCACCGGGATATACAGTAACATCAAGTGTCTCCCAATCAGCGATATTGGCATACTGCACATCTTTCTTGCAAAGAGGCATAATGCTACCTGCCTTCACAAAGACAGGACAATGCTGGAGCGTTGCATCCATCTTATAGGTCTGACCTCCTTCATAGAGCTGGCCGGTCCAGTAGTCATACCACTTCTGACCCTTGGGAAGGTAAACATCATAGGTCTTCTTGGCATCCCAGTCGGCCTTGAATCCTTGCTGGAAGAGCGAACGGTTGTTGCGGTTCCAACCAGATATCTCATCTGTCTGGTTTGCTGTCTCAGGTGTATAAAGTGCGTTTACAACGGGAGCAACGAGCAGGTTACGACCAAACATAAACTCTCTGTTGTTGTTCCACACATTCTCGTCCTGACGGAAATCCATCACAAGAGCACGCATGAAGCTATCGTCATTCTTGCTTACCTGCCAACTGGTGCTGTAAATATAGGGCAACAACTGGTAGCGCAACTTAACAGCACCCAGAAGTGCATCGTACACGGGTTCACCCGACTGACCATAATGATAGAGCTCACGGTAAACCTCCGTACCGTGACTTCTCATCATAGGACAGAACACACCAAACTGCATCCAGCGTACATACAACTCTTGATAGAGGGGATTCTTGGTTGCAGTCTGGTCCATATAACTGCGATTGTATGCATTGGCAAAGAATCCACCTAAGTCGGTGTTAACCATAGGATTAGCCGTCATTGTATAGTTCAGACAGATAGGCACCTGCTTGCGGAAACTATCCCAAGAAGAACTTACATCGCCACTCCATGTGTTGGCTCCAGTGCGTTGCTGACCTGCAAAATAGCTTCGGGTAAGGATGAATACTCGCTTGGTGCTGTCAGCGGCACGCTGTTTGTCGTAGATACCCTCAACGGTACAGAGAGGGAATGCATTGCGGACACTACGCCAAGATCCCTGGAAGTCCTTACCGGTAGCAGGATCTGTGATAGGACGAACCTGATCGAGATCACTCTCCTTGAAGTTGTGATGGTCGGGATCGGTAGAATCCATCCACCAAGCATCAATGCCAAGCTTATGCAAGCGAGTAAGGTTCTCCCAATAGATGCTACGAGCCTTCTCACTATATGGATCGTACACGCGAACACCACTTGGATAGTCCATATTTGGGGGCCAAGCAGAGAGACCGCTCTGAGGCCAAGTCTCGAAATCATAGAGCAGACCTTCCTCGTTGAGCTGGCGGAATGGGATGGTGTGGGGGCCAAAGGCGGCCCAGATACTAATGCTCATGTGTGCATTGACATCATGCACATGCTTTATCATCTGCTTATAATCAGAGAAATCGTCGCTCAAGAAGTCCATTGCATTCCAGAGATAATTGTTACCCCAGTATTGCCAGTCCTGGATGATACCGTCAAAAGGAACCTTGGTCTTGCGATATGTGTCGACAACTTCGAGCAACTCCTTACTGCTCTTGTAACGCTCGCGACTCTGATGAAAACCATAGGTCCAGAGTGGCAACATAGGTACCTGTCCACTCAAGAATCGCATTTCGTGGATGACACCGTCGGCAGCTGTACACTTGTCACCAGATGGTGAGGTCACCCCTACTCCATACATAAAGTAGTAGTCAACTTTTGTACCAACCTCAGACTCCAGACTAAGCGAACCGCGATCTGAGATATGTGTAGGAGAATAGTTGTCCCAATATATTCCATAACCTTTTTGGCTCTGGAAGAAATGACTGTAGTCATCGAGGTTGGACTGCATCATGCGACGATTCTCTCCTCGCTGATTCATCTTACCATTTTGGAGCAAACCCAAACCATAAATGGGTTCGTCCTTCTCCAAGTTGAATTGTTGCATTACCTTGCAACGACCCTTATCAGGACCTTCGTTGATAGGTGTAAATGCGTACTTGCCCTCCTGAAGTAGAACTTTTCCAGAAGCATCAAGGAAAGATACTTGTTGTGTGGCAACATCTACTTTGACAGTAAGCATGGAAGAACTGTAGGTATGAATATTACCCTGCACAGTCTCCTTCACCTTCACCTGTTTGGGATGAGCTTTAACAACCAGGGACAAATCATCACCGGGCATAATCTTTCGATCCGGAGCCTGCTTAAAAATACGCACCGTGTTTGGCGAATAGAAAGTTACCTGCTGAGCAAAAGCAAATAACCCAAACATGGAAATTACAACTGATAGAAATGTTCTTTTCATGGAGATATAATTGATTATGAGTATTTTCGTCACAAAGATAAACAAAAATTAAATATAAACCTAATTATTAGACTATACTTTATAAAATTATTGGCCAAAATGGCATAGCAATGTACGGGAAGAGAAAAGAACAAGTCGGATATGTATAATTTTTCACAATAACAAATAACACTATTTATCTTTAAATATTTATAGGTATTTGTTATTATTCCTATATATCTTGTATTAGCTTTTATTATTTATTATTATTTA
>JAZQQX010000001.1:0-2878 GCA_045629325.1 Bacteroidaceae bacterium | reverse complement strand
TGACGAAAACGGGTCAATATGCATGTGATTTTCAATGCAAGTCTCGTGCCAGTGAGAGGAGAAGGAGCTCGCTTCTTATCCCGAGCGCAGCCGAGACTCGCGGTATCATTTATGATACTGCAAAGTTACAACATTTGGGAGCCACGCTGATAGGTTGTGTAAGGATGAGAAAGATTTGATAAGATGTGACAGTTTGTGATAGTTTCGTGGTATGAAAATTTGCATATCTTGTAAATTTTTCGTACCTTTGTATCATTGTAAAAACACCACCGGAATTCAATAGAAACACATGAAAGCAAGGATGAAATTTGAAATCGCCCAGGCGGCAGGAATGAGCAGCCCTACGCTCAGCAGATGGCTGAAGGATCATAGGGCACAGCTTGTCGCTCTGGGTGTGAAGCCCACACAGAAGCTTCTACCTCCTAAAGCTGTTGCCTATGTGTGTGGCGAGTTGGGAATTATCGAGGAGGATTTCTTCGTGGCATAGCATGTTCTAATCACGGGTCAGACCCGTGATTAGAACATGGCAGAGGGAAAGGGAAGGGGAACACGATGCGACATGCGAAAATAGAGGGTATGGCGTCTTTTGTCCCTATTTATTTGGCGGTCTCAAAGAATCTCTCTATTTTTGCAAGGTCGTATGCATGATTATGCATAGCAGAGCCCTTTTAGTCTATAAGAAACACATAAACCACATCACGATATGAAGAGATTTCTACTTACCTTTGCGGTGCTCATGGTGAGCATCACTGCAGCCTTTGCCGAGGTGGTGATATTTTAAAAAAGCTTTGCATATTAAATGTATATGAAAAAAAGTATCTTTTTGTCGTTTTTATTGTCATCCTTTCTATTTGTAACAGCTCAATCACTTGACCTCCAGAAGCTGAGCGAGAAGAAACGCAACAAGCATCTTGTGGAAACAGCCAAGGAGGTAGTGATGGCATTTGCGCCCAAGCACTATAGGGAGTACAAACGGCCTATCATACTCGGACCTTATGACTATGATCCAAGCCAGTTTGGTTTTGAAGGAAAAGAAAAGTTTGTTGGACGGCAGTTTTATGTCGTAATCATACAATACGATTTCCGAAAGGAGACCCTTAACAATGACTTTGCGGCAAAGGTGGGAATATGGGCAGATGACGGAACGCCCATGACAATAGAATCTGGTTCTCAAAACTTGGTTATTCATTTTCTTTGCACTAGTTTTGAGCAATACAAGAAAGACGGTATTCGTGAGAGCTTGAAATTACCTTACTTCGAATTTCATTCAAGATGGGCAGGAGCACCAACCTTTCGGTATGATCCAAACGAGAAACGGAGCTGGGAAGAATTTGATGAAGAGTATAAAAAGAATAAGGAAAACGAGAAGAAATAGAGGGCATGAGAAAGTTTGTCTATACCCTGGTACTTGCGATGCTCTCATCCGTCGCTGTTGCACAAACAAACTTGTCTGAAATCAAGCAGAAAGACAGGGAAGCATATCTTGAGAGAGTATCGAAGAAGGTAGTAAAGCATTTCGGTGAAGATGGCATGGAGAATTGCCAAATATGCAAAATATCCGGCCCAATAGAATTCACAGAGAAAGATTTAGGCCCAGATGAGAAATTCAAAAAATACTACGGTAAGAAATATTACCTAGTAAGCTATACAACAGAAAAAAGAGCCTATGATTATGTAAGAGTCAAGATATGGGAACACGACGGGAAACCTCTATCTATTTACTTTGTTGACGCTATAGCATTTCACTTTCTCAACACTTCATTTGACGAATTTGTTAAAAAATACCCAACAGAAATATTCCAGCCTCAAAAGTAATGATCTAGCACTATCCTAATGCTCATATAAATGAAATACCCTCATTTTCTTGCTGCCACATTACTTCTTGCTACAAGTCCGGCATTTGATATTTTTTACACCGGCACTAATGACCAGCAGTGGTCATTGGTAGCCTGTGCTATTTGGGGATATTCATCAATTGATTTAATACACTAGCCATGAAGAGAATAGTATTATTATCTGTATCAATCTTATTCTGCTTATTTACTTGTGCTCAATCACTTGACCTCCAGAAGCTGAGCGAGAAGAAACGCAACAAGCATCTTGTGGAAACAGCCAAGGAGGTGACAATGGCATTTGCACCAGAATATTATAGAGAGTACAAGCGGCCTATCATACTCGGACCTTATGACTATGATCCTAGTAAATTCCCATCATTGGAAAACAGGAATCAGTACATTGGTAGATTCTACTATGTCGTAATCATACCATACGATTTCTCAAAAGAAAACTTGGATAGGGACTACGCAGCAAGAATACAGATTTGGGCAGATGACGGAACCCCTATGACTTTTATGGCATCAGGTTCTGAAATACTAATACACTTTCTCCGAACCTCCTTCAAGCAGATTAAGCAAGAAGGAATACCCAAAGAATTGAAGGTTCCGTACAAAGAGAGAACTTCTAGGATCTTTGATACAAACCCTGAACTACGATATCGAAATCCTCATGCAAAACGAAGTTGGGAGAGGTTTGATGAGGAGTATAAAGAAAAACATAAGAAAAATAATGGCAATGATATACATGTTGGCATTAACTGATGATAGAATGCGAAGACGCGTTCAATAAAAAACATTCCGTACCTAATTGTATATCAATCCCTTTTTTTATCCCCACGATGCGACATAGGCGACGGTGTCGCGATTACAAATTATATAAATAGCGAAGGACGATTTTCACTGCGGGTAACTTTTAGGGTAACTTTTTAGACACAAAGTTACCCTTGTAACATTCAGTAATTCAACATTTTACACAACGATTACTAACTTTGGGGTATTATTTTCTTATAAAACTTTCTTACGCACGCACGATATAGGGTTTT